>NZ_CP033808.1:1185000-1447500 GCF_003812445.1 Streptococcus sp. FDAARGOS_522
CATGACACTTTTGTGTCATCCACAGCTTCGGTAATATGTTTTAGCCCCGGTACATTTCGGCGCAGGGTCACTCGACTAGTGAGCTATTACGCACTCTTTGAATGAATAGCTGCTTCTAAGCTAACATCCTAGTTGTCTGTGCAACCCCACATCCTTTTCCACTTAACATATATTTTGGGACCTTAGCTGGTGGTCTGGGCTGTTTCCCTTTCGACTACGGATCTTAGCACTCGCAGTCTGACTGCCGATTATATCTCGTTGGCATTCGGAGTTTATCTGAGATTGGTAATCCGGGATGGACCCCTCACCCAAACAGTGCTCTACCTCCAAGAGACTTAACATCGACGCTAGCCCTAAAGCTATTTCGGAGAGAACCAGCTATCTCCAAGTTCGTTTGGAATTTCTCCGCTACCCACAAGTCATCCAAGCACTTTTCAACGTGCCCTGGTTCGGTCCTCCAGTGAGTTTTACCTCACCTTCAACCTGCTCATGGGTAGGTCACATGGTTTCGGGTCTACAACATGATACTATGACGCCCTATTAAGACTCGGTTTCCCTACGGCTCCGTCTCTTCAACTTAACCTCGCATCATATCGTAACTCGCCGGTTCATTCTACAAAAGGCACGCTCTCACCCATTAACGGGCTCGAACTTGTTGTAGGCACACGGTTTCAGGTTCTATTTCACTCCCCTCCCGGGGTGCTTTTCACCTTTCCCTCACGGTACTGGTTCACTATCGGTCACTAGAGAGTATTTAGGGTTGGGAGATGGTCCTCCCAGATTCCGACGAGATTTCGCGTGTCTCGCCGTACTCAGGATACTGCTAAGGTTAATCTATCATTTTAAATACGAGGCTGTTACTCTCTTTGGCTTACCTTCCCAGGTAATTCTTCTATAATGATTAATCCTATATCGCAGTCCTACAACCCCGAAGTGTAAACACTTCGGTTTGCCCTCCTGCCGTTTCGCTCGCCGCTACTAAGGCAATCGCTTTGCTTTCTCTTCCTGCAGCTACTTAGATGTTTCAGTTCACTGCGTCTTCCTTCTCATATCCTTAACAGATATGGATACTAGTCATTAACTAGTGGGTTCCCCCATTCGGACATCTCTGGATCAGCGCTTACTTACAGCTCCCCAAAGCATTTCGTCGTTAGTCACGTCCTTCTTCGGCTTCTAGTGCCAAGGCATCCACCGTGCGCCCTTATTAACTTAACCTTATTAACCTAGTTTCTTTAAAACTAGAAACTCATTAAATATTCACAGCGTTTCGGTTTATTTCTTGTTACTTTCTACAATCTATTTCTAGATCGTGGAATTTGATATAGATATTCAATTTTCAATGAACAATTTGAACCTTTCGATTCAATGGAGCCTAGCGGGATCGAACCGCTGACCTCCTGCGTGCAAAGCAGGCGCTCTCCCAGCTGAGCTAAGGCCCCACAAGACCTCTCAAACTAAACAAGACGCAAATGGCAGGTTTCCTTATCCTTAGAAAGGAGGTGATCCAGCCGCACCTTCCGATACGGCTACCTTGTTACGACTTCACCCCAATCATCTATCCCACCTTAGGCGGCTGGCTCCTAAAAGGTTACCTCACCGACTTCGGGTGTTACAAACTCTCGTGGTGTGACGGGCGGTGTGTACAAGGCCCGGGAACGTATTCACCGCGGCGTGCTGATCCGCGATTACTAGCGATTCCGACTTCATGTAGGCGAGTTGCAGCCTACAATCCGAACTGAGATTGGCTTTAAGAGATTAGCTTGCCGTCACCGGCTTGCGACTCGTTGTACCAACCATTGTAGCACGTGTGTAGCCCAGGTCATAAGGGGCATGATGATTTGACGTCATCCCCACCTTCCTCCGGTTTATTACCGGCAGTCTCGCTAGAGTGCCCAACTTAATGATGGCAACTAACAATAGGGGTTGCGCTCGTTGCGGGACTTAACCCAACATCTCACGACACGAGCTGACGACAACCATGCACCACCTGTCACTTCTGCTCCGAAGAGAAAGCCTATCTCTAGGCCGGTCAGAAGGATGTCAAGACCTGGTAAGGTTCTTCGCGTTGCTTCGAATTAAACCACATGCTCCACCGCTTGTGCGGGCCCCCGTCAATTCCTTTGAGTTTCAACCTTGCGGTCGTACTCCCCAGGCGGAGTGCTTAATGCGTTAGCTGCGGCACTAAGCCCCGGAAAGGGCCTAACACCTAGCACTCATCGTTTACGGCGTGGACTACCAGGGTATCTAATCCTGTTTGCTCCCCACGCTTTCGAGCCTCAGCGTCAGTTACAGACCAGAGAGCCGCTTTCGCCACCGGTGTTCCTCCATATATCTACGCATTTCACCGCTACACATGGAATTCCACTCTCCCCTTCTGCACTCAAGTCCTCCAGTTTCCAAAGCGTACAATGGTTAAGCCACTGCCTTTAACTTCAGACTTAAAGAACCGCCTGCGCTCGCTTTACGCCCAATAAATCCGGACAACGCTCGGGACCTACGTATTACCGCGGCTGCTGGCACGTAGTTAGCCGTCCCTTTCTGGTTAGTTACCGTCACTTGGTAGATTTTCCACTCCTACCAACGTTCTTCTCTAACAACAGAGCTTTACGATCCGAAACCTTCTTCACTCACGCGGCGTTGCTCGGTCAGACTTCCGTCCATTGCCGAAGATTCCCTACTGCTGCCTCCCGTAGGAGTCTGGGCCGTGTCTCAGTCCCAGTGTGGCCGATCACCCTCTCAGGTCGGCTATGTATCGTCGCCTTGGTGAGCCTTTACCTCACCAACTAGCTAATACAACGCAGGTCCATCTCACAGTGAAGCAATTGCTCCTTTTAAATAACTAACATGTGTTAATTACTCTTATGCGGTATTAGCTATCGTTTCCAATAGTTATCCCCCGCTATGAGGCAGGTTACCTACGCGTTACTCACCCGTTCGCAACTCATCAGTCTAGTGTAAACACCAAACCTCAGCGTTCTACTTGCATGTATTAGGCACGCCGCCAGCGTTCGTCCTGAGCCAGGATCAAACTCTCATTAAAAGTTTGAGCTTTGCTCTTTTCTGTCTCGCTGACAGATTTATTGTTTTTTTGTCATTGACGGATTTACAATGTAAATCCACCCTGCACATTCGTTCGTCTTGTTCAGTTTTCAAAGGTCTTTGCCTCTCTTGAGACAACTTCTATATTCTAGCAAACTTATTCTGCTTTGTCAACTACTTTTTTTAAGTTGTTTATAAAATGATAATACAATATTAGGTTCGCTTAAGAACTCATTTAGTATACTATAATTTTTTATTTGTTGTCAATAGGTTTTAAAAAAATCTCAGAGAAAACCCTGAGATTTTTTAAATTATGTTACAAAGTTAATTTCCTTTAGCTTCAATTAAACCTAGTTCGCCATCTTCACGCTTGTAAAGGACATTTGTCGTATTATCTTCTGCATCTGTATAGATAAAGAAATCATGACCTAAAAGTTCCATTTGCAACAATGCTTCCTCAACATCCATTGGTTTTAGATTAACATTCTTAGTACGTACAATTCTTTGGCTCACTGCTTCTTCATCTGGCTCAGCCTCAAATTCTGTTGTGAAAACTTGACTTGCTGGAATCTTTTCACGATATTTTTTCGCAATTTTAGTTTTATTTTTACGAATTTGACGCTCAATTTTATCAACAACTAAGTCAATTGACCCATACATATCTTGTGAAACATCTTCTGCTCGTAAAGTAATAGAATCTATTAAGATTGTTACTTCAACTTTTGCGGTCTTCTCTCTGTATACTTTGAGGTTGACTCTAGTATCTAATTCTTGTGCTTCATTAAAGTATTTTTCAACTTTAGAGAGTTTGGTCTCAACATACTCACGAATAGCTTCTGTTACTTCGATGTTTTCACCACGAATACTGTATTTAATCATATGAGTACCTCTTTCTTGCGTTGTTAACGCTTTCTATACTCTTATTATAACCGCTTTCATGAAAATTTGCAAGATTTTAGCGTGCTAATGAAAAACTTTTTATATTTTTTATACCTTTTTCTTCTAATAGTTTCCTGATTTGTGCTATTGTTGCGCCTGTTGTATAAATATCATCAACAATTAAAAGGTTGTCCCCTAACTCAGCCTCATTTTTTAATGTAAATTGCTGAACTTGTTTGAGTCTTTCTTCTTTATTATTAGCCGATTGCTTACCTCCATCTTTTTTAGAAAGAATATTTTTGTAAGGTATATTTGCCGATTGTAGAAAAGCAATCACTTGATTAAATTGCCTATTTTGGTATCCTTCATGACTCAAGGGAACTGGCACTATAGTGTAGCCCTTATACTTTTTTAGAGCAGCTTTTATTTCTTTTGTAAAAACATCTTTCAACAAATAATCCCCTTGAAATTTAAAAAGAGAAAAATATTTTTTCATTGCTTCATTGTATCTATAAAGGGAAAAATGATTTACCTCTATACCTTTTTTACCCCAATAAATACAATCTTGACATTGTTTTTGGGGAATTTGCTTGCAACATGTTTGGCAACCCATCTCCCTACTAAGTGCTTCAAAACTACCCTTGCACGTTTGACAAATTACGTTTTGCTTTGGTTTTAGAAGCATAAGTTCCACAAAAGTTAATTGCGATAAATCTATTTCATGACATAACAAACAAGTCATTAAAATCCTCCTATATGATTCATGTTTTTAATCTCCTTTATAGCTTGGTGCATCGATTTACTTTTCCCATCATGAAGGAAGTAAAGGAGCCCTTCGGGCCTTTCTAATGCTCTTCCAACTCTTCCTGAAATTTGTACCAAGGAACTTTTCGTAAACAAATGATGATTTGCTTGTATAACAAAAACGTCGACGCTAGGGAAAGTTACTCCTCTCTCTAGAATGGTAGTTGACACTAGGATAGACAATTTGTTATCTCGAAAATCTTGCACTAACTTTAACCTAGATGTGCTCTTACTTGAAACAAAACCAATTTTTTCCATAGGAAAGGCTTGTCTTAAAATTTCGGTGAATACTTGACCTTCTGAAATATGGGGGAAAAATAATAACAAAGGATATCTCGTTTGTCGCTGTTTATTTATCAACTGATATAATTTGGGAGGTAGTTTTTGTGTCTGCAAGCTTTTCTGGATACCACTTACCCAAACCATCTCGGGTATCACTAACGGATTGGCATGAAATCTCCTAGCTAGATGCAATTTTTTTAGTTCTTTTCTTGCAACTTTTCTTTCTAACTCAGTCGTTGAAGTTGCAGTCAGAAAAATACTTGTTCCGTTTTCCTTTAAGGCCTGTTTTACACCCTGGTATAGTATCGGGTTGTCGACATACGGAAAAGCATCAACTTCATCAACAATTAGCAAATCAAAAGCATGATAAAATTTTAACAATTGATGTGTTGTGGCAATAGTTAAAGGGGATCTCTGATAAGAAGGAGATTCTCCATGCATTAATGTTATGGCACATCTAAAATCGTTTGAAAGTCGCTTATACAATTCTAAACAAACATCAATTCTAGGACTGGCAATACAAACGCTTCCTCCAGTATCAATTACTTTGGCGACAGAGTGGTATATCATTTCTGTTTTACCAGCCCCTGTCACAGCATGAACAAGAAGATTTTCCTTACTTGAAATACCTTTCAACAACTCTTCTGAAACCTCATTTTGATAAGGTGTCAGTTCCCCTTTCCATTTTAAAGAATTCGTTTTAGAAAATGTTTTTTGTGGGAAATAATATAAATTTTCATTACTAGTAACTCTTCCAAAAACTATACATTCTCTACAATAATAATTTCCAGTTGGTAATTGGCAATTTTTAGCAACAGAACTAGAGCATCGGGTACAAATATAGTCGCTTCCTTTCTTTATAAAAGATGGCAAGCTAATTGCAATTTTTCTAAGTTGCTCAGATAATTGTGCTTTTGTCCAAAGCCTACCTAAATAATTTTCCATATTATTTCATTCGGATTTTTTTGCTAAATTTGAAGAATTTTTGTAGAATTTCTCTATGAACTATAAAACGATAAAATCAGACGGAATTGTCGAAGAAGAAATTAAAAAATCGCGATTTATTTGTCATCTAAAGCGAGTAGAGTCCGAAGAGGAGGGGCGTAATTATATTACGCAAATCAAGAAAGCGCACTACAAAGCCAATCATTCGTGTTCAGCTATGGTTATTGGCGAAAAAGGGGATATAAAACGATCTAGTGATGATGGAGAACCTAGTGGTACAGCAGGTATCCCTATGCTAACCGTACTTGAAAAGCAAGGCCTGACAAATGTTGTTGCCGTCGTTACACGGTATTTTGGAGGTATCAAATTAGGCGCAGGGGGGCTTATTCGTGCCTACTCTGGTAGCGTAGCTAATACCATCAAAGAGATCGGGGTAGTAGAAGTTAAAGAACAAATTGGTATTCGTATTCAATTAACTTATCCTCAATATCAAACTTTTGACAACTTCCTAAAAGAGCACCACCTTCAGGAGTTTGAAACAGAATTTTTAGAAGCTGTAACCTGTAAAATATACGTTGACCCTAAGGAATTTGAACACACAATAACTAATTTGACAGAGTTCTACCAAGGAAAAGCTTTGTTAACTGAAGAAGGGAGTCAAATTGTTGAAATTCCCTTTAAGGCTGAAACCGATAAATAATAGCTATCACTTGATAAAGAATTGATATTTTACTTTAATCAATGTGAGTTTTATAATATTCTTAACCAATATCATGAAGAGGTATAGCTTATGTCAAAAATTTATAATTCTATTACAGACTTAATCGGAAATACACCCATTATTCAATTACATCATATTGTTCCAGAAGGAGCTGCAGAGGTGTACGTTAAGTTAGAATCCTTTAACCCAGGTTCATCTGTCAAAGATCGTATCGCTCTAGCTATGATTGAAGATGCAGAGCAAAAAGGGATTCTTAAAGCCGGAGATACAATCGTAGAACCTACATCTGGTAATACAGGTATCGGTTTGGCTTGGGTAGGAAAAGCTAAAGGGTATAATGTTATTATTGTTATGCCAGAAACCATGTCAATTGAACGTCGTAAAATCATTCAAGCCTATGGTGCTCAATTAGTACTAACACCTGGTAGTGAAGGGATGAAGGGAGCTATTGCTAAGGCAAAAGAAATTTCTGCAGAGCAAAATGCTTGGCTACCCCTGCAATTTAATAATCAAGCCAATCCAGAAATCCACGAAAAAACGACTGGTAGGGAAATTATCGAGACTTTTGGTGAAAAAGGTTTAGATGCTTTTATCGCAGGTGTGGGAACTGGTGGGACAATTACTGGTGTCTCTCGTGCATTAAAAAAAGTCAATCCTGATGTCGCTATTTATGCTGTAGAAGCTGATGAATCTGCAATCCTTTCTGGTGAGCAACCTGGGCCTCATAAAATACAAGGGATTTCTGCAGGTTTCATTCCAGAAACATTGGCTACAGATTCTTATGATCATATCATTCGCGTTACATCTGACGATGCTATTGAAACAGGACGTATCATCGGCGGACTAGAAGGTTTCCTCGCAGGAATTTCTGCTTCAGCTGCTATTTATGCTGCTATTGAAGTGGCCAAACAACTAGGAAAAGGGAAAAAGGTTTTAGCTCTTCTCCCTGATAATGGCGAACGTTACTTATCAACAAGCCTGTATGATTTTGAATAACTTTAATCTTCAGTAAACGATAACTAAAAAAGATTAGATATGTTGTCTGATCTTTTTTAGTTTATATCTCTTTAAATACTAGTAAGCCCTATTTAGTTAAAATATTAAAACGACAAATAGAACCAAGCAATTTCACTTGGTTCTATTGTTTTTATTGATGATTTGAAACATAACGGTCAACCGTTAACAGGGCTGCAGCGACATCCTCTGCACTAATTTTGAATGGCATTTCATGTATTGTTTCACCTTCAATTGTTGCTTGCTGACCAACTTTTAAAAGTTCTTCATATGTTGCATCACCCAAATGGAGTTCTGCAAGTGTAGTTGGCATTCCAATCGCTTGGTAAAGATTAATGTAGCGATCAATTTCTTCCTTTGGTCTATTTTCGAGGAAAAGTTGCGTCAACGTTCCATAGGCAACTTTTTCACCATGGGTTAAGTGATGAATATCTCCACTCAAGGCAGTAAAACCATTATGAATAGCATGAGCTGCAGCTAATCCTGCACTTTCAAAACCTAAACCACTAAGTAAGGTATTAGCTTCAATAACATTTTCTAAAGCTTTTGTAACCACTTTGGCATCACAAGCCGCTAAAGCTTGTAAACTATCATTAAATAAAGTACGCTCACATGCTTGGGCAATTGCCACGCCCGCTAAAGTCTGTCTACCGCCAGCCATCGCTATCCCATTTTTTTGTAAGACTGCTCTCGCTTCAACCCAAGTAGCTAAGCCATCTGCTATCCCAGAAGCTAGTAAACGTTTTGGCGCTTGGGCAATTACTTGAGTATCAACTAAAACTAAGTCTGGATTCTTTGAATAAAAAATATATTTTTCAAAAGCTCCTTCATCTGTATAGATTACTGATAACGCTGATGTTGGGGCATCTGTTGAAGCTACTGTTGGTGCAATGACCACTGGTAAATTAACTTTATCTGCAATTGCCTTTGCAGAGTCAATAGTTTTTCCACCACCAAGTCCAATAATAAGGTCACTATTCTTTTCTTTCGCAACAGCAACGACACGATTGATTTCATTATCAGATGCTTCTCCGTTAAAGGAAACACGATGTGGTAACAAATCGTCTTGTAGATAAGATAAAAACCTTTCTCCAACGATATTATAAACAACATCATCACAAAGGATAAGTGGAGTCTGACCTAAAGATTTGATATGTTCAATACTTTGGAATAAAGCATCCTTTCCTTGTATATAGCGCGATGGACTTGCGAAAACTTTCATTCTCAACCTCTTTCTTCTTTAAAAAATTTTATGTTAAAGATACAGCCTCAAAAGTTGGCGTTCTCTGTTAAATATGTTCTGAGTGTTGACTGGCTTTCCAATCATCTGCAAAGTCGTTAACAGCTTTTGCAATAGATGGCATCGCAAAGACTGATTCAAAAATATCTGGTCCCGCGGTGATTGATTGAGCACCCTGTGATAAGGCCTTCGTTACTTGTGAAGCGTTTTTAAAACTAGCTGCTAAAATTTTGCTAGAAGAACCTGTCCGCTCTATTGCTTGCGCTAATTCCTTAATAACTTGTGTCGCATCAATATCAAGGTTCTCCATTCGGTTAAAGTAAGGTGCTAGGTAGTCTGCTCCAGCTGATATAGCCAAAAGACCTTGCATACTGGTGTATATTGCTGTGGCTGTAATATTATAACCTTCTGCTTTTAACGTTTTAATTGCTGCTAATCCATCTGGCGTAACTGGGACTTTGATATAAATGTCATCGTCCGTTTCTTGGCGTATTTTAGCAGCATCATCCAATATTCCTTGATAATCTTTGGCCACTACTTGAACATGCAAACTTGCTTCACGTCCAATAATTTCTCGAACATCACGAATGCGTTGGAAAAAATGTATATCTCCTTCTTTCTTAGCAATGGTGGGATTTGAAGTTACACCTGCTAGTGGCAGTATATGATGCCATTTTTTTATAGCTTCTAAATTTAAAGTGTCAAGTAAAAATTCCATAATAATCTCCTAAAGAGCATGTTCTGTACGTGCAATAATATCATCTTGAGTTGCCTTAGATAGGACATTAAAGAATGCAGAATAACCTGCTACACGCACAATCAAATCGCGGTGTTTTTCAGGGTGCTTCTGAGCATCAATCAAAGTCTCACGTGAGACAACATTATACTGGATATGGTAACCATGAAGGCGATTGAAGAATGTTCTAAGTAAGGCAATTAATTTTTGTTTATCTTCTTCTTTTGCCAAGGTTTGAGGGTTGACTTTTTGGTTAAGGAGTACACCGCCGACAATCTCATCAGTTGGTAACTTCGAAACTGATTTCAAAACAGAGGTAGGTCCCTTTTTGTCCATATTATGAGATGGTGAACAACCTTCAGCTAATGGAGTTCCTGCATGCCTACCATCTGGAGTTGCTAAAGTACCTCGTCCTTGGCCTACATTTGCTGAAATAGAGGACGTTCCTGAATAGCGAATACCACCGATTGGTCCACGTCCATAGCGTGTGTTGGGATATTTAGCAATTTCTTCAACATAAACATCATAACACTCACGTACTAAACTATCCGCGTAGTCATCATCATTTCCATATTTTGGTGCTTCATTGATCAACATTTGACGAATTTCTTCACCACGCGGACCTGCGTAATCACTCTGCAATGCTTGCCATACTTCTAATGTGGTTAGGCGTTTTTCTTCAAATACTAATTTTTTAAGCGCAGCAAGTGAGTCTGAAAGATTAGCGATTCCAACTTGTAGACCAGATATGTAGTCATATACTGCACCACCTTCTTTTAAGTGCTTACCTCGTCCAATACAATCATCAGTTAAAGCTGAACAAAGAATATCAGGTACTTCTCTTTCGAGACTAATATCAATAGCATTTTCAACAATAACGCTCATTCGAGTTAAGTAACGAAGTGTTTTGTCCCAAGCTTCTTTAAGTTCTTTATATGAGGTCATCTGGGTGAAATGCCCATAAGAAGGCGCAAATCTCTTCCCAGAAGCCGGGTCAATACCGTCATTCATTGTAATTAATAACACTTTAGGGAAGTTGATATAGCTCATGCCGGTACAACGATAACCCCATTTCCCAGGAACTGCTGTTTCGACACAACCAATCGCTGAATAATCATAGGCATCTTCTTCGGAAACTCCTTTTTTAATAAATGATGGAATAATAATTTCATCATTATTAAAAGCTGGCATACCAAAGCCTAATTTCATAACTTCAATAGCTTCATTCATGAATGACTTGTCTAGGTTAGCATGATAACGAACCGTTAGATTAGGCTGTGGTAAGTGTGTCTGAGCGACTGATTTTAGTACTAGAAATGATAAAGGATTAACAGCATCTTCCTTATGTCGTGTTTGTCCTCCAATCGTTACATTTTGGTAAAGAGGACTACCAGCAGACGAAAACGTATGAGCTTGGCTACGAACCTTATTAATAGTTATTGTTTTAATCCATAGGTTAGTTAGGCGCTCAACGATCGAATCCTCAGTCTCACGTCCAGCTTCTAAGTCAGATTTAACATATGGATACATGTATTGATCAAAGCGTCCATAAGATAGAGAATGACCGTTTGATTCTATTTGAAGAATACACTGAATAAACCAAACCGATTGAACGGCTTCTGCAAACGTTTCAGCTGGGTAATAGGGCACTCGTTCACAAATACTAGCGATATCTAACAATTCCTGACGTCTCTTAGCATTTGCTGTTTTAGCTTGTTTTTTTGCTAGGATAGCAAAACGCTCTGCATAGGTTTTAACAGCTTCTATTGTAATTAAAATAGAATCATAGAAATGATATTTGTCAATACTCTCAGGCTTTGTTAAATCTAAGTCAGCTTTAGCTTTTCTTGCTTTTTTTTCAAAGCCAATAAGCCCTTCTTCTAGTAACTTCTGATAGTTGACAGCTAAGTGAGCATCCCCAGAATTCATCTTACCTTCCATCCCAAAGAAGCCTGTCTCCATATAAACTTGAACTTCTTCTGGAAGCATAACGCCCGCACGAGCCCGTAAATTATTATTTTCCCAGAAAGGTGCAATATTTCTAATTTGTTCTTTGGTTTCTTCTGTAATGTAAAAGACATCACCATCTCGTTTTTCAAAAAGGTCTAGTTCATTTACAACAAATTCTAGAGTGTATTCTGGAAAAATAGGAGCATCTTTATCAGATGAAGCTTGGTTACCGACAATCATTGTCTCATCGTCAATATAGATTGTCATTTTTTCCAAAATATTTTGCAACATGTAAGCTCTCTTTAAAACATTAGGTTTTTCCTGATGCTTTTGATAGGCTTCAGTTACCAAGATAGCACGTTCTGCATCTATGAATGGTTTCTTATCAAGAACCTTATCGCGATAAGAATACATGCGCTCTGTCAAATAGCCAAAATGCTTTTGAGAATTTTGTTGAACATCATTTGTATATTTTTGAGTGAGTAATTGTTTGGTCATAACAGCCTCCGCTTGTTTCTTTCGAAACTAAAAAGTTTTTCTTCGTAAATATAATAGCACCTAAATCCTAAAATAACAAGAAGAAAATAAAGAATAGAATGCTACATCTAAAGTTGCACAAATGTGCATTTTTAGAAAAAGGTTAAGGTGCATTACACACCTCAACCTCTTATCTGCTAGCTATCCCCTTTCCATTTCACATTCATTTTTGTAAGTAATATTATCTTGGATTTTAAAGAATGGGAAGTAAACAGCAGTTGAGATAGCTAAAATGACTATTTGGACGAGTGCACCTTGCCAACCACCTACCATGAATCCAGAAATAATTGCTGGAGTACTCCATGGTAAAGTAACACCTGAGAATGGTTGCATAAAACCAACCGCAATAGCTCCATAAACAATTAAAGCTGCCAAAACTGGTACTAAAATAAAAGGCAGAAACATCACAGGATTCATTACGATTGGAAAGCCAAAGACGATTGGCTCGTTAACATTGAAAATTGCGGGAAAAGCGGCCACTTTCCCAAGTGCCTTGTATTGTTTTGATTTTGCTGCAAAAAGCATCGCAATAACTAGTCCAAAAGTTATTCCTGAGCCCGATAAAATCAAGAAACTATCCAAAAACTGCTGTGTTACAATGTGAGCGCCATTATCTAATGTTAAGCGATTTGCTGCTAATAAAGACTTATTGGCATCTAAATTGGATAGTAACAAAGCAGTCACAATACCATTCACCACAGATTGGCCATGGACACCAAACCACCATAAGAATGAAATAAAGAAAGCAATCCCAATTGCTCCATAAAGTGAGCCTGTTAAGCCTTGCAACGGTACTTGAATGATATCATAAATCATCTCAATAAAGGTACCTCCAGTTGTTACCTTAGCAATCAAATAAACAATCATCGATAAAAGAAAGATAACAAAAGCTGGAATCATAGCTTCAAATTGTTTTGCTATTGCCTGTGGTACTTGCTCTGGCATTTTTATAACAATATGATGTTGGATAAACCATGTATAGATAGCACCAACTACTAAGCCAATAATAATTGCTCCAATAATCCCCTGACCGCCAAACCAAACCTTAGAAATAGCATCCGCTATTGCTTCTCCTTTTACAGGAATATAAGATGATTTCATTAAAATAAAGAAAGACGAAAGTGATAAAACGCCAGCAGGTAACGGTTCTACACTACTATTTTTAGCATAAGCATAAGCAATTGCAAAACAGGAAATCAAGCCCATAATCGCAAAAGTTCCTGAATAAACTTGCATAAATGGTTCTGTCCATTCTGGTCCAAAAACATTAGCTATGGCTTGATTAAGACCTTTAAATGGAAGCTGCCCTAATATTAAAAAGAGACTCCCAACAACTGTTAGTGGTAGAATTGCTAGCATGCCATCTTTGAGTGCAATAATCCCTCGCATATTGACAAACTTCATAATCGGAGTAATTATTTTCTGACTATCAAACTTTGACATATCAAGCCTCTTTTCTTGTTTCCAATAAACTCAAAGCAAGTTTCAAAACTTTTACACCATCCAACATACCATAATCTGCCATTGGAATAACTGCTATCGGTACACCGTATTCATCACAGATTGATTTTGATTTATCTAGAGTATAGCTAACTTGTGGACCAAGTAATGCAACATCTAAATCTTTAGCATAATCTGCAATTTTTCCTTGTGAATAAGCTTCAATATGTGCCTCTATCCCTTCTTTATCCGCTGCGATTTTCATATTGTTTACTAACATACCTGTTGAAAAACCTGCTGCACAGAATAAACCAATTTTTATCATATTTGATCCCCTTTACTTATTTTTGAATATGTAATTCCTGGCGTAAATCAATAATTTCTTTAATCAAGTTAATCTCAGTAATACTTGTCATCAAATGATCCTGAGAATGAATAAAGAGTGCTGAGATATCTGTCCTTGTCCCTCCTGCTTCTTGTGCAAGGAATTGTGTTTGAAGATTATGAGCTTCTAGGAGTGCACTATCTGCTAGTTCTATTTCAATCTTACTTTCTGCAAAATTTCCTTCTTTTGCAAGTTTTAAGGCTTGATAGATATGTTGTTTAGCATCCCCAGCATTCAAAATGAGCCCCATAATAATTTGGTCTGCGACTATGATTTCCATAAGCACCTCCGCTTTAATGATTTTTTATAAGTTTAAACTTTCTTACAAAAGGTTCTAGTTTTCTTTCGCAAAACAAATGTAACATGTCCCTTAATCATCGTCAATAGACTTTGTGCCCTTTATGACAATAGCGCACCTTTGTGCTTATTCTATAACAATTCACTTGGTAATAGAAACATTATCAAAAGAGCTAGGAATAAATCCTAGCTCTTTTGATATATAGTATCCACAAAGGTGTCTTTATCTAATCTTAAAATATTTAAGGCTGTGGAAAAATCAGTAACTAAATGATTAATATACCCCTTTTTTAAAACGGCTAAGAGTGCCGCAGCCTTATAATTGCCATGAGCAACCGCTATTCTATTAGGAACTTTCTGTAGTTGTTCTAAGGTAATTCCTATTGTCCTTTTAGCTAAATGTTGATTCACAGGATCACCTGAATGATTAAAAAAACGACAAGTAATTTCACCTACAGCTGCTTCTTCATCCAAGCATTGAAAATCATCTTGATTTAAAAGGTCAAGCCACTGTTGTTCATTGCTTTTAGGTTTACCACCAACGCCCACAATTGCCACATCAAGTTTTTCCCAATTATCCATTAGCCCCTCAAAATATTTTGAAGTTAATATTCCTTTCGCTAAATTAGCGTTTTCTTGAACTAGAGTTGCATTAATGAAAGTACAACTTCCTTGGAAACGCCTTGACATTTCGTAAACCAGAGTATTAACGTGATAGCGTGCATTAATATGACTTGGACCTCCGGCCAAAGGAACAAAAGAAACTTGAGAAACCGGATGAGGACGCATTGCTTCAACTACTTTACTAAGTGTCCTCCCCCAAGCAATCCCCACCTTTTCATTCTCTTTAATTTTTTTTCGAATCATAGCTGCAGCTACATGTGCTAAATCCTTCTCTATCTCTGAAGTATCGCTATCTTTTCGCGAAGAAACAATCTCAATATCTTTAAGGTGATATTTACTTTTAAAATAGGATTCTAACTGAAAAATTTCTGGATTAAAATCTGAAATTTCGATTCTAACAAGACCTTCTTCTCTCGCTTTGGCTAACATACGACTTATTGTTGTACGATAAATTCCTAATTCATTGGCAATCTCAGATTGGCTTTTCCCTTCCATATAGTAAAGGTAAGCTACTTTAGCTAACAATTTTTGACGCTCTAATTTCATACTCATAACCTTTCAGCATTTGCTTCAGTTTAACAAAAAGGTTACATCTGTGCAATTTGACATGACACTTTATCTATTATCGCCACAAATGTGCAAAATGTAAGAAAAATAGCCTCTTTTATGGTACTTGTAATAAAGATTGAATGGTAATCTCTGCTTCTTGGAACAAATTAGCAATTTCCGAATTTGGATGTTTATCTGTAATAACTTGTGATACAGTTGACAACGGAAGCTGTTCCACCAATGCAGTCTGATTAAACTTACTAGAATCTGTTAAAATAATGACTTCATCGGCAGCATTCGCCATCTCTTGTGCAACTTCAGAACGCATTAAATCTCTACCCATAAATCCTAGTTTTGGATCAAAACCATCAGTCCCAACAAAAGCTAACGAGACATGAAAAAGTGAAATCATCTTTTTCAAGAGAGGACCTACCGTAACCTGTGAACTTGATTGATACTCACCACCAAGTAAGACAATTTGGCATGAATCATACTCTCGTAAATAGTTAGCAATAAAGCAAGAGTTGGTCAAAATAGTGACATTTCGCTTTGTCTGACAGATATTTTCTGCTAAAAGAGCACAAGTAGAGCCTGATTCTATTAAGATAGTGTCATTGTCAGACACCATATTTGCAGCTAAGGCAGCAATTTCTTTTTTAGTTTTATGGTTAAAAGATAACCTAACATTAAGGTCATCCCCACTGTTTAAAACTGCATAACCGTGCTCTCTATGCAAAAGCCCTTTGCCTTCTAGTTTATCTAAATCTTTACGTATCGTTACTTTAGAAACTTGCAACAACTCCGAGAGTGTATTAACATCTATTTTTTGGTACTGGGATACTAAACTAATAATATTTTCTAATCTATTCATGAAACACCTCCTTTCTATTTTATCATTTTTTATTTATTAAACAAGTTCAATAAACTTTCATTCGTAATTGACTTTGTTACGTATAAAAGGTATACTTAAAATGAAATTGAGGAAAATAATATGACAAATGAAAAAGGTATTGTATTCAACATTCAACATTTTAGTATTCACGATGGTCCAGGTATTCGAACAACCGTTTTCTTAAAGGGTTGTCCTCTTAGATGTCCTTGGTGTGCTAATCCCGAGTCGCAAAAAATGGTTCCAGAAACAATGAGAGATGCCATTACTAATGAAAGCGTCATCGTGGGCGAAGAAAAATCGGTTGATGATATTATTGAAGAAGTTTTAAAAGATATTGATTTTTACGAAGAATCTGGTGGGGGCATAACGCTATCTGGCGGTGAAATATTTGCACAATTTGAATTTGCCAAGGCAATTTTAAAACGTGCTAAATCACTGGGAATCCACACGGCTATTGAAACAACTGCTTATACTAGACATGAACAATTCATAGATCTTATCCAATACGTTGATTTTATTTACACCGATTTAAAACATTACAATAGCCTCAAACACCAAGAAAAGACGATGGTTAAGAATGCTTCAATCATCAAAAACATTCATTATGCTTTTGCCAACGGTAAAACGATTGTGCTACGTATTCCTGTCATACCTAATTTTAACGATTCATTAGAAGATGCTGAAGAATTTGCTTGTTTATTTGATCGCCTAGATATCCGTCAAGTGCAACTCTTACCTTTCCACCAATTTGGGCAAAACAAATATCAATTACTTAATCGTCAATATGAAATGGAAGAGATCGCTGCACTACACCCAGAGGATCTACTCGATTATCAAGCTATTTTTAGCAAGTATAATATTCACTGCTACTTTTAAATATTTAAAACCTAGACTTGTCATTAATCAAATCTAGGTTTTTTGTTTATTTATTATTCAAGTAGGCTAGACCTTCCTCAACCCAACTAGGTAAATTTTCCTCAAGTGGTTTGAAAC
Source organism: Streptococcus sp. FDAARGOS_522 (assembly GCF_003812445.1). Taxonomy (NCBI): domain Bacteria; kingdom Bacillati; phylum Bacillota; class Bacilli; order Lactobacillales; family Streptococcaceae; genus Streptococcus; species Streptococcus sp. FDAARGOS_522. The sequence goes on from NZ_CP033808.1 coordinate 1,202,328, forward strand.
CTATCTTAAGACGATTGTTAGAAAATCGATGACGATGCTGAATATGATGTCTCTCTTCTTCAAGGGTCCGAAGCGATAAACTTGCTTTTTGTGTAAATTCATCTACATCTATAACCTGAACATAGACTTCATCACCTACACTAAGAACATCATAAATATTATCAATGTAACCTGTTTTAATTTCAGAAATATGGATAAGTCCAGTCCTACCATCCTCAAGAGAAACAAAGGCTCCATAAGGCCTAATGCCAGTGACTGTTCCCTTTAACTTATCGCCAATCTTCATTTTATTCTTTAACCTCAATCGTTAAAATAACAACATCTTCCAATGGTTTGTCTTGAGAACCAGTCTCTACTGCCGCAATCTCATCAAGTACCTCAAAAGAACTTTGGTCTACTAATTGTCCAAATACACTGTGGCGACGATCTAGATGCGGTGTACCACCTTGTCCAGCATACAACTCAGCAATTGGTGTTGGCCAACCACCTCGCTCTAATTCCTTTTTCGCATAAGGAATTTTTGTATTTTGGACGATGAAAAATTGGCTGCCATTCGTATTTGGTCCAGCATTAGCCATTGAAAGAGCTCCGCGAACATTATATAATTCCTCGGAAAATTCGTCTTCAAAACTTTCCCCATAGATAGATTCACCACCCATACCTGTACCAGTTGGATCACCACCCTGAATCATAAAATCTGGAATAATACGATGGAAGATAATACCATCATAATAACCTTGTTTAGCTAAACCAATAAAGTTTGCTACCGTTTTAGGAGCATGATCCGGGAAGAGTTTTACAGTCATATCCCCGTGATTTGTTTTAATGACAGCCACAGGACCTTCTGTATTTTCAATATCTACTTGTGGAAATGTTAATTCTTTTTCTATCAAACCTAGTTCCTCCAGGGCATACAAAATGCCATCTTCTTCTACTTTTTTTGTGATAAAATCTGCTTTTTTTTGAGCTTCTGGGTGTGACACTCCCATCGCCACAGCTAGTCCAGCATAATCAAAGAGTTCTAAATCATTGAGCTCATCTCCGAAAACCAAGATATTCTCTGGCTTTAAGCCCAAATGTTCAACAACTTTAGAAACACCTAAAGCCTTCGATGTTCCTTTTAACACAACATCTGAAGAATGATCATGCCAACGTATCAAGCGAAGATGTTCAGCTAACGGTTCAGGTAGATGAAGGCTATCTCCTTTATCTTCAAATGTCCACATCTGATAAATATCATGTTCTTTATTGAAATCTGGATTAACTTCGAGATCAGAATACACAATATCAATCGCATCATTTACCAAATCATCACGATCTGATAAAACTGCCTCATGACGACCAGCTAAACCGTACTTAATACCAACAGTGTCCGCCCATTTCTTATATTGCTCTACATATTCAGCTGGAATAGGACGATGGAAGATAATATTCTTATCCTTGTCCTTAACGTAAGCTCCATTTAATTTTACACAATAATCGGCATTTAAATCTTGAACTTCTTTTGGAACGCCATATCGTGCTCTTCCTGAAGCAATACCTACAACGATTCCTTTATCTTTCAAAGCTTTAAAAACTTTTAAGATTGATGGTGGCATATAACCTGTATCTTTAACACGAAGCGTGTCATCAATATCAAAAAACACTGCCTTTATTTTTTTTGCTTTATATTTAGTTTTTGCGTCCATGACTAACCACTTTCATTAACATAGTGCCTCTATTATATCACTTATTCATCATCTTGTGGTACCAAATGGTGTTGGAAAGCATAGACAACTGCTTGAGTTCGATCTGCTACATTTAGTTTTCCCAAAATATTAGAAACATGAGTTTTAACAGTCTTTAACGAGATAAATAATTCATCAGCAATCCTTTGATTGTCATAACCTTTGGCTAATAAATTAAGGATATCACGTTCCCTTGCTGTTAAGCCCTCATGTAAAGCTGGACATTTATCATGAGCCTTAATTTTCTTATCTACTTCATTTTCAATAGCTTGTTCTCCCCTTGAAACTTTACGAATGGCATTAAGAATCTCTGCTGCGCTTGAGGTCTTTAACATATAGCCTTTGGCACCTGCTTCAATAACAGGGTAAATTTTTTCATTATCCAAGTAAGATGTTAAGACTAAAATGGCAGCTTCTGGCCAATCCTTCAATAATGCTAAGGTTGCTTCTACACCGTCCATTTCAGGCATTACTAAGTCCATAACAACAACGTCTGGACGTAACTCCAGTGCTTTTTTTATGCCTTCTAAACCATTTGAGGCCTCACCTATTACTTCAACATCAGCTTGTAAGTTTAAAAAACCTTTTAAACCGAGACGAACCATCTCATGGTCATCAACAAGTACAATTTTTATTTTATCCATTTTTATCCTCACTCTGATTTACTAAAGGTAATCTTATATCCATAGCAACTCCTTTACCAGGCTGACTGAGAAGCTGTAAATTTCCTGCTAAATCTTCTACTCGATCTTCAATATTTTTTAACCCATAACTTAAATCATAGACAGAATCCATATCAAATCCAATACCATTATCAATCATTTTTAACTGCAATTCATTCTCTGTTTGATTAAGGTAAACTTCGAGACGACTGGCTTGTGAATGCTTTAAAGTATTACTGATAAATTCTTGACCAATTCTAAAAATATTGTCTTCAATCTTTTTGGGTAAGGTTAGAATTGATTCATGATAAACAACTTCAATGTCGCTCTTATCGGTCAATTCTTTCAATATCATTCTGAATCCTTCAGATAGGGTCTTATTTTCTAATTCAACTGGCCTCAAATGAAGTAGCAGAATTCTCAAATCATTTTGTGCATGCTGAAGCATTTCTTCTACTGCTAATAATTGCGAGCCAACCTGATCAACGTCTAGCTGAGAAACATTCTGTGCTATCCCTGACAAAACCATGGAAGCAGCGAACAAATCCTGACTAACTGTGTCGTGTAAATCACGTGCAATACGCTTACGTTCTTGTTTCACAATTTCTTGGCTTTTTAAAATACGACTATTTTCCTTAGATTGTAGACTTGCTGTCATTAAATTCATTTTTTTAGAGAGCCGTTGAATATTGGTCGATATTTCAGTACCATCATCGGTAACATTTATTGATTGGTTATTTAAAATGCGACGTAAATTATGGTTAATTTGACGTTTACTATTATCATCTAATAAAAACCAAGTTAGCAATAAAAGGATAGTTACCGCTAAAGATAGAAAGAAAATAGAGAAAATCAATTGTTCAATCAGCCACAAACGAGACGTTTGATAGAGGTGCACCAAATTAACACCCAAACTATCAATAATGACAAAACAAATGGCAAATATAATGACACTTCCATAGAAGAAAGCTAAAAAGTAGTGGTGCTTTTTCATTTACGACTAACCTCAACTTTCCCAGCGATAGTGTTTACAACTAATTTGACACGTTTCAAAAGGTAATATTCTTCCTCTTGTGACAATTTTATAGATTCATTTCTTAGATCATACTCCTCAAAATCAAAGTACTGTACACTACCGTAAACAGAACTAATATCAGCCTTTACGGCAACGTCTAAAGGAACCAATACTTTAGTATCACCAAAAACCTTTTGAATTATAATAACATTATCCTGCCCAGATACAATAACATTTGTTAAATCAATTGTATCAGTCCCAGAGATTCTTATAATATTAATATCTTCAAAAGCATAAAAGTCACTTTCGTGTTGATCAGTACCTAACCATTGGTTTCGTGTTGTCTTAACATCTAATTGATGATTCTTAAATTGAATCAAAGCATAACGATTTTTTTTCTTAACTTGCGAGAAATGATTGATTAGAACATACAAAACTGCAAAAACAACGGCTGCAATAATGTAAGGGTTAAGCATAAAGATTAAAAATAGTAATAACAAACTTGTCGTTAACAGAAAATTATGACGACTATCGTTGTTATAAAATCTTAAGGCTAAAAGAATCAAAGCGAGAATAAAAATAAAACTTGTCCAGTCATCAGATAAAATTTTCATTAATCCCATAACTAAGACAACGGCTTCAACAAGTAGAAAAAACTGAAATTTTTTCATAATAATCCTTCCATTACTCTATATGACGTATTTTATCAAAAAGCCCTATACTTTGCACCATTATTGAGAGAAAAATTTGGCATATTGGCAGAGAACCTTTCTAGGCATGGTCTCTGCCATAGCAAATTAAAAAGAAGACTTTAACATCTTCTTTTTAATTTTATTGAGTTAATGGATTGTTAGCTGTTCCTGTATTAGTTGTACTATCACTTGGTAGTGTTGAACTACTTGTAGAAGTGCTACTACTATCAGAAGTGCTAGCATCCGTTGATGAGCTTACAGAATCCGAGGTAGTTGTTCCTGTTGAGCTTGAAGCCGAAGAATCTATTGGCGTAGATGATGAGTTATTCGTTGTTTTAGAACCAAGAAGATACAGCTTAACTTTATCTCCTCTCCTTAATCCAACTTCTCCTCCGTAATAAGGATCCTGACTTGCTATCTTACTTGAAGATGGAGGTGTTACTACTGTTTGATAAACGCCATTTTGCATTTGATAGAAGACAAGATTATCTGCATCTAATCCGAGGTCTGTCAAGGTTTCTATTACTTCTCCAACAGTCATACCTGTTACATCAGGCATAATCATTGGATCATTAACAGCAACCGTAAGTGTTAATTTCTTATTACCATCAGGATTAAAAGATGTTCCTTCTGGAAGCGACTGTGCTAAGATTGTACCAGTAGTATAATCATTATTAATTTTACGCTTAACCTTGATTAAAGATTTTTTAACACCTTTGCCTTGAAGATCTTTGAGGATATCTTTGTAATTATGTTCCTTATAATTACCTAGAGTGAAACTCTTGTTTGGAGTGGCAATATAAAGATTAACTTTAGCCCCTTCTCTGCGAGAACGTCCTGCAGCAGGGTCTGTTTTTACGACAAGTCCTTCTGAAACACTATCACTCTCAATATTACGAATAGCTCCTACTTTCAATCCAGAATTTTCCAATGTCATTTTTGCTTGAGCTACTGTTTTGTTGCTAACATCTGGAACACGAATAGTCGTAGGACTTACTAAAATTTTATAAGCAAATACAATTATTCCTACAACACAGAGTGCAAAGAATAATTTCATGATTGTACCAAGAAGTCGATGAGAAGCCTTCTTTTTAGACTTCGTTTTATCGTTACTCGCAGAATCAGGAGTTATTTTTTCTGTTGTTTTGGCCTGTTTTTGATTACGCAACAGTTGTTCTGTCGTTAGAGATGATACTGTAGATGTTACTTTGGGTAGTGTCTTAGTACTCTCAGTATCATTAAAAACAAGTTTTGGTTCACGGTGACGTGTCGAGCTTAGAGCAGTTGATAAATCACGTCCCATCTCATAAGTTGTCTTATAGCGATCTGTTAGCTTTTTAGCTGTTGCTTTAATGACAATGTTTTCCAAAGCTTGTGGAACGCTTTTATTTTCTGCAAGGATTGATGGTAGTGGTTTTTGGAAGTGCTGTAGGGCAATAGTAACTGCACTATCCCCATCATAAGGAATATGGCCAGTTAACATTTCAAAAAGCATGATTCCCATGGCATAAATATCACTCTGAACAGTCGCTTTTGAACCACGCGCCTGCTCTGGCGATAAATAATGAACACTACCTAACATAGAATTCGTTTGCGTTAAACTAGTTTCAGCAAACGCTACCGCAATACCGAAATCTGTAACTTTTACAGTCCCTTTTTTAGTTAATAAAATATTTTGAGGTTTTAAATCACGGTGTACGATACCTTTCTGATGTGCCAGTGACATGGCTGAAAGGACTTCATTCATGATTCGAACAACTTCATTATTTGATAGGGGTGCATTGTCTTGAATATACTTTTTTAAATCGAATCCATCAACATATTCCATTACTAAGAACTGCTGTCCGTCTTCTTCACCTATATCACGAATAGCGACAATATTAGGATGTGTCAGCTCAGCCATTGCTCGTGCTTCTCTCTGGAAGCGAGCAACCGCAATCTGATCTGTTTGATAATTGGTTCGCAATACTTTTATTGCGACCTCTTCATTATCTAAAATTAGATCTCGAGCTAGATAAACATCCGCCATTCCACCTCGTCCGATTGATTTAAGGATCCGATAACGACCAGCAAATAATTTGCCAATCTGAATCATTAAACCGCCTCACTTTCAACGTAAACTAGTGCCACAGTGATATTATCAAGACCTCCTCTATGGTTTGCTAGAGTGATTAAATCTTGATTCTTATCATCTAAGGTTTTTTCTTGTGTTAGTACTGTAGCAATATCGGCATTACTCAACATATTAGTTAGTCCATCACTATTAACTACAAGGTAGTCACCTTCTTCAAGTAGATGAACTCCTAAATCAGGTTCGACTGGATTGGCTTGACCAATTGATTGCGTAATAATATTTTTTTGAGGATGACTAGCAGCTTCTTCTTCTGTTAATTGGCCAGCTTTTACCAATTCATTAACAAGAGAATGATCACTCGTCAATAAATGATACTCTCCTTGACGAACGATACCGATACGTGAATCTCCTACATGTGCGAAAATAATATTATCTCCTACAATGGCAACTGCTTCAATGGTAGTTCCCATACCTTTGTAATCATCTGACTGACCTAATTCATATATTTTGCGATTCTCTGTTTCAATAGAGACAAGCATCCAATCACGAATTTCTGATAACTCAGAAAAATCTGTCTCCGCCCAATCACTTCCTAGATCAGTTACAGTCATCTCGCTAGCAATATTTCCTGCACGATGTCCTCCCATACCATCTGCTAAGATGATTAGTGGGACGCCGGCTTTATTTTCAAATTGATTAATAAAATCTTGATTATTGGAACGACGTTGCCCAATATCTGTTAAAAGAGATATTTCCATATATTTTTTTCTGACGATGTCAGTTTCCTCCTAGACACTACAAGATACGTTTGACTTGTCCAATAAAAAAGCCATCTGTATGATATTGTTCAGGGCTTATACTAATACAGCCTCTCTTTACAATATCCTCTTGTGTATGACTCAGTTCTACTTGCTCAAAATTGGGGTGGTTTTCTAAGAATTTTTCAATAACTTGAAAATTTTCTTCCTCAAAAATGGTACAAGTGCTATAGGTTATTATACCACCTTTACGTAGCGTTTGACAAACGCTAGATAGGATAGACAATTGAATCTCTTGGAGTGCTTCAAAGTCTTGATTAGCTTTATTGTACTTAATATCTGGTTTACGGCGAATTAGCCCGATACCTGAACAAGGTGCGTCTACTAAAATTTTGTCAAAAGTATCCTCAAGAAAATACTCATGAGCTTTACTTGCATCTAACTTTTTAGTTTTTATCTTATCTGACAGACCTAGGCGTTTTGCATTTTCCATAACCAATTCCAATTTATGATCATACAAATCTAAAGCAGTTACTGCCCCTGTAGTCAAATATGAGGCGATATGACTTGTTTTTCCTCCTGGTGCACTACATGCATCCAATACTTGGTCATTACCTGAGACTTTGAGTGTTGGAGCAACTAATTGACTAGATTCATCTTGGATAGTAATGAGGCCATCTTGGAAAAATGATGTCGATGAAAAATTTCCTGAGTCTGCAACTAAAGCTGTCTCTGCAATATGTGAATCTCTAACATTTAAAGTTTCTTTGATAGTTTGTTTTTGCGATAAGTCAGTCACACGAAGACTGGCTTTATTTCGCTCAAATAAACTCTCCATAATAGCTAAAGCTCTTGTCTCACCATATTGGTCAATTAATTTTTTTACGAGCCACACTGGCATGGAATAAGCAACAGAGTAACGTTTGTTTTGGCGTTTTATTGATGCAATTTCAGGGAGCGTCTCCGAACTTACTCTTCGTAAAACGGCATTAATTAACTTTTCAGCACCCTTTTTATTGCCTCGATTCTTAGCAATAGTGACAGCATCATTAACAATAGCGTGATCTGGGATGTTGTCCAGATAGAGTAGTTGATAAAGGCTCAGTAGCAAGAGATGATATACCCATAATTCAAGCTTATCACGATCAACTATAAAGTGTGATAGATACCATTCTAGCGTTATTTTTCTAGCCACAGTTCCATAGACAATTTCTGTTACTAAGGCACGATCTTTATCTGATAGTCTAGATTTTTTTAAACTCTTATTAAGTGCGATATTAGAATAAGCTCCTTTATCAAAAACTTCCTCTAAAGTCATTAAAGCTAAACCACGCGCACTCTTTTTCCAATCATTCGCCAAATTTATCTCCTATTTCTAAATTACGACCAACACCATTTAAAAAGTCTTTTATATCCATACGAGGTTTCCCTGCTGGTTGAACTGATTTGAGTTCAATAGCTCCGTCACCAGTTGCTACTGTCAATGAGTTCTTTGTCTTAGCGATCACTTGACCCGGTGAGCCCTTTCCTTCTGACATTGTTACTTCATAAAGTTTAAAACGATTTCCCTCCAAAAGGGTATGTGCAACTGGCCATGGATACATCCCTCGAACATGGTTAAAAATGTCGCGCGATGATTTATTCCAATCAATTCTCTCTTCATCTGGACTAATATTAGGAGAAAAACTTACCTCTTCTTCATTTTGTGGTATCGGCTTAATATCACCTGATAGATAACCTGGAAGCGTATCTAATAAAAGGTCACGACCAACAACGGCGAGTCTATCAAACATTGTCCCTACATTGTCTTCATCAGTTATCTCAACGGAAGCTTTTGATACCATATCCCCTGCATCCATCTTTGCAACCATTTCCATGATGGTAACCCCAGCTTCTTTTTCGCCATTAATAATGGCATAATGAATTGGTGCCCCACCACGATATTTTGGCAATAGAGAAGCATGTACATTAATTGCAAAACCTACCGATTCCAAAAGCTTTGTTGGTAAGAATTGACCAAAAGCAGCTGTTACAATACCATCTGCACCTAGGGTCATTAGTTGTTCTAATTCTGGACTTCCAGATAGTTTTTCCGGCTGATACACAGGAATGTTGTTTTCCAAGGCCACTTCTTTTACAGGGGTCATTTTAATTTCTTTTTTACGACCTACAGCACGATCTGGTTGCGTCACAACAGCTAAAACATCATACTTACCATCTGCTAAAATACCTTTTAAAACCGTCGCTGAAAAATCAGGGGTCCCCATGAATAATAATTTTGTCATTGCTTTTTCCTCGTCTTTCTTTTCTCAATTATATCATAGCACTATTCTACATCATATTTTGCGGTTCGTGGTCTATTGCTAAGCGAAGATCTCTATTCTCCTTGTCTTGAGTCATGTCTAATAAGCGATTCAAAACAAGTTCAAGGTTGTCCTCAAATCGATACTTGATAATAATTTGGTAGTGATAAAGGTTATGTGTTCTTGCAATTGGTTTTGGCGTTGGACCTAACAACTTTACTTTATCACTAAAGCCTTGCTTCAATAAACTTAATACTTCATAAGATTTTCGTATTAACCACTCTTCATCTTTATGCGATAATGTTAAACCAACTGTAAAATAATAAGGAGGATAACCAAGTTGTCGACGGATATTCATTTCATATTGATAAAAAGCTTCAAAATCTTGCTTTTGGGCTAATTGAATAGCATAATGATTAGGATTATAAGTTTGAATGACAACCTCTCCTTCTTTTTCAGCACGCCCAGCACGTCCAGCCACTTGAGTTAATAGCTGAAAAGTTCGCTCTGATGATCGAAAATCAGGTAAATTCAGAGAAGTATCTGCATTTAGTACTCCAACTAAAGTAACATTTGGAAAATCCAATCCCTTAGCAATCATCTGTGTTCCCAATAAAATATCAGCTTCATGATTTCCGAAACGCTTCAAAATAGACTCATGACCGCCTTTTTGCCTTGTCGTATCAACATCCATCCGTAAAATCTTTGCGTCTGGGATAACTTTCAAAAGTTCTTCATAAGCTTTTTGGGTTCCAGTACCATAGTAAGAGATACTTTTACTATTGCAATTTGGACATGTTCTTGGAATAGGCTTTTCAAACCCACAATAATGACAATTCATGGTCTTTGTAGCCATATGTAAAGTCAGAGAAATGTCACAATTAGGACATTGATCAACGTAGCCGCAGTCTCGACACATAATAAAACTAGAATAACCTCTACGATTGAGCATAAGAACCACTTGCTCTTTCTTATCTAATCTATCTCGGATTTTATCTAGTAAATATGATGTGAAATTACTAACTTCTTGTTGACCAATAAAATTTCTAAAATCAATAATTTCAACCTGAGGAATACGTGCTTTAGGATTAGCACGATGTTTTAATTCTAAAAATTTATAAACATCCCGACTAGCTCTAGCTCGGCTTTCGATACTTGGAGTTGCTGATCCCATTAGTAACACAGCTTTATAATATTCTGCACGTAGCAAGGCCACATCGCGCGCATGATACCTTGGGTTAGATTCTTGCTTATAAGTTGATTCATGTTCCTCATCTATAATGATGGCTCCGATATTTTCCAAAGGAGCAAAAATTGCTGAACGAGCTCCAACGACAACTTTAGCTTGACCTGATTTTATCTTTCGCCACTCATCAAATTTTTCACCTTCTGACAAGCCCGAGTGCATAATAGCAACTTGCTTTCCAAAACGAGAAATAAAACGATTCGTCATCTGGGGAGTTAAAGAAATTTCTGGAACGAGAACAATCGCTGTTTTTCCCAACTTTAAAACGTTATCAATGATATGAAGATATACCTCTGTCTTACCAGACCCTGTAATCCCCTCCAACAAGAAGGGTTTATTCTGTTCCTTACCAATTTGGTCAACAACTATTTTAACTACTTTAGCTTGTTCCTGATTTAAATCCAAAAAATCCGTTTTTAGGATTCCTTTAAAATAATTATCAGATCTACTAGCTTCTTTTTCAATGACTTCAATGATTCCTTCTTCTCTGAAAAAATTAACCACAGGAGATGAAAATTGTTTGTTTAAAGCTGTGAGGCGCCCTGGTTGAGGATTTTCTAACAGGAATTCTTTCAACTCCAGTCTCTTTTTCGCTCTTGCTGCTATTTGGCTCTTTTCTAACAGAGTTCTGTTGATTTTGTAAATCTTTTCTGTTTTTATTGTTTTCTTATCTTTGGCTAAATATTGAACTTCTATGAAACCTTTTTGAATTAATCTGCCTGCTTTTTTGGCATCTTGAGAAGACAAACTTGAAAAGACAATTTCCGTTTTATGACCAAATAGATCTTCTCTATCTTCTGATGGTAATGTGTCTGTTGCTAACAAGAGTTTATCATATTGCGAATTCAAAAGACTTGGTAACATTGATTTCAAAATAGATATTTTATAAGAAAAGACAGTATGGCGCATCTGATCAGCTAAGTCTAGTTGTTCCTGATTTAAAACAGGTTCAAAATCTAGGACCTCCGCAATATCCTTAGTCTCTAATTCATCATCATCTCTGAAACCGACAACAAAGCCTTGCAAAAGACGATTTCCTCTTCCAAAAGGAACATGAACGCGTACTCCTACTTGTACCAAATCTTCCAAATCTTTAGGAATGGCATACGAAAATGGTTTATCTGTCTGCATCAGAGGAATATCAACAATAACCTGTGCTAATTTTCTTGCCATAAACCCTCCCTAATTCTCTAAAATATGAAAAGAGGCTGATACAGAATGTTTCAACCTCTCACTTTTGACTTGCTTAAATTTTTTCGCCGTCTTCTTTTTCTTTAGCAATTTGCTCTTTGATTTTACGTTCTTCTTCTTCTTTAGCAAGGCGTTCAGCTTCGATACGAGCGCGAACTGAGGCACGTTTTGCTGATGGATCTGGGTGAATTACAACATTACCTGACTCGATTTCTTCTAAAGCGCGAAGTGTTGATTTCACAGATTTAAAATCTTGAGTGGCTTTCTCACCAGCTTCCAATTCATGAGCACGCTTAGCTTGTAAAATAACTAAAGAATATTTTGAAGGAACTTTATCCAACAAAGTGTCGATAGAAGGTTTTAACATCATAAGGCAATTCTCTTTTCTATTTTTAACTTAATTTTTTATCAGTTTCTTTGACCATGTTGGTATAACGCCCAATAACACGATCCACACGATAATGTTCTGCTTCAATGACACGTTTAACACGTTCTGCTGCTAATGACACTTGATCATTGACAACAGCATAGTCATACTCCCTCATCAAAGCAATTTCTTCTTTGGCACGTTCAATACGTTGGGCAATCACTTCTGGACTATCTGTCCCACGTCCTACTAAACGCTCTTCTAATTCCTCTAAATCTGGTGGTGTTAAGAAAATGAAAACACCGTCCGGAACCTTCGATTTAACTTGAAGCGCTCCCTGAACTTCTATTTCAAGAAAAACATCAATCCCTTTGTCTAAAGTCTCGTTGACATAACTTAAAGGAGTTCCATAGTAGTTACCAACATACTCCGCATACTCAAGCATTTGACCTTCTTTAATCAACGCTTCAAACTCTTCACGTGTACGGAAGAAATAATCAACTCCATCAACTTCGCCTGGGCGTTGTGGACGAGTAGTCATTGAAACGGAATAATCAAATTTATGGTCAGGGGTTGAAAAAATTTCTTGCCTAACTGTCCCCTTACCAACACCAGATGGTCCTGAGAAAACAATTAGCAAACCACGTTCAGACATTACACACTCCTCAAATTAATAGATCGGGTGTTAAGTGTTAAAAAGACCAGAACAATCTGGTTCTTACCTTAACTATTAACTTTTATAGCAATTCATAAATTGCTCCCTAAATAAAGTTTCTTCTCATTAGTTTAACAAAAAGAAACCTTTTTTTCAAGGTCTCCTATTATTTTTTATAGAGTCTTTTTACCCCACCTATTCCACTACTTGAATTAGTAAAATCCTCAGGAGCTCTCTCTCCAATTTGGATAAAAAGCTTGATATAAGATGGTGCCTCAATGCCCTTTTTAGCATAGTATTTTCCTGCTCTAGAGCGACGCCAAAACATAAAGAGCGGTATGACTAAATATGCAAATATCCCTACCTCAGGTAGAAAATAAGCGAGGATAATGATGATAAAGCGAACCACAACTGAACGAATGGCAAAAGTTGTCATGACTTTTATAACCCGCTCTTTCAATTCACTAGGAATGGTCACTAAATCATAACTTGCCAAACGAATCCGAATAATGTCTGATGTGAGACCAACTAATAACGTTAAGAGTCCATAAGCCATAACAGCAAAATTATGATTCTCAAAAGAAATCATAAATTTAGTAAAGAGAGGAATCAAACAAATACCTAGGTGTTCAATGATATCAAGAGCTATAATTTCATCATTAGTCTTTTGAGCATCTAGGCTATTTTGTGCCCTTTCGTACCAAAAATTAAAAACAACAACAAAGCTAACAATAAATAAACCTATGTTCCGTGTAAAGTCACCAATATCACCCATCGTAGCCGGAGTTTTTATCTCCAAAACTAAAATCGTCATAGCAATGGCCAAAATTGCATCACTAAGCGTATCAAAACGTTCTTTAAATTTTTGCATACATACATCCCTCTTAATACATTATGGCATCTCGACTGGAAAAAAACTATCACAGCCAATCCTTTTCTCGTGCTATTTTAAGTGCCTCCAAACGATTATTAACTCCTAATTTATCAAAAATATTTGACGTGTAATTACGAACTGTACCATTCGATAAAAATAAAGTGCATGCAATTTCTTTGCTGGTCTTCCCTTGAGCAATTAGGGAAAGAATTTTTATTTCTTGCTCACTCAAAGGATTAGATATAACGTTTTCCATTAATTCAGGCGAATATTCTTTACCCCCAGATAAAACTTTTTGAATCGTTTTCATCAAATCAGCTACTGAGCGGTCTTTCAAAACATAAGCATCTACATTTGAACGAATAGCCCTTTGGAAATAACCTGACCGCTTAAAGGTTGTTACAATTATGACCTTAACATTCTGGTATTTTCTAACCCACTCTAAGACATCTAAACCTGATAATATCGGCATCTCAACATCCAATATTGCAACATCTATGGCTTTATTGGATAAAATGGCAATAGCTTCTCCACCATTTCCAGCTTGATCAATAGTAGAAACACTTTCTTCCATCAAAAGTAATTGGCACATAGCATCTCGTAGCATGGACTGATCCTCAGCAACAAGTAATTTCATCTTATACCTCTTTCAATACCACCTGAATATGAGTTGGTTTACTTCGGGACAAAATCGTTAGTGTCCCTTCAACGATAGTTAATCTCTCTTGAATACTATGCAACTCATCTCCGTCAAGGTTTGTAAAACCACAACCATTATCAATCATCTCAATATTTATAGTAGCACCTTGCCTTACTAAACTCAACTCCACGCTATCAGCTTCAGCATGCTTAACAATATTATTGGATAATTCCTTTAATATCATTGTGATTGTAGATTGTGTTACTGGACTTAGTTGTGACGTCTCTAACTTATTAACAACTGTTAACTTAATGTTAGATAATTGAAACAAGCGGTACAACTCATCAATTTCTTCCACTACTGTACGATACTTGAGGTTAGAAACAATTTGACGGACCTCACTCATCGATTGATGACTAATATGATTTAATTCTGATAGTTCTTTTTGTACCTTATCATAGTTCCTTTTTTTCTAACAACTTTAACGCTAGTTCTGTCTTTAGTGTCATCATAGCAAATGTATGTCCTAAACTATCATGCAAATCACGCCCTATACGGTTACGTTCATTTTCAGCTGACAAAATATTGATATACTGATTTTGCTCTGCAATTTTTTCTCTTTGTTCTTCGCTATTTCTATTTTCAATAGCAATCCACATGTAACCGATACAAAAAATAGGAACAATTAGAAACATGATTCTATCACCAAAGTCTGATGCCTTAAAGAAGCATAAAAATACCACTGTGGCTAGAGTACAAGCAAAACTAATGAATCTAAAAGACTTCAATTTATCTCTAAAGCGATAGACGAGTAAATTACTCAGAAAGTAAATATACCAGATGAAACCACTATTTATAAAAATTGTCATGTAGAAAATATATGTCAACATTGTAGACCAGGCAATCATGTGATACTTTGATTCGCCCCTGATAATAACAGAGTATAAATATGCTCCTACAAAAGCTAGCGTAAAAAATAAAGTCCAAAAAGGGTAGTGATAATAGAGAATCCCTCCTATGGGGTAAATCAAAAATACTAACGGAATAAAATACATTAAATCATAGTTATTTTTTTTAATTTTCAAATTGAATGCCTCTTCTGAGATAGTAGATAAGCGATAACTAACATTATAATACCATAGCCTATCAGAATAATAAGAGAAAAACCAGCAAAACTATTAGCAAACGGACTAAGGATAACTTGAGTCAAATGGTAAGTAGGGGTTAACTTTGATAAAGCTTGCAACCATTTTGGGAACATTGTAATTGGCATCCACATGCCACCAAGAACAGCTAATGACATATAACAAATATTGGCTACCATTGACATTAGTTCAGTATTTTTAAAGTAGGAGACGAGCAATCCAAAAGGAATAAAACATGTTGCTCCTCCTAATAGCAATAAAAAGCTCTGCATCCATTGTTCTATTGGCATACTAACTTGCCTTAAAATATGCCCAGTTAGGAAAACAACAGTTATTGCTAGGCAATAGTAAAATAAAATACGAATAATTTTTGCTAGATAATATTGCCACATTGGTACTGGTGAGTGTCTTAATAATTGCATTCGGTTTGAGAGTTGATCATCTTTCATAGAAAATGGAAAAGTAAAAAAAGCAAAGCTAAGACTTGAGAATCCTGCCATCGTTATCATATAATTACGAACGTAGATAGCTTCGATGGCTTTAGTGAGTCCTTCGCCCATAAATCCTGAAAAAAATAGAAAAAAAGCCACTGGCATACCTATAGCCATAATGAGATTGGCAAGTTGACGTTTTGTCAAAAGAAATTCCATTTTCAATAATGCTTTAAAGATTCTCATGTTTTACCTCCTTAGTAGTCTCAAAAATACGATTTAACAAAGTTCTATTGGTCATCTCAATAGCTTCAATAGGACAACCATTATCTGCCAGTATTTTCCATACAGCTTCAGCCTCCCCAGTAACAAACGTTATACTATCACTCTTGGCTTCACACTCTGTAATCAAATAGGTAGGTAATAATTTTTGATAACTAAGCGGAACGGTGAATAACTTTTCGGTTTTTTCTTGCTTCATGGCAAAGGGGGTTGTATCGCGTAATAACTTTCCTTTATGAAGTACTAAAATCCTATCAGCTGTATGTTCTACCTCTTCGATATAATGACTAGAATAGACAATTGTGACACCTTCTTTTTTTAGTGTCGCAATCAGCTCCCAAAATCGTTGACGTGTGGAAGTATCCATTCCGGAAGTAGGTTCATCTAAAAATAGTAATTGGGGCTTACCAACCAAAGTTAAAACAAAAGCTAAAAGTCGTTTTTGCCCTCCAGATAAAGTCTCTGTAAATTGTTGCAAGTGCGTATCACTCCACTGTAGATAGTCTAAAATCAGAGACATTGGCAGCACTTCTGGAAATAAACACCTTTGGAAATCAATGAGTTCTCTCACTGTAAACTTTGAGGGCAATACATTTTCTTGTGGTAAGATGGCCACCTTATATTTTAACCTATTGTGGTGTGCAGGCAGATTAAAAATCGTCAATGATCCTGAAGAAATACTAATATCACCTAACAAAGTTGACATCAGAGTTGTTTTCCCTGCACCATTAGGTCCAATCAATGCTACACATTGGTTAGAAGCTATACTAAATGATATATCTTCTAAAATCGTTTTTTGCCCGATGCTTTTAAATATATGATCAACCTTAATTATATCTTTTGCCATTTGGTTCTCCTTTACTATAATCATAGTATAAAAAATCAGAAGTAAACTTTTTAGATATTTTTGTCATTTCAAAATATGACAAATGTCAACTCTATAACAAAAGGAGAGCTAACAAGCTCTCCTTTTGACTATTTTGCAAAATCAACAGCTCGCATTTCACGAATAACTGTTACCTTAATATTACCTGGATAATCCAAGTTTTGTTCGATTTTTTCACGTACCTTATGCGACATAATAACTACTTGATCATCAGAAACTTTACCAGGTTGTACCATGATACGAATTTCACGTCCGGCTTGAAGTGCAAAGGCATTTTGCACTCCCTCAAAGCCATTAGCAATTTCTTCTAAATCACGCAGACGTTTGATATAATTTTCCATTGACTCATTACGCGCACCTGGTCGTGCTGAACTAAGGGCGTCTGCAGCAGCAACAATTACTGCAATAACGCTGTCAGGTTCTACATCACCATGGTGGCTTGCAATAGTATTAACAACAATCGGATGCTCTTTGTACTTACGAGCAAATTCCATACCAATTTCAACGTGACTGCCTTCAACTTCGCGATCAATAGCTTTCCCCATATCATGGAGGAATCCAGCCCGACGAGCTAAATCAACATTTTCTCCTAGTTCTCCAGCCAAAATACCTGCAAGTTTACCAACTTCAACTGAATGACGAAGTACATTTTGACCATATGATGTACGGAACTGCAAACGTCCCATAATTTTTATCAAATCAGGATGCAGATTTGGTGCACCAATCTCATAAGCTGCTGCCTCACCATACTCACGGATACGTTGATCCATTTCCAAACGATTTTTTTCAACCAACTCTTCAATACGAGCTGGATGGATACGTCCATCTTGAATCAAAGATTCTAAAGTCATACGAGCAATTTCACGACGAATGGGGTCGAAACCTGATAAGACAACGACTTCTGGCGTATCATCTATGATAACATCAATACCTGTCAAACTTTCCAGAGTACGAATATTACGTCCTTCACGACCAATGATACGTCCCTTCATATTATCATCAGGGAGATGAACAGTTGTAATTGTTTGTTCAGTAACATATTCACCAGCTAAACGTTGCATAGCTTGGGCTAGCAAGTCTTTTGCTATCTTGTTTGATCGATCTTTTACTTCACGTTCTGCTTCTTTAATACGTGTCGCAATATCATGAGCTAAATCTTTTTCGGTATCAGCTAAAATGATATCTTTAGCTTCTTCTTGACTAAGCTCTGCGATGCGTGACAATTCTTCTACTTTTTTTGTTTCTAAAGTAGCAATTTCCTGTTCGCGCTCATTAATATGTCTAGATTTATCGGTTAGACTTTGTTCTTTGCTATCTAACATTTTTTCTTTGTTAGATAGATTTTCATCTTTACGATCAAGAGATGATGCACGATCTGTTAAACGTGCCTCCATCTGTTTCAACTCTTGTCTATCAGATTTAAATTCCTTTTCGATCTCTTCACGATATTTTCTAGCCTCTTCTTTTGCTTCTAAAAGTAATTCTTTTTGGTGAGCTTTACTTTCACGTTCCGCTGCTTTACGGATGTGTTCTGCTTCAATTTCTGCTTTACCACGTAAATCAACGGCATCTTGTTCTGCATTTAAAAGAGTTAGTTCTGCAGCTTCTTTTGATGATTTCATTTTCATTGAAATAGCCACATAACCAATAATCAAACCAATGAGTGCACAAACCATTGCTAATATAATATTAAACATGTTTATACCTCAATTTTTTTCTAGATTTCATATAGAAAGTCCACTTTTAAGTTTATCATAAAAAAGGCGTTTTCACAATTTAAAATTATAGACATTTATGATATGATTAGAATGTTATTTAAAGGGATTAGGAGAAATTTTCAACATCTCCTTTAGTCTCTAGAATGTAATACAAAAGGAGAAAACTTATGACAAAAGAAGTTGTCGTAGAGAGTTTTGAATTAGATCACACCATCGTTAAAGCACCCTACGTTCGTTTAATTTCAGAAGAAGTTGGACCGGTCGGAGACATCATTACTAACTTTGATATCCGCCTTATTCAGCCTAATGAAAATGCTATTGATACTGCTGGTTTACATACTATCGAGCACCTTCTGGCGAAGTTAATCCGCCAACGAATTAATGGTTTGATTGATTGTTCTCCTTTTGGTTGTAGAACTGGTTTTCACATGATTATGTGGGGAAAACAGGATGCTACTGAAATTGCTAAAGTCATCAAATCTAGTCTAGAGGCTATTGCTGGTGGGGTCACTTGGGAAGACGTTCCTGGAACAACCATTGAATCTTGTGGAAATTATAAAGACCACAGTCTCCACTCTGCTCAAGAATGGGCGAAATTAATTCTTTCCCAAGGGATTTCTGACAATGCTTTTGAGCGCCACATTGTCTGATCTAATAAAAAATAAAAGTCAACTTTTGGAATTCCAAAAGTTGACTTATTAATTTAAACAAAGGATTTTGTTCTGTATCATAGAGAGCAAAATCCTTTTAATTTTTCCCTAATATCCTCATAGCAGTCGTAGACATCTAAATGCGAATACAAAAAACACCCTAATCGTTAGACTGATTTTCTAACTTTTAGGGTGTAGACAAAAAACTGGTTTTGTTCTTTATATTAATAATCTAAACTATCAGCTCTTCCAGGAGCGTTACCTACAAAGTAACCTGTCTTGGCATTGATAGAGAACAAATAAGTGCCATCTAATTTAAACATATTGTAATAACCATTACCATTGATAATATTTACAGGTTCAAGAATATAGTTATTTCCAGAGAAATAGCCTCGCGCCTGTGAAGTGGCCACGATTTTCTCTAATACTCCTGGGTTAAATATCCAGGCAGGATTTCCTGTATCCGCAATAGCAGCATTATTATACGGTACTCGACTACGGTTACGTTCCAAATTACCTGATGCAGTGCCAGCTGCCTGATTATTTATTGTAGCAGCTGATGAGGAAGATTGACCGTTAGTTACGTTTGGTTGTTCAGTTATTTGAGTGTCTGAAACCTTATTAGACGAAGCCTGTTCTTCGGATTGTTTTACCTGATTACGACCAGTTGAAACGATGGAGTGAAGTAAACTATCTAGACTAGCATTACCAGTATTAAGAGTTTTACTATCTAAAGAGTCAAAATTCGCTCCATCTTTTACCTCTAATTTTTCACTCTTCTTACCATCAACTACAGCAGGCGACTTAAACTTGTCGTTAACAGCTTTAACAGCATCAATTTGACGTTTTAGACTATCAAATTTAACTTTTACTTTACCGTAGTATTTAGTTCCTTTTAAAGCATCAACTTTCTTTTCTAATTCTGACAATTTATCAAATTCGCTATTTTTGAGTTGGGTTTTCTTATCATCAACAAAAAAGTTAGCATAAGATTTGTTGAAATTATCTAAGTTCTGACTAGCTTTTTTATCTTCTTCTGATGAAGTCGTCGTAGCCTTAGAACTAGAACTTTGACTTGTTGCAGTTTGAGAATTTGTCGAATTATTATTCTTGAAATAGTTGTAACCAAAGATTGCTACTATTAGAAGTAAAATAAGAGCAATCAATGTTCCTACGATACCTCCACGCTTCTTAGAAGAGGATTTATACTCCTCTGAATCAGCAATAGTCGAATCTGGTTCTGTTGCAGTTGGTTCTGCTTCCGTATTCAGAGGAGGAACTGGGGTTACACTATTTTCTTGTTCTTGTGAAGATTCTTCTTTAGGTGAGACAGCATTAGCTTCTGTATCTTGTTCTTGAGAGACTGAATTATCCAACTTTTTAGAAAGCTCTTCTGCAGCTAACATCGCTGATAATTCTTCGCGCTGTTTCTTGATAAAATCATCTAAAGATGCCGTATCAAGGTTTGCAAAATCGCTTGATTTTGTCTCAAACTTTTGTGAAGCTACTTCATCACGATGTTGTTTGATGTATTTATCAAGAATACTATCTTCTTCGGTAATACCAGCCTTAATTTCAGAATCTTTTCTAACAGCCTCTTCTACTGTCATTTCTTTAGCATCTTTAAATTCAAGACCATCAGTTTCTTTTTTTGGTTCAAAAAATGGGTGTTTTTGATCTTCTGACATGAGTTCTCCCCGTTATTTTACTTGACGTCTCACACGTTCACCGTAATATTGGTACAAATCAACTTTTAAAGTACCATTGTAAAGCTTACGTTTTTTATCAGCTTGTGAGCCGTATTTTTTTTCAAATCCTTCGTCACTAGTTAGGATAAACTTGCTCCAAGTTTTTAAAGGCGCAAATGTTTGTCCCATCTCATTATACAAAATGTCCACTGCTTTGTCATCCAGGAGTCGTTCACCATATGGTGGGTTGGAGATAATAACACCGTTAATTTTATCTGTTTTTAAATCTTGAAGACGCATTTGTTTCAATTTGATAACATCTCCAAGTCCTGCTTCTTCTGCATTTTTTCTAGCAATTTCTACCATACGACCGTCTAAATCAAAACCTGAAATATCTAAATCAATATCATAGTTTGCTTTACTCTCAGCTTCATCACGAACCTTTTGTACTTGACTTTGATCTACCCATGGCCACGCCTCAAAGGCAAAATCACGATTAAAACCAGGAGCTA
Organism: Streptococcus sp. FDAARGOS_522; assembly: GCF_003812445.1. Taxonomy (NCBI): domain Bacteria; kingdom Bacillati; phylum Bacillota; class Bacilli; order Lactobacillales; family Streptococcaceae; genus Streptococcus; species Streptococcus sp. FDAARGOS_522. The sequence continues at coordinate 1,223,844 of NZ_CP033808.1, forward strand.
TATTCATTCCAATCATAGCAGCTTCAATACAAAAAGTACCTGAACCACAAGTTGGATCAATCAATGGCTTATCAGGGAACCAATTAGATAATTGAATAATAGCTGCTGCCATGTTTTCTTTAATTGGTGCACCACCTTTTTCTGCACGGTAGCCACGTTTGAAGAGACTTGATCCAGTCGTATCAATCATGACAGTCGCTTTATCTTTTAAAATAGAAACTTCTATTTTAAATTCAGCTCCATTTTCTTGTAAGGGAACTCCTTCAGGACGGTGAAAGACTTTTTGAAGTTTCTTAGCAACAGCTTTTTTAGAAATGGCTTGTACACTAGGTTCATTGTGCAATTTTGACTTGACACACTTTGCTTTAGCAATAGGAAATTTTGCCCCTAACGGTAAATAATTTTCCCAGTCAAGGCCATATACACCCTGAAAAAGTTCCTCAAAAGTACGTGCTGGAAACTCTCCTACAATAATCTTTATACGATCGGCAGCTCGTAGCCATAGGTTCGTTTCAATGATTGTTTTGATATCTCCGTGGAAACGGACTCTACCGTTCTCAACTTGGCAGTCAATTCCTAGGTTTCTGATTTCTCTACCAACAATGGCTTCTAAACCAGCAGCAGCAGTTGCTATTAATTTGAATGATTCTTTCATTTTTCCTCTTTTACACTATCGTATTCATCACAGTTAAAAATTGGCTGAGATGTTATCTCAGCCACTAACCTATTATGCAATTTTCTATAAGCCATGTTTTGTTCCAGAAACAACTAGGAATTGTTTCTTTCGATAATCATCTGTCTACTGCAAAGCAGTCAGGATAGATTGTTCTCATTCCAACTATCCCATGCCCCTACCAAAGTTTGGGTTGCTAGCTTGAGGGGTTTACCGCGTTCCACTTTCTAGATTTCCCTAGAAACTACGTCACTGTGGCACTTTCAAAGCTATTCAGGCATATCCAAAGACTTAGCCCTTTTGCTTGCCGTAAGATAGCTAGCTATCTCCCTAGGCTTATTTTTTCGCCTAGCACAAACACTACTGGCATCACAGCCAGTGCTAGCATGGACTTTCCTCATAGTATCTCAATACTACGCGATTATCCAAAAATTGCATATTTGAGAAATCCTTATTCTCTAATTTGTCTTCCAAAAACTTCTTTCTCAAGGCGGCTAATGCGTTTTAAAATATCAAAATTGGTTGCAGATTGGGCAATCGGTTTTTGATTATACATAGCTGTCCCTGAATTTCTTACATTTGAAGCTTCGCTTTCTTTTTTGTCTAAAGCTTGTTGTAGACGTCTATTTTCCATTTGGAGCTTCTCAATTTGCTCAAGATAATTTTCGTAATCTTTGATGACATCATCCAGAAATACATCGACTTCTTTCTTGTCATATCCCCGCATACTAACTTTAAAATCTTGCTCAAAAATATCTTTTGGGCTATAAATAATACTTGCCATTCTATTCTCCAAACCAGTCAAATCGTTTTAATATAAGTCCTATCCTTTATATCAAAGTAAATAATACCTAAATTAAATGGAAAAATCAAGCGTAAAACGTTCTCATATCCGAAAAAACGATCATTCCTCATATATTTCATTTAAGCGATCAAAAGTTAGGAAAGAAATATCATAAGCTTCCTTTTTCTCCATCATTTCTAGCAAAAATTTTAAATTAGTTTCATTTTCAGAATCATAAAAAAGATATGCACCTTGTGTGTTGTTAATGAGAAAATGATTGTATTGTTTAAATTGACCCGGGTTTTCATAGCTTGGGAAAGTATATTTAACAAAGTCAACTTGCTTAAAGAGTGCCAACTTAGCTTTATTAGCCTCATTCCAATTTTGGCCATGGTTCTCAAAGGTAAAAATTGTCGCAATTTGAAAATCATATTCTTTTTGTAAATCAAGAGCAACTTCCAAAGCCCAGTACTCAAACCCTAAATTTCCCATAAAAATAAACCAGTCTGCTCCATTTTCCAAGAAGCGTCTAAAATCCTTATCAATAGCCTTTTTTATAATAGTAATCCGAGGATCCTTATCCTGGAAAATCCCTAATTCAAAATTTTTGTAACCTGTTACAAGAATAGTTGACTTCATTTGTTGTCCATCCTAATTTTATGGTATAATAGTTTTGCTTATCTTAGCATTTTATTTGTAATGCAAGGAGAAAAATGGTTAACTATCCACATCAGCTTATTCGGAAAACAACAGTTACAAAATCAAAGAAAAAGAAAATCGATTTTGCCAACCGTGGTATGTCATTTGAAGCTGCTATCAATGCAACCAATGACTACTATTTGTCTCACGAATTAGCTGTCATTCATAAGAAACCAACGCCAGTACAAATCGTCAAGGTAGATTATCCTAAACGTAGTCGTGCTAAGATTGTAGAAGCTTATTTTAGACAAGCTTCTACTACTGATTATTCTGGTGTTTACAAAGGTTACTATATTGACTTTGAAGCCAAAGAAACCCGGCAGAAAACTGCTATGCCTATGAAAAATTTTCATGCTCACCAAATAGAGCACATGGCAAATGTATTACAGCAAAAAGGGATTTGCTTTGTCTTGCTTCATTTTTCCACACTTAAGGAAACCTATCTACTCCCTGCTAATGAGTTAATTTCATTTTATCAGATTGATAAAGGCAATAAATCAATGCCTATTGATTATATCAGAAAAAATGGATTTTTCGTAAAGGAGAGTGCCTTTCCTCAAGTCCCTTACTTAGATATTATTGAAGAAAAATTATTAGGCGGTGATTACAATTAAAAAGGAATCTGTTATCAAACTATTGAAGTATGCTTTTGGCATTATAATGGGATTTATTATCTTAGCTATTGTAATAGGTGGGCTCCTATTTGCATACTACGTTAGTCGTTCTCCGAAATTAACCGATCAAGCTTTAAAATCCGTTAACTCTAGTTTGGTTTATGATGGTAATAATAAACTTATTGCCGATTTAGGCTCAGAAAAGCGTGAAAGTGTTAGTGCGGATAGCATTCCACTAAATTTGGTTAACGCTATCACTTCTATCGAAGATAAACGTTTCTTTAAACATAGAGGTGTCGATATTTATCGTATTTTAGGTGCAGCTTGGCATAATCTTGTTAGTAGTAATACGCAAGGTGGTTCAACCCTTGATCAACAGTTGATTAAACTGGCTTACTTTTCTACCAATAAATCTGACCAAACGTTAAAACGTAAATCACAGGAAGTTTGGCTTGCGCTTCAAATGGAGCGTAAATACACCAAAGAAGAAATTCTTACTTTCTATATTAATAAAGTTTATATGGGAAATGGGAATTATGGTATGAGAACAACAGCTAAATCATACTTTGGTAAAGACCTAAAGGAATTATCTATTGCACAACTTGCTTTGCTCGCTGGTATTCCTCAAGCACCTACACAATATGACCCTTATAAAAACCCAGAATCTGCTCAAACAAGACGTAATACCGTTCTTCAGCAGATGTATCAAGATAAAAACATTTCTAAAAAGGAATACGACCAAGCTGTTGCAACTCCAGTAACTGATGGCTTAAAAGAATTAAAGCAAAAATCTACTTATCCAAAATATATGGATAACTACTTAAAACAAGTTATTAGTGAAGTTAAACAAAAAACTGGTAAAGATATCTTTACTGCTGGGCTAAAAGTGTATACTAATATCAACACTGATGCACAAAAACAACTATATGACATCTACAACAGTGACACTTACATCGCTTATCCAAACAATGAATTACAAATAGCATCTACCATCATGGATGCGACTAATGGTAAAGTCATTGCACAATTAGGCGGGCGTCATCAGAATGAAAATATTTCATTTGGGACAAATCAATCTGTCTTAACAGACCGCGATTGGGGTTCTACAATGAAACCTATCTCAGCTTATGCACCTGCTATTGATAGTGGTGTCTATAATTCAACAGGTCAATCATTAAACGACTCAGTTTACTACTGGCCTGGTACTTCTACTCAACTATATGACTGGGATCGTCAATATATGGGTTGGATGAGTATGCAGACCGCTATTCAACAATCACGTAACGTCCCTGCTGTCAGAGCACTTGAAGCCGCTGGATTAGACGAAGCAAAATCTTTCCTTGAAAAATTAGGCATATACTATCCAGAAATGAACTATTCAAATGCTATTTCAAGTAACAACAGTAGCAGTGATGCAAAATATGGTGCAAGTAGTGAGAAAATGGCAGCGGCTTACTCGGCTTTTGCAAACGGCGGAACTTACTATAAACCGCAATATGTTAATAAAATTGAATTTAGCGATGGAACCAATGATACTTATGCAGCGTCTGGTAGCCGTGCGATGAAAGAGACTACTGCCTACATGATGACGGATATGCTGAAAACAGTACTAACATTTGGTACTGGTACTAAAGCAGCTATCCCTGGTGTTGCACAAGCTGGTAAGACTGGTACTTCCAACTATACGGAAGATGAGTTAGCTAAAATTGAAGCAACTACTGGTATCTACAATAGCGCCGTTGGTACAATGGCTCCTGATGAAAACTTTGTCGGCTATACTTCTAAGTACACAATGGCAATTTGGACTGGTTATAAAAATCGCCTTACACCACTTTATGGTAGCCAACTGGATATTGCTACTGAGGTTTATCGTGCAATGATGTCCTACCTAACTGGCGGATACAGTGCAGATTGGACAATGCCAGAAGGGCTCTATCGAAGCGGAAGCTACTTGTATATCAATGGGACAACTACAACCGGCACTTACTCTTCTTCTGTCTATAAGAATATCTATCAAAATTCTGGACAGTCAAGTCAAAGCAGTAGTTCAACATCCTCTGAGAAACAAAAAGAGGATAAGAATACAGCAAATGATGCCAATTCATCATCCCCACAAGTCGAAACACCTAATAATGGTAATGCTACTACCCCTAATAATTCCAATCAAACTGTGCCAGGAACTGGACATGGTAATGGTAATGGTAACAACAATACAGTACCTAACGGTAATTAAAAAACTGGATATATTATCCAGTTTTTTAATTTATAATTACTATTACTAATTAGCTAATGCTCCCATCGGATCCCACGGCGCTAAAGTAATTGGCTCTGCGTTGTAAGCCTCTAATTCTTCTTTAGTAAGCAATTCTTTACGAACGACTATTTGGTAAGTATATTCATCCATCCAAGCATCTGAAGCTACAAAATAACCATCCTTACCAACTTTCTCTCCCCAAGAGTTCTCAACTTTCCATTTTAAAGGTTGTCCAGATTCATCAAGGTCTACTCCCGTTAAGACCATAGCATGTGTCATTAAACTTTCACTATAATCTAGGCGGCCCGCTTTGTCTTGGCTAAGTTTAATATCCATAGATGAATTAAAATCATAAGTCGTAGTTGCTAGGATACCCTTTTGACGATTTGATACTTGACCTACGTCTGAACCAAACCACACAGTTTCTCCTGATTTCATTTGCGCAATCGCTAACTCTTTAAACCGTTTCATATCAAGGTTTAAATATTTAACAGCTGGCCCTCCGACAACATTTCCAAGCATCTCAACTGTATAGGATTGTCCATAAGGCTTATCTACAGTTGGAGCATTGATAATAGAAACATAATCTGATAGGTCAAGATTAACATATTTTTGATAAAATGCTTTCGGTGTAATATTTTTATCAGACTGATAATGATTGTCTTTATCACGATAAGCAAAATCAAAAGATTGCGGTGGCAAGCCAAGGTTCATTGCTAAAAAGTTAAAAATTTCTTGAAGCAATTCTTCCTTTTTATTTTGAACAGTTGCCCCATCTGCTCCCTGTGCTATTAATTCTCGTAGAATCTGTGCATCTTGGCGTAAGAGTTTATTCAAATATTGATTTAGTTCACGACTAGCACTTGATGAAACAGATTCAGGATAAACTGTTTTAGGAACGACACCATATTTCTCAAACAGAGCAACCACCATGTCCCATTGTCCTCCATCTTGTTGAGGTACATCTAATAGGAATTTCACCTTACGACTACTCAATTCCTGATTTGCAGTCGCAATAATTTGTTCCATAAACCAATTTGATTTTTCATACTTATCCCAGAAAAATGTATGTGCCTGAGATAATTCAAAATTCTCAAGTTTAAAATCTGAAATCAGTTTATGACGAAATGTATTCAGTGCAGCAAACATCCAGCAACGTCCTGATTGTTTCTGATTAGAAACTTCATCTTTGGTCAAATCAATTGAAAAGACATAGTCGTTCTCAATCTCACTTTGACGAGTCTCTAGAGACTTCAATAAACCATTGTGAGTTACTGCATTTTCAATAGCGCTAAATTTTGTATTTGCTTGGTAATCAGCAAATAACTTATCTGTAAATGTTTGAGTTAATTTTGACATAAATTCCTCCTTTTATACTTAGCTACTATTATAAACATTCTGAATATTTCTGCAAGTCTGAAAGTAATTTATTAGAGAAACAAAAATAGCTAGAATATTCTAGCTATTTTTCTTATTTCCAGAAATCATCAAAAATTGTGATTGGAAGATGACGTTTATGTTGACCCTTATACCACCAATTTTCAATGATACCTCGAGACTTGTCCGAAACCACCTTCCCTTCAAGATAAGCATCAATTTCTTGGTAGGTTACTCCAAGGGCTATTTCATCAGCGATTCCTGGTTTATTTTCTTCTAAATCTGCGGTTGGAATCTTTTCGTACAAGGCTTTATCAGCACCAAGTTCAGCTAATAACTGTTTCCCCTGACTTTTATTAAGTCTAAAGAGAGGTAATAAGTCAGCACCTCCATCACCAAATTTGGTGAAAAAACCTGTAATATTTTCTGCAGCATGATCAGTACCAATAACCGCTCCAGCATATTGACCTGCAACTGCATATTGACTAATCATTCTTTGACGAGCTTTAATATTTCCTTTATTAAAGTCTGTAATCTCTACTCCTGCTGCATTAAGAGCTCTAACTTGGCCATCAACAGCTTCTTTAATATTAATGGTCAAAGCAATATCTGGCTTGATAAAATCTAATGCTTTTTGTGCATCTTCTTCATCGGCCTGAATACCATATGGTAAACGAATAGCTATAAATTGATAGTTTTCCCCTGTATCAGCACGCAACTCTTCAACTGCTAGTTGAGCTAGACGTCCTGCTAAAGTTGAATCTTGCCCCCCTGAAATACCCAGTACATAGGTCTTTAGAAAACTATGTTTTAATAGATAGTCTTTTAAAAATTCTACGGAACGACGGATTTCTTGACTTGGATTAATAACAGGTTTTACACCGAGTTCTTTGATAATTTGATCTTGCAAAGTCATCTTACTTCTCCTTTTGCCAAAGCTTCTTTACGGATACGATCAATCAGGTCCATTTTATTTTGCCAAACATCGCGTGCCAAATCAACTGGGTAATCCTGTGGATTCAGAACACGTTTATACTCATCCCAAAGCTGATCAAATTCTTTGCGTCCGTACTCTTGAATTTCTTGAAGACTTGGTAATTGATAAACTAATTTCCCTTTGTCAAAGATATCTACCAGTAAGGGTACTGCGTCAAAATCACGGACTGTTTTATTGATATAAGTATAAGTTGGATGAAACATTTCAATTTCATCTAATTGTGTCACATCAGTGTCTGCAAATGTGATGTAATCACCCTCAGATTTCCCTTTAGCTCGACTGGTGATACGCCAAACTTGCTTTTTCCCAGGTGTTGATACTTTTTCAGCATTGTTTGATAGTTTAATTGTATCTCGCATACTACCGGCGTCAGTCTCAATAGAAACAATTTTATAAACAGCACCTAGCGCAGGCTGATCATAGGCTGTAATTAATTTTGTTCCGACACCCCAAACATCAATTTTAGCTTTTTGCATTTTTAGGTTGAGGATTGTATTTTCATCTAGATCATTCGAAGCATAAATCTTTGCATTAGGAAAACCGGCGTCATCTAACTGCTGACGAACTTTCTTAGACAAATAAGCTAAATCACCTGAATCAAGGCGAACTCCCAAGAAATTAATCTTTTCGCCCATCTCTTTTGCAACTCGAATAGCATTAGGCACACCTACACGAAGGGTATCATAAGTATCCACTAAAAAGACGCAATCTTTATGAGTTTCTGCGTAAGCTTTAAATGCCTGGTAATCATCGCCATAAGTTTGAACTAAAGCATGTGCATGCGTTCCTGATACTGGAATATTAAAGATTTTACCAGCACGAACATTGCTCGTTGCGTTAGCACCACCAATAATCGCTGCCCTAGTACCCCAAATGGCTGCATCCATTTCTTGAGCACGTCGTGTCCCAAACTCTAATAGCGGTTCATCTTCAATAACAGAACGAATACGAGCTGCTTTTGTAGCAACAAGTGTCTGGTAGTTGATGATATTTAAAATCGCTGTCTCTACTAACTGACATTGTGCTAAAGGACCTTCAATTTGAACTAATGGTTCATTAGCAAATACAAGGTCACCTTCCTTGGCTGATTTGACAGTCAGTTCCATTTTTAAAATTTTTAAGTAATCTAAAAATTCTTCAGGATAACCTAACTCTTCTAAATAGGATAAATCACTATCAGAAAAGCTCAGATTTTCTAAATAACGAACAATACGCTCTAAACCTGCAAAAACAGCATAACCATTTTCAAATGGAACCTTGCGAAAGTAAGCTTCAAACACCGCTCTTTTATTGTGAATACCTTTATTAAAATAAACTTGCATCATATTGATTTGATATAAATCAGTATGTAGTGTTAAACTATCGTCTTTATACATCAGACAATCTCCTTTTAATCATGAGCCTAGGATAAGGCTATATGTCTAACATTATAGCATATTTCTATCTCGGTAGTTCAGTTTATCACCTTACTTTCATGAAAATAAAAAGAAAGACTAATCGTTTTTCGATAGTCTTTTCTACTTTTAGTATTTCTTAGAAATGCTCAGTTATATAGTTATAGACACCCTGTCCAGCGATAGCACCTTCACCAACAGCAGTCGCAATCTGACGTAGATCTTTTTGACGAACATCCCCAATAGCATATAGTCCTGGAATTGATGTTTTCATATTTGTATCAGTTAAGACCCAGCCAGTCTCGTCCGTAATACCTAATTCTGAGACCATGCTAGAATGTGGTTTCAAACCAACGTAAATGAAAACACCTCCGAAAGTCATCTCTGAGATTTCTCCAGTCTTTAGATTTTCAACAGTTACACCAGATACTTTAATCTCATTTCCTTTAATCTCTTTGACCACTGAATCCCATACAAATTTTAATTTTTCGTTAGCAAAAGCTCGGTCTTGAAGTACTTTTTGAGCTCTCAATTGATCACGTCGGTGAATAATAGTAACACTTTTAGCAAATTGAGTTAAGAAGACAGCTTCTTCAACAGCAGAATCACCGCCACCCACAACTAAAAGATCCTGATCACGGAAAAATGCACCATCACAAACCGCACAGTAAGAAACGCCACGACTAGTATATTCCTCTTCACCCGGAACTCCTAAAAGGCTGTTTTTAGCTCCGGTAGCAAGGATTACTGTTTTGGCTTCATACGATTCATCTTCGGTGATAACACGCTTTACATCACCATCGTTCTCAACTCTTTGAACTATACCATAAATATGCTCTACTTCAAATTTTTCCAACGGCTCATACATCTTCATTGATAATTCTGGACCTGAGATATGATCGTAGCCTGGATAGTTCTCAATTTCAGCAGTATTATTCATCTGTCCACCTGGAGCACCTTGTTCAATTAACCCAACTTTAAGGTTTGAACGTGCAGCGTAAAGCGCTGCTGTCATACCACCAGGACCTGAACCTATTATTAAAGTATCATACATTACTATTTCTCCTTTGAATCTTATGGTTTTATTCTATAGCAAAGCGTCTATATTTCCAACTAATCTGACTAAGCTTTTATCATTAAAATGATAGCTACAAATGCAAAGGCAAGTATTGGAGCTGTCATAAGAGCTATCAGAAGGACATCATAAAGAACAGATTGGCGTTCTCTAGCTGTTTTATCTATGTTTTTCTTGGCACGCCAAAAGACCCAAATTATACCAACTAAAATAACAGTTATGCTGGCAAGCCCTAAACCTTGTAAATAAACTTTTGCTATTTCTAAAAACATCTCTATCCAACAAGCGATTGTCAAAACATATCGCAGCTTTCTTATATACTTAGCCTAACTCAAGAATAATTAAAAATGAAGATTAGACATTCTAACCTTCATTATATCAAAATATTTTAGCTTATAGGTACGATTTGTTATAACTAGCGAAGAATTCTTTTGTACGTTCTTCTAAAGGATGGTTAAATAATTGTTTAGGCGTCCCAGACTCTAAAATACGACCTTTTTCCCAAAATAAAACTTTATCTGCTACTTGGTAAACAAAATTCATATCATGACTAACAAGTACCATGGTTTGCCCCTGCTTAGCAGCATCTGCAATAGATTTTTCAACTTCTCCAACTAATTCTGGATCAAGTGCTGATGTCGGTTCGTCTAAAAGAAGAACATCAGGTTTCATGGCTAATGCGCGTGCCAAAGCAACACGTTGTTTCTGTCCACCTGATAAATGTCTTGGATAATATTTTTCACGATCTGCAAGTCCGACCTTTGCCAGTTCGTCTCTTGCAATCCGTGTTGCCTCTTGATCTGACATCTTTTTGACAATTTTCAAACCTTCTTTTACATTATCCAAAGCTGTACGACGCTCAAATAGATTGAATTGTTGAAAAACCATGGCTAACTTACGGCGTAATGTTAGTATGTCATCTTTACTGATTGATTTAAAATCAACTTTAAAATCATCAATTTCAATTGTTCCATAATCAGGCTCTTCTAAATAATTCATACTACGAAGAAAGGTTGATTTTCCTGCACCTGAAGCACCTACTAGAGCAACAACTTGACCTTTTTCAATATCTAAATCAAGTTTGTCTAACACTTTTTGACCAGAAAATGATTTAGTCAATTGTCTCAATTTTATCATTAGCGTACTCCTCCTGGAATCTCATCAGTTAAATGGCGTGGAGCCTTAATTGCCATTTTTCGTTCAATAGCATTTCCCAATTGTTCAATTAAGAAACTAACCGCCCAGTAAACAAGTGCCACAGAGATATAACGTTCAAAATAGCGATAATCGCTACCACCCATAATTTGTGCTTGGGCAAACATTTCAACAATACCAGCATTAAAAGCTAAAGAGGTTCCCTTAGTTAGACCAATTAACGTGTTTATCAAAGTAGGTGTTGCGACTACTGCTGCGTTTGGAATAATAACACGACGATAAACTTGCGCTGAGGTCATCCCTAAACTACGTGCTGCCTCAATTTCACCTTGATCAACCGACAAAATCGCCGCTCGTATAGTTTCACTTGTATAAGCCGCTTCATTAAAAGCAAATGCAGTAATAGCAAATACAGAAGCCGGTATAGCATTAATGTTCCAATCAAAACCATATTTTTGGTTTAAAAATTTCAAGAAAAGTGGAATTCCATAATAACTCAGCATTAATTGAACAAGTATTGGAGTCCCACGTAAAAAACTAACAAATAAAGCTTGAATCGGATATAAAATTTTGACACGGTTAATTTTCACTACTGCAAAAATCAAAGCTAAAATGAGTCCAAATAAGGCTCCTGCTACTGTCAATAATAGTGTTATGGGTAATCGCTCTAAAATTGAGGGTATTGCATCTAAAACAGCCTTCCAACTAAATAATTTCCCCGCTGGAACCTGACTAACCAAATTATTATACCAAGACCATCCACCCGTCAAGATAAATTGATTCATTCCTTCTACTTTCCTTTTCTAAACTTTCTTATCTCCGTTATTCTATCACGCAAACTCTCACATGTAAAAAGATAAAACTTATAGTCTCACTGATTTATTTATCAATGTTTGAAACGTAATCTCCACCGAAATATTGTTTACTTAAACGTGCCAAAGTACCATTTTCTTTCAAAACTTTAATACGCTTATTTATAAATTTCTGTAGAGTTTTACCTTTTTTATCTTTTGGTAAAAGGAGGTATTCTAGTCCATCCTTATTATTACCAATTTTACCTTTCAAAGGAGAAACGCTTAAGTTTAATGATTGGTCTTTTACAATATAGTCGGATGAAATGGCATCATATAGGATAAAGTCAATTTTCCCACTCTCAATATTTTTTAATCTGCTAGTAACACCAGTTGTCCCAGAAACATATTTGATTTTTATTGGTTTTTTATTAGGATGATTTTTATTCCAATTTTCTAGAACCTGTGCATAGTTAACGCCAGATAAAACTTCGGTTGATTTTCCAGAGAGGTCACTTAATGATTTGTAATGGCTCCCCTTCTTCCCTACTACGGCATAATTTGAACGGGATATAGGATCTGAGAAGAGATATTTTTCTGCTCTTTCTTTATTGTATGAAAAATCATTAGCTGATAAATCAAATTTCCCTGCATCAATACCTGTTGAAATAGTATCAAAAGGAACTGTCTTGAAGGTTACTTTGTACTTACTACCTTTAAAAACAGCTTTGACAACATCAACATCATAACCTTTGAATTTCCCGTCTTTTTGATAAGTAAATGGTGCCGTGTCAGAATCTGTAGCTACTTTAAGTTCTACTTTCTCTGACGCCTGAACTGATACTGCTAGGCTGGCGGTTGCGGCTATAGTTGCAATAGATAATATTATTTTTTTAAACATAAGAATTCTCCTAAAATATCATATTACTAGTCTAACACTCTAAAATCTATCTGTATAATAGTATTTCCTTATCAGGTGATAAAGATTTTATATCAATAAAAAAGCCTGAAACGAGCTGATTTCAGACTTTAATAATTTTAAAAACTTTGTTTTTTAGCTTTGCGCTCCGCACGCCCCTTAGCACGATTACTTGCTCTACGCTCTTTGCGACGCATTTCATCAACTTTCCATTGAATTTTTTTCTTGTAACCTGGTTTTATTTTTTTCCTTTTCTTTTTCACAAGTCCAATCATTTCTGTATCTAATTTTTGATAGGACTTTTCACGGTTATTACGACGATCACGGTCGTATGTATCTTGAAATTCACCGTTTTTAATGACTTTAGGAATAAAATTAATACCTAGTTTTTCAAGTTCACGAATATCAGAATCGTCACTTGGCTGATATAAAGTTATAGCAGTACCAGATAAGCCATTACGGCCTGTGCGACCGACACGGTGGACAAAGAAAGATAGGTCTTGAGGTATGGCATCATTGATAACATGGCTAACACCTTCAATATCAATACCACGCGCTGCTAAATCTGTTGCAACGATATATTCAAATTCGAGGTTTTTAACCTGATTCATAATACGTTTACGTTCACGAGGTGCAATCCCACCATGAATTTTAGCTACTTTTAAGCCATTACTAGAAAGGTACGAATGTAATTCGTCTGCACGCTCTTTCGTATTAACAAATATCATTGCAAGATAGGGCTGCATTAGTTTAGAGAGTTCCAAAATTTGTGCATTTTTATCACGTCCTTTAGTGGACAAAAGCCAGTTATCGATGGTATCAGCGATAACTGTTGCTGTTTTGATTTTTTCCATTACAGGATTGGTCAAATATTTCTTTAAAAATGGCTGTAATTTTTGTGGAATCGTTGCTGAAAAGACTAAAATTTGGACATCCTTGGGTAAAGACCCTGCAATCTTATCAACGGTATCAAGAAATCCCATATCTAGAGTCATATCTGCTTCATCAACAACAAAAGTATGCGCCTTATGAATAGCTAAATCACCTGACTTCACCAAATCATAAATTCGTCCTGGGGTTCCAATGACAATATGAGGTTGGCTTACTTTCAACTTTTCAATTTGACGTAATTTGTCAGTACCACCAACATAGTTAACCACCCGTATTTCTTGCTCTGAATGCTCAGCAATTTGTTTAGTTGCCTGATAAATTTGTGTTCCCAACTCTCTACTTGGTGCAGTAATAACAACTTGAACATCATCACTACTTTCATCTAGCTTCTCAAAAATAGGAAGTAAAAAGGTGTGGGTTTTACCAGAACCAGTTTTCGATTCCCCCACAAGATCGCGGCCTGAACGAACAACTGGAATCAATTTAGCTTGAACATCAGTTGGATCGACGAATTTTAACTCATCGAGAGCCCTCTGAATGTATGGTTTAAAATTAAAATCTTTAAATGACATGTCTATTTCCTTACTATTATTATGTTCATTATACCATTAAAGGCTACAAGAAAGCAAAAGGGAATCTGGCAGTCCATACCACATCCCCTAATAAAGTTTAAAGATATAAAATAGCAAGTGTAATAGCGCTCATGAAAATACCAATAGCCCATAAAAAAGCATCTACTTTCCATTCGCTCCATTTATTACCTTTGCCAGACACACCACCTAATTCTAAATGGTGATGAAATGGTGTCATGCGGAAGATACGTTTCCCAACACCAGTTTTCTTCTTAGTATACTTAAAGTATGCTACTTGCAACATCACTGAAGACGTCTCAAAAACATAGACAAAGCCGATAAAAAGCAAGGTCCATTCCTGACGTAAGGCAATTGAAATGGCTGCTAACATAGCACCCAATGCAAGTGAACCAACATCTCCCATAAAGACTTTAGCTGGTTTATGATTAAAGACAAAAAAGCCAAGTAAAGCACCAATCATGATAACGATAATCAATAAAATATCAAATTGCGTTTGATTATAAGCAATGATTCCATAAGTAATCAAACTGATAACAACCGAAATAGAAGCTAGACCATCAATTCCATCTGTTAGGTTCACAGCATTTGAAAAACCAACAACCCAGAAAAGAACAAAAAAAGCGTATAAGTATCCTACTTCAAGGTAAAAACCAAAAATATTTATCGCAGATGTGCCACTTGGTAACACATGGACAAAATAAAAAATTAGACCCGCAATTAGTTGGAGCGACATTTTTTGCTTTGGAGTCAAGCCCTCATTGATTTGTTTAAAAATTTTCCAAAAATCATCTAAAAAACCAATAATTCCATAGATGAGAACAACAGATAAAATACCAAAAGTTGCACCTAAATTACCACTATTTTCTTTAGATAAAATAATACTAAAAATAAGTGAGACAAGAAGAGCAACAATCAAAAATACCGTTCCTCCCATTGTCGGCGTACCTGCTTTGGCTAGATGTTGTTTGACATCTTCATGCATTTGTTGCCCGCCAATTTTCTTCAATTGGTAAAACTTAATGAAGCGCGGAATGGCAATAACTGTCAGGACAAATGCTATGACACCTGCCATTATACTTAAAAACATGTTAATCTCCTATTGTAATTTTGATTTTTTTAATTTTATTGATGGATTTTCCAACATCAATACTTTGTTTTCTTACTTTACCTGAGGTTGAACCTTTATAGGTCACTTTTATACCTGTCCATTTAGCAAACTGTTCAACGTTTGCTTTAGACCAACCATACATATCAGGTAATTCAGTCAGTTTATTTGTTAATACTAGTAGCTGTTCATTCTCAGCAAGATTAGCTCCTGGTCTTTTAGATACTTTAGAAACTTTACTACCATTTCCTAAAATAATTGGCTGAACCAGATTACGACGTAATTCTTCCGCTACATGACCTGGATTTTCACCAACTATTTTTGATAGTTTATATTTTGTCTGATGTTCTGAGTCATTCAATCCCGGTTTTAATATCGTTTCTTTCATTGCTGTTGCTTGTTCTAAAACAGGATTAACAACATCTTTCCAGAATGTGATACTAAATTTTTCGGGTTGTTGGATGGTAACATACATGATGAAGTCAGGATTTTCCGATGGCACCATAGCCACAACTGAGTTAATAGTATCATTTTTTCCTTGCAGATAACCACCACCACCTTCCTGGGCGATTTGGGCAGTACCAGATTTTACTGCAACTGATTGATTCCCCACCTGAATAACTGGGGCACCTGCTGCGTATAATGTACCATAATAAGGATCTGTCCCAACAGTAACCATATAATCACGTGTTTTACTAGCTGCTTCTTTGGAAACTGGTTTTCCAACGACTTCTTTTCGTGCTGTACGAGAAGTCCCTGTATTTGGATCATAAATACTGCTAATAAACTGTGGTTGTAACATAACACCATCATTCGAGATAGACGTAAATGCGCGCAACATTTGAACTTGCGTTACACCAATACCTTGACCAAATGAGCTCATAGCGATAGTTACTTCATTGTCAGATGGGAACAAACCTCCACTTTCATGAAGCATCCCAAAACGTGTTGGGTAACCAAATTTAAACTTAGAAAGATAGTTTAACCATTTATCTCGTCCCATTTTTTGTTCCAAGGTTACCATACCAACGTTACTGGAATGTGCAAACCCTTGTGGAAAAGTCATATAACTACCAGATGATAACCCTTCATTGACATCCCAATCTCGAATAATCGCATCTGCAATTTTATATTGTGCACTGTTATACACTTCAGTAGAGTTAAAATGCTTAGAATCAATTGCAGAGGCTAGAGTCATTACCTTCATTGTTGAACCAGGTTCAAAAAAGTTATCATATAGTAGTGTGTTATAGGTACCCAAATTTTTCTTATCGTAACCTTTAAGGGTAGAAGGATTATAAGTAGGACGCTGACTCGTTGCTAGAATTTCACCCGTTTTAGCGTTGACAACTGTAGCACTCGCAAATTTTCCTTTGGTTTTTTCTGCGAAAACATCCATCTGAGTCTCTAAAACAGTCTGAATAGGCTCTGATAAAGTTGTGTAGATATCCTTACCATTAACCGCCCTACGTTCTGTTGTTGCAGTACCTAAAAGAACATTCCCACTACGGTCTTTTTCGTATGTTACTTTACCATCAGTACCTGATAATACCTTGTTAAGTGCCGCTTCAAGGCCTGTATTACCAACTAATTTTTTTCCATCTCCATCATCCTGAGGAAGAGTAAATCCTATAAATTGTGAAGCAAATATCCCATTTGGATAAATACGCCCCGGACTGGTAGAAAAACCAATTCCTTTGATATCTGACTTTTCCATCGTTTTCTTGATGTCAGCCATCTTGGTATAAGACAATCCTGAACCTGAACTTCCAAAGGAAACTTGAAACAATTTCTTTTGATTGAGTTGTTTTAGGACAAGATTTTTCTTCATGCCCAATTTATTCTCTAAGATACTAGCTACTTTTTCATACTGAGAAGGTTGTACATATAGTTTTTGACCTGTAGCTGTCGTATAGTTCTTTGAGATAATAGCGTAGAGACTATAGGTCGTAGCATCCTCAGCGATAGGATTTCCATTACGGTCGTAAATTGTCCCACGCTTCGCCTGTACTGTCATACTTTGTTGATAGACTTTCTTGGCTTCCTTGGATAAATTAACCCCAAATTTACTATCTGTACCAACGATGATGACAAAGTTGATGATAAAAATGAAAAATAGGAAAATGGTTAAAATCATCAGATTTTGACCTACTCTTTCCCTATTTTTCTGCGGCGAACGCCTATCTCTTATATGGATCACATAATCAAGGAAGATTTTTTTTAGCTTTTTAAAAAAAGTCACAGACTAGTCCACCTTCCGATAAATATTGTCGTTTTGAATTGTTAAACCAGCATCTTTAGCAATTTTAGTAATTCGATCACGATTAGAAAGCTCATTTACTTCTTGTTTAGCATTGTCAAATTCTGTCTGTTTATCGTTGATTTTACTATTTAATTGATTTACTTCTTGTTTAACTTGTAAACTATTACTTTGCAAGTAAATAATACCGACTGCCATGATAATAGCAGTAATTACAATAGCACCATAAAAAGCTTTCTCAATACGAGAGAAAGTCTTGATGTGACGTTGTAAAGTTTGTGTTACTGCTTCAGTTCGTTTTTCATTTGTCATAAGTTTCTTTCTTATTATCGAATACGACGCGCTACTCTCAATTTCGCTGAATGGGCACGATTGTTCGCTTCTAGTTCTTCTTGACTTGGTAAGATGGGTTTACGATTAACGAGCTCCATCTTAGGTTGTAAATCATCTGGTATAAAAGGAAGACCTTTAGGTACTTCTACTGTTGATGCTTCTTTAAAAAGTTGCTTAGTAAGACGATCTTCTAAAGAATGAAAAGTGATGACAGATATACGACCATCAACAGCTAATAAGTCCATTGCTTGTTGTATAGATTCATCTGCAGCTCCTAGTTCGTCATTGACTTCAATACGAATAGCTTGAAAAATTTGTTTAGCTGGGTGACCTTTTTTCTTCAGTTCTTTGGCAGATTTAGACGATTTGATAATCTCAGCCAATTCTGTTGTTGTAGATATTGTTTTTTCAGCTCGTACTTGCTCAATTTTTCGAGCAATTTGTTTTGAAAATTTATCTTCGCCATACTTAAAGAAAATCCTTACTAAATCATGATAACTATAAGTGTTCACAACGTCATAAGCTGTAAGACTCTGCTCTCTATTCATTCGCATATCAAGGGGGGCGTCTTGTTTATATGAGAAACCGCGTTCACGCTCGTCCAGCTGTGGGCTTGATACACCTAAATCATAACAAATACCATTAATTTCCGACACTCCTAATGCTTTTAAGTTAGAAGATAGATTTCTGAAATTATCTTTGATAAAGGTTACTTGACCGGTATCCACATATTTCTTTAAACGTATATGAGCATTGTCAATAGCCTTCTGGTCTTGGTCAAATGCGTAAAGGTGCCCATCTGGGCCTAATTGTGAAAGAAGATATTCGCTGTGTCCTGCCCCACCTAAAGTAGCATCTACATAGATACCATCCGGCTTAATATCAAGCATATCCACAGTCTCGTGCAAAAGCACAGTAATATGATGAAAATCGTTTGTCATAACTTTAATTGTACCATAAATCCTAAACTTTAGAAAAGTAAAAGAGAGACCGATAAATGCAATCTCTCCTATTATAGGTCAACTATTCCCTTACTTGACCAGTTCCATTAATATAGTATTTTGTACTTGTTAAAGCTTCTAATCCCATCGGTCCACGCGCGTGTAATTTTTGAGTCGAAATACCAATCTCTGCTCCGAGTCCAAAAACGAAACCATCTGTAAAACGTGTTGAAGCATTAACATAAACTGCCGCTGCA
The DNA here is from genome assembly GCF_003812445.1 of Streptococcus sp. FDAARGOS_522. Classification (NCBI taxonomy): domain Bacteria; kingdom Bacillati; phylum Bacillota; class Bacilli; order Lactobacillales; family Streptococcaceae; genus Streptococcus; species Streptococcus sp. FDAARGOS_522. Next base: position 1,242,956 of record NZ_CP033808.1, read on the forward strand.
TCTACCATATCCTGAAAAATTTCTGCCCTACTGATATTATTAGTAATGATAGCTTCTGAGTGATGACTACTGTATTTATTAATCCAGCTAATTGCTTGTTCAAAAGAATCTACTACTTTTACTGACATAATATAGTCTAAAAATTCAGTAGCATAATCAGACTCACTTGCAGCAACAGCATTTTCTAAAAGTTGCAAAGCTTCCTCATCGGCACGAAATTCAACTGACTGGTTCGATTCTTTGAGCATTTTCTCCAATTGAGATAAAAATCCCTTAGCAATAGCTTGATGAACAACTAACCCTTCGGCAGCATTACAGACACTAGGGCGTTGGGTTTTAGCATTAATAACAATCTTAGCTGCCATATCTAAATCTGCAAATTCATCAATATAGATATGAACATTTCCAACACCTGTTTCGATAACAGGAATCTTTGACTTTTCCTTCACCGTTTGAATTAATTTTGCACCACCTCTTGGAATTAAGACGTCCACGTAGTCTGTTGCCTGCATTAACTCCTCTGCTACAACGTGACTAGTATCTTCAACTAATTGTACTATATCTGGGTTGTGGCCTGTATCTTGCAATGTTTGGCGCATACAATTAACCAAGGCAGTATTTGAAAAAATAGCATCTTTACCACCACGCAAAATAATAGCGTTCCCTGTTTTAAAAGCTAAACTAAAGGCATCCACCGATACATTGGGACGACTTTCAAATATCATTGCAATAACCCCTAAAGGCACTCTTTTTTTAAGGATTTTTAAACCATCTAAATTTGTATAACCACTAACAACTTGACCAATCGGATCTGCCAAATCTGCTACCTGATAAATACCGTTTGCTATCGCCTGTATGCGGTCTTTGTTTAGTCGTAGACGGTCCACCATAATTTCTGAGATACCATTATCTTTTGCCTTAACAACATCGCGAGCATTCTCAGTCAAAATGGTTTCAGTATCAGCCACTATGTTTCTCGCTAAGTCCCTGAGTATCTCATTTTTACTAGCTGTACTTAATCGTGCTACTGATTGACTAGCTTTTTTAGCATTTTGCCCTAATATTTCAATATACGTCATAACTCAATCTCACTTTCCTTGAGCAAAATAAGTTCCAATATTATGCCCATCTAACACCTTTAAAATATCACGAGGATTGGCGCCATTCATCAATATCATTTGTCCATTGTTATCAAACACCATTTGTGCACTTTTAATTTTACTAAGCATGCCCCCAGTACCAAATTTACTTCCTGCTCCTCCAGCTGACTTGATGATGTCATCGGTGATTTCAGAAACATGACTACGTAAAACAGCATCATCATAAATATTAGGATTTTTATCAAAAAGACCATCAATATCTGACAGCATAATTAATAAATCTGCTTTAGTAATTTTAGCAACGACAGCAGAGAGACGGTCATTATCCCCAAACTTCGTTTTATGATCCATCTCATCCACGCTGACAGCATCATTCTCATTGACGATTGGCAAAATTCCCATAGAGAGCAGACTCTCAAAAGAGTTTGTTACATTTTGCAAACTCTCTGGAAAAACCACAACGTCACGTGTTAATAAAATTTGGGAAACATGAGTTTGATAGTGCGAAAATATCTGAGAATAAAGACTCATCATGGCTACTTGTCCTACGCTAGAAACTGCTTGTTGTTGTGATATTTCTTGAGGACGCTTATCCATTTTCAAAATGTCTAAACCAAACCCCATAGCACCAGATGATACTAAAATCACCTCCATGCCTCTATTCATAAGACTAGAAATAACAAATGCTAAATGGTCTATTTTACTTAAATTAATTTTCCCGCTTGTCTGTACGAGGGAACTGGTTCCTACTTTAATAACAATTCTTCTAGTTGTCTCAAAATGTCTTTTCATAAAAAAATTATATCATAGGCCCTTTAGAAATGCTATCTGAAAACATCATTGAAAATTCACAAGCATTTCCAAGTGTTTTCTTTTATTACTATGCTATAATCTAGAATCGGAAAACGTTTTATAAGTATTAAGGAGATATTATGTCTAGAGAATACATCACCTTGTCAAAAAATATCATCAAACACCTTGGTGGACAAAATAATATTAACAATGTTTACCATTGTCAAACACGCCTTCGCTTTAGTCTCAATGATCCGACGAAAGTAAACCTTGAGCAATTAAAAACTTTAAAAGAGGTAAAAACTGTCGTTATCAGCGGAGGGCAACATCAGATAGTGATAGGGACTCATGTCGCAAAAGTGTTTGAAGAAATTAACTCCCTCATTGAAACTAACTCAACGACTAAAATAGAACAAACCAAAAAAGCCAAAGCAGTTAGTCGAATTATTGATTTTGTTTCTGGGACTTTCCAACCGATTTTACCTGCTTTATCAGGCGCTGGTATGATTAAGGCATTGCTAGCTTTATTACTAGTATTCAAAATCTTGACACCGTCATCTCAAACATATATATTACTAAATCTTTTTGCAGATGGTGTTTTCTATTTTTTACCTATCTTAATCGCCATCACAGCTGCTCAAAAATTGAAAGCTAATCCTATTTTAGCTTTGGGAACTGTTGTCATGCTCCTTCACCCTAATTGGGCTAATTTAGTAGCTTCTGGTAAACCAGTATCCTTATTCCATACGATCCCATTCACACTTACTAACTATGCATCAAGTGTCATTCCCATTATTCTAATTATTTGTGTTCAGGCTTATATAGAAAAATATTTAAAGCAAATTATTCCTAAATCACTGCGTTTAGTGCTTGTTCCTATGTTAATATTTCTCAGCATGGGAATTTTGTCGTTCTCTATATTGGGACCAATGGGTACTATCGCTGGCCAATATTTAGCTGTTATTTTTACTTTTTTATCCAAATACGCCAGTTGGGCACCTGCTTTTCTAGTAGGAGCATTTGCTCCTATCCTAATCATGTTTGGTGTTCATAGTGGAATTGCTGCATTAGGAATCACACAACTAGCGAAATTAGGGGTTGATTCTATTTTTGGACCAGGCATGCTCTGCTCAAATATCGCACAAGCAACTGCAGGTACAGTGGTGACTCTTATAACAAAAGAAAAAAAACTTAAAGAAATTGCTGGACCTGCTGCCATAACAGCTTATATGGGAATCACCGAACCTATCTTATATGGTGTCAACCTTCCGAAACGTTATCCTCTAATAGCCTCACTTATTGGTGGTGGTCTTGGAGGACTCTATGCCGGTATAATGAACGCTCACCGCTTCGCTGTAGGCTCTTCTGGTCTACCAGGTCTGTTTCTTTATATCAGTCATACTTCAACACATCTTTTTATTACCATGCTTATTGCAGTTATCATTACTGTAAGCACAACTGCTATATTGACATTCATTCTAGCACAATATTACGAAAAACAAGTTAGCATCAGACAAAGAGACTAGGTTATCCCTAGTCTCTTTGTCTGATAAGATATAATAGATAGCAATAAAAATCAAATATTTTAGAGCTAAAACTAGCGTTATTAAACAAAGGATTACAGTGGCTGCCTTCCAACCGTAAAGTCCACAACAAGCCTTTATTTTATCCGCTATAACTATCTCAGTTATTAAGCATTATTCTTACTGTATGATTTTTCTAAAACCTTTTTACTAAACAAGCTTCTTCCAAAAATTTTTTAGCAGTAAGTATTGGCAAATTGATAATATGAGCAACCCAATGATAAGGATTATGATATTGACAGCTACAGTATTCCATACCATTGACCAAAAAATACTTATTCCAATAAGAAAACTACCTATTATCATCATTCCAAACAATGAACCAACTAACAGCCATTGGCCTAACCCTCTATTAAATAGTTGCGTAACCTCTTGCCAATTCAAGAACAAATGTTTATAGTCACGTCTATAAATAAACTGGCCTTCGATAAGTCCCATGAAGACTAGACCTAAAATGAAGCTCAATAAAACGAGGATTGATAGTTTAAGTAGAAAGAATCCTACCAAGAAATAAATAAAAGTAGGAACTGCAAGTTGTAAGGTTATCAAAGTTACAAATTTATGCTTCAAGAAATACGAAAATGATATAGGCAAACTTTTTATAAAGTAGAAATTACTTTTTTCTAAAGAAATACCTACCCCTACAATGCTAGCTGGCATCACACATAAACTACCTATTAATATTCCTGCTAGAAAAGCTATCCCAAAATAATTTTCATTAAAAAATCGACCAATCTCTTTACCATTATTCAAAATTGGAACAATGAACATTGCTAGATATAATAGTGGCATTAAAAATGTATTTGTCAATAATGTCGCATTTTGTAAACTTGATAAATGGTGTTTAACAAGAGTTTTATTAATTGACTCACGTTTACTAAAATCGATTTGACGATGGACTTTTCTCTGCTTGACCTGTCCATACAACAACTCCTGATAGTAGCGTGGCATAACCCATTTATAAATAGCACCTATCAAGAATAAAATGATTAAGAGCGGGAGATAATAGTTGAGGAGACTCTCCATACTAAATGGCGCTGTAACAATATCATAATAACCTCTGACATAAGGGATTGGAGCGATATCTTGTAATTTCCCTTGTACCATCTTTTGACTCGTCATATTCACAAATAATAAGGGAACTATTGCTCCAAATGTAGCTAGTGAAATTAATATAGTAGAAATAAGTTTCCGATTAGCACTTCGAATAATGGCACGGCCTATTAAACTATTAATATACAATGAAATCACCGTTACCGATAAAAATAAAATAGCAAAATTTATGATTGCTAGGAGGACCGCAAGTGGGCCACCTATTATACGCCAATAAGCCACAATCATTAAGGTTAGGATTGGCATTAGAAAAGTTACAGACATCCCAAATGTTGCAAAAATTTTAGCAACATAGAGCTCTTCAGATTTAATAGGCAAATAAGCATATTGTTTAACATCGTCACTCTCATAGAAAACACTGTACATCGCAATAAAAGAGTAGATAATGGATACTAGTGTAAAGATACCAATGTAGAACGTGAAGTAGCCCGGATATTCTTTAAAATCAAGTGATACAAAGAGAAATACATAAATTATTGAAAAGAGCAAAATCTGAAATAACTGATTTCTAAACATGGATTTATAAGCTGAAAATTCTTTTTTAGGATGTTTTTCTTGCTTTTTTCTTAGTGCCGATAGAGTCTGAGGGTTTGAATAAAGGATATTAATTTTTACGAGTTCCCAGATACGTGACCAATTCATACTTTATCCCTCCCTACTAGCTTGACGTCCTGCTAATTCCAAATAGATAGTTTCCAAATCTTTATCTAGATATTTCATTTTTAACTCACCTAAGCTACCGACAAAGATTAATTTCCCTTGTTTCAAAATACCTATTCTGTCGCATAACTGTTCTGCAACTGCTAAGACATGTGTTGAAAAAATAACTGTTTTTCCATTTTTAGCATGTTCTTTCATCATTTCTTTCAAATCAAAAGAAGCTTGAGGGTCTAAACCAGTTAACGGCTCATCTAGAATCCAAATGTCAGGATTTGGAAGAAGGGCACCTATAACAATGACTTTTTGACGCATACCATGTGAAAAACTTTCAATAGGATTATAGCGTTGCTCCTCTAGTTCAAATATGTCTACCAATTTTGTGATACGTGCTTCAATATCTTCTGGGGCAACGTCATAAATTTTAGCTAAAAAGTACCAGTATTCCTCTGCGGTTAAATTTAAGAAAATATCTGGCGAGTCCGGTACATAACCTATTTTTTTCTTAATTTGGTCACGATGTTCTGTCAAAAGTAGGTCATCAATATAGACTTGGCCATAAGTTGCATCAATAATAGATGTTAGAATACTAATTGTCGTTGTTTTTCCTGCTCCATTGTGACCTATTAATCCAAAAATCTCACCATCTTTAACAGAGAGGGTTAAATCACTGAGAGCTTCTTTTTCTCCGTATACTTTCGAAACATGTTCAAACTTAATCATAAAAATCTCCTTTTATCTCCTAATGATTTCCAAATACTTTAGAAAGCAATCCCGTTGTTACCTTATTTTGCTCATATCTCTCAGACAATTTTTTAGCAGATTTTTTCAATTCCTTAACTGTAGCTAATGACTCGAAAGATTTTTCTATCTCATTATTTTCCAATTGCTGAGTTAACTCATAAGCAACACGAGGTACATCGCTAGTTTTTATCAAACCATTCGATGCTGATAATAGTATTGATGATAGCACTGCATCTTCACGGACAGATATATCATTGTAAGTATGCTGTATCTGCCGATAAAAATCACGACACTCCTTCTTCATAAACAAACCTTTCTAAAAAGATAATTAATAATAGTTGTATTATTTTATATATACAATAGTTTTATCAATTATACTGCGCTATGGAATGTTTGTCAAACGTTTTCAAAAAAGAGTGCTTTCCATCACTTATCAGTCTATCAAAACTATTCTCAAATCCATCCTATATCTTACAAAAAAGAAGTTGAGGTATCTTTCCCAACTTCTTCATGCTCTTAAAGTTCTTTATATAGCGATACAGCATTCTCAACTGTAAAGCCATACTCTTCGAAAATTCTGTTACCTGGTGCTGATGCTCCCCAAGTATCAATAGTAAGTGTTAGCCCATTTAAACCAACATATTTACCCCAACCGAAGCTTGATCCTGCCTCAATAGCAAGACGTTTTGTAACAGCTGATGGAAGCACTTGCTCTTGATATGAAGCCTCTTGTTCATCAAAAATGTTTTGTGCTGGCATAGATACGACGCGAACATGGATGCCCTCTGACTCAAGTTTGTCTTGAGTATCTAAAGCTAATTTAACTTCTGAACCTGTTGCAATGATGATACCATCAAGTTCACCTTTAGCTTCTGATAAAATATAAGCACCTTTATTAACCCCTTCTTGGGCTAATTCTGATGTTCCTTCAAGAACTGGTAAGTTTTGACGTGTTAAAACAAGCATCGTTGGTCGATCTGTCTCTGATACAGCTCGTTGCCATGCAGCGTTTGTTTCATTACCGTCTGCGGGACGGATAACGTTCAAATTAGGCATTGAGCGCACTGATGCTAATTGTTCTATTGGCTCATGAGTTGGCCCATCTTCTCCAACAGCAATAGAATCATGTGTCATAACATAGACAGTTGGCAAGTTTTGAAGTGCAGCCATACGTACTGCTGGTAACAAGTAGTTTGAGAAGACAAAGAACGTACCCCCATAAACACGAGTCCCACCGTGAAGCGCAATTCCATTCATTGCAGCAGCCATTGCAAATTCACGTACACCAAACCAAATATTACGCCCAGCGTAGTTACTTGCTTGGAAATCTGTTTCTGCTGCTACCATTGTGTTATTAGAAGCTGAGAGGTCTGCTGACCCTCCCCAGAGGTTCGGTAATTGAGTCGATAATTGTTGAATAGCTTGTTGGCTTGAAACACGACTAGCCACTGATGAACCTAGGTCATGAGCTTTCAGTTCAACTGTCTCAGCTTGGCCAGCAAAAGCTTCTTTGTATTCAGTTGCTAATTCTGGATACTCAACTTCATATTTAGCAAAAAGATCATTCCATGCCTCTTCTGCCTTCGCACCACGCGCTTGAAGATCTGAGGCAAATCGATCTGCAACTTCAGCAGGAACAGTAAAGTCTGGATATTCCCATCCATAAGCCTTCTTGGCAAAAGTAATACCTTCTGCACCAAGTGGCGCTCCATGAACTGAAGATGTTCCCTGTTTCTCTGCGCCAAATCCAATAATAGTTTTAACTTCAATAATGGTTGGTTTATCAGTTTCAGCTTTAGCAGCTTCAATTGCTGCAGCAATCGCTTCTAAATCATTACCATCTTTAACTAAGATATGTTGCCAACCATATGATTCAAAACGTCCTTTAACATCTTCTGTAAATGATTGAGATGTTGGACCATCAAGTGAGATATCATTTGAATCATAAAGAAGGACCAATTTACCAAGTTTTAAGTGTCCAGCAAGACTGGCAGCTTCTTGGCTAACACCCTCCATCAAACAACCATCACCATGAAGTGTATAAGTGTAATGATCAACTAAATCAAAGCCTGGTTTATTAAATTTAGCAGCCAAATGAGCTTCAGCCATTGCCATACCAACAGCATTAGCAATACCTTGCCCTAAAGGTCCAGTTGTTGCTTCTACACCATCAGTATGGTTAACTTCTGGATGTCCAGGTGTTTTTGATCCCCATTGGCGAAATTGTTTTAAATCATCAATTGATAAATCATAGCCAGCTAAATGAAGTAGGCTATAAAGAAGAGCTGAACCATGCCCAGCTGATAGCACAAAACGGTCACGGTTTGTCCAATTGCGACTTGTTTTTGGGTTTACATTTAAGAATTTATTCCAAAGCACATAAGCCATAGGCGCAGCTCCCATAGGAAGACCTGGGTGCCCAGAATTTGCTGCTTGGATAGCATCAATAGAAAGCGTGCGGACTGTATTAACCGCTAATTGATCAATGGTGTCAAATGTCATGATAAAACCTTTCTGTTTTTAACAACTAAATTTAAAATTGTTCGTCTTTGATATTATAACATAAAATACGTAAACGTTTTAACAATTTCTGGAGGGATTAAAACCATTCAATTAAGTAATGGGATTAATTGTCATAAATAAGTGAATCTATTTCCTGTAGTTCTCGCTCTGAAGCACCTTTATTAAGGCAATAGGTTAGTTTGGCTTTATAAGGTCTTGAGTGACTCTGATAAATAACCATATCAAATCCCTTTCCTTCGTCATAAGGTTCGACTTGAATAGAATTATTACCAGAGAAATGTTGTCGAATGCGATATTCCAACAATGACTGTTCCACAGCATTACCTGTCATATCTAGACCAATCCTAAAGGGCATTTTTTGACTATTTTTCGAGAAAATAAGCAATTCCAACAAATGTAAAGTCAGCAAAGAACAACCATCTTCTGTTAAAGGTCTAATTCGATTAACATTTGCAATAATCTTCTTTGAAATATGATGCAACTTATCCCTCATATTATGATCAATAAGTCGATACGTTTGTTCTAAATCAGGTTGTTCAACTAAAATATGACCTTTAAAGAAATAATAATGGCTATATAACTGACCAAGTTGGTAAATAACCTGATCTGATGTCTCGTCAGCTAAAATACTCTCCTTTTTAAAGTAGATGATTGTTTCGGTTACACAATCAATAATCGGGCCTCCAAATCCCATGATGTATTCCATTGTATTGATTGGTAAAATATTTTGTGAATGTAGAAAAGCAAAAGTTGCCAGAACTTCTCCTTCCCTATACTCAAGAGCAAAACGACTCATATACAAAACTAAGGCTGCGTCTAACCGTTTATAAAAAGCATTACATTGATAATGTTTCACAATAGGCTTGAGATTATCAGATATTTTTTCCATAGCAAGGAGACGATGATGACAAATACTAAACCAAAGTCCCAGATTTTGATGAGCTTCTCGAGTTAAAGTATGTTGAGCCAAGCGCTCTATTAATAGAATTAATGAGTCTAAGTCTAATTTCTTTATCATATTTTGGCACTTGTCATAAGACCATAGTTGCTTGAATAATTCATAATAAAAATAACGCCATTGCAATTCATCACCAATCTGTTTTCCTTGTGAAATAGCAATATCAAATTCCGCTAACAATTCATTGAGATGAGCAAGATGACGATTTAAAGTAGCCTCACTAACCATCAATTCTTGAGAAAGACCAACGATTGTGAACTGACGCTGATTAAATAAAGATATTAAGATAGTGTATTTAATACTATCTTTCATCAGAGCTTTCAACACTTCTTGATTGGATAAGTTATAATCCTCTTCTAAAAATAACTTATCCTTATAATAAACGATTCGACAATTAACTTTTTCTTGTTCAAAGTAGCTATTAAGATTATTGATATATTTAAGCAAAGTTGCTCGACTTAAACCAGTTTCTAATAAAGCTAACTTCAGTGCTATTGCCTGAGGAGAGCCTCTTAAAAAAGAAAGTAGCCGATATTGAACACGCCTTTCTTTTTCCATTAGAGCTTCTATTCGCATAGCCCAATCCTCTTTTCATAAAGGTTGATAGCTGCTTGATGCAACATATAAGCCATCTCAGATTCTCTAGCTGTATAAATGAAATCTTGAAAAGCCAGATCAAAATCTGTCATATCACACGATATAGCTTGAACAAGCTGATTGGCAGTAGCCAAACAATTTTCCTTTGAGATTAATTGAGCCCCCAATAAATGGCCCGTTTTTTGGTTAGCAATCAATTTTATCCTTAAATCATACTGTTCTTTAGGGAAATAAGTAACACTAACGGTATCCTCGTAAAAACCAGCTTCCAATTCAGTTAATCCAATGTTAGCTCTATAATAGCCAAAGTGTTTAGATCCTGTAGCGCGTGTTATTTTTAATTTTGGAACAGCATGTCCCGATAAATGGTATGCCAACATTTGTGCCGAACGGATTGCTTGGTTAATTAAGGGCATATAATAAGCACTATTAAGACCTTTAAAATACGACCAAATCAAATCGCCAATAGCATAGATATTAGGGTCACTCGTTTGGAAATAATCATTTACAACAACACTATTATCAACACTTAAATCAACCAACCCAGTTAAAAGACGACTATCCGGACGAAAATTAACAGCTAATATGACAGCATCAACTGTAAAGGTGTCTCCTGTTAGCGTTCGCAAACAAAGTTTTTCTTCTCGGGTTACAGTAATTTTCTCAACCTTTTGATTTTGGAAAAAATGTAGTTTTGATTCAGCCATCGCATCAAGTAAAGGAAGGGACATATCAGGATCTGTATGCCTGAAGTCTGGTCTTTCTTGAGCTTCTAACAAAGTGACCGCCTTCCCTGATTCATGTAAACTATAAGCAATATCTAAACCGATGATACCTGCCCCAACAACTGCTACCTTATGACTTTTATCTAATACCTGCTTAGCATTTTGACTAGTTGCATAAGTTTTTGTTGTTAAAACACCTTGCGCATCAGCCCCATCAATATAAGTTGATTCTGCTTGGGAGCCCATGGCACAAATCAATTGATCATAATAGACAGAAGAACCATCTGATAACATTAATTCCCTATCTTCTTTATTAATTTTCTCAACTTTTAGACCAAATAGACAGCGTATATTCTGCAACCGTTGCTCTTCTTCTGTCTGCCACATGGCCTGATTTAAACCACTAATTTCGTGACGATAATACCAATTTAAGCCATTTGGAACATAATCTGGATGAATTTCTTTATCAATCAAAACGATATCCCAATTAGGATTTAATTGGCGTAATTTCTGCGCACAAGTCATACCAGCAAAAGAAGCTCCTAAAATGACAATTACTTTATTTACATATTTTTCTGTCATAATTACTTATTATAACAAAAGAAGTTATTTTTGAAAACGGTAACAAAAAACTGAGACCATAAAGTCGGTCTCAGCATCAAAAATCTCTTACATCATAGCAAATAGTAAGGCTGCTAAAATAGCTCCTACCATAGGTCCTACTATCGGAATCCATGAATAAGTCCAATCAGAATCACCTTTGTTCTTCATCGGTAACAAGGCATGCAATAAACGAGGACCAAAATCACGTGCAGGATTAATAGCATAACCTGTTGTTCCACCGAGCGATAGACCAATCCCAACCACTAACATACCAACACTCATCGTACCAACTCCTGGAGGCATATTGTATTTTCCGATGGCAAAAATAGTAAGTACAAGAACAAGTGTTCCCAATACTTCACTTAAAAAATTGGAAAAATTATCCTTCAAAGCCGGACCAGTTGCAAAAGTTCCAAGGATGTCTGCTCTATTTTCTGCAGCCTCATAATGGGGTCTAAATTGCAAATAAACAAGAAGTGAACCTAGCATTGCACCAATAATCTGTGCAATCATATAAAGAATAGCTGTTCCCCAAGCTAAATCACCTTTGATCGCAAAAGCTAATGACACAGCTGGATTCAAGTGGGCAGGGCTAATATTGCCAGATACCAACGCTGCAATAGCTACAGCAAGTCCCCATCCAAATGTGATAACAATCCATCCAGAATTATGATTCTTCGTTTTAGGCAAAACAACACCTGCTACAACACCATTACCAAGTAAGACTAAGAGAGCTGTTCCTAAGAATTCTCCAAAAATATCCATTATTATCTCCTTCAATTATCCTTCAAAGCTGCCAAGTCATTGTCTTTTAGAGTCTCATGTAATTCTTCTTCATAGAAAGTTTTGTCTTGATCAGACCATTGATAATGTTTAGCCATCTCATCAATAACAGGCTGAATCAAAGAATCTAAATTATCTCTCATGAAAAGCATATGGTTCGTACGTCTTAAGAAGAAATCCGTTGGGCTAAGCGCCATTTCATAATCCATAGCATAGTGAAGTGACAACGTTTCTACCAAGCTCAGACCTTCTGCTTCTGTAATTTGGCGTGTCAATGCAAATAATTTTGGTGCATTTGACCCATAAAGGTTAGCAATATAACGTGCATCCTCAATACTTAAACCACTTAGTGTGCCCAATTGAGCATAAGCTTCAATTTCAGAATCAACATTAGATGGGTTAATCTCTCCTCCTGAAACAGGATAGGTTTTAGAATTGATTAGTTTAAACTTGCGATTATATTCTTTATCCAAAATGTTAATAATAGTTTCCATGGCACCTTCTGCCATTTTTCGATAATCAGTAATTTTACCACCAGCAAGTGTTAATAGGCCATTATCATCACGCTCAAAACTTGATCCTCGAGAAACAGCTGATGGGTCCAATTCTTTTTCAGAAGTACTAGATTCTACATGAGAAATAGCTTTTTCAACATCCTCACGATGATTTTTATGTGCAATATAATCTTTAACGGAATCAATTAATTCTTCAAAACTTTCATCGCTTAGTTTTCCACTATTTCCTCCATTATAGTCAGAGGCACTATTCCCTGATAGTAGTGGACGCAAACCTGCCCATGAACTCTCAATATCATCAATAGTAAGCTCTGCTTCTGGGAAGCGTTTGTTTACAATATTAAGGAGGTAGTCAACATCTTCTTTAGTTACCGTAGGATGTTCTAAGTCTCCATGGTAATCAGTATCTGTAGTTCCAAAATAAGTCTTATCTTCACGTGGCAAAACAAAAATCATGCGACCATCATTCAGGCCTGTATCAACATAAACAGGTTGAGAAATATTTAATTTTTGGCGATCTACAACTAAGTGAACTCCCTTAGTTGGACGTAATTGATGAATTTGTTTACCTTCATTGGAGAAGTTGCGAACGGTGTCACTCCAAGGTCCAGTTGTATTAATAACAAGCCTAGCTTTTATATCGATAACTTGGTCAGTCAACAAATCACGCGCACGTACTCCTATAATTTGATTGTTGTCATCAAATAAGAAGTCCTCAGCTTTGACATGACTGGCAATATAAGCTCCATCCCTATTAGCGCGTTTAATATTTTCAATCACTAGGCGTGCATCGTTATTACGGAAATCTAAATAGACCCCTCCGCCTAGCAAACCTTCTTTTTGTAAATCAGGCTCACGCTTAAGAACATCTTCTGCGCTTAAAACTTTATTGGCTGCGGGTGTGTTTGTCACACCTGCTAATAAATCATATAAATCCATAGCCACTTTAAGGCGAAACATACTAAAAGTAGAACCCGGCTCATCGTAAACCGGTAAAAGCATTGGATCTGGCTTAGGAATGTGTGGTGCAATTTGCTGCACGACTGCACGCTCTGATACTGTATCAGAAACAACTTCTACATCAAATTGCTTCAAGTAACGAAGACCACCATGGACCAATTTTGTTGAGCGACTACTTGTCCCTTCTGCAAAATCTTGCATTTCAATAAGTCCAGTATCTAATCCACTAGCTGCTGCTTGTAAAGCGACACCAGCGCCTGTGATACCCCCACCTATGATAAGTAAATCCAGAGTACGATCTTGCATTCTTTGTAAGGCTAAACGTCGTGTTTCTCGTGAAAATTCCATCTCTACACCCCCTTAATCCTCTTGAGCAAATACTTGTGTCGCTTTGACAGCTTTTCTCCACCCTTTATACAGTTTTTCTTTTCGAGACTCATTCATTGTTGCTTGGAAAAGTTGTCCTGTTGCGTTCAGTTCTTTTAGTTCATCCATACTTTCCCAATAGCCAACTGAAAGTCCGGCTAAGAAAGCTGCACCCAAGGCAGTAGTTTCAAGGTTCTTCGCACGAGCAATATCAATCCCTAAAATATCCGCTTGGAATTGCATTAATAAATTATTCATTGCAGCTCCACCATCTACACGAAGTTGTTGGATATCAATTCCTGAATCAACTTGCATAGTGTCAATAACGTCTCGTACTTGATAAGCAATTGACTGAAGTGTAGCTTTAACAAAATCTTCTTTACTTGTCCCACGAGTTAATCCAAATACTGACCCTCTAGCATTTGAATCCCAATACGGTGCACCCAAACCTGTAAAAGCTGGAACCACATAAACCTCATCGTCACTTGTTGATGATTGAGCAAGGCCTTCTGACTCACTTGACGTTTCAATCATTCTAAGACCATCACGTAACCATTGAATAGCGCTTCCTGCAATGAAGATTGATCCTTCAAGTGCATAATGAACCTTACCATTAATGCCGTAACCAATCGTTGTTAATAGATTATTTTGAGACAGTTGCATCTCTTCGCCCGTATTCATGATAATGAAGGAACCTGTACCATAAGTGTTTTTTACCATACCAGGTTCAAAGGCCAACTGTCCAAATAATGCTGCCTGTTGGTCACCAGCCATACCAGAAATTGGCACCTCTCCACCGTAAAAATGGAATGGAGTAGTTTTCCCATAAACTTCAGAATTAGATTTTACTTCTGGTAACATTGCTTTAGGAATATTTAGTAACTCTAAAATTTCATCATCCCATTTAAGTTCTTTAATATTATAAAGCATCGTACGAGCAGCATTTGAATAGTCTGTAACATGGACGAGACCATCAGTTAACTTCCAAACTAACCAAGTATCAATTGTTCCAAAAAGCAACTCTCCTTTTTCAGCACGTTCCTGTGCTCCAGGAACGTGGTCTAAAATCCAACGAACTTTTGTTGCTGAGAAGTAAGCATCAATGACAAGACCAGTTTTTTCATGAATCATGTTAGTATGACCTTCTTGCTTCAATTGATCAGCAATCGGGGCTGTTTGTCGCGATTGCCATACAATAGCATTATAAATTGGAAGACCTGTTTTTTTATCCCAAACAACAGTTGTTTCACGTTGATTGGTAATCCCAATAGCCTCTATCTGTCCAGGTTTGATGCTTGATTCAATAAAAGCTCCAGCAATGACAGATTGAACAGAATTCCAAATCTGATTAGCATTATGCTCTACCCAGCCTGCTTGAGGAAAAATTTGGGGAAATTCTTTTTGGCTACTCGCAATTTTTTCACCTTTTTTATTAAAAATAATTGCTCGAGAGCTTGTTGTTCCCTGGTCAATCGCCATAATGTATTTTTCTTCTGAAGACATAAACTTCCTCCTTGAAAGTAAGCGTTTTCTTTTTGTAATTCTATTATACCTAAATCAGTCTATCCTGCACTATCAAAAATTTAATATGCTCCTAAAATTTTTGATAAGATATCATCAATAACACCAAATTAGCCAAATAATAGCTAAATCAATAATCATTCCGATATACCAAACTAGTCTGAAATACCATTTAGTCGTTTTATGACGAAAAACTTCTCCACCTAGGAATGCACCAAATCCCCCTAATAATAAACTCTCTATCATCAATGTTTTCTCACTAATACGCCATGCCCCTCTAATTGCACGCCTTTTATCAATAGCATAGGTTGCAAATACTAAAATATTCCATAACAGTAATGCTAATAGTAATTCAATCATTATTTTTTCCTTCCTAATAAAAAAGGCGAGACAAAGATTATCTTTTGCCCCACCCAAGTGTTGACTTTAATCTAAAATTGTCTCACCATTAAGAATTTGGATCATCCAAACTACGACCATGTAGTCCTTTTTCTCTCTGGACTTGACGAAGTTTTTCCGGGGTAACATCATTGCCCTCATCATCCACTAATTTAATTCCTTCAACGTGGTGACGGACTGATCGGCGGAAACCTTCAATATACTCTTCACGGAGCTTTGCTTGTTCAACCTTCTCTTCTCCGGTCAATCCAACTGTTTTTTTCCTTTTTGAAAGCTCGTTAATACGAGCAATTTTTTTAGGATCCATAAAATGCCTCCTTATTTTGTGTTTAATAAGTTAAAAGCAGCGACTGTTCTTGCCTTTGCAACAAGGCTATTGAGTAAAGCCAGACGATTTTGTTTCATTTTTTCATCATCTGTCATTACCATTGTATTATCAAAGAAATCATTAATAATTGGACTAAGTGCGAAAAGCTTATCTAAGTTGTCATGCATATCCTCAGTCAGTTCAAGTGACAAAATAGCTTGATATAGCGCCTTCTCTTGATTATTTTCAAACAATGAAGAGTCCACCAATACAGAATGAGTAACTTTTTCAGCTAAATTAAATGCACGTGACAAACTTTCAACGGAAACTTTATATTGAGCATCCTTGCTCTTTTGCACCAATGCTTGACTAGCTTCTAGAATAAGGCTAACAATATAAGTGTCTGATTCTAAAACGGCTTCTCGAATATCTTTAGGGACCTTAGAGCCAATCATCTTTTCAATACGAGCTGAAATAAAGGCCATGACCTCTTTTTGATTAGCATAATCTAAACTAGCAAACGATAGACCATAAAGGTTAGTTACTAATTCATCAAGTGGGATATCCCAACCAAAAGCTTCCAAAATACGGACAATCCCCTGAGTAGCTCGACGAAGAGCATATGGATCATTTGAACCACTTGGAATCAAACCAACTGAGAAGAATGAAAGTAAGGTGTCAAATTTATCAGCTAAAGCTAGAATTGCACCAACTCTGGTTTCTGGAAGCTCTCCATCTGCAGATGTCGGCATATAATGTTCACGTATCGCTGCTGCTACTGCGGGCTGTTCCCCTGCAAGTAAGGCATATTTCTCACCCATAATACCTTGTAATTCATCAAACTCATCAACCATTCCAGTTAAGAGGTCAAATTTATAAATACTTGCAGCTCGAAGCACAGCTAATTTTTCTTCATCAGAAAGATCTGCCTTCTCAGCCAAATATTGTGAAATAACTTTTACACGATCCATATGTTCATAAAGTGAACCAATTTTTTCATGGAAAGTTACTTGTTTTAATTTCTCAACTAAATCTGCAATATTAAGTTTCTGATCTTCTTGCCAGAAGAATTCACCATCTTCAAGACGAGCCACTAAAACTTTTTCATTACCTTTTATAACATTTTCGATATGCTCAGCATTTCCATTACGCACAGAAATAAAGTTTGGTAACAATTTTCCATCCCTGTCGCGAACAACAAAATAGCGTTGATGATTTTTCATTGAAGTGACTAAAACTTCTTCAGGTACATCAAGGTATTTCTCGTCAAAAGAACCCAAGAATGCTGTCGGATACTCAACTAAATTAAGCACTTCATTTAGTAAATCTTCGTCAATTTCAACTGAAATATTTTTCCTTTCTTCGATAGCATGAATTTGATTAACAATCATTTGCTGGCGTTCTTTTGCATCAGCAATAACAAATTGTTGTCGCAAGTCATCTTCATACGAACTGGCAGATGAAATTTCAGTGTCAGAACCCAAGAAACGGTGTCCTCGACTAATACGCCCTGAATGAATATCAAGGAAGTCTAGCTCTAAGGCTTGATCATCTAATAATACCACTAAAGTGTGAACTGGACGAATATATTCAAAACTATTATTTGCCCAATGCATGTTCACTGGGAAAGTCAATTCTGTTAATACCTCTGTCACACTCGCTAAAACATCAATCGCACTTTTTCCAGTTTCATGCTTAGTGACATAAACATATTCTTCTCCCTTAACTTCACGAAATTCGATATCATCAACACTTAAACCTTTTCCGCGAACAAAACCTTGGGCTGCTTTAGAAAAATTCCCTTCTGCATCCAAAGCAATTTTCTTAGAAGGACCCTTGAAATCTTCTGTTAAATCTGTCTGCTGGTCTGCCAATCCTTTCACACGAACAGCCAAACGACGTGGAGTTGAAAAAGTTTGAACAGTTTCAAATGATAAACGATGATCCTCTAAAAACTTGACCATTTTTTGGCCCAATTGCTTCTCACTCGGTGTCACAACATAAGCTGGCAACTCTTCAAGGCCAAGCTCCAATAATAAATCTTTAGTCATTTCCTACTCCTTACTGTAAAACGCTTCAAATGCTTCTCTTAAATCCTGATTCATCTTATCAAGAACAACTTGCCTATCTAAAATATCGGTACCTTCTGCACGAACAACACAGAAATCATCAAAAGCCATAAAATCTTTAAAGATAGCTTTTAAATAATGAACAGGAAATTCATATGGACTATACTGTCCTTTAGAATAAATAGAACCCGCAGATTCTAACATAAGCAGACGATAGTCATCTGTCATTAATCCGACTGAACCATTTTCAGTGTACTTGAAAGTCTCACCTGCAATAAAAATATTATCAATATAAGTTTTTGCTCTAGCAGTCACATTGTAATTGTGCATTGGAGAAACAAAGACAATACGGTGATGTGACTTAAACTGTTCAAGTAAATCTTTAGAGATTTTAGCTTGAACAATCTCATCGGCTGTTAATTCCAAACCCTTTCTTTGTTTAGACCAAATCGAAAGTAGTACTTCTTTCGTAATTTCTGGCAAAACACAATCATATAAATTTAAAATAGATAACTGATGGTTAGGAAAATGCTCATTATAAAGTTCAATAAACTTTTCTTGTAGAATAGTTGTAAATGAGTACGGATTCGAAAAATCAGGATGACTATAAACAATGAGTGTGTTCATTAGTCTTCCTCAGCAAGTAATTTGATACGAGTTTCCTCATCCAAAAGTGGGAAACCAAGTTTTTTACGTTCGGCAACAAAGGTTTTAGCAACAACACGTGCTAAATTCCGGATACGTGCAATATAGCCTGCACGCTCAGTAACAGATACTGCTCCACGTGCATCTAATAAATTAAAGGTGTGTGAACATTTAAGGACGTAGTCATAAGCTGGATGAACAAGTCCTTCTTCTAAAGCACGTTTTGCTTCTCTTTCAAATTTCTCAAAGTTTTCAAGTAACATTACTTGGTCTGATATCTCAAATGAATATTTTGAATGCTCATACTCTGGCTGAGTAAAGATTTCACCATATTTAACACCTGGTGCCCACTCAATATCATAAACAGAATCTACCTCTTGAATATAAGAGGCTAAACGCTCTAGTCCATAAGTAACTTCAGAAGTTACAGGACCTGTTTGAAGTCCACCTACTTGTTGGAAATAAGTAAATTGTGTTATTTCCATTCCATCAAGCCAAACTTCCCAACCTAATCCAGCTGAACCTGTAGATGGATTTTCCCAGTTATCTTCAACAAAACGGATATCATGCTCAAGTGGATTGATACCTAGTAATTCCAAAGACTTCAAATAAAGTTCTTGAATATTTGACGGCGAAGGCTTCATTACCACTTGAAATTGATGATGTTGGTAAAGACGGTTTGGATTTTCGCCATAGCGGCCGTCAGCTGGACGACGTGATGGTTCAACGTATGCAGCATTCCAAGGCTCAGGGCCTATAGCACGTAAGAAAGTATAAGGGCTCATTGTCCCTGCTCCTTTCTCATTATCATAAGCTTGCATTAACATACAGCCTTGGTCATTCCAAAACTGTTGTAAAGTTAGAATAATTTCTTGAAAAGTTAATTTCTTAGACATCATTTTCCTTCTTTCACACTTTATTACAGCTGTTGGGAAGGTGACAACAATTGACTTAAAACGGACAAATGATAAAAACCACGTCCTACACCACCTATGCCCAACAGCACAGGGGCGTCAAAGACGCGGTTCCACCCTAATTTATTACTTCATTTTTGATTGTACTTTTACTCACTAAAAAGTGCCAATATTCATCCTATTCTACCCAACTTTCACTACCTTGAGCTCGCTAAAAAAACAGCTGATGAACACCTCTTCTTACTGAGACAGTATAACAAAAAATGACTTTTATGTCTACTATTTATCTTATTCTTAATATACCCTAGACTTTTTGATTCCATTTGGAATAATGATCGTTTTTAATAATAAGTTTTCTTCACGAATTCTTAAATAAATAACAAAAGCATAAATTGGCAAGACAAATAATGCTGTGTATTTAGCATGACACAATAAAGTTACACCTAAAAGTTCAGGAGCAATATTTAAGAAATAGTTAGGATGCTTAACAACCCTAAATAACCAGTGATCTACAAATTGATGATTTTTATCTACCATTAATTTCACTGTCCAAATACGACCAAGTAAACGTGTTACTGTATGTAACATAAACACAGAAAAAATCATCAAGCTAAGCCCGATTACGCTAACAAAATTAAAACTTGCTTTTGTTAGAATAGCCTCAGTTACAGATGAAAAATAAATGATAATATGAAGAACTGTGATTGCTTTTGAAACACCTACACCATATTCTTTAGCACCATTTTTTCTTAAGGCCTTTTCATTAGCTATAGATAGCTTTAAATAAGCTAAACGAATAATAAACATAGCGGCCATTAACCCAATAATAATTGACATTGTAAACTCCTATTGTTTTGTATTATATTACAACATTATAAGAAAAAATAGTTTTATTGTCAAACTATATTTCATTAAAAATTAATAAATTAAAAAGAACTAGTAAAAACTAGTTCTTTCAAGATTGCCAACGTTTTTCCCCATCAAGGTATGTTGCAACTAAATCTAGATGTTTATCTAATACAATAAAATCCGCTGCATAACCTTCTTTTATCTGTCCACAGACATTATCAATGCCTACAGACACTGCCGGAACATAACTCGCCATACGCACTGCCTCTTCCGGAGTAGCAATTCCCCATTCTACAACATTTTTTAATCCATCTTTGAGCTTAAGAATAGAACCAGCTAAATTACCTCCATCTTTCAAACGCGCAGTTCCATTAGACACAACCACGGGCAATTCCCCTAACATATAATCTCCATCAGGGGCACCTCCAGCTGCCATACAATCTGTTATTAATGCCACATGATTATGGCCTTTTTGTGTCATTAAAATGTCACAAGCAACAGGATCAACGTGATGACCATCGCAAATGAGTTCGGCATAGGTATTAGGTAAATTATAAACCGCACCAACCATACCTGGTTCTCGGTGTGTCAAACCACGCATACCATTATACGCATGTACCCAAACTGAGGCACCCGCCTTCACTGCCTTTTTAGCTTCTTTATATGTCCCATTAGAATGACCTAAAGCTACCGTAACACCTTGCTTTGTGATTGCTGAGACAAATTCCTCAACTCCCTCACGTTCTGGTGCCAAAGCAATTTTTGTAATCAAGCCTTTTGCAGCCTTCTGCCATTGAGCAAACTCTTCCAAGTTTGGATTTCTCATATAAATCGGATTTTGAGCTCCTTTATATTCCTCAGTAAAATATGGTCCCTCAAAATAGATGCCTTGAATTTTTGCTCCTTGTTCTTTGCCCGCTACTGCCGCAACTGATTTAGACGCCTCTTCTAGTCGCTTTGTATCTGAAGTTAGGGTTGTCGGCAAGAAAGATGTGACTCCAGTAGATAGTAAGCCAGCACTCATTCGCAAAATTCCTTCTGAATCACAATCCATAACATCAGCGCCAGCAAAACCATGAATATGTGTATCAACTAAACCAGGTGCTATTTGATAACCTGAATAATCTAAAATCTCCTCTTGTCCAGAAATATTTTCTATCCATTTACCAAAGTGATTATCTTTTATTTCTAAATAACCGTTTTCCTTTACATGATCAGCATAAAAGAATCGGTCAGCCTTGATGTACTTCGTCATCTTCTTCCCCCCATTCACTCTCATTATAACGCTTTAAGGTATTTTTGTAAATGGTATATACCTATTTTTTGACAAGTCATGGTTTATTCTAAGAAAGAACTGTACACTTGTTATAAACCACTTCACTTGGTTGTATTTTTAAGGTTTTAATTGCTGTTGCTCATAATTCTTTTCCTTCTTCAAAACTATCAATTGCTAATTCTCTTATAGTTTTTGATGAGAATGGCTAATTAAAAAGCATAGCAAAAAAGTCTAGTAAAACTAGACTTTCAGGATTTTACTGAGCAACACCTGTCCCATTAGTAGCAGGTACAGTACCAGTTCCTGGAGTCGGAACAGTATTGTTAACCCCTGGAGTAACTGGTGTATTATTCGCTTGCGGTTGCTCATAAGTTGGTGCTACATTCTGATTAACGTAACTAGAAGTATCCTGACTAGCAGGATTAGCTGTCCCTTGTTCTGTAGTTTCAGCTACTGAACTAGAGGGAGTTTGATTCCCAATCAAACCATATTGTGTCTTAACAGTATCAATACGTTTTTGTAAAGCTTCTTTAGATTCTTTGACAGTTAACTTATTGACTGCTGCTTCAGCTTTTAACACATTTTCTTCTGAAGGGGCTTGTTCTAGAATTTCTACTAAATCTGTAGCATCTTTGGTAGCTTTCTTATCTGCTTCGTCTTTAAGATACTTATCTTTTGCTTTCTTAAAACGTTTTTGCAAAGCTTCTTTTTTAGAAGAATTGGACAATTTATTTAAAGCAAGTTCGACATCCTTCAATAATTTTTCTGAAGGTTTCTTCTCAAATTTATCTAACATATCTTGTGCCTCAGTTAATTGAGAATCACTGACATGGTTAACACTGCTTTCTACAGTATCCATTTGAGTAGTGCCATGATCTTTAAATAAGAAAAACGTAACAGAAGCAAAAATTAATAAAATAATACTAGCAATAAGTGCTAAAAGTTCTTTTTTATCTATTTTCATACTCACTCCTAAAGTTTCTTCACATTATTATAACATAAACTAAAGGACATAAACAAACCTATTTTAGAAGAATCATCGTCTATCACTCTTATTTTCTACCGGTAACTTAGTTATATTTGACATCTCAACTACTTTGTATTACAATGTAGCTATACCAGTAACTTGTATTACAATATAGACAAGGATATAATATGATTCCATCGCAAATGCTAAAAGGATTACTTGAAGGAGCTATCCTAAAAATCATACAGCAAGAGGAGACTTATGCTTATGAAATCTCAAAAAAATTAAATTCTTATGGTTTTGGAGAAATTTCCGAAGGGACAATCTACCCCATTATCTTAAGGCTACAAAGCAATAAATATATAAAAGGACAACAAAAGCCTTCCCCTCAAGGACCTAAGCGTAAATATTATACGTTAACCAATGAAGGCGTGGAGCAATTAGCCCAATTTAAACAGAATTGGGAGTCACTTAGTAAAGCATTAAACAAACTACTCTAAAAATTGGAGAGGAAACTAGCATGGATAAACTGAAAAAATTACAAAAAGAAAATACGCTATTAGAAGGAAGAATTGATAACTCTAATAACCAAACCTATACAGATATGATTGTCTATTTGCGAGGTGCTAGCATTAGCCCCTACCATCAGGAGCTCATTCGAAATGATATTGTCAATATGTTATTAGAAGCACAAGAGCGACAAGCAAGTTTAGTTAGTGTATTTGGAGAAGATAGGCATGACTTTATAAACCAAGTTATTAAATCTACACCTAAAATCTCTAAGAAAGAAGAAACATTACAACGTTGGGATTTAGCCATTTTACTACTAACTATCCAAATGATTATCTTTTTAGGAGGATATCTCATTACTGAAGCACTTCAACAGTCAGTACCAGATCTAATCCCTATTACTCTATTAGATGTTCTTTTTGCAATCTTTATCAGTATTATTGCTGTCAAGATAGCTGATACCATAATATATGCTACATATAACTTCGATAAATCGAAAGAAAAGAAATATTTCTTTCGATATATATTTCTAATTCTTTCGCTTATCATAGCTTATATCCTTATAGGAAAATATTATCATCTTCCTTTCATTAATATCCCCCTTTGGATTTATTTAATTATACTGGGACTTAGCTTCTCTCTTCATATCATTGTTAAAAAATACCTGAATAAACATTATTATATTGAATTTTAAAAGAGGTATAACTATATAAAAAATAAAACGACAAGGATATTCTTAGTCGTTTTATTCTGTGCCCATTTTCACGAATGCTCTCCATGCAACTGATTTTTAAGATAAAAAATTAGTTATCTCAAATAAGCCATTTTATTGACTATTATGGTATATTAACTTCCTGTCAATTCTTTTATTGACAAGCCTGTCTTTACACACTATAATATATGATATCAAATAAGTGAGTAAACACTCACTCACTGAGAGAGGAGCAAAAAGTTATCATGAAAAAAGTCATCGATTTAAAAAAACTACAAAAAGCATATGCCTCAGAAACCGTTTTAAATAATATTAATTTGGAGGTGTTTAAAGGCGAAATAATTGGATTAATAGGACCCTCTGGAGCAGGGAAATCTACCTTGATTAAAACTATGCTTGGCATGGAAAAAGCAGATAAGGGAACAGCTCTTGTTCTTGATACTCAAATGCCAGATCGTAATATTTTAAATCAAATTGGCTATATGGCTCAATCTGATGCCTTATACGAGTCTTTAACTGGCTTAGAAAATTTATTATTCTTTGGAAAAATGAAAGGTATTCAAAAAACTGAATTAAAACAGCAGATAACTCATATTTCTAAAGTAGTAGATCTAGAAAACCAACTTGATAAATTTGTCTCAGGTTACTCAGGAGGTATGAAAAGACGGCTTTCTCTAGCCATCGCCCTACTTGGAAACCCCACAGTTTTAATCCTAGATGAACCTACCGTTGGAATTGATCCATCCTTGAGGAGAAAAATCTGGCAAGAGCTAATTAATATTAAGGATGAAGGACGTTCTATCTTTATTACAACCCACGTTATGGATGAAGCAGAATTAACAAGTAAGGTTGCACTACTATTACGTGGAAACATTATTGCCTTTGATACTCCATTACATTTAAAAAAACAATTTAATGTGAGTACTATTGAGGAAGTTTTCTTAAAAGCTGAAGGAGAATAATCATGAGAATTATTGCAATAACTGAAAAGGTTATAAAAGAACTGTTTCGTGATAAAAGAACACTTGCTATGATGTTTTTAGCACCTATTTTAATTATGTTTTTGATGAATGTTATGTTTTCTGCGAATAGTAATACAAAAGTTAAGATTGGAACTATTAACGTTAACACGAAGGTCGTTTCAAATTTAGATAATATTAAGCATATTCAAGTGAGATCATTTAAATTTAACTCATCTGCTAAAAAAGCACTCAAATCAAATAAAATTGATGCTCTTATTTCGGAGGACAATAAATCTTATACTGTCTTCTATGCGAATACAGATTCTTCAAAGACGACTTTAACAAGACAAGCTTTTAAAACCGCTGTTAATACAATGAACAGTAAGGAACTGATTTCGCAAGTTAAAATTTTAGCTAATAAGAATCCGAAACTAGCACAATCCTTACAAACTCGCTCCAAATATATCAAAGAAAAATATAATTACGGAAATAAAAATACAGGCTTTTTTGCAAAAATGATACCAATACTAATGGGATTTATGGTCTTCTTCTTTGTTTTTTTAATTTCTGGAATGGCTTTATTAAAAGAGCGTACTTCTGGTACACTTGATCGACTCCTTGCAACTCCTGTTAAACGTAGTGATATTGTATTTGGATATATGTTATCATACGGCATTCTAGCAATTATTCAAACGATAGTTATCGTTTTATCAACTATTTGGCTACTAGATATTCAAGTTGTAGGTAGTATTTTTAGTGTCATCATTGTCAATTTTATTTTGGCTCTGGTTGCCTTATCATTAGGAATCTTAATGTCTACTCTAGCAAAATCAGAATTTCAAATGATGCAATTTATTCCCTTAATTATAATGCCTCAATTATTCTTTTCAGGAATAATCCCTCTAGAAAATATGGCAAGTTGGGCTCAGACAGTCGGTAAAATTCTACCGCTCTCCTACTCTGGTGATGCACTTACAAAAATAATTATGTACGGTCAAGGATTACCTAACGTTTCTTCAAATCTTCTGGTACTTCTTCTATTTTTAATTATTTTAACCATCGCAAATATCTTTGGACTAAAACGATACCGTAAAGTATAATACCATTTGAAAAGGAACTAAGTATGAAAAATAATATTATTTTTTCTATTGAACAGTATATTAATGACCAAGAGATGCCAAAAGGAAAACAAAAAGTTATTTTATCCGCTATAGAGCTCTTTGCCTCACAAGGCTTCCATGGAACTTCCACTGCTCAACTAGCTAAAAATGCAGAAGTTAGCCAAGCAACTATATATAAATATTTTGAAACTAAAGACAAGCTTTTGGTCTTTATTCTCGAGTTAATCGTACAAACTATTGGACGCCCCTTCTTTACAGAATTATCTACATTTTCTACTAAAGAGGAACTAATTCATTTCTTTGTACAGGACCGTTTTAAATTTATTGAAAAAAATAATGATCTCATTAAAATATTGATGCAAGAATTATTAATCAATAGTGAAACATCAACTATTTTTACTAAGCTAATAAATTCAACTGATCCAAACATTACTAAAATTTTCAACTGTTTAAGTGAAGGAAATTCGTTGAATAAAATGGAAATACTTCGAGCAGTAATCGGACAGTTCATTACTTTCTTTATTCAATTATATATCCTTAATATAAAGCCTGAAAATCTAGAGGAAGAACTAAAACAAATAGAAAAACAAATATTAAAATTACTGAGCTAGATAATACTTCTAAATTTAAAGAAAGCATTCAATCTACTCTACATCTCATTAAAAATACCATCGTATACTCTACTCTATCAAAAGATACATTTAAATAATTCACCATTATTTCTTGTTCATGTTCTTTAGGTAGGCTAACTGTTCTTTTTTATCATATTTTTACCTTTCTTCACTTCTGATTGCTTGCTATTTTTTACTTCGTTTGACTGACTTTTAGGTCCCCTATTCATTTGACAGCCTACTAGTAACATCCCAATAATAGATATGGGAATTAACCATTTTATATATTTTTTCATCATGCTCTCTTTTCTTAAAAACTACTTCTTATGTCAAGTACCTAATAAAAATAATTATTTTTTACAAGATTTTAAAACCAATGTTAGTCTAACAAAATTTTTACGATTTTATATTATTATTTAGAACTAACATATGAACTAAAAACAAGTTTATTATTTTATCTTTAATTTTTACCATCACCTGATTTTTAATATATATAAATTATTTTTTTATGTAACCAAAGCTCTCTTTAATTCGTTATATTAATGAAGAGGGTTTAATATAATAGCGAAAGGAGGTAAAATGTCAATTTTAGATGACTATGAAAAAGAATTACTAGTTATTTCACATCAAATAATAGCTTACCTTATTAAGTCAGGTGTTAATCCTAGTCAAGCACAGGATGTTACTCAAGACGTCTTTTTACAAATACTAGAATCTGATTTCTCCCTTCCACTTGATAAAATAAAAGCTTGGATGTATCGTACTACAATTAGGAGGTATATTGATCTTTATCGAAGAAATAAACGCTATAACGAAATCCTGCAAAAAGAATTCTTTATAGAAAATAATTTGTATTACACCGAATCAGAGAAGTTTTTTGAATTACATGAAGCAATATTACACTTGAAGAAAGATTATCAAACTTTAATAGATTTATATTATTTTAATGATTTTTCAATTAAAGAAATATCTGAAATTACTGGACAATCACAAAGTACAATTAAAATAAGACTTATGCGAGCTAGAAGAGAAGTTAAAAAATATTTAGAAAAGGATAATTTTAAAATATGATAAAAACAAAGTTTAGTGATCCACTGGAACAATTAGCCAAAAAAAGGAAAAGGAAAACATTATTCAAGACCGTAGTATTGGCATTAATAACTGTACTATTAGTAGTTGGAATAGCTTTTAAAGGATTTACATATTTAACTTCAAAAAATGGTCAAAAAACATATCATAACTTTGAACTACTTTCTGAAATAGCATATCCAAATATTTCCTATGATAGTCTCTATTACCAGCCAAGCGGTCAGTTTACTGGTAAAGTACATGCTGATAGATTTAAAGATATCGATGGGGTTCAAATTCCATATTCTAGTTTTGAAGAAAATTATAGTATCTCAGGTACTTTTGGCACAAATGCTGATGAAAAATCAGAAAAGAATGGCTTGTATGATCGAGGTACTAGACAAAAAGTTCCACAATTTTTCAATAAAAATGTTAAGTATAAAAAAGGAGAAGCCAAAACAACTCCAACAAATGATTTAAAATATGTAAATAAATTGAATAATGATCTTATTGAAATTGCAATAACTTTTGATAAGTCCTATAGTTACAAAGAAATAAAAACAATGATACCAAATAATATAAAACAAAATTGGTTATGGATAGGTACAAGCACAGAATTAGATACATCATATTGGCCAACAAAGTATCAATTCGGTACAGATCCTGAAACTTTGAATACACCACAAATATTCATAGATAAAATAAAAGAAAACTTAAAAGGTAACTCAAAAGTATACTTTAATAATATAAATATCTACTCAGATTTAGAAAAGTATGCCAAAAAATACGACAAGGTAAATAATAGCGACAAATTAAAATTTTCGGGAATAATATTAACAGGTAAAGCCGAAAACTTTAAACAACTTAAAGAAAAAGAATGGGTACATGCTTCAAGTATAGGGGCAAACATAGAATATAAGCCCTATTATAAATTAGATAAAGAATGATAATTAATTGTTAAAAAATTTATTTGGTAATTTTATGTAACTTTTACAGTTAATAACTCATAGAAAAAAAGACAAGATAATAATCTTGACTTTTTTCTTTGATGCCCGCGACCAAAGTCGAGCTGGCACGTCCGTGAGGACACCCGATTTTGAGTCCTACCATGCACCTTTAAAAGTTAATAAACATTTATTTAACAAAGTTTAAGATGTTAGCTAAAAAAACATGTAATTTTGAAATTTTAGTGATTAATGAATGACTCTATTTTGTCTTCTGCTCAATGCTTGATAGTGATCTGATTTGATACCCATTTACAGCAAAGTTTGAATCATCTAGCCATTTTTCAAACCGTGTTTTTTTCTCTGGCCACTCTTTATCTAAAATAGAATACCAATTTGTATCTCTGTTACGACCCTTATATACGACAGCTTGTCTAAAAGTTCCTTCAAAAGTAAAACCAAGTCGTTTTGCAGAATTATTAGATGGTGCATTCAAACTATCACATTTCCACTCATAACGGCGGTAACAGAGTTCTTCAAAAACATATTTCATAACCAAATATTGAGCTTCTGTTGCTATCCTTGTTTGTTTTAGTTTTGATGAATAAACCACCCATCCCATTTCAACAACTCTATTTTTTGTATCAATACGCATTAATGAAAAAGTCCCTAATACTTTACCAGTATTATTATCAACAATAGCTAAATAATAAGGATCTTCTGATTTTAATAGAGTTTGGAAAAAGACATCAAATTCATTCTTACTATTAAATTTGCTAAAAGATATATAAGTTAAACTATCTTCAGTAGACAATTCTCCATAAACTTGAAATAAGTCTTCAAAATGATCTGGATTTATTTTTTCTATTCTAACTGTTTTCCCATTAAGTGTATCAATCTTCGGATTTTTACCTTCCGTAAAATTTTCAACGACATCACCCACTGGCTGATTAAAAAGATTATATCTAATTCTCTACATCTCAGACTATTTAGTATTAACTTTATTAAAATATTCTTCTTTTAAAATAGAATAATACGCTCTTGTTTTCCACTCACCTTTTGGATTTTTTGCAAGATGACGAAGCTCGCCTTCTTTTTTCATACCTATCCGTTCCATAACATTTCCAGATTTTTTATTATTAATGTCAAATCTAGCATAAATTCTTTCCAAGTCTAGATGTTCAAATCCAATTGACATCAATTTTGAACAAGCTTCTGTCATATAACCTTTTCCATTATAATTTTTATTTAAAATATAACCAAATTCTGCAGAAAATTCATCTCTGATTTCTAATTCAATAATACCTATCATCTTCTGTGATTCTTTTTCAATCATTGCATAAATTCCTAATGGTGATTTCATACAAACATTTGCTAAAACGACTTGTGCTTCTTCTACGGTATTAGCTTTATAACGTTGCATATAGAATACTGTTTCAGAATCAGATGAAAATTCTAAAAAATCATTTACATTAGTTAATTCAACAGGCTGGAGTCGTAATCTTTCCGTTAGTACTGTGTTGCACATTGCTAATTTACAATATAGTGTATCCAAATTATTCATTTCTAATCAATATTCCTTCCTTAATTATCTATAAACCACTTCAATAATCTCCAAAAATACAATATTATAAGCTTTAAATTTCTTTGTAAGTCTATAAAATTATTCTAAATTATTATTATGTAAATTTATACTATAAATCAGTTTATCTGTCCATTTTCCATTCTCAAATGAAAAATCTTTTCGAGTTGTCTCATAGGTTAATCCCAATCTTCTAACCAACTTTTCCGATCGTTCATTCCCAGGAGTAATCTGTGCTTCAATATGATGAAAACCCAATTTTTCATAAGTACTATTAAGTAATGCCAAGATTGACTCAAATGCATAGCCATTACTCCAAAATTGATTATGAAAAACATATCCCAATTCTCCCCATTGCATATCTGCTCTTGCAAGGGTAACAATATTTAACATTCCTACGTGCTCACCGCTTTTTAGAAAAACACCAAATATATATACTATGTCACTTTCCCATTCTTTCCTTTGTAAATTTACTAAATTTTTAAACCAATTAATGTCACACATAGACATATCAAGTATCCCATCATCAAATGGAGTTAAAGATGGTCCACGATTCATAAAACTAGTATACCAACTATCATAATCACTTTCTTCTAGTGGCCTTATAATAAGTCTCTCTGATTCTAAAAAAAATTTATTCAATTTTTATTTCCTTTCTTCCAGAGTAAATAAATAAGTGTGTTTCAATTAAAATTTCCATAATATTACCTCCTTGAAAAGTTATTAACTACATTATAAAAAATACAATAATAAAAAACAAATATAAGTAATTTTAGGTAACTTTTCACAATAAATTATCTAACAAAACAAAAAAGACGAGGTCTAGAAACCTTATCTTTTAAAGTATACAGGCGGCCGGGGTCGAACCGGAACGTCCGTGAGGACACTGGATTTTGAGTGCTACCAAGCACTTTTTAAAGTAAACAAACACTGATTTAACAAGATTTGTGTTTTGGAAATCAGGTTAAAAACTAAGAAATTTTGAGATTTTAGTGATTTTTGAGTAACCAATATATTTTATATACCTATTTCAATTTCTCCAAGTCATTTATATAACTTCTAGCAATAGTACCACAATTTCTACAAATATCATGATGTACTTCTAGGCCAGTAGCTAATATCCTATTAAGAGGAAGCAATCCTGCGTACCCCTTATTTTATTTATAAGTTATAAAATCTTTTCCCCACAAAACGAACAAATTACTTCCTTCACCTTAATCCTCTTTCCTTAATTGAAAAATATCTTCTATCTTCATGTCGAAAATCTTAACAATTTTAAGTGCCATCTCTAGAGAAGGATTATACCTGTTATTTTCTAAATGACCAATTGTTTCTCTCCTAACACCTATCCGAATAGCTAACTCTTGTTGAGTCATTCCGATATCTTCTCTAACCTGTTTTAAAGAACTGATAATTTTTGTTTCTTTCCCCATTATTATCTCCGTCCCTCAAGAAAGTAATATGTAACAGCAAACATTAGTAATAATAAACCTACCATAATATAAAGGTAGCCTGATTTTAACTCTAACGTTCCATATATATTAAGGTAAATAGCTATAAGAATTAATAACATTATTGATATCAAAAACATCAAAGAAGCTGACAATGCTAAATTACTATAAAAGCGTTCATCGGGACTTTCGTTAATTTTTTTTAATAGAAAATAAATGAAGAAAACTACTTGTATTAAAATGCCAACTCCAAGAATTGATTCTTTAACATTGTATGGGGAAGCTGGCGTCACATTCCATATCCCAATTGTATAAAGAATAGTCGAGAGAAAGAGTACAATAGAATAAAATTTTGCTTTTAATCCAAATGGTTCTTTCTTATATTTTTGAGGAGTCGGAACTTTTATCATTATAAAAATCGAACAAAATTCTGCTATACTGGTTACTAATAAAATTAATAATTTGATTGGTAAACTTAAACGATTCCCGCCAAATAGTAAGCTAACATCAATTACGATGATAGTAAAAATAAGTAAAATTATAGTCCATTTGTTTTTATTGTTCATAAAATCTCCCAAGTTTATGTTATAAATATATCACATGTATTATGTTATAAATATATCACTTAATGTTATAAATAGCAAGATAAAAAAGCTTGAAAATTTTCAAGCTTATGTCTTTATATCTACTAACTCATGGAATAGATCTTCTTCTTGGAATAATAAGTAATGCAACAAGTCAAACTTTTTAAAATAATTTTTCCTCCTTTATTTAAAGTAATTCCATTAATAACTTCACAAAGAATCCAATAATTTGAAACAATAATAATCTTTTATATAAACTCACCAAACAATCTCCAGTTGAATTAAATTTTTCAATAGTATACAATCTTTTTCTGTTCATCTATTGAGTAAAAATTTTATTTATCGTGAAATAAACTCCCAGTATTTAAATAAATATTTACTCATTATCTCTATAAAACTATTAAAGTACAAAACAAAATGAAAATTATGAAAGAATTAGACAATATAGGAATTAACCGTAAGAATCTTTTTCGGGATCATGATAATATAGCAAAATATCTAATTGAAAAAGTATAAAACTATAAATGGTACCCTTATGGTTATTGATTTTAAAAAATAATAGAAAAAGACAAGGTTTCTAAACCTTGTCTTTATAAGTATACCGGCGGCCGGGGTCGAACCGGCATGTCCGTGAGGACAATGGATTTTGAGTGCTACTGAGCACTTTTTAAAGATAACAAACATTGATTTAACAAGGTTTGAGTATTAGACATTAACTTAAAAACCAAGTAATTTTGAGATTTTAGTGATTTTGTAGTGACTGTTCGTCGTGAAAAATAAATACTCATTTTACTGCAAGATTCTTTATTTTTCATATTTATATATATTACTTGAAAAAATTTTTATCCTTTTTTTGCTTCGTTTTGCTTAGCCTTCTGATACAATTCATCTACTCTATCATTATAAACTCTTCGAAGATCTATTTCCTTTTCTTCAAGCTTTTCCATATATTCATTGAATTCTGATATGAATGTATCCTTATTATCATCCATATTATATAGGTGTGCATGAGCTTCTTGGGGTAATTCCCAACCTTGTCCTAAAGTTGCTTGATAGACAGACTCTTTTAGGCTGTCTGTTCTTGCCATAAACAAGTGAAAGTCATCTTCTAGTTGCTCTCTGTTACGATAAATGTTTCTGAGATTTTGATCATATTCTTGATCGAGTTCTTGCAGTTTTTTTGTATCTATCATACTAGCCTCCTAATTGACTGGATTATCTAACTCTGGTTTTGGAAGTTGTGTCAAGAAATCAGATGCTGCTTGAGCTGACTGGCCTTCAAGACCATCCGTGATATTGGCGTTATAGGTGGATGCATAGTTTTTTAGGTCTTGGGCATCTGACTCTAAAGTTGCTTTTAAATTTGTTCCAGTATCCGTAATAGTGCTTTTTGCTGTAGCAACTATTGCCTTAATAGCTATTCTTTCTTGTTCTTTCAACATTTCATTCAAGGGCAATTTCAATTCTTTGGACATTCATTTAATCTCTCTATTTTAGGATAAGTTCGTGACAATATCACCAGCTAGTTGCTCATCTTGAGCTGTTAAATTTTGTGCAACTGTTACCAAATTGGTCGTAAATGTGGTCATTTTTGTTTTATAGTGATCAAGTGCTTCATAATCAGAAGTCTCTACGCCATCATTCCAAACTGTTGACATTTTTATATCTGAAACCAGAGCATCAACTTCTGATTGGTCAAGGTGCATAGCCATTATTTCAGCTGATGAAATAGTGGATGTCGATATTTCTACAATCGTATCCTTAGCTTCACTAATATGTTTTTTTGTTGCAGAGACTTTTTCTGAAACATCTGCTTCTGCTAATTGCGTTGCCATATAGAGCATTTGAGTTCTAAGTAAAATCCGTTGACTGCCTGATGCTGATTTGATCCTACTATGGAAGCTTGCGATGTTTTTGCGATCCCACTCGAGGCCATCTTTTTTAGCTTTGGAAATTATGGCTTTGTAGTCTTTTTGGAAGTTATCGTACAGTTTTTTAGCTTCGTTTACAGTGACACTGATACCACAAGCTTTTAATGTTGCAATTAGTCGAGTCAGGTCCCCAGTCAGAGCGCCTTTGAGTACTGGTCCTAGCTTATCCGAATCATAATGCTCTCCTAAAAGATTCTTTATGAATTTTTTTTCGAGTCTAGCTAAGTCTTGACCAGATGTTAATAATTCTGGATGATAGCTTTCAGAAGCAACTAAAGGATTTCCGCTACTATCAATTTGGAAGGCACCAAAATCGTGAGAAGATTGCTCATCAAAAGTACCCGTATATTTACTAGGAACAATGACATTTACTTTCCCGAATTGGTCTTTCCATGGCTTTTCACGATTAAGCATACTAACTATATCAAAGGGATTGACATAGTAGGTAACATGCTTCCCAGCTTCTTGGATTTTTTTAGCAGAAATGCCTTCCATTTTTTCCAAGCTTCTTGATACATCAGGGCCATCGAAAAGGACTACTTGACCAACATTCTCCAATTCTGCATAGCTAAGATTAACAACTGCTTGAGAAGATACAATCGTACCGAGTGAGTGACCAGTAACATCCATAATAGCTCCAGGCGCTTTTCCTTTTAGCTCGGCAATTTTTTCTTTCATAGCCTTATTAGCCAATTTCGCTTGTGGAATATACTTGTTAGAGACAGCAAACATTGCATTGTTACTAACCCAATCGTTTAGTGTATCTAGACCAATCCCATCACTACCACGAATGGCTAGATAAGTGTGCTTTGTAGTGCTATCTATTTTTTCAGTATCTGACAGGTAGTAAGCATTAAAACCTGCCTTATCGTCAGTAAGCACACCTTTTTGATAAGAATGAGTAACATAATGCTCAGTGTGATAGCCTCCATTGACATCTGGAATGAGGACCTTTACATTTTCATCAATAGATTTTAAGGACTTATCTGGTTGCAGGTAGACAATACCATCATTGGGGAGGTTAGTGCCACCCTGTGTGATTTGACCTTTGTTATCTTCTGAGGGTTGAGAAAATTTTACTTCTGTTACTGAGTCAGTCTCAAATAATTCAGGAAATGAATTAGGTCGACTATTATATGCACTTTCTGCTAAAGAGCTATGTAAGTTATCAAAATTATCTAAGTTCCAATTACTCAATTATTCTTCTCCTCTACCTTGCTTGTGGTAAAAATTCTATTACTTTATATAGGATGATTCAAGCTATTCATAAATGTGCCAAATACCATTTTTATGTATATACGGCTTATTTAGCATTCCCATTGATTTGATATTTGGGATATCATTTTTATGAGCTAAATAAAAATCAACTATTAATTTTGAATTTTGTAGATGATTAAACTTTCCTCTCAGTGAAAGATTATAATCACCCCCTTGTGGAGTTCCATTCCCGCTTTGTTCTACTTTTACACTTGACCAATCGAATTGAACGGACTCAATTTGGTTGTTATGTAATTTTACATAATCTATGATTTCTTGCTCATGCTCTTTGAGATAGGCTAATTGTTCTTTTTTTGTCATTTTTTTATCTTTCTTCACTTCTGATTGCTTGCTATTTTTTACTTCGTTTGACTGACTTTTATGTTCACTATTCATTTGACAGCCTCCAAGTATCATCCCAAAAATTGATATGGGAATTAACCATTTTATATATTTTCTCATCATGTTCTCTTTTCTTAGAATATAAATTTTATATATCAAGTATATAATGAAATTAACTATTATTCACCAACATTATAAAATTAATTTTAGTATAACAAAATTTTCACGTATTTTTATAGTTTTAGTCTTAACATGTAAACAGAAAATCATTTGTATATTTTAAATGCCCTAATTAAATTAATAATTAATATTTATTATTATATAAATTCTTCTACAATGAAAAAAATAAATATATATTACAAGTAACATTTCACAATAAATTATCTAGTAGAAAAAAGACAAGGTTTAGAAACCTTGTCTTTATAAGTATACCGGCGGCCGGGGTCGAACCGGCACGTCCGTGAGGACACTGGATTTTGAGTCCAGCGCGTCTGCCAATTCCGCCACGCCGGCTATCTTAAAACTGGGGTAGCTGGATTCGAACCAACGCATGAGGGAGTCAAAGTCCCTTGCCTTACCGCTTGGCTATACCCCATGAAAAGGCGAGTGATGGGAATCGAACCCACGAATGTCAGAGCCACAATCTGATGTGTTAACCACTTCACCACACCCGCCATATTAGAAAAAACACGGGCAGTAGGAATCGAACCCACACTGAAGGTTTTGGAGACCTTAGTTCTACCTTTAAACTATGCCCGTTTACTATGGAGAGAGAGGGATTCGAACCCCCGAACCCGAAGGAGCGGATTTACAGTCCGCCGCGTTTAGCCTCTTCGCTATCTCTCCTAAGGTATAAATGGCGCGAGACGGAATCGAACCGCCGACACATGGAGCTTCAATCCATTGCTCTACCAACTGAGCTACCGAGCCTATTGCGGGAGCAGGATTTGAACCTACGACCTTCGGGTTATGAGCCCGACGAGCTACCTAGCTGCTCCATCCCGCGATATCTTTAAAGGAGGATGTGGGATTCGAACCCACGCACGCTTTTACACGCCTGACGGTTTTCAAGACCGTTCCCTTCAGCCGGACTTGGGTAATCCTCCATATAACAAAAAATAGTCCGTACGGGATTCGAACCCGTGTTACCGC
This sequence comes from Streptococcus sp. FDAARGOS_522, assembly GCF_003812445.1. NCBI lineage: Bacteria > Bacillati > Bacillota > Bacilli > Lactobacillales > Streptococcaceae > Streptococcus > Streptococcus sp. FDAARGOS_522. Next base: position 1,280,149 of record NZ_CP033808.1, read on the forward strand.
CGTGAAAAGGCGGTGTCTTAACCCCTTGACCAACGGACCATATTCTTGATGGGCACGAGTGGACTCGAACCACCGACCTCACGCTTATCAGGCGTGCGCTCTAACCACCTGAGCTACGCGCCCAAGCTATTGCTTGGTTTTTACTTTCTTATAAAGTAAAGCGGGTGACGAGAATCGAACTCGCGACAACAGCTTGGAAGGCTGTAGTTTTACCACTAAACTACACCCGCTTCTATGGGAGTTAACGGGATCGAACCGCTGACCCTCTGCTTGTAAGGCAGATGCTCTCCCAGCTGAGCTAAACTCCCTTTGCTAAGCGACTACCTTATCTCACAGGGGGCAACCCCAACTACTTCCGGCGTTCTAGGGCTTAACTTCTGTGTTCGGCATGAGAACAGGTGTATCTCCTAGGCAATTATCACTTAACTATTGAGCCTTATTCACTCAAAATTGAATATCTATAGTCTAACAAGAAACCGTAACGTTGTCAATATCTCTTTTGGATAAGTCCTCGAGCTATTAGTATTAGTCCGCTAAATGTGTCACCACAATTACACTCCTAACCTATCTACCTGATCATCTCTCAGGGCTCTTACTGATATAAAATCATGGGAAATCTCATCTTGAGGTGGGCTTCGCACTTAGATGCTTTCAGCGCTTATCCCTTCCCTACATAGCTACCCAGCGATGCCTTTGGCAAGACAACTGGTACACCAGCGGTAAGTCCACTCTGGTCCTCTCGTACTAGGAGCAGATCCTCTCAAATTTCCTACGCCGCGACGGATAGGACCGAACTGTCTCACGACGTCTGAACCAGCTCGCGTGCGCTTAATGGCGACAGCCACCTTGGACGACTACAGCCCCAGGATGCGACGAGCCGACATCGAGGTGCCAACCTCCCGTCGATGTGAACTCTTGGGGAGATAAGCCTGTTATCCCCAGGGTAGCTTTTATCCGTTGAGCGATGGCCCTTCCATACGGAACCACCGGATCACTAAGCCCGACTTTCGTCCCTGCTCGAGTTGTAGCTCTCGCAGTCAAGCTCCCTTATACCTTTACACTCTACGACTGATTTCCAACCAGTCTGAGGGAACCTTTGGGCGCCTCCGTTACCTTTTAGGAGGCGACCGCCCCAGTCAAACTGCCCGTCAGACACTGTCTCCGATAGGGATTGCCTATCTGGGTTAGAGTAGCCATAACACAAGGGTAGTATCCCAACAACGCCTCAAACGAAACTGGCGTCCCGTTATCATAGGCTCCTACCTATCCTGTACATGTGGTACAGATACTCAATATCAAACTGCAGTAAAGCTCCATGGGGTCTTTCCGTCCTGTCGCGGGTAACCTGCATCTTCACAGGTACTAAAATTTCACCGAGTCTCTCGTTGAGACAGTGCCCAAATCATTACGCCTTTCGTGCGGGTCGGAACTTACCCGACAAGGAATTTCGCTACCTTAGGACCGTTATAGTTACGGCCGCCGTTTACTGGGGCTTCAATTCATACCTTCGCTTACGCTAAGCACTCCTCTTAACCTTCCAGCACCGGGCAGGCGTCACCCCCTATACATCATCTTACGATTTAGCAGAGAGCTGTGTTTTGATAAACAGTTGCTTGGGCCTATTCACTGCGGCTGATCTAAAATCAGCGCCCCTTCTCCCGAAGTTACGGGGCCATTTTGCCGAGTTCCTTAACGAGAGTTCTCTCGCTCACCTGAGGCTACTCGCCTCGACTACCTGTGTCGGTTTGCGGTACGGGTAGAGTATATGTATCGCTAGAAGCTTTTCTTGGCAGTGTGACATCACTAACTTCGCTACTAAACTTCGCTCCTCGTCACAGCTCAATGTTAAAGATATAAGCATTTGACTCATATCACACCTCACTGTTTGACCAGACACTTCCAATCGTCTGGTTTAGTTAGCCTACTGCGTCCCTCCATCACTATATACTCTAGTACAGGAATATCAACCTGTTGTCCATCGGATACACCTTTCGGTCTCTCCTTAGGTCCCGACTAACCCAGGGCGGACGAGCCTTCCCCTGGAAACCTTAGTCTTACGGTGGACAGGATTCTCACCTGTCTTGCGCTACTCATACCGGCATTCTCACTTCTATGCGTTCCAGCGCTCCTCACGGTACACCTTCTTCACACATAGAACGCTCTCCTACCATGACACTTTTGTGTCATCCACAGCTTCGGTAATATGTTTTAGCCCCGGTACATTTTCGGCGCAGGGTCACTCGACTAGTGAGCTATTACGCACTCTTTGAATGAATAGCTGCTTCTAAGCTAACATCCTAGTTGTCTGTGCAACCCCACATCCTTTTCCACTTAACATATATTTTGGGACCTTAGCTGGTGGTCTGGGCTGTTTCCCTTTCGACTACGGATCTTAGCACTCGCAGTCTGACTGCCGATTATATCTCGTTGGCATTCGGAGTTTATCTGAGATTGGTAATCCGGGATGGACCCCTCACCCAAACAGTGCTCTACCTCCAAGAGACTTAACATCGACGCTAGCCCTAAAGCTATTTCGGAGAGAACCAGCTATCTCCAAGTTCGTTTGGAATTTCTCCGCTACCCACAAGTCATCCAAGCACTTTTCAACGTGCCCTGGTTCGGTCCTCCAGTGAGTTTTACCTCACCTTCAACCTGCTCATGGGTAGGTCACATGGTTTCGGGTCTACAACATGATACTATGACGCCCTATTAAGACTCGGTTTCCCTACGGCTCCGTCTCTTCAACTTAACCTCGCATCATATCGTAACTCGCCGGTTCATTCTACAAAAGGCACGCTCTCACCCATTAACGGGCTCGAACTTGTTGTAGGCACACGGTTTCAGGTTCTATTTCACTCCCCTCCCGGGGTGCTTTTCACCTTTCCCTCACGGTACTGGTTCACTATCGGTCACTAGAGAGTATTTAGGGTTGGGAGATGGTCCTCCCAGATTCCGACGAGATTTCGCGTGTCTCGCCGTACTCAGGATACTGCTAAGGTTAATCTATCATTTTAAATACGAGGCTGTTACTCTCTTTGGCTTACCTTCCCAGGTAATTCTTCTATAATGATTAATCCTATATCGCAGTCCTACAACCCCGAAGTGTAAACACTTCGGTTTGCCCTCCTGCCGTTTCGCTCGCCGCTACTAAGGCAATCGCTTTTGCTTTCTCTTCCTGCAGCTACTTAGATGTTTCAGTTCACTGCGTCTTCCTTCTCATATCCTTAACAGATATGGATACTAGTCATTAACTAGTGGGTTCCCCCATTCGGACATCTCTGGATCAGCGCTTACTTACAGCTCCCCAAAGCATTTCGTCGTTAGTCACGTCCTTCTTCGGCTTCTAGTGCCAAGGCATCCACCGTGCGCCCTTATTAACTTAACCTTATTAACCTAGTTTCTTTAAAACTAGAAAACTCATTAAATATTCACAGCGTTTTCGGTTTATTTCTTGTTACTTTCTACAATCTATTTCTAGATCGTGGAATTTGATATAGATATTCAATTTTCAATGAACAATTTGAACCTTTCGATTCAATGGAGCCTAGCGGGATCGAACCGCTGACCTCCTGCGTGCAAAGCAGGCGCTCTCCCAGCTGAGCTAAGGCCCCACAAGACCTCTCAAAACTAAACAAGACGCAAATGGCAGGTTTCCTTATCCTTAGAAAGGAGGTGATCCAGCCGCACCTTCCGATACGGCTACCTTGTTACGACTTCACCCCAATCATCTATCCCACCTTAGGCGGCTGGCTCCTAAAAGGTTACCTCACCGACTTCGGGTGTTACAAACTCTCGTGGTGTGACGGGCGGTGTGTACAAGGCCCGGGAACGTATTCACCGCGGCGTGCTGATCCGCGATTACTAGCGATTCCGACTTCATGTAGGCGAGTTGCAGCCTACAATCCGAACTGAGATTGGCTTTAAGAGATTAGCTTGCCGTCACCGGCTTGCGACTCGTTGTACCAACCATTGTAGCACGTGTGTAGCCCAGGTCATAAGGGGCATGATGATTTGACGTCATCCCCACCTTCCTCCGGTTTATTACCGGCAGTCTCGCTAGAGTGCCCAACTTAATGATGGCAACTAACAATAGGGGTTGCGCTCGTTGCGGGACTTAACCCAACATCTCACGACACGAGCTGACGACAACCATGCACCACCTGTCACTTCTGCTCCGAAGAGAAAGCCTATCTCTAGGCCGGTCAGAAGGATGTCAAGACCTGGTAAGGTTCTTCGCGTTGCTTCGAATTAAACCACATGCTCCACCGCTTGTGCGGGCCCCCGTCAATTCCTTTGAGTTTCAACCTTGCGGTCGTACTCCCCAGGCGGAGTGCTTAATGCGTTAGCTGCGGCACTAAGCCCCGGAAAGGGCCTAACACCTAGCACTCATCGTTTACGGCGTGGACTACCAGGGTATCTAATCCTGTTTGCTCCCCACGCTTTCGAGCCTCAGCGTCAGTTACAGACCAGAGAGCCGCTTTCGCCACCGGTGTTCCTCCATATATCTACGCATTTCACCGCTACACATGGAATTCCACTCTCCCCTTCTGCACTCAAGTCCTCCAGTTTCCAAAGCGTACAATGGTTAAGCCACTGCCTTTAACTTCAGACTTAAAGAACCGCCTGCGCTCGCTTTACGCCCAATAAATCCGGACAACGCTCGGGACCTACGTATTACCGCGGCTGCTGGCACGTAGTTAGCCGTCCCTTTCTGGTTAGTTACCGTCACTTGGTAGATTTTCCACTCCTACCAACGTTCTTCTCTAACAACAGAGCTTTACGATCCGAAAACCTTCTTCACTCACGCGGCGTTGCTCGGTCAGACTTCCGTCCATTGCCGAAGATTCCCTACTGCTGCCTCCCGTAGGAGTCTGGGCCGTGTCTCAGTCCCAGTGTGGCCGATCACCCTCTCAGGTCGGCTATGTATCGTCGCCTTGGTGAGCCTTTACCTCACCAACTAGCTAATACAACGCAGGTCCATCTCACAGTGAAGCAATTGCTCCTTTTAAATAACTAACATGTGTTAATTACTCTTATGCGGTATTAGCTATCGTTTCCAATAGTTATCCCCCGCTATGAGGCAGGTTACCTACGCGTTACTCACCCGTTCGCAACTCATCAGTCTAGTGTAAACACCAAACCTCAGCGTTCTACTTGCATGTATTAGGCACGCCGCCAGCGTTCGTCCTGAGCCAGGATCAAACTCTCATTAAAAGTTTGAGCTTTGCTCTTTTCTGTCTCGCTGACAGATTTATTGTTTTTTTGTTATTGACGGATTTACAATGTAAATCCACCCTGCACATTCGTTCGTCTTGTTCAGTTTTCAAAGGTCTTTGCCTCTCTTGAGACAACTTCTATATTCTAGCAAACTTATTCTGCTTTGTCAACTACTTTTTTTAAGTTGTTAACTACGCGCTAATAGAAACTGCTCTCTCGAGACAACTTATTTAGTTTACTACATCATCTCTTACTTTGTCAACTCTTTTTTCATACTTTTTCTACATTTTCTGAAAATGTAGATCAGGCTCAAGCTTAACGATTCTTTTTAAAATCATTAAATTTTAAAACAAATTTCAGACATGTTGCCAAAGTTTTGATATTATTACTATAATATAGTTTGTAGAGGAGAATAATATGGGCCAAGAACCTATCATCGAATATCAAAATATCAATAAAGTGTATGGGGAAAATGTTGCGGTTGAAGACATTAACCTTAAAATTTACCCTGGTGATTTTGTTTGTTTCATCGGTACGAGTGGATCAGGTAAAACAACATTAATGCGTATGGTTAACCATATGTTAAAACCAACAAATGGTACTCTATTATTTAAGGGAAAAGATATTTCTACTATTAACCCCATTGAATTAAGACGCAGAATTGGATATGTTATCCAAAACATTGGTTTAATGCCTCATATGACCATTTACGAAAATATAGTTCTTGTACCAAAATTATTGAAATGGTCAGAAGAAGCTAAAAGAGCTAAAGCAAGGGAACTTATTAAATTAGTTGAATTACCCGAAGAATATTTGGATCGCTACCCTAGTGAGTTGTCTGGCGGTCAGCAACAACGTATCGGTGTCATTCGCGCTCTTGCAGCAGACCAAGATATTATTTTAATGGATGAGCCTTTTGGAGCTCTGGATCCTATTACTAGAGAAGGTATTCAAGACTTAGTCAAGTCTCTTCAGGAAGAAATGGGGAAAACTATCATCTTAGTTACTCATGATATGGATGAAGCCCTCAAGTTAGCAACAAAAATTATTGTTATGGACAATGGTAAAATGGTCCAAGAAGGGACACCCAATGATCTCTTACATCATCCTGCTACTAGTTTCGTTGAACAAATGATTGGAGAAGAGCGTCTCCTTCATGCGCAGGCTGATATTACTCCTGTTAAACAGATAATGTTAAATAATCCTGTTTCAATAACTGCTGAAAAAACACTAACTGAAGCTATTACACTAATGCGCCAAAAACGCGTTGACTCACTTCTAGTAACCGATAACGGTAAATTAATTGGTTTTATTGACTTAGAATCTCTGAGCAGTAAATATAAGAAAGATCGACTTGTTTCTGATATCTTAAAACATACTGATTTTTATGTTATGGAAGACGACTTACTTAGAAATACTGCTGAGCGTATTTTAAAACTTGGTTTAAAATACGCTCCAGTTGTTGACCATGAGAATAACTTAAAGGGCATTGTTACTCGTGCATCCCTAGTTGATATGTTATACGATATTATTTGGGGCGATACTGAAACGGAGGATCAATAATGGTCAATTTCTTATCACAGTATGGCATGCAAATATTAGTAAAAACATGGGAACAAGTCTATATCTCATTCTTTGCTATAGCACTTGGGATTGCAATTGCTGTTCCATTGGGTGTGGTCTTAACACGTTTTCCCAAAGTAGCCAAAATTATCATTGCTATAGCTAGCATGTTACAAACTATACCAAGTTTAGCCTTATTAGCTTTAATGATTCCATTGTTTGGAATTGGAAAAATCCCAGCTATCGTTGCTTTATTTATTTATTCCTTGCTTCCTATACTAAGGAATACTTATATAGGTATGAATAATGTCAATCCAACACTTAAAGATTGTGCTAAAGGGATGGGAATGAAACCTATTCAATCTATATTTCAAGTTGAGTTACCTTTAGCTACTCCAATTATTATGGCTGGTATTCGCTTGTCTACTATTTATGTTATTTCTTGGGCTACATTGGCTTCTTATATAGGTGCAGGTGGACTTGGTGATCTCATTTTTAGCGGGTTAAATCTTTTTCAGTCCAAATTAATTCTAGGGGGCACAATTCCTGTTATTATCCTGTCACTTATTATAGATTATCTTTTAGGATTACTGGAAACAGCTCTAACGCCCAGAACAACAAGAAGGGAGGCTTAGATATGCTTAAAAAATCGCACTTTTTACAGATATTTACACTTTGCTTAGCCCTCTTAACGATTTCTGGTTGTCAATTAACCGATACTAAAAAGTCTGGTCATACCACAATTAAGGTTGCTGCCCAAAGTTCTACAGAGTCTAGTATTATGGCAAATATTATCACCGAATTAATTCATCACGAATTAGGATACAACACAACTTTAATAAGCAATCTTGGTTCCTCTACGGTTACTCACCAAGCTTTGCTCCGTGGTGATGCTGACATTGCTGCCACACGTTATACAGGAACAGACATCACAGGGACTCTTGGTTTAAAAGCTGTTAAAGACCCTAAAGAAGCTTCTAAGATTGTAAAAACTGAATTCCAAAAACGCTACAATCAAACTTGGTATCCTACTTATGGTTTTTCTGATACTTATGCATTCATGGTTACTAAAGAGTTTGCCAGACAGAATAAAATCACTAAGATCTCTGATCTTAAAAAATTATCAACAACTATGAAGGCAGGGGTTGATAGTTCATGGATGAATCGCGAGGGAGATGGATACACTGATTTCGCTAAAACATACGGTTTTGAATTTTCACATATTTACCCTATGCAAATTGGCTTAGTCTATGATGCGGTTGAAAGTAACAAAATGCAATCTGTATTAGGCTACTCCACTGACGGTCGTATTTCGAGCTATGATTTAGAAATTTTAAGGGATGATAAAAAATTCTTTCCTCCTTATGAAGCCTCTATGGTTGTCAACAATTCTATCATCAAAAAAGATCCTAAACTAAAAAAATTACTCCATCGACTCGATGGTAAAATCAATTTAAAAACGATGCAAAACCTTAATTATATGGTAGATGATAAACTTTTAGAACCTTCAGTTGTTGCCAAACAATTTTTAGAAAAAAACCATTATTTTAGAGGAGATAAATAAATGAAACAAATGAATACTTTCCAACAATTTATCTACTACTTCCAACATAATGGTAGTTATATCTTAGAACAATTTATCCACCACTTTTTAATTTCAGTTTACGGCGTTATTTTAGCTGCAATTGTTGGTATCCCTCTAGGTATCTTCATCGCTAGACGTGGTAAAATTAAAACCTTTGTTATGGGAATCGCAAATGTCATCCAAACCATTCCTTCTTTAGCTATGATCTCTATCATTATGTTAGGTCTAGGGCTAGGTATTAAAACAGTAGTTGCAACTGTCTTTCTTTATTCTCTTCTGCCAATCATCACAAATACTTACACTGGTATTAGAAATGTTGACTCCGACTTACTAGATGCTGCTAAAGGAATGGGCATGACTAAGCGTCAACGTTTATTTATGGTTGAGTTACCACTATCTATTTCCGTTATCATGGCTGGACTTAGAAATGCCCTTGTTGTAGCAATTGGTATTACAGCCATTGGTGCTTTCGTCGGGGGAGGCGGACTTGGAGATATCATCATAAGAGGAACTAATGCAACAAATGGTGGTGCTATTATCTTAGCAGGATCTCTTCCAACAGCCCTTATGGCAATTTTCTCTGATTTAATCCTAGGCGGTATCCAACGCATGCTTGAACCAAGAAAATAACTATTAAAAACTTGTCAGTAGAGACAAGTTTTTTTGATGTTTCAGAATAATTTCTTAAGTTCTAAAATTGTTTTTTACTATAGCTAAATCCTAATCCTCCCAATATAGCAATGGCACATCCTATAACAATAAAGCTAACATTTGATAAGGCAAATGAAAAGATAGTCATAAATAGTGTTCCTATAGGCATAAACATAATAGCAATAGTAAATATAGTCGACATCACACGCCCCATATACGCTTCATCGACCCTGATTTGTACCTGACTGAAAAAATGAATATTAAACATTGTCAGAAGACTATTAAAAAGAAAACTACCACTGTAAGGTATCCATATCGGTAATTCAAATAGAGATGGGAATCCCATAACTATGACTCCCAAACTACTGAATACTAGCATAGATAGCATAGAATTAATACTAGATTTAATTTTTCTAGCAATAAGCGCTCCAATAATTGATCCGATAGCTGATATACTAAGTATTGTTGCATAAGCACCTGAAGTTTTTAATAGGGAGTTAGTAAAAGGTAAAAGATAATTGAACATTGCTAGGAAAGTGTTTAATAAAGCAGCAATAATTAGAAAAAACATAATTTCTTTTTCTTTTTTGATGTAAGTAAATCCATCTGCAATATCAGCTAAAATATTTTTTATCGCTACCTTTTCTTGTTTTGAAAGCTGTACCCTTTCCACTTTAATAGCATAAAGAAACAGGAAAGAGATCAAAAAAGTAATCGCATCAACAATTAAAGTAATCCTAATACCAAAATTATTAAAAATAAGGAAACCTAAAACAGGGGAACTTACACTAATAATTTGCACAATGGTTTCCAGATTAGCATTATAGGTAATGATATCAGCTTTATCTACTATTTCAGGAATATAAGATTTATAAGCCGGAGAAGAAAAAGCATTGGAAACCGCTAAGATAGCATTAGCAACTATTAGACCATACACCATTACTTTATCATCTCCAATAAAAGAAAGTAAGAAACACATGATAGCACAGATAGCATCTGTTATTAGTAAAATTTTTCTTCGTTGAAAGCGATCAGCTAAGGCGCCTCCAAAAGGGTTGAGGACAATAGAAACCAACAACTCTACTATCTGATAAATACCTAAAATCTTTTGTCCTAGACCACCCATCGAAGCAATCCAAGTACTATTTCCATAATCATAAAACACATCACCAAGTTTACTGACTGCTCGACTAGATAGTAATTTTATACCATTAATATTCATAATTCCCTCCTTAGTTCGACATTATAGCAAACCAAAAGGAGAAATATTAAAAAATCCCATAAATGGGATTTTTTATAATCTTGTTACCCTATTAAAGTGTTCCTGAAAATTTTCAACATGATGTTTAGAACCAATTGCTTGGAAGCAAAAAATAGCTTGCTTCATGCTTTGTATTCCTCGACTATCCCCTTTAGCATAGGCAAGAAATCCTTTTTCATAGAGTAAAATAATACGGTGATAAGCATTCCGCTCATTATTTAAAAGTGCTTCAACTTTCTCTAGAAAAAACGTTGCTTCTTCTAGAGCGCGCCGTTCTATTAGTGTCTCTACCACATTTAGGAGGGTTGCTTCGACAACATTGCGGTTTGTATAAATATCTCGATAATATTCCTTTTGATTGATAACCTCTTTAACAAGTTGGCAAATATGCCTTGTGTTGTAATACCGGTAAAGATTTCCAATCAAAATATAGTCACTAATTTCCCAACTATCCTTTTGAAAGAGGTAATCCGACAAAAAGCAAAGGTCTTCTTCCGACATTTTTCTTGAGGAGTCACATTCACATATCATTCCTCTAAAAAGAACTATGTTTAAACGACAACGTATATCTGAACTATCCTTTTTTAGTTTACCTTCTTCCACAGAAATCATCTTTTCTAACCCAGCTACGTCTCTTTGATAATGATATTGAGCCATCTGAGACATTAAAGATATCTGATCAGATTTTTGATATTTATTTACTCTATCCATAAATTCGCTAATTGATAAATCAATTGCCTCTAAAGCCCCTAAAAATTTTGTTAATGATAAATCTGATTCACCCCTCTCAAATCGTGATAACTGAGAAACAGAAAGTTCATTTGAAGCAACCTGTTTAAGAGAAAACTGTCGATTAAGTCGAAATTCCCTAAAAATAGGGACATATTTAAACATTAGTATTCCTTTCTAACCGTAATCTCATTGGTAAACTTATGAGGTAATTTCAATAATTTATATTTACCAACTTTAACCAATATATGAGCTGATATATAGTCATTTTCTTTTATTTGTAATATCATATCACAAGTTCTTCTAAATCAACATATGTTAATTTATCTGGGAATTTTTCTCGTAAGGTTACTTTCATATATTGAGTACTTACCATACAAAATTCCTCCATCATATACTCTTTTTTTCAATTATAAATTAAAATAGAATCATCTCATCTAACTTTGTCATTGCCTTTGTGCTATTTAAAGTAGTTATTTAAATTTACAATGGTTTCTCAAGTATTTAGAAGTTTTAAAAATGACTTTAGGACAATTTTTGAATATTACACAAAAAACACCCCATGGTGTGAACCATGAAGTGCTTCCAATCGCTGATATATAGGTATATATTAACGTTTTGAGGATTGTGATGCTTTACGGGCTTTTTTTAAACCTGGTTTTCTCTGACAACTGTAATATATGGTGTTATATGGTATAAACTAGCTAAAAATCAACAATTTATATCCCAAAAGTGCACTATGTATTACAATATGTTCGCGGAGGGGTTATCAAAAGGTTATCAAAAAATTTGTTTTCGGGGCTTATAAAATAAAGAAATTAATTATTTATAATTTGATTGAGATACTTATCATTTTTAGCTTCATTTTTATCTATTGCTTTACCAAAATGTAAATAATAAACTTTGTTATCCTTCATGTAAAATGTTATGTCTTCTAATCCAACTTGATTATTTTCATATCTATAATAACTATCAGGATAGTAAGCTTCCTCAACATTTTCACTCGATTATAAATCATCATAACTACCTTTATTTAAATCTACCTGTGCCTTTACTTTTTCCCCAAATTGTCCTACAAGTCCTGAATCTATTTGATTTGCTATCGTTTTAATTGATGATTTGGCCGTCTCAGAAACATTATCAATCTTGTCACTATAAGTCATCTTAATAGAATCAGCTTCTTCTACTATTTCAGGGGCATAGACAATCCTTACTAAAGCTCTTTGAATTTGCTTTTTGAATTCTTTGTCTTCTTTGGTTCCTTTCAATACAGCGCCTATTAAACTCATTTATTGCCTCTTTCACTTTATAGTCCATCTGAATTAGTAGTATTTTCTTCCTTCTAAACTAGAAATGTCATTTTCTAATTTTACTCGGTCTTTTAGAAACTGTGTCCGACTATTTTCCTCTTGGACAATGATAGTCTGTTTATAGTTTTCATATTCATCAATTAATTCCATTTGATAACTTTCAATTATTCGATTTAAACTCATAAAAGTCGAACCATCTGAATCATTTTGTCTCAAAAGGTGACTTGTCTCTTCATAGACTTCTTGTAAATAAGTCTCTAACTCGTTCTTTTTATCCTCAAGGCTATATAATTTATCTTCTATCTCCATATTTTCGCGATGATAATTATCTTCCAATTTCCCTAGGTTTATTTTTAGACTATTAATTTTGTTTTCATTTTGATCTAGTACTGTGACCATTCCTTAAATTCTCCTGCTAATTTGGAGTCCTCTTCTAGCAATTTTTGGACACCAGATTCAATTTGTTTTTGAAGATTAATATATGAAGTTGTAATCTCTTGTGCATTAGTAACTTTTTCATCAAAGAAAGTTTCAATTGGTGTTACTATGGTGTCCTCTCTAACTCCGCCCTCACTATATGTATCAGCTAATTCTTCCGGACTTAAATCTGTTATACCAGGAGGCATCACTTTAGTTTTTGCAAATAGTTCTGATGCTTTTTCTTTAACTAATTCAGCATTCTTCTTGATATCATCAGAAGCTGTTTGAGATGCCGTGGTTAAACCGTTAGCAATAAATATAGCCTGTTCAGAATCTAAATATACTTTTTCACTATGACTAAGTTTGCCTCCAGATTTTTTTAATTTAGCTTTAGCTTTTTGAAAATGAACTTCTTCATAAAGAACAGACTGAACAGCTGGTGACTTAGGATTTACGATGTTACCTTTTTCATCTTTTAACTTACCATCATCAGTAAATTTCCAACTCTCTATTTTATGACTTTTACCATTTACCCATTTCACGGTACCATAATCTTTATCATCTAGTTTATTAAAATCGTTCCACCAAGTTACATTATCCTCTTTATGTCGAAAATTCACAAAATATTCAGGATGCTTAGCCATGAATTTTTTTCATCTTCATTTAAAGTGCTATACCTAAACCATCCATTAAATACTGTAGTCGGGATATGATATTGAGCACCTAATTTTAACATATATGCAGATTGAGAATAGCCTGAAAGCTGAGTCACAGTCCATTTGTCATGTGACTGTACGTCTTTTAAAAATTTATCAGCTGATTTTAACTGAGTCGAACTTTGATGTGGTTGAGCAGATGAAACTGCGCCAATTAAATCTTTATAATTACTTGAATCCGTTGCGGCGGATATAACTGCAACACTGTTATAATCTACTTTACCCTTGATAATTGGTGCAACTGCCATACCCTGATAGCCAGACATATCGTCAGGAGAAGTTTTTAATACCTTAAATTTTTTCTATCTTCTGTTGTAATAATATTTGTTTCGTTATCTTTCTGGGGTAAATCCGTTATGACAGTTGAATGATTTTTTTCTGCATAATCGGGGTTAACTGAATATACATTATCTCCAATATTGAATTCACGAAGTTCTTTCTCGGTATATGTAAATACCATTATTGTATCTTCTCCTGACCATCTGAAAAAATAATTTTTATAGTTTTTTTTGTTTTACCAATTCTTGAATCAAAAAAATTCATATTTTTTTCATTAAATTTTCCGCTATAATTTTTTTTCGATTCCAAATTATGTGTAATATTATAAACAATAGATTTTTTATCATTAAATGAAATCTTTACAGTACAATGCCAATCTCCAGGAATTTCAGTTGAAACAGGATGTGTGATTTTTATTTCTTCTATATTCTCATAGGAATTTTTCAATGCTTTGACTAGACTAACTTCATATTCTCGATTCCGTTTTAGTTCTTCTTTTCTTTGTTGTTCTTTCATATAAAATCCTCCGCTAAAAACAAGTATGAATAATGCAACTATTAGTAGTATTATTTGGGTACTCTTTTTCATTTTTACTCCTTTATGAAACAATTACATCATCTAGCTATAATATATCAACTTAGGAGAGCTTATGCCTTCCTAAGTTAAACTTATGAATTTGAATAAGCCAATTATTTATTAATTTGTGAGGCAATATCTGAGTCTGTTTGTTCGACAACATCCGCAACTTTCAATAATTGTTGATTTATATCTTCTAATAATTGTGCAAATTGTGTGATTTTTGGAGATAATTCATTGAATTGGGCTTCAAAGCTATCAAATGCTGTACCATCCCAATTTTCATCAATAACAGCTTGTTCTTGAGTCAAAACTGTTAACACATCTGTAATTGATTGTGATCCTGTTGTATATTTTTGTGCTGAAATACGGAGTTCTTCAGGTGTTAGTTTAATTTGTGACATCATTTGCTCCCTATTTTTTTAACTGCAGTATAGCATATTTAGATGTTCCTTACACAGATAAAACTCATAATAGGTTAATCTATTAAAAATACAAACAGCGATTTATATTACATTTACCTTACTTTCAAAACAGAAAGGGTTATCAAAAGGTTTTAAAAAACACCTTGCAAGACTTGCAAAGTGCTTTGAAACGTTGATATAATCGTACTGATTAACATTTTGAGAATTGTGAAGCTTTACGAGCTTTCTTAAGACCTGGTTTGAAAAGTATTAGTTTGAATAAATTGCCAAACTCCTTAACACCGATGTTTTTTAGAATTTTAGTTAATATAAATTTTAATAAGTTTCAACTAGATTCAGTTGAATGGTGTGAATATTTCACTAAGTTATTTAAATAGAGCTAGCAATTTACCGAAATGTTCACACTACTATTTAAATTCAATTATTATTGATTTTGAAACTTTATCTGAAAGAATCTGTATAACTCCCCTTAATTCAAGTATTTTAGCTTGACTCTTTAAAGTCCACTTAAAAGAAGTGGTAGGTGATAATATTCTCGTAAATATTTCTTTTCTTCTAATCAATTTGACTTTCACATTAAATTTAAAGACTCAAACCACTAAACTTTTCACCTAATGCTATCTCACCTAATTGCTCAATAGCTCCTCGTCCATCATTGATAGTATAGAACTTCAATCCTTTAATCTTCACGCCATCTACTTCTTCCTCGAACACTAAATCGGATTCATGATCGTTAATATACATTAATAAATCTTCTTTCCACTGCTCACTCTCTAAAAGTTTGATACCTTTTGGTTCGATAAATATCTGTAAATAATAATCTGAGTTGGCAAGTAATAAGATAAAATCAGGTTGAAATGCTTCGAAATGAATATCGTTGGTATCTCTATCAAATTGATGCAACTTCAATTTGTCGCTTTTTACAGACTCACGATGCATATTTTCATCCATACGTACTAAATATACTTCACTATACTTTTCAGTTAGTACTGCAATTCGTTCTTTGATTCGAGCTACCAATTGTTGCTCTGTTTGATTTATAAATGCTGAATCATATACGAAGAAATCTTCATTAATATAATCTTGTCTACTTACATACTGAAAAACTTTCATACCAAATAAATTCATCCGTCCAGTATCATAATTCGGTTGACGTTTCTTATAATCACTTATATATTCTCGTATTGGATATCCTATAAATTTATTGGTTCCAATTTCTTTACGATAACCATGCCTGATTTGTTGCTCCACCTGCCTTAAATAAATCTCAAATATCTCTAGTTTCGATTCTGGACTAAGGTCTTTGCTTCCCATACTTTTAGGTATTACAGCATAGATGGTTCTATTATTTAAGTTTAACCATGATTCATTCAAGAATTCTTTTCTCGATTTTAATACTGGTATATACTTTTTTAAATGATCAAAATGATAAAATGAATTTCGATTAAAGGCTTTCATAACTAATCTTGAATCTAATTGAATTACTTTTTGGAATGTATCAGAAAAATCATCTTGAACCTTATTAGAGTCGTAATTATATTCCTTTGTATTAAATTGCCAATTAACAATAATATCTGAACGATTGTCTACACCATATTTTGATAAATTGTCATAATGATCATCAGATACTATAACCCGTTCATTATAAAATATCAATCCACTCTTCCAAATATCTGTTTTCTTGAATGAAGTCTTTACTTTAACGTCAATCAAAGGATTTTTCTTATCTTCCCCAGTTGGTAAATTCATTTCATTCAATGACTCCACCAGATTTTTTAGATATTGTGGTTCATTAATAGTATGGTAGTGCAATGTTTCAAGTAATAAACTATCAGCACCGCCAGCTTCGAAACGTCTTTTATGTGAAATTTCACCATTCAATCTAAAAGGATTATATCTAGCTCCACGCCCTATAAGTTGTGCTTCTGCCATGGTTGATACTTTATTCCCCTTAGCATTATCAGTATCAGAAATACGTACAATATCATAAAGGTTTAGCACATCCCATCCTTCAGTTAATTTCGCGACAGCAAAAACGACTCTGTATAAGTTTGAAGGATTTTCTAATGTATTTAATACTTCATAATAACCTTTCTCTAACATGTTCCCACGATCAGTATCATTGGCATTAATGATTCGGTTATTAGAAAATTGACGTTTCATTTCTCTAACAATTTCAGGTAAGTTATTAACGTTGTTCAAATAGTAACTATATGTTCTATACAGAGTTTCACTCTGTTCTTCTGACTTTTCATTAAATCTCAATCTAATAAACGACTCTATTTGTTGTGGATTTAGGTTTTCAATTAGATTTAAAAATTTACTTTCGGCTTGATTAGAATCAATTATTTTCGGAGATTTAAATAATATAACCGGCTTAATTTCAACATTATACATTTGTTTAGCATACAACCTTCTATACTCGCTTAACAAAATAACATCCATCATATTATCTATATCTTTGTTGCTGGATTGAATCCTTCGAATGTTCTTTGAATATCCATCAAGTATATACTTGTCCAGCGAATAACGAAATATTATTTTATCTTTATATTTCTCATAGACGTGTTTGTTCTCTAAATCAATAGTTGCCGTAAACTCTAATAATCGATTCTCAACATTTGATTCCAGTATCAACTCAATCGTTCTTTCCCAAGAACGTTCATCATCTTTTTCTTTCTTTGTACTAGCTGAATAATGATGGGCTTCATCCGCTAAAATAACCGTTTTATTTTCCTTATATTCTGTCAATCCCATAGTATTTTCTTTTTCAGTAAATAAATCACTTGCAATACCTTGAATTGTATCTAACTTTATGTAAATAACATTTTCTTTAGATATCTTTGGAAACTGTTTTACTTGTTCAATACGAATTCGATTGCTTTCAATTTCAATGGGATGGTTGAATAAATTTTTTATGGAGCTAATATCCGTTAAATTATCAATGGTTTTTTGTAGGACTGAGTTTGTATTTACCGTAAATAGAAATCTTTGATACCCCTTCTCTTTAAACAAATATAAGATTATACCTGCCATTAGATCAGTTTTCCCAGATCCTGTTGCCATGTTGAATAGAACATGATTTGATTGCAAGTATTTAAACTCATTATAATTTAATGAAAAGTGAAAATAATGTAGTGCCTTATCTTGATAATATCTAAAATGATGTTTCATATTATCATATATATACTGTGGGGTTTGATAATTTATCGTTCGTTCTTCTAAAGTTCCATCATATGCCATCAATGCATCTAATAGAGGTAAACTTGATTTCTTAACCAATGAAATCATCCTCCTTATAGAATGACTGATTAAATGAGTAATCAGTATCTGAAATTAAATCACGGACATTCACATCATCAATTTCAGAATAATTATAATAGAGTTGATTCTTATCAATTACTTTCAATAACAATTTTTTCTGTTCATCTAATAATGGTTCTTTCTCTAGAATATCCTCTAATTCTTGTAAATCTACTTTGAAATTTATATCTACATTCTTTAGCATTAGATTATAAATCTTGAATAAGCTTTCGCTATCAATTGCTTTATATATTTGATTTATATAACCTTGACTCTTCTCCATTAATTCGGTATAAATAAATGAACCGCCCCCATGCCAATCAACAGCTTTAGAAATACCCCCTTGCTCTCCTTCAATAACTTTTTGAAGGCGGGGTACAGATACGGTATTAATATAGTCCATTTGTTCAATTCCAATAAATCGACGATTCATCTTCATAGCGACAGCTTGGGTGGTTGCTGAACCCATGAAAAAGTCGAGAACTAAATCTCCTTCATTGGAGCCTATATGAATAATTCTTTGAAGTAACTTTTCTGGTTTAGGTGTGGAAAAATCATACTCAGTATCTTCAAATAATCTAGAAATCTCTTTTCTAGCTTCTTGATTGTGTGAAACTTCTTGATGTTTCCAAATAGTTCCAGGAGTTAGTCCTTGTTTTACATCAGTTAAAAATCTCTTTAGCCTAGGAACGTTATCTCCTGATTCTCCAAACCAAATTCTATTTTGTGATATTAATTTACTTAAATTTTCTTTTGAAGTTCTCCAACATCTACCTTTGGGTGGATTTATTATTTTTCCTGACGGTGTTTCAATAGGATAATCGTATTCTTTTGAATAAGTCCGAACTGTTAAATCTGAAGATGACCATGGACCTCTCGGATCATTATCCGGATTTTTATATCTTTCATTCATTTTTTCAGTTCTCGCCAACAAGTTTATTTTGAATTTATCTATATTTTTACAATATACAAGTATATGATCGTGCATATCAGAAAAGAAAGTCGCATCATTTTGAGGGGAAAATTTCTTTTCCCATATGATATTTCCTATAAAGTTCTCTCTACCAAATAATTCATCGCAGAGGACTTTTAAATAGTGTGACTCATCATCATCAATATTTAACCAAATTGATCCCACTTCACTTAATAACTCATTAGCTATAGATAATCTATTATAAATAAAATTCAACCATGTTGAATGGTTAAATCTATCATTATACATAAATGAATCATTTCCAGTGTTATATGGTGGATCAATATAAATCAACTTTACTTTTCCAGCATACTTATCCTTCAAAGTATGTAATGCTAATAAATTATTTCCTTTAATGATTAAATTATCCTTATCATCAAAATTAGTAATTTCATGTTCTCCCTCTACATCATACCTTTTTGCATTAATTAAAATTTTTTTATCTAACATGATGTCAATTTCTTCGGAAGCAATTACCTCGTTATAAAAAGGCTCATCAGGCTTCAAATCATCTTTTTCAATATCTTCCTTTGTCATTCCTGCCTTTAGAACTGTGTCCTTATATGGAAAATCAAGCACTATATCGGATGATTCATCTAAAAACTTCCCATTAGAAGTTAATCCTATTCTCTTAGTATATTTTGTAAGTGAATCCATCCAATAGTCATTCATTTCGAATGTCTCAATCAATTTATTGGTTTCAAATATCGTGTATTCATCGATTTTTTTAAAGTAATGCTTTTTAATTAAAGGCGCATTCAACATTGCTAAAATTAATTCTTCATCATATTTGTCAATATCCTCAATTACTTTAGATTTATTTAAATAACTTCCTGTATAATATTTATTACCAAATTGTTTCAATACAGAATGTAAACTATTCAGAATTTGCGTTTCCATACATTCACTCCTATTTTATGTTTCAATTTATAGTATTGTCTATGCTTACCAGATAATAATTCACTTGACATTTATTCCCCACTCGCATTTGTCAAATAATAGTTCTTCTTCAATCAATACTTTCTTTATATACATCATGTTTCGACTATAATTCTATTACTTTATGATTACTTGGTAATTTTAATTTTTCTATTTTCCATGCAAACAAATCATAATATAATTGATGAACCATTATTAAACTGATTAATAGTAACTGCCTATTCTTATAATTGTACCTAAAAGCCCTTAATCCTTGCTCTGTATATTTAAAATGAATTATTTTATCTTTTCTGAACTTTTTAAGTAATCCAAGATACTTCCCAGCATTAAAATAATATTTTAACAAACTATACAAAATTTTTTTATGCTTCACTTTTCCTTTTGTTCATCAAAAATATTCTGATACTTTTGTTCAATATCATATTTTTCTTTTTCATAATATCGAAAAATCTCTTCAAAATTTAAAGCAAATTGACTGTCAAAAGATTTAATAAACCAAAATAATTTATTACCAAAATCATCCAAATAATGTTCTAAAACTTCTTTTTTTGAACTAGACTTATCTTTTAGCTCATCTTTTGGAAAATATTTTAATAAATCTATTTTTTCATTTTCTTTACCATATTTTGGAATTAGTAATCTATTCATTTCTTGAGCTTTTTTTATTGAGCGATTATATTCGTCCATACTAATTAAACTTACAATTGTAGAGGATATTAGGTCAAATTCATCACTATCATTTATCGCTGAAAGATGTTTGTCTAGATAAGGTAATAAAATTTCTCTATAATTTTCATTCTCCTCTATCTTAAATTTAAACGGTTCTAAGTTATATTTTTTATATAGTTCAGCAAATTTCCAATCATTAGCTAACTTAGGCTCTAATTCATATGCTTTCCGTATAATATCTGAATCATTACCATATATTAATTTTCCACTTATTAACATTTTTGAAAGTATATTAATAACTTCTGGATAATCTCTAACTGTTCCAACTGGATAACTACTACCTGATCTAATAAAAGGATTACTCAATGAATCTATTCCTTCAAATATTTCAAATAAGTATTCTCTTGGTGTTCCAAAGATAAACTCAGTTAAATCTTGGTCTGGTTTATCAGTCAATGATAGAATTTTTTTCTGGATTTTAGGCCTTGGTGCAACTCTGCCTTTCTCATAGTTATTTACAACACCCCTAGAAACACCAATTCTTTCTCCAAACTCTTCCATTGAGTAATTATTTAATTTTCTTAAGTCATGTATTTTTTTACCTAATCTTATTTTCGTTTGAGTATCCATTTGTTTTATCCAATCAATTTTTGTATCTTTTTTTATGTAAAATGTTGACTTTATTTGTGATACATTGTATAATTCTTCTTGTGAAGGTAAGTTTTAATTTTTTATTTAATTTGTATCTTTTTAAAAAGATACAAAAGAAAATTCTCTTATTCTTTATTATAACATACAAGGAGGTTTGTTCCATGCAACAAACAAAACAATTTTTAGATGCTTCAATTTCAATATTAGGGAATAAATTTATCGCAATTTCATATGAAGATAGCGTTAAATTTAACACCTCAGAAAAGGATGGAATAAAATTGATGGTTTCACTTCAAGATGAAAATTCACCAGTTTTTCTAGATTTGATTCAAGTTAAAGTGAGAAATACTAGTCCTAACTTATCAGTACATGAATTAGCAAATTTAAAAGGCAAGCAAGTCAATTTTAAAAATTTAAGAATATGGATTTATAACAGTCAATTTACTTTTGCTGCTGAAGATGTCTCAATAATAAATAAATCTGCTAAAGGAAATGAATAATGAAACATAAAGCAATAATACATATTATTCCACTTTCCAAATTTGTTTATTTGATTCCAGTCTTACTTGGAATGATTCCATTAATTAGTTACACGTTAATTACTCAAATATATAAAATACTAAACGGTTCAAATGCTAATGATAACTTTAATAACTTTTTATTTTGGTCAATTGTATTTTTAATTGTTTCAATATTATTTTCAATAATCTTATTTTTAAAAAAGCAGTACTCTTTGAAATCGAAATTAAAACAAATAATATTTAATAATAACTTTTATTCAAAAAATGAGCATGTAAGAGAGATATCAAAATCTTCGTATTTTCCTTTTTATAAAAAGAATAGTAAATTATTTTTAGAGTTCCATCCAAATGGTTTAAGTGTTGCTAATAAAATGAATGAACTTCAACCAATTTTAGAAACTGCATTAAACTTATACGTTGAAGAAGTAGACGATAGTAAGCCTAATTTTACATTATATGTTCTTTCTAAAAACAATGGGGGAAATAGAATCGATGTTAGTGAAAAATGGTGAACCTTTTATACAATTAGATAAAGAAAAAAAATGGTTTTGGCATCTGGATCCTATGGGACAAGTAAGTGGACCTCGCTCAAGTGGAAAAACATTTTTTCTATACTATTTAATGTTGAGTGTTGCAGAAATAGGAGCAGATATTTATATCCTTGATCCAAAACGTAGTGATTTTTCCTCTCTCAAATATTGCTATCCTGAATCAGAAAGAGAATCACACGTTGCAACAACGCCAAATTCTATATGCAAAGTTTTAAGAGAATTAACTGAATTAATGAATGATAGATATGAAAAATACTTTCAAATTTCTTCAAGCACCCTTGGCTTTGATGCACAAAAATTAGGTTTACGTCCAATTTTTAATTTTTTTGATGAGGTACTATCCCTAATCGAAGAAGATAAAAAATTAGGAAAAGAGGCAGAACAATACCTCAAACAAATTATTTTAAAGGGTAGACAATCTGGTATTTACATTATCATTTCTTCACAAAGGCTGAGTGCTGACGTTTTAAATACAGTAATCCGAGAAAATTGTGGACTAAGAGTCATATTTGGAAAAGTTCAAGAAGAATCCTATAGAATGGCTCTAGGAGAATCTTTTAAAAAATTACCTAGAGCTGAAAAAGGTGTTGGAAAAGGATATATTTATCTAGACGGTCAGGGATGGCAAACGCCTAAAGCATTTATTGCACCATATATGGATAGTTCGAAGATGGATATTAAACAAATTTTTAAAAATCTATTGAATAATCCTCCTAAGGTTTATAAAGAATAATTAAGTAATAATTATCGCACAATAACAGTCCCTTATCTGTATAGAAAAAATTCGTCAACCTCGTTGACGAAAACGGAGTGGTTTTAGGCAGAGCCGATTCTATACAAATTAGGGACTTCCAATAGTGCGTAGCACTATTGCCTTTATTTATTATATAGGCAAACATTACGAGAAATTAGGACAATATGTTATACAATAAAAAGATTGTACAAACTCCTTCTTATCTCGAAATATGGGAATATGGAACTCCAATAAAAATAGGATTTACAAAGAAAAAGACTTCAAGTAAAACAAATAAAAAAATTGATGATATTGATAAGTTAAAACGATTAGTTAAATCACGAAAAAATGCAAAACATGAGTTGATGAGATTAATAGACACAAATTTTGACGAACGATTAACGAAATTTATTACAATAACGACTAAAGAAAATATTCAGGATCGAAAAATTTTTAACCAAGAATTTGATAAATTTATGAAACGATTAAACTATAATGTTTTTCACTCCAAGAAAAAAATGATTAAGTATGTTGCAGTTTTGGAAAAACCAAAACGGGGTGCTTATCATGCTCATATTTTAGTTTTCAATCTCCCATTCATAAAGTTTGAAAAACTTCGAGAATTATGGAAACTTGGAAGTATTAGAATTAATAAAGTGAATGTTGACTCTATAGATAATAGGGGAAGATATATCACAAAATATATGGAAAAAGGTATAGGGCAAGAACTAATTGAAAATAAAGGGAAAAAATCATATTATTCTTCTAATAATCTGAAACAACCATTTATGACAAAACTATTAGATGATGATTCTATTGATGACCTTGTATCTGACAAGTTTATTGTAAATCAATCCGAATACATCTCAAAAAAATATAAGGATGGTGAATGGATTGAAAATAAAGTTAAATACCGGAAAGTTAAAATTTGAAAGGACATACTATGCAAGTTATTTTACCTGATGAACAAGTTAAAGAAATTCAATTATTAGTTTCAAATGTTATCAAGTCAGAAATACAACAATTTAAAACTGATATTGGTCTTGAAAAACCATATTTGAATAAACTCCAAACTTGTCAGTATTTAGGTATTTCAAATAATACTCTAGACTCATGGATTAAGTTGGGTTTACCTGTAATTAAAATAGGAAAAACAATTAGATTTGATAAAAATGCAATAAATAGTTGGCTACAAAGCCACTAAAATTCTACCATGGTTCTTTAAATGACCATGGTTTTTAGTAAAGGTAAAAAGGATAGTAATATGACAATTACAAAAACCAAGAATGGCACTTATCGCCTGAGAGTATATATACCAGAAGAAGCAAAAAAATCACTCGGTATTGATAAAAAATTAATAGAAAAAAGGTTTAAATTAAGAAGTGATGCAAAGAAATATGAATTAGAACTTCAAAATAAAATTGATAATGTACTCAATGGTTCGTTTCAAAATATTCATGATACTGGTGATATATTATTCTCAGAATTCTACAAAAATATTTGGTGGAATTCTTATAAATCTGGTCAAACCACTACTACAAATAAACCACCATCAAAAGTTACAATAGATAATACTGAAATTGTTTTTAGACTTCATATTTTGCCATTGTTGGGTAATTATTCAATAAACTTTTTGAATCAGAACAAACAAGTAGTACTTAATCTATTAACTAAAAAAGCAGAAGAATATGCGAATTTCAAAGTAATAAGAAGTTATGTCAATTCAATATTTGACTGGGCTGAAGAACTTGAATATATTGAAGCAAATCGAGTTTCAAAGACAATTAAGAGAATAAAGGCTACTAAAAAAATAATGTTACAAGAATCAAAAGAAGATTCAGACTTATTTTTATCTCAAAAAGAACTATTAGAATGGT
Organism: Streptococcus sp. FDAARGOS_522; assembly: GCF_003812445.1. Taxonomy (NCBI): domain Bacteria; kingdom Bacillati; phylum Bacillota; class Bacilli; order Lactobacillales; family Streptococcaceae; genus Streptococcus; species Streptococcus sp. FDAARGOS_522. The sequence goes on from NZ_CP033808.1 coordinate 1,305,098, forward strand.
TTAAAGCGTTTGAAGAAGATCTTTTAAATAATAAAATTCTTTTTAAGGATTATGTTTTATTTTATACAACCTTTTTCCTTGGAGATAGGAAATCGGAAACTTATGCTTTACAGTGGAAACATATCGACTTTAATAGTCGTCAAATTCAACTAGTACAAGCCCTAGATAAATACAAAAACCAAAAAGCTACAAAAGGAAATAAAAAAACCACCTTTAATATCCCTCTTGAATTACAGGAACTACTTATTTCTTGGAAAAATCAACAAAAATTGGAACTCAGTAAACTTGGAATTAGTCAAACAAATGATCAATATGTTTTTACTTATATAGATACCAAAGGAAACTTAAATAGTCCTCTTCATACTGATTACTTAAATAATAAGATGAAATCAGTTAATAGAAGACATCCTGAGCTAAAGCATGCTACTCCACACAAATTAAGGCATACTGGAGCAACACTTGCTAAACAAGCTGGAACATCCTTGGAGGACATTTCTCAAGCTTTAACGCATAGTGATACCTTAATTACTAAAACATATGTTAATACATCAAACATAGTTCCTATGACTGTTGGTGAAATAGCCTTTAGAAATTTAAAAAACGAATAGTGTGAATTTTGGGGGAAAAATGGTGTGAAAAATCATAAACATTTACAAAAAAACACCCCATGGTGTGAACCATGAAGTGTTTCCAAATGTTGATATATAAGTGTATATTAACGTTTTGAGAACTGACTTGCTTTACGTGCTTTCTTAAGACCTGGTTTTTGGTTCACTCCATTATTTAAAGTCAAATCCCTTTAAAATCAACGTTTCTAAAATAAAAAATCACTGAAATTCTTATTTATAGACAAATATTTAAACCTAAACGGTATCAAAAAGGTATCAATTTTCTGTAGTTTCGGAGCTTATAAAATAAACGAAAGCTATCTCAATCAATTGGGATTTTTTTATTGACTTTTTTTATGTATATGAGATAATTAAATAAATTAAATAAAGGAGTTACATAATATGGTTACAGCAGAAAAAAATAGAGCTGTCACATTCCAAGCTAACAAAGAATTGGTAAGCGAAGCAATGACAGTATTAAACAAGAAAAATTTAACCTTATCATCTGCTTTAAGATTATTCCTTCAAAATGTCGTTGTCACAAATGAGGTTGACTTATTGACGGAAGAGGAGCTAGAGAAAGAAAAACTTTTCAAGCAATTTCAAGCTGAAATCAACAAAAATATTGAAGATGTTCGTCAAGGGAAATTTTATACCTCTGAAGAAGTGAGGTCTGAACTTGGACTATAAGAAATATCAGATTATCTATGCTCCTGATGTTTTAGAGAAGTTAAAGGAAATTCGTGATTATATTTCTCAAAACTATTCCTCGACATCAGGTCAGCACAAAATGGAGCAAATCATTAGTGACATAGAAAAACTCGAGGTTTTCCCTGAAGTTGGTTTTGATGCCGATGAAAAATATGGTTCAAAAATCAGTAAGTACCACAGCACTAGAGGTTATACCTTAAGTAAAGATTATATTGTCCTATACCATATCGAGGAGGAAGAGAATAGGGTCGTTATTGATTACTTGCTTCCTACTCGAAGCGACTATATGAAATTGTTTAAATAGCAATCAAAAAGCCTTAGCGTAATACCAAGGCTTTTTGAAGATTACAAATTAACTAGGAGCAAAATTAGTTCGGGCTGTTTAGTAGATATTCCACAAGGCAGAGCCAACCCTGTATTGACAAACAATACCTTTGAGAAAACTGTTACCAGTCAATCAACCTTCTCCTAATGTAAAAGCTGAGAACCCAATCGGGGATTTACCTAAGTATACTCAGGAGGCAACACCTCTACCTAATACCTTCAATAAGTATTTTTTGAATGAATTGTTACCAATTCAAACTCAGTCTCAACTTTCTTCCACTCTATCACTTTTTATTACCTTTTGCAAGGCTTTTATAAACATTAATTTGTTCAATCGGTAGCATTGTGTCCATGGTTTTAATTAGTCTATGATAGATTGCGTAACGTGTGTCAGGATTGGAAATATCAGCAATAAAATTTCTATATCCCTTAACATAATCTTCTTCATCAGTTGGCAAAATACCTATCAGCATCTTTGTACTATCTTTTGGATTAACCTCATATCCAAATCTGATATTGTAATTAGCTAGTTCATTTTTTATACGATAAAGCTCTAGACCATTATTGTAAAAATCATTGAATTCTGGGACTTCAAACAATGACGTATCAATGTCTAAATTGTCTTCTGCCACATAAGAATATGTCCACCAAAGTAGGAATAAAAGATTTTTACCGGTGTAGGTAGGTCCTACTCCTCCCATATCTTTTTTTGATAAGTCATGGTCAAAGTAATAAACAATTTTTTTATCTGTCATTTTAATTTCTCCTTGCTCATTTATTCCATGGTTCTCTTGACAACAAGTAACCTAGGCTGTTTTAGCCTATGGCGATCGGTCGCCAGTTCTTTAGCCTGACGACTCGACCCCATCTAGTCTAAACTTGCCTAGCTTGTTATCAAGAGACTTTCACGGCATAAAAGTGGCTAACTATTACTATCAACCATCTTCTTAACTTGTCTGATTGCTGTTTTAGCTAAACCGATAGGATTTAGAGAGTTTATGATTGATAATGTTTCTCTATAAACCTGTTTAGGCATAAATTCTTTAGCTTTTTCTTTCCAAACAGAGAGGTTTTTATTCAGAATTTTCACTTGTTCATCAAGCATTTTTACTTTGTCCTTTAATTTTCTGTTTTCTTGACTTAATTTGATATTTTTATCAGCTGTCTTACGGTGATTGAGTAATTCTCTAGAAAGGTGATTGTTCTGCGACTGGGCTTTAACCAAGTCTCTTTTTAACTCAGCATTACTAGATGCATGTTTCGAAGCAGTTTGAAATAGTCTATTATAGGTTTCTTTATCCATCTTCAATTTGCCATCAAAGCTTTGTTTTACCAAATCTTCTTTTTGAATTCTATCAAGTTGTAATAGTTCAATGTCTTTTATGTCTTCAATACTTTCAGCTAGTGACTGTTTCTCTAATTCATACTGCTTCAAATCGCCAACAGCATCCCATTCTTTCGCTTCCAATTCTTTAAGCCTACTTTCTTTATCAGCTATTGTATCGTTAACATTTGAAATCTTATCATCAAGTGCTTTCAATTCTTCATGTTTATCAGCTAGTTTTCTATCAGCGTTATCCAGTAATCGTTGTTTTTCTTTAAATTCAGCAGTTTCCAAATGTTTTTTCTTACTGCCTATTTCGCCACGTTGTAGGTTAAAGCCATGCTCATTAAGATACTTGGGAAGTTCATCTTGGATTGCTACAAGTTTCTCTTTATTTCCAAACAGTGCTTTTGAACTTAACTTACCATTTTTCATTGGCACGATACCTAAATGCATATGCGGAGTACTTTCATCAAGGTGAACTCTAGCGTAAGCAATATTAGCATCACCATATTTTTCAGCAAAATAATCTTTAGCTGTCTCAAAAAACTCTCGTGTCTGTTTCTCATCTAACGAGTCAAAAAACGTTTTATCTGAAGTAATAATCCATTCGTTACAGAGTATAGCATCTTTACGGACTCCACGAGTAGATAAGCGATTTTCATTGATGTGCTCCTTTATTTGTTTGTGATAATTTTGTGCCTGGTCTCGATTTGTCAGTTCATAATTAAGGTGAGATTTCTCAACGTCAATTTCTTTATTTGAGTGATTTTTAAAAATCCGTTCATTATGATTATAAATAGCCGTCAACTGACCTGACTTGTACTTAGCCATTCTAGCAACAACATAACTCATTTTTAATTCTCCTTTCTCGGCTCAAAAGGTCGCCGAGATGGTGGCGGTAATTGCCACCATGAATAAGCAACCTATTATCTGGATTTCTTCTTAAGGGATCGGCATAACTTCCATGTAAAGTGTAACGCACTACACTTTACTACGTAAATGTGCGTTCTCCGAAGGGTCTTGCAGACAGCTCTTCGCTCCGAATACAGGAGCGACTTCGAACCACCTCTCGAGCCACAAGAGGAGCTTCGATTATACTCGCCGAAGCGAGTAGAGCACTTAAGCAGTGCCCTTGGTCGGACGCTTCGCATTGTCCGACAATTGCCATCAAAAGATGGCAAGCCATATTGCCACTAATAAAGTGATTACCATGACAGCTAAAGCAATAATCAGCAATAGCTTCTGTCGTTCCAAGCTCCGAACATAGTTGAGTAACTCATAATTTTTTTGTACCAAGTTTTGGTTATCCTCAAGTAAAGGAGTTAACTTATCAGCTAGTCTATCTATCCGATATTGCATTCCCTTCTTTTCTTGCTCGAATTCTTCTTGAATATCACCCAGCGTTTTTTCCAGTTCAATGACATCATTCTCAAAATGATAATCTTCAAGTATTTTAATGCCTATCAAATCAAGATTTTCAACCTTTTGGTTGTCTCGGTATAAATGACCTTTCAACCTTTCTTTATATTTTGGAGAGCGTATGCGTTTATAGATAGATTGGCTACTAACTCCTAGACTATCAGCATAATCTTTTATTCTCATTTTTGACCTCGTAACTCCTTGATAATACTGAATTTTCAACAAAAGGGTTGAAAGCTATTTTTGTCTATCCTACCCCCATAATAAGCGAGCTGATTTTCTAGTCTTGGTCTTTCATGCTTCAACAAGTCTTTCAGCAAACCTAAATAATCAGTATCTGATGTTTGATGAGTTTCTAAAATTTTTTTGTATCTTGCTCTTGTATTTCTATGGAGTTTTTTCCAGATATTTTTATCGTGAATAAGAGCAGTTAGATAGATTTGGGTCTCAATAGATAAGCCTTTAAGATTGAATGGTTTAAAAATAATAGTATCAATAACCTCGAATATCTCATCAATTGAACGGCTTCTTAATTGAAATTCCAAGCGCCACCAGTGCTTAAATTGACTTGCAAAGTCTTTATCTTTATCAGTACCATTTTGGAGTTGTTCCTTTTTCTTGTTATATAGCCTAACTTGTTTTTCAGAACGTGGAGCACCTAGATATTTTGTTTCTAACGTTCCAGTACTAGAACGAAATTCCTTGGTTGCGGTTGGTCTGCCCTTTTTTTCGAGCACAAACTCACTACAATCAACCTCAAATAGATCAAAAGCTAAATCAGCACGTGATATTGAAATATCTTCAAGAAATGGTATAATAGTATCTATAATTTCACTGTCAACTAAACGGAGTTTATTGGGATTAAACTCCAAGCGAAATGGACGAGCCTTGCGGTCTTGTCCTTTTTGTTTGTCATAATTCATATGGAGCACAACGTGGATTCCATCCCCAGTGGTGGCTCGAAACATGTCAGTCATCGCAGTTTGAACAGTAATAGCTAAATGGGTTTCTATGAGTTGTTTCATAGCTAAATACTTTTTAGATTTGATATAGGCTGTCATAGTGATATTGTCTAAGCTGACTTTTAATTTCAAACAAACCTCCTTTCTTTTTGGCGGTCGCCTAACGGCGCCGATTTTTTTGTCTGCGCAAAGGCCTACGTAAAATGACATTCTTGGGGGAGTAGCCCCAAGCCGACCCCTTCGGAGTCGGACCATTTTCATTTTGCTCCAGCCAAACTTGCCAAAAAACGGGTGTAGTAAATGCACTTCAGATGTGCACATAGCGGGCTGTTAGAGGGCGCCCTGTTATAAATTTTTCAGAACCCCAATAAATCTGACCTCAAATCTCTGTTTTCAAAATATTTTCATAGTTATTTTCATAAATATTTTTGACTAGAAATTTTGTCAATCCAACACAGATTTTTTGGAAAAGTCTTCTCGGTCAACCAAAAATATCTTGAGGATTTTTTCGATAATGTCATCAGGCGGAACCTGTTTATTTTTCTTGTAGCTAAAGAAACGGTCTTTAGCTTTTTTGATTTCTCCTAAATCGTCGGACATATCAGCAAACAGTAACTCATTCAGTTCAAACCAACGTAGCTCAGATTGCTTACGTAGTGACTCAAAGTTTTTCCAGAATAGACGTCCCTCATCTAACTGCTCCATCTTCCTCATCAGCTGAATTCTTTCAATTTTCCGATATTCTTTTGGCAAGAGTACCGTCACATAGTCAAGGGACATGTTCGAATAAATAACCTCATCTGTCACAACAATGGGAAGCTTCAAGGTGCTATTGACATCTTTTAAAATCTTTCGAACAAATTGACTGAGGGTAATTTGTGTATTCAGCTTGTATTTCAACATCTTAGTGCTTAGTAATTCAAATATATCGGTCGACCTGAATAGCCATTCCATCAGTGTTTTAGCATCTATATCTTTGCTTGAGAATGCTTGATAGTCAATCTGATAGCTATCCAATCGCGACTGAATAGCTTGGTTAAGTGTTATATCTTTTCCAAAATAAATCTTTATCATTGCTTATACCTCGTTGATATAGGTTTTGTAGGGTAAAGAGTAGCCATAAAAAACATCTACTCTTTCTCGTTCAATCAAATTAACTTCTTCCAGTCGTTGCATAATATCTATCATTGTCGTTCTGCTGCAAGAAAACATTTTAGCTAATTCAATCAGTTTAAAATTTAGATATATACTGCCATCAGTATCTATCCAACCTTTTTCAGGAGCTTCTATCTGTCTATCTTTCAAGACAGCATAGACTAAAATATCTCTCGCAGATAGACTACTGTAGAAATCATCTTGCAGTAAAACTTTCGGGATAAGATAGCTGTCGTTATCATAGTCCATAGTTCTTACCTCCTATCTCTCTCCACACCATATCCCAAGTAGAAGCAAGGGAACATGCAACACAAAAGTTAAAGCTCCCAAAAACCAACGTTCAACTAAAAAGGAAAATATTGATAGTATCAGCACAATATAAGTGAACAATCCAACATCAAGAAAGATTGTCCCATATTCCAAACGAAGACCACCAAAACCATTTCTAAGTATCTTTTTTCCTGTCAAGTCTTCTAAATTATTTTTATCCATGCCAAATTTCCTATCTTTCAAATTGTTGTAGCCATTGAGCGACCTTGCGCTTATCGTACAGAGTCACTCCGTCAATAACCATATGTGGCATGCCTGCCTTTTGCCATTTGACAATAGTTGTCGTTGAGACATCTAAAAAACGGCACAAGCCAGCCATACGAACCATAGGCTTATATAGCTCTTTGTCCTCAAGGGCTTTTTCTATTGCTTTTTGAACCATAGTGTCATAGCGAGCCAGTAACTTCTTTTCAGTTACTTTGGGGAGCTGAATGGTAAATCCTTCTGTCATTTTGAGTTCTCCTTTTTGTTAAAATCGATTTTAAGCTCTGAAACGCTTATTGTAATCAAGTATTTCAGAATTTAAATATCTTCCTAGGGTAAATAACCTGAGAAGGTTTTTAATCTGTTATTTGTGATTGTAGAATCATATTTCAGACTTAGAATGTAATCTTGCCATTCTTTTTCTTGCTTCCTCTCGTTGTTCTTCAGTCATTTCACGTTTAACTCGTTTTCGAACAAATGGAGAAACCATATAATCATCAAGATTTGTCAATTTAGCATGAATCCATATAATGCGGTCGTCTTCTTTCTCTTGACCTAAAATCTGACAACTATCAATAGTTTTCATGATTTTAGTAATGTGTTTCCTAACATTACTCTCAAAATACCAACAGTTATCCATTTCATCATAACGGACAATCGTTTCTCGTTCTTCTAGTGTGTAAGCCATAACTGACCCCTTTCTTTATTTTATAAGCTTCGAAAACAAATTACTCTTTTCGTGTAATTTATATTAATATTAAACTCTTTTTGAGTTTTTGTCAACTATTTTTTCTCTTTTTGTGTAATTTGTGTTATAATATCCCAAAAAGGAGAATACATAAATGACAAATTTTCAACTTCTTGTAAAAGAAAGCAATAAAAGTTTGACTGAAATAAGTCAAGAAACAGGCATTAGTTATTCAACATTAGGAAATTATAATCAAGGGACTAGAACTCCAAAGAAAGAGAATGCTAAAATCCTTGCCGACTACTTTGATGTCTCCGTCCCTTATCTATTAGGACTTGACGACAATAGACAAATACTAGATTTTGCTGGGGAGGGGATTGCAAAAGGTATCATTGAAAAAATTAAAGGTCGAAAGACACTTGATATGCTTTTGACCTCAACTCCATATCTGGAAGAAAATGTAGATATCATGAATGATATTATTAATAAAAAGGTTCTAGACTCATACATTGACTTTCTGTATGAAGGAAAATATCCTCCAGCAGTCATTGTATTTATCAAAGATGTTATCAAGAATCGTTTTGATGATATTCCAGCACTAGCAAACAGAAGCAGTGATAAAAATAGCGAGTACCATTTTCTATGGGAAGCTTGGGAAAAAGAACCAAGAAAAAAAGAACGAACGGAACAGACAAGGAAGAAATGGAAAGAGCAAGGTATTCCTATATTTAAATCTTGGAAATAGAATAGACAGCTAATTTCTTTATTTTATAAGCTTCGAAACCTAAAAAATAAAGGAGAAATTACAATGTCCATTCACAAATACCCAAGCAAAAAAGCCAAAAATGGCTATTTGTATTTAGTCAAGGTCTATATGACTAGAGACGCTCAACGTGCAGACCATATCAAACGTGGCTTTCGTACTCGAAAGGAAGCCAAAGACTACGAAGCTAGGCTAATCTACCTTAAGGCTTCAGGAAGGTTGGAAGAGTTTATCAAGCCAACTCATAAAACTTATAACGAGATATTCGAGAAATGGTATCAAGCCTATCAAGATACGGTAGAGCCGACAACAGCTTCACGTACTCTTGATATGTTCAGGCTTCACATTCTGCCAGTCATGGGAGACTTACCTATCAGCAAAATCTCCCCTTTAGACTGTCAGAACTTCATCACAGAAAAGGCTAAGACTTTTAAGAATATCAAGCAAATCAAGTCTTATACTGGAAAAATATTTGACTTTGCAATAAAGATGAAATTGCTTAAGCATAACCCTATGGCAGAAATTATTATGCCGAAGCGGAAAAAGACACAGATAGAAAACTATTGGACGGTTCAGGAACTAAAAGAGTTTCTAGCCATTGTCCTTCAGGAAGAGCCTTATAAGCATTATGCACTGTTTAGACTACTAGCTTATAGCGGCTTAAGGAAAGGCGAACTATACGCTCTTAAATGGGCTGATATAGACTTTCAGAGTGAGACACTAAGTGTCAATAAGAGCCTAGGACGATTAGACGGACAGGCAATCGAAAAAGGCACTAAAAATGATTTCTCAGTAAGAAAGATTAAGCTAGATAGCGAAACTATTTCTATTTTGCAAGAATGGAAAGCAAATTGCCAAAAAGGAAAGGCACAACTAGCAGTTGCACCTCTTTCTATCAAGCAAGATTTTATCTTCACTTACTGCACACGGTCAGGGTCAGTAGAACCACTGCATGCAGACTATATCAATAATGTACTATCACGAATTATCAAGAAACATGGCTTAAAGAAAATCAGTCCTCACGGTTTTAGGCATACTCATGCTACCTTGATGATTGAAATTGGAGTTGACCCAGTCAACACAGCAAAAAGGCTAGGTCATGCAAGTAGTCAAATGACTTTAGACACCTACAGCCATTCAACAGCTAATGGAGAAGATAGGTCCATCAAGCAATTTGCGGACTATCTCAAAGCAAAATAACAGTCAAAAAAGATGTAGAAGTTTTTCCCAAACGGTATCAAAAAAGGTATCAAAAGCAAAAAACGATTAAAAAAGCACCTTGCAAGAGACTTGCAAAATGCTTGTAATCGTTGATGTAAAGCTGTTTTTAACGTTTTGAGAACTGACTAGCTTTACGAGCTTTCTTAAGACCTGGTTTTTTACGTTCAACCATACGTGCGTCACGTGTAAGAAGTCCAGCACGTTTCAATGAATCGCGGAAATCTGGGTCAACTTCTAAAAGTGCACGTGAGATACCATGACGGATCGCACCTGATTGACCTGCATATCCACCACCTACAACGTTAACAAAAACATCGTATGAACCTTGAGTTGAAGTAACTGCGAAAGGTTGGTTGATAACAAGACGAAGGTCTGCGTGTGGGATGTACTCTTCTACATCTTTTTTATTGATTGTAATTTTACCAGTACCTGGGACCAAACGAACGCGTGCAACAGCGTTTTTACGGCGACCAGTACCTGCATATTGTGCTTGTGCCATTATATAATGCTCCTTTCCTCTTAGATAAGTCCTGAGATATCAAGTACTTCTGGTTGTTGTGCAGCATGTGTATGCTCACCGCCAACAAATACTTTCAATTTCATACCTTGTGCACGTCCAAGAGTGTTATGTGGAAGCATGCCTTTAACTGATTTTTCAATCAAACGAACAGCATTTTTAGAACGAAGTTCACCTGCTGAGATTTGTTTCAAACCACCTGGATACATTGAGTGAGTGTAGTAGATTTTATCTGACGCTTTTTTACCAGTTAATTTAACTTTTTCAGCATTGATAACAATCACAAAGTCACCTGTATCAGTGTGTGGTGTGAAAGTTGGTTTGTTTTTTCCGCGAAGTACGCTAGCAACTACTGCAGAAAGACGTCCAAGAGGTACATCTGCTGCGTCAACAACGTACCATTTGCGTTCAACTTGGCCTGGTTTAGCCATGAAAGTTGTTTTGTTCATGATTTCTCCTATACGAATTCGTTTTTGTTTACAGGTGTGGATGTTCCGGTCCACGAGAGTATTTGAAAGGTTCCGGGGCCTTACAAATGGGGTAAACAATACCGCTTATAATCATATCAAAATAAGGTAGCATTCGTCAAGTTATTTCTTTTATTTTATCAATTTTCATCCCAAAATAAATCATCTACAGTTTTATTCAAAGCTTGACACAATTTAATCGCTTAATTATAGTCTCCTTTTTCAATGGCGGCTATTGTCTGACATGATACACCGACCTTTTCAGCTAGAGACTGTTATAATAAATCCATACTAGCTCTAGCCGTCTTTAAGCGTAAATTTTTCATATTACTATCTGTCCTTATACTTATGGTAGTACACTGAAATTCCCATAGCTATCAATGATATTCCTATAACTGCTAAAATTGCATCATCTCCCCTTGAAAAATAAGTAGCAATATCAACCTTCCTAGTAAAAGCATCAATAAAATAGTTATTCCTATGAGGGCAAATGCGCCAGCAACAAAAACATTTTCCAAAAACTTTCATCAACAAACGGAGAGACGCTTTTTAGATTAGAAGTCGTAACAAAATAGAAATACCACTAAATAAAGTTAATATTATTATAAAATCAGGTAACACACTCCCCTTATTAGCTTTCCAAAAACACTTTCAAGCCATAAGATAAAAAACATCGTCTAAAAACATTTTTGATAACTTTGTAAAACCAATTGTTGTTGTCGTTTATCATATTGAGGATAGTTCTTATTTTAATTTTTATAATAGGTCTCCTACTATTTTATAGTTTCATAGCATCATATAAAATACATTTTATAAAATGTATACTAAAAGAACATAACGTACTGTTATGCCCTTTGATTTGTTATCGGTTTTCTTCCCCTAAAGAGAATAGAGCTAAAGCACCTGAGCCCACATGAGCTGAAATAACTGGCCCTAATGGACGAATAATAACTTCTTCAATACGCTCATCTGCTAATAACTGTTCTTTCATAACTTGAGCTGAATCTTTCTCTCCACTATAAGCAATAATTAAAGTGCTATAAGATAGTGTTTTTGTTGCCTGAGTCACAATCTCTTTAATACCTTTTTTACGGCCCCTTGTCTTGGCAAATGGTACTAATTTACCCTCACTATCTAACTTAAGTAATGGTTTAATCTTAGCAACACTTCCAATGATAGCTGCACCTTTTGATAAGCGACCACTACGCATTAAATGGTTGAGATCGTCAACTAAAAAGTATGTGTTTAATTTAGGGAGAAGTGATTCAATTTTTTGTTTCACTTCTTCTAAAGATTTACCTTCTTGTCGCTCTTTAGTTGCTAACATCGCTAAGACACCCTCACCACATGAAGCTGCCATCGTATCCACAATCTCAATTTGAGCATCAGGATATTTGTCTAAGACCATCTCACGCGCAATAGTTGCACTCTGGTAAGTGCCTGATAAATGTGAAGATAGCGCTAAATATAACAAGGCATGGTCATTTTCTGCATAGGTTGAAAAAACTTCTTCAAACTGACCAACGTTAATTTGGCTTGTTGTAGGCTTTGCTCCCTCTTGCATACGCTCCAACAAGAAGTCACTAGTAATTTTTTCGTCTCCGACTGTCTCATAAGTCTTTCCATCAAGTTCAATGGTTAAACCTATAATATCGACATTGTGCTCTTGAGCCCACTTTTCATCTAAATCCGATGTCGAATCCGTTAGTATTTTAAAAGTCATTGTTACCTCAATCTATTATTTTTATTTGATAATCAAAGTAGTTCCAATATTATATCAAAAAAATTGTTGGCTGGCTAATAAAGTGTTAGGTTTTACATACCATCTAAAAAATCCTTGAGTTTTCCTAGTTGTTCATCATTCCACGGCCTTAACTTTGGCGTACTCAAATCGATTTGACTGGACATCTTATCCAAATCTGATTTTACTGTCGCTACACGCTGTTCCAATTCTCTAGCCGAGACACGTAAAGCACCCTGAGAAAATATAGTCCATTGTTCATTTAAATCACTGGTAGCAACGGAGACTAAATTTAACACAGATTGATTAAGTTCTGCCGCTGCTCGTTCAATATAGCTATCCGCAGTTTCGTCCTCCTCAGTAAAGATAACGGATATTTTGTATTGGTCATAACGTTGACGTACACCAGGAACATACTGTGCATCAAATACACAAATAATATCAATGTGTTCGAAATGTGCGTAATGATTTAGCTTTCTAAGTAATACTTCCCTTGCCTCTTCTAAACGATTGCTTTTAAAAAGCTGTCGAGTATCTTTCCAAAAAGCAATCATATTGTAGCCATCAACGAGTAAGATAGAATGTTTTTTCATAGGCGGTTTCTAAATACTTCATACATCAAAATAGCGGCTGCGACACTGGCATTTAAACTCTGAACATGACCATTCATGGGAATTGTAATCATTTCATCTACTTGCTTTTTGATATTATGAGAAATACCTTTTCCTTCATTACCAATAACTAGGGCTAATTTACCTTTGGTATTCCACTTATGCGATGGTGTCCCATTCATATCAGTGCCAAATATCCAGAACTCCTTATCTTTTAAAGTATCCAAAGTTTGACTGAGATTAGTTACCCTTGCAATAGGAACATGTTCAACAGCTCCTGTAGATGTCTTTGAAACCACTGGGGTCACTCCAACAGAACGATGTTTGGGGATGATAATACCTGTTACATTGGTTGCATCAGCTGTGCGTAGAATAGAACCTAGGTTGTGAGGGTCGGTCAGACCATCAAGGATTAAAATGAGAGGATTTTCTTCATTCTCTGCCTTTGTCATTATCTCTGATAAATCCGCATAGGCAAATTCCGAAACTTTTAGAACGAATCCTTGGTGAACTCCACCATTTGTCATGTCTGATAAGGTTTTTTTAGGAGTCCAGGAAATGGATACTTTTTTTTCAGTCGCTAGTGCTTTGACTTTATCAACGTTCTTTCCTCTTAAGTCATCTTGCAAGTATAATTTATTACCAGTATTAGCTCTTAAACTCTCTGTCACAGCATGTAAGCCATAGACAAGGTCACTTGATTCTTCTTTAAATTGTTTATCTTTCATAGTCATATTATATCATGAATGCTATAGCATAAAGCTTTTTATAGCAATATTTTACCAACAAATCCTAATGTCTCTATAAAAAAGAGAGGATATAGCCTCTCTTTTTGTTTATTTTTCAATGGTTTCAATACACCACTGTATTAGAGTTTCCAAGCGCTTTATCTGACCAGTCATATCCAAGTACCCCATAAGAGCCTCAAAACCTGTAGACATACGATAGGTAATAATATCAGCATTTTTAGCTTTTGTATGACTATTCGCATTACGTCCTCGTTTATAAATTAACTGCTCTCCATCAGTTAAAATATTTTCTTCTAACATGGCATTAATTAACAATGCTTGGGCATTAGCAGAAACATATTGGGTTGCTTTCCGATGTAACTGATTAGGTTTGGTAAAACCCTGCATAATTAAATGGCGTCGGATATACAAAGAATAAACTGCATCTCCTTCAAAAGCTAAAGCAATACCATTAATCAAACGAACATCAATCACGAGTCCACCTCACGCCATCCTTAGTATCTAACAATTTAATTCCTTGTTTTGCTAATTCATCTCTAATACGATCAGCAGTTGCAAAATCACGATTAGCTCGTGCTTCTTGACGTTGTTCTATTAAAGATTCAATATCAGCATCAAGAACTTCCTCTTGGAATACAATACCAAAAATTTCTAATAATTCAGCAAAGGTTTCCTTAACTCTTGAAGTATAGTGTCCTGAATTAATCCATTTTGCCATTTCAAAGATAACAGTAATACCGTTTGCTGTATTAAAATCATCATCCATCGCTCCTTGAAATGCTTTCACAAATTGCTCTAATTCTTCATCATTAGCATTCTCTTGGATTGGTAAGTTGAAAGTATTTTTTAAATATTTAAGGTTAACTTCCGCATCATGAACGGCCTTTTCAGTGAAATTCACGGGTTTACGATACTGTTGTGTCGCTAAGAAAAAACGTATTACTTGTCCGTCAACGCTCTTCAACATATCGTGAACAGTAATAAAGTTACCAAGAGATTTAGACATTTTCTCGTTATCAACGTTAACAAAACCATTATGCATCCAGTAATTTGCAAAGGTCTTACCTGTTTTAGCTTCAGATTGTGCAATCTCATTCGTGTGATGTGGAAATTCTAAATCAGCTCCTCCACCATGGATATCAATAGTATCACCAAAGATCTCAGTTGCCATAACAGAACATTCAATATGCCACCCTGGGCGCCCTTTCCCCCAAGGACTTTCCCATGAGACTTCCCCAGATTTAGCTGATTTCCAAAGTGCAAAATCTAAAGGATTCTCTTTAATCTCTCCTTCACCATCAACACGACCACTTGCACCAATCTCTAAATCTTCCAAAGTTTTATTGGCTAATTTTGCATAATGATGTGATTTACTTACTCTAAAATAAACATCTCCATTAGCTTCATAGGCAAATTCCTTATCAACTAAAACTTTAACAAAATCAATAATCTCATCCATATAGTCAATAACTCGAGGATTTTTTGTAGCAGGTTTGACACCTAATGCAGCAACATCTTCCATAAATGCTGAAATAAACTTATCTGAAAAGGATTTTGTATCCATACCTGCTTCAGCTGCACCTTTTATAATTTTATCATCAACATCAGTAAAGTTAGAAATATAATTGACTTGGTAACCACAATACTCAAAATAACGACGAATAGTATCAAAAGCTACTACACTGCGGGCATTCCCGATGTGTATATAGTTATAAACTGT
Organism: Streptococcus sp. FDAARGOS_522; assembly: GCF_003812445.1. Taxonomy (NCBI): domain Bacteria; kingdom Bacillati; phylum Bacillota; class Bacilli; order Lactobacillales; family Streptococcaceae; genus Streptococcus; species Streptococcus sp. FDAARGOS_522. Next base: position 1,320,615 of record NZ_CP033808.1, read on the forward strand.
TGGCCCACAGACGTACATGTTGACTTTACCTTCATTGAGAGGTATAAAATCTTGTAAACTGCGAGTCATAGTGTCGTAAATTTTTATCATGGTTTTTCCTTTTTCTGTTTTTGATAAGCTTTATACAAACGAACAACATACATTAAAACAAAAGCAGCCCAAATAATTCCTAAGAGAGGGTTACCTTGTGCAAACTTTAAATAGCTTAAACAAGCTGCTGCTAGTATACCTAAGATTGATAATATTTGAGTTGTTACATAATCCTTCACAAATACCTCCTAAAGTTTGGACGAATAATAACTTTCTTCTCGATCATGTTCAATACTTCGGATTTGAAGATCATCCTTTTGACCATGGACACGGACAACTTTAGCTGGAACACCAACTACTGTTACGTCTGCTGGCACATCTGCAAGGACAACTGCTGCAGCACCGACTTTAGCATTTTCTCCAACCTCAATTGGACCAATGATTTGAGAATGTGCTGAAATTAGCGCTCCTTTACGTATGGTTGGGTGTCGTTTGCCTTTGTCTTTACCTGTGCCACCCAATGTAACCCCATGGTATAGCATAGCACCTTTCTCTACAATGGCAGTTTCTCCAATGACCAATCCTGAACCGTGGTCAATAAAAACCCCTTCCGAAATCGTCGCTCCGGGATGAATTTCAATTTGTGTCCAGAAACGCCAAAATTGACTGTGCATACGTGCTAACAATTTAAAATTATGATTCCATAAAAAATGAGATAGCCTATGAGCTGCAAGAGCTTTTATTCCTGGATAAGTTAAAATAACTTCTAGAGAACTACGAGCAGCTGGATCTTGTTCTTTGACAATAGCTATACTTTCTTTCCACCACCCCATAGTTATCCTCAATCGTTTTCTACATCAGACCAATCAACTAAAACTTGTTGTTCATCAAATGGATTGATGGCTACTCCAAAGGTATCATCAATCTCATTTTCTCCATTACGCGGTTTATAAATATCGTCAATCGTCCAGGCTAAAATTACTCCTTGTGCTTTCCTAAAAGCACCACCAAAATCATTATGGTTATACCATTTTTCCAAACTTAAAAGGTTTGAGAATACTGGAACATAACTTTTTCCTTCGGGGGTAGACATTGTAGGGAAAAGACGGTCAAAACTACCTTCTTCACGTGGATGGACAAAGGCAGGTACCAAGTAGGTTTTATCCATGATATCGGCAACAATGTTATCTTCATTTAACAACTGATTTAAGATTGTGGTGTAATTATTCATAAATTGCACCATATCTTCACAGTAGAAAATAGTCGAGTTCCCAAAATCGCCTTCTTTTTTTAAATTATAGACCAATCCTGCTAAGCCATGTGAAATAGCTTCATCAAGAACGTCTAAACTACGACGACTCTCCCAAAACATATCTCGAGCACTTTCTTGCTCCTCTTTGAAATGATTAAGGTCAGTAATATCCGTAAAAACAGGAACAACTTCTTGACCATCTACTTGAATAGCATAGGGTTCCTTGCTTGCCCAAACCGTAGAGTGGTGCAAGGCATTCACAAGACCTATACTATCTAAAAAATTATCCGGTGCATTGATAAAAGCACGCAATCTAATGTCTAACTCGTTTGTACTTGTCATATTAAGATTCCTTTTTAGGATTGTCAGCTTTTGGAGGACGTGGTAACAATGCTTTCATAGAAGCATCAACTCGCCCTTTATCATCAATTTTGATGACTTTCACATCAACTTCTTCACCAATTTCAAGAACATCAGCTACATTTGCTGTACGTGTCCATGCAATTTCTGAAATATGTACCAATGCATCTGTTTTATCAAAGAGGTTGACAAAGGCACCGAATTTCTCGATACGAACTACTTTAGCATGGTAAACTTCTCCCACTTTTGCTTCACGTACTAAACTTGCAATAATGTCTTTCGTACGATCAATAGCAGCCTGATCACTAGAGAAGATAGATACATTTCCTTCTTCATCAATATCAATCTTAACACCTGTTTCAGCGATGATTTTATCGATAGTTTCGCCACCTTTACCGATGACAACTTTAATCTTATCAACATCGATTTTTATCATATCAATCTTAGGTGCCGTTGGTGCTAATTGTGGACGTGGCTCTGCGATAGCTCCATGAAGGACATCAAGAATTTCAAAGCGTGCTTTTTTAGCTTGCGCAAGAGCTTCTTCCAAAATTTGAGGGGTAATACCTTCAATTTTAATATCCATTTGAAGTGCTGTAATCCCTTCACGTGTACCCGCAACTTTAAAGTCCATATCGCCAAAATGGTCTTCTAATCCTTGAATATCAGTGAGGACTGTATAGTTTGTTCCATCTGATATGAGCCCCATGGCAATACCAGCAACTGGAGCTTTTATAGGCACACCACCTGCCATAAGAGCAAGCGTTCCAGCACATATAGAAGCCTGAGATGATGAACCGTTTGATTCTAAAACTTCTGCAACTAGTCGGATAGCATACGGAAACTCCTCCAAGCTTGGAAGGACTTGTTCTAATGCACGCTCTCCTAAAGCACCGTGACCAATTTCACGACGCCCTGCAGCTCCATAACGTCCCGTCTCACCAACTGAATATTGTGGGAAGTTATAGTGGTGCATAAAGCGTTTCTTATACTCTGGTGTTAGCCCATCAATGATTTGTGCTTCACCCATAGGTGCTAACGTTAATACTGATAATGCTTGGGTTTGTCCTCGTGTAAAGAGACCTGATCCATGAACTTGTGGTAAAAAATCAATCTCTGCGTCTAATGGACGAATCTCATCCACACGACGTCCATCAGGACGAATCTTATCTTCTGTAATGAGGCGACGAACTTCTGCATGTTCCATTTGTTCTAAAATTTCAGCAACATCACGCATAATGCGATCATATTCTTCATGTTCAGCGTAACGTGCCTCATATTCACCTATAACTACTTCTTTAACTGCTTCTGTAGCTGCTTCTCTAGCCTTTTTCTCTTCAACTTGTACTGCAGCCTGTAAAGCTATGTTATGAGTAGCAATAATTTCTGCTTGAAGTTCTGGATCAACTTGAAGAAGTTCTACCTCGGCTTTTTCTTTACCAATAGCAGTAACAATCTCTTCTTGAAAGGCGATTAATTCACAGACAGCCTCATGTCCTTTAAGAAGAGCCTCTAGCATGATTTCTTCTGAAAGTTCTTTCGCTCCAGATTCAACCATGTTAATCGCTTCTTTAGTACCTGCAACCGTTAATTCTAACGCAGAAGCCTCTTGTTCTTGTGCTGTCGGATTAATAATAAAATTACCATCAACATAAGCAACTTGAACTCCAGCAATTGGCCCATTGAAAGGAATATCGGAAATCGATAATGCTAATGATGAACCAAACATAGCAGCCATTGGTGCGCTAGCATTTTCATCAAATGAAAGAACAGTATTGATGACCTGTACTTCGTTACGAAATCCCTCAGCAAACATCGGACGGATTGGTCTATCAATAAGACGTGCTGTTAAGGTAGCATCCGTACTTGGACGCCCTTCACGTTTGTTAAAGCCACCCGGAAATTTCCCAGCAGCATACATTTTTTCTTCGTAATTGACTTGAAGTGGGAAAAAATCACCTGTTGACATTTTCTTAGACATAACTGCTGCTGTGAGTACAGTAGAATCTCCATAACGAACGACAACTGATCCATTTGCTTGTTTAGCCACTTGGCCAGTTTCAACAACTAATTTTTTTCCAGCAAAAATCATTTCAAAGACTTGTTTTGACATATTATTCTCCATATTTTTTTGTTTACGCGTTTCCTACAAAGTTCAATCTAGCTGTTCTAAACTCAACTTTGCATAAAACCACGTATAAGCTTTATTCTAACATAATTCTATAAAATTGAGTAGCGAAAATCCGTGGAGGAAGCTGTATTATCATTCATTAATGTAAACGTAAAAAGTCTGATTATTAATACTAGCAATCAGACCTTGTTACAATGATTAAAATAAATTTCTAGGGTTAATCTTAGCTTGCTTAATAACCCTCTTCATAGGTTAAAACACTTTCTTACTGCTGGCCTCCTCAAAGTACTTACGTTCATAGTGCGTTTAAAACAAAAAACACTAGAAAATTTTCTAGTGTTTTTACTTGACTCTGTTGTCTATTAACGACGAAGTCCAAGTGATTGAATCAATTCACGGTAACGGTTAACATCTGTACGACGTAGGTATGCTAATAAGTTACGACGGTGACCAATTTTTTTCATCAATCCACGGTAAGTAGCGTGGTCTTTTTTGTGTTGTTTGATGTGGTCGTTAAGGTGGTTGATTTCCCAAGTAAGAACTGCTACTTGAACTTCAACTGATCCTGTATCACCTTCGTGACGTGCATATTGAGCAATGATTTCATTTTTTTTCTCTTTTGAGATTGCCATAATATATTCTCCTTTTATTGCTTCATCCGAGTCTTAGGATTGGCACTCCTAAAACCAAGAAAAAGTTGGTTTGTCTTATAGACCCTCTTATTTTATCAAATTAGAATAAACTTTGTCAAAAGTTTTTAATAGAAATATGGATAACCAACTGTCTCTAAAGGAAAATCCTTCATAGACTAAACGAGACTTTGCATCTTTTTGCCGAAAGACCTTAGCATAAGTAGATGTCATACTAGTTGGCCCACACATAAATATTGTTGGTTGTCCTTCAAAAACAGACTGACTAAAATCAAGTCTTCCTTTGAGGCTACTATTATTTAAGTGAAGTTTAAAATTAGGATTGGCTTTAGCATAGGATTCTAACATATCTTGATAAATCAAATTGTCTTGATTTGAAAAGGTATAAAAGAAGTCAACTCTCTTAGTCAAAATACTATTTTCTCTAATAAATGAAATGAAGGGAGTGATGCCGATACCTCCTGCAATCCAAACCTGTTCTTTCTTGTCTTTATCAAATAACATATGACCATAAGCTCTATCTAAGGCTATTTTTGTCCCAACTTTTAGCTGTTTGTAAATGGATTTCGTATAATCTCCTGAAGCTTTAACAGTTAAAAATATCACTCTATCATGACCACCTGATATCGAGAAAGGATGAGCTGCTGATTCAAAGCCAGCTTGATAAATTTTTAAAAAAGTAAATTGTCCATAGTCATATCGATAAGGACGCTTCATTGCTATTTCAATCTCAGTTGTATCATGGTTAAGATGAGTAACCTTTTGAACGTACCCTACACGACGAAAACGCATTCTAGAATATAGGAAAATAATATAAAATCCAGATATAACCCCAATGACAGCATAACCTAATACGATTAAACTGAGTAAAGTATTTCCTAGTATCCTATCTCCTAAAATCATAAAAGTATGTACCAATCCCAAAATATAAGCTAAATAAACAAAGCGATGAATAAAACGCCAAATTTCATACTTTAAAAAATTTCCGAAATAAGCTACAAAAACAATACTTAGAAAAAGATATAATCCCGCACTGCCAATAGTCTTTGCAAACTCACTTCCATGTCCGCCTTGTCCAAGACCAATTTTGTGCAATAGAAGCAAAATCATTGAAAATACAGCCATTACCTTGTGGTAAAAATACATATTTTCAATACCTTGAAAGTAACTTTCAAGTATCCTAAATTTGGTTGATAAGAGGAATGTTAGCGATAAACTTGTCAAAGCTAATCCTGGTACAACAAATTCACTTAATCCTGCATTTTGCCATGCTACTAGTGTCACCACTATGCTAGATAAAATTAAAACAATACCTTTCCAAGCTCGCATAACGACCACCCCTTTATTTTTAGTAAGGATAAAATACCACAAGATACTTATACAAAACTTAAAAATTTCAGAAAATAACAAAAAGGCAACTCCAATGTTGCCTTTTTGTTATGATTTATAAATTGATTTGCAATGCTGTACTATATCTTTAACAGCGAGTCCATACTCCTCTAATAAATATTCCATCTGACCTACCTGACCAAATCGCTCATCAATACCCATACGACTAACAGTAGTGTCTTTCTCCATACTAAGCCATTCGCATAATGCACTTCCGATACCGCCAATACGGTTATGATTCTCAATAGTTACAATGGATTGATCTATCAGTAATGGTTTCAGTTCTTCTGGAAGGGGCTTAATTTTAAAAAGGTCGATAACTGAGGCCTCAATCCCTAGTTCTTTGAGGTAGTCGGCTGCTTCTATCGCTCTAGAAACCATAATACCACTTGCTACAAGAGTAATATCTTTTCCCTGGCGTAATTGTATAAAACCCTTTGAAAAATCTTCGCGTCCCTCATAAACTGCAGTGGGGGCCTTACGAATAGTTCTAATGTATTTTAGGCCATCAATACTTAATGTTTGTTTTAAAATTGCTTCAAACTGAATATCATCACTAACCTCAAAAATAGTCGCTTTGGGAATTAACCTTAGTAGACCTAACTCTTCAAAAGGCATATGAGTTCCGCCATTCATTTCTGCGCTAATTCCTGCATCTGAGCCAATAATCGTAGCTGATAATTGTGAGTAACCTAACGATAAGAATACTTGATCAAAGACACGCCTTGACGCGAAAGGACCAAAAGTATGAAGGTATGGCTTGTAACCTTTAATGGCGAGCCCTGCTGCAAGGCCTACCATCTCAGCCTCCATAATACCTAGATTAATATAACGTTTTCCAAATTCTGATGCCAGTGCATTTGTTGACATTGAACTCGACAAATCGGCTTCTAAAACGGTAATTTGTTTATTTTCTTGATTAGCTTGAAGGAGGAAATCACGATAGACAAGCCTCATTTCTTTGGTTGAACATCTCATTCTACCACCTCCAAACTTTCTCTCAAGCTTATCAACGCTCGCTCTAACATTGTTTTTTGTTGTAAATCTGGTCGTAAATGATGATTAGAAGCTAACTCCTCCAACTCTTTCACACCTTGTCCCTTGATGCTATCTAAAACAATACATTTTGGTCTGACACTATTTGAATCTTGAAAAGTTTTAATAGCTTTGTCAATTGCCTCAATGTCATCTCCTTTTACACGTACTGCATCAAATCCAAAAGCTTCAAATTTAGCAACAAAGTCTCCAGGATTACAAATATCAGCTGTCAAACCATCTAATTGTTTTTTATTATCATCTACAAAAACAATTAAATGGTGCAGTTGATGATGCGCAGCAAATTGTATAGCCTCCCAACATTGTCCTTCATTTAATTCACCATCACCTACAATAGTATAAGTATAATAGCTTGAATTCTCAATCTTTTGAGCATAAGCAATTCCCGTTGCAATACTAATGCCTTGACCTAACGAGCCTGTCGTTACATCTATACCAGGAGTTAAATTGCGGTCAGGATGCGAAGGTAGTTTGGTACCGTTTGTATTGAGCGAATGAAGGAATGTTTTATCAAAAAAACCTTTTAAATAGAGTGTACTATACAAGGCTGGACCAGCATGTCCTTTTGATAAGACCATATAATCCCGATCACTTTCTTTGAATTTTTCAGGATTTATATCCATAATATCACCATACAGAACAGCCAAAGCCTCAACAATTGATAAACTACCCCCATAGTGACCGAATCCTAAATGGTTTAGCGTTTCTAGAGTATTTAAACGAATCTCCGTTGCAAATCGTCTTAGAGATGAATATCTTTCTTCTGGTGATGTCATTATTAACCTTCCTTATGGGTTGATTTTCCAACAAATGAAATGCCAAAAAGTCCAATTAAGATAACTACAATACCAATAACAATAGCTATCGCACCGCCGACATGATTAAGAGCGCCAAGAATGATACCGGTCAAACCAAAATCAGCATCTGAGAATGTTGACCCTTTGAAACCAAGTCCACCTAGTACAGGCATCAAGAAAATCGGCAAGAAACTGATGAGGATACCTTGAACAAATGCACCAATAGTCGCTCCTCTCACACCACCAGAAGCATTACCGATAACACCTGCCGTTGCCCCACAGAAGAAATGAGGAACGACCCCTGGTAAAATGACAGTAGTGCCAGTCACAATCATGACTATCATACTAACCAATCCACCAACAAAACTTGAGATAAAACCAATCAATACTGCATTAGGTGCATAAGGGTAAACAATTGGACAATCCAAGGCTGGTTTTGAATTTGGAACCAATTTTTCTGAGATTCCCTTAAAGGCTGGTACAATTTCACCTAGGATAAGGCGTACACCTGCTAAAATAACGAATACACCTGCCGCAAATTGCCCAGCTAGTTGGAGGGCATAAACAAGACCATTGACACCGTTACTTATTTCTTTTGCAATATAAGCCTCACCAGCAAACACTGCAACGATAAGGTAAATAATTGCCATTGAGATAGTAATACTTACGGTACTGTCACGTAAAAATGATAAACTCTTTGGAAATTTAATATCTTCTGTTGATTTTGATTTATCTCCAACAATTCCACCAATAAATCCACTCAACCAATAGCCTAAAGAACCAAAGTGCCCAAGTGCCACCTTATCATTACCTGTCAGTTGAATCATGTATTTTTGCACAAATGCAGGAGATACGCTCATAATAATCCCTAACGCTAGACCTCCAAAAAGGATGAGCGAGAACGAAGTAAAGCCTGCTACGGCAAAAATAACAGCAATCATACAAGCCATATACAATGTATGATGTCCTGTCAGAAAAATATATTTAAATTTTGTAAAACGAGCAATTAAAATATTAAAAATCATTCCCGCTAACATAATCAAAGCAGTTGCTGAGCCATACTTCGTAAGAGCTACTGCTACAATGGCTTCATTATTAGGAACTACCCCCACCAAATGAAAAGCATGCTCAAACATTTTTCCAAATGGATTCAAGGAATTTTGGACTATCCCTGCACCTCCAGAAACCACTAAGAAGCCAACAAATGTTTTTATTCCACCTTTTACAATATCAGGAACACCTTTTTTCTGCAGTACTAAACCGATAATGGCTATCAAGGCGACTAAAATAGCTGGCGTGCTGGCAATATTAACTAAAAAATCCAATAGACCTTTCATGGCATCAACCTCCTAGATTAAGCCTTTTTCTTGGCAAATACCTGTCACTAATTCTCTCAATTCATCCATATCAATGATACTGTTTAAAATACGAACATCCCCCAGGTGACCAGCTGAATCCTCCAAATCACGACCAACAATCCAAACATCTGCTGCGCTTGGATCTGCTCCACCTAAATCATAATGTTCAACTTCAACATCAGAAACCCCCAAATCCTTCAAAATAGACTCAATATTCATTTGTACCATAAAACTTGAACCTAGACCTGATCCACATGCTGTTCCAATTCTTAACATCTTTAATCCTCCTGTTTTATAATCATTTCAATATCTTGATACCCACGTGAAGCTAACAAAGCTTTAACATTATTATTATCACGAAGTATTGTTGTCAAATGCGATAGAGCTTTCAAATGCGTTTCATTATCAATAGCTGCTATGCATAATAAGAGATAAATTTCCTGTTTGGGGTCATCCAATAAATAAATAGGCTGTTCCAAAACAAGCATTGACATACCGACAGAGTTTACCCCATCTTCTGGTCTGGCATGTGGAATAGCAATACCTTTACCAAGATTGATAAAAGGACCAAACTCTTCGACCTTTTCAATCATAGCTTCTGGGTAACTTTCCGTAATTTTTCCAGAAGCTAACAAGGGTTTTGCCGCTAAACGAATTGCCTCTTTCCAATTCATTTGTTCAGAACTTGTCTGATAAGTTTCCTCTGTTATAAGTTGGTGCAACAAGGGCCTCACATCCTTTCTAAATATATCTTGTTTTACCATTGTCCTCAAAGCCAATTTTAATTCCTCTTCACAATGAACATGAGCGTATTTTTTTATAGTTGCTATTAATTGATCAAGTTGGAAATCGTCAAGGCAAGCTTTGGGAAAATCTGAAATAACCAGTTCTTTGAGCTGTTGTACTTGCTCTGCTGTCATCATCAGCGAAACTAGATAATTAGGTTTTTTTGTTTCTACAAATATAGTAGAAAAGACCATATCGTAAGTTTGATTGTCAATCAGTTTCAGCTGCTCAATTTTAGAGACACGATGAAAATGAATTTGAGGAAATAATCCACGCAATTTTTCCTTAATCACTAAGGATGAACTAACGCCGTTTGGACAGAGTATCAAAGCTTTATAAGACATTGATTGTGTACCACCTGATTGTCTAAGATAGCCTCCAAAGTGAATCACGAAGTAAGAAATTTCACTATCGGGTATTAATCCTACTTGCTCTTCCAAAGGACGTAGTGCCTTTTTAACCAATAGAAATAAATCACTGTAATGCTCTTTAATATTTTGTGTATAACCACTATCGCCAGTTAAACCATATTTCAATCGGAAATAAGCTGGAATAATATGACGCTTCAGACCTTGTAATAACTCTTCTTTATTGGAAAAATTAAGAAGTGAAACAGTTTCCATCTCATCAACGATTGCTTTTGCCAATGCTTCAAAGAAATCATCATCTTTAGTTCCCTCACCTTCAAAACAGCCAGATAAGATCAAGGTAATATAATCTTTTTCTTTCTGATCTAATGGTTTAGATAAGGAAATATCCTGACTTAAATTAGTCACAATAATAGTCGTTAACTCTTTTAATTGTTCAGAAACAATAGGAGAACCCTGCAAAACACGATCTACTGACCTTTGATAACGACACAGTATTAAAATGATAAAATATAAAGATTTCTCAAGCCTATCTTGTATTGGAGAAAGTTGAAAAGATTCATAGAAATATTCTACCGTCTTTTCTAACTTCTCATATGAGAGAGCGAATTTCCAAGAAGACAAGATATAATTCAAAGACCAAAAACCAATGGGAGATTCTAGTAGTTGAGTTATCATCTGAAAAGCAACTTGATGCTTATCCATCTCATCTCCTACTAGACTATATCCCTTTGCTCTTGTATAAGTGAGTGAGATACCTCTTTTTGCTAATTTAGAACGTAGCATCTTGATATCTGATAAAGTAGTATTCTTACTTACTTTCAAAAAATCTTGATAATGCACATTGGAGACAAACTCTCTTCGGCAAAAGCTATAAAGGTAAATCAGACATACCCTTTCTTCCTGGGTTAGGTAAAATTGCTCAGCTTCTAATAAGGAGACAATTTTATCATGCTCTTTTTCATCTCCTAATAACTGATAACGTCCAGCAGAGTGAGCAATAGCTGGTAGGTGATTTTTTGCTAAAAAACTATTGAGATAGTTAATTTGCTCTATGATAACTTTTATTGAAAACTTTGTTTGCACTGTTAACTCATACAAGGAAAGATTTTTCCGAGCTAAAAATACCAACATTATCACAACAGTCTTATTATCAACCATTTGTTTTCCTTTCTATTTTTATTTTATAGTAACCGTTTACATTTTTCTAGGTCATTTGAGCCCAATCTGGCACTACTATCAATTGAATGAATTTGGGCTATTGTTATAGAGTAAAGAAAAAAGAAAGAAATTGCAAAATCTAGAGCAAGATTCCTTTCCACAAGCAGCACTTTAAAAACCTTTACTTAATTGAATAAGTAAAGGTTTTTAAAATGTTATGACACTAAGATAGCTAAAGTTTGATAAGGTTGCAAAGTAACCGTTTCATCAAGAGTAACATCCTTATAATTTGATAGAAGAACTTGTCCTTGGAGATAATTCTCCGGTAATTTTATCTTAACTTTCTCAGCAAAGAAATTATTTAAAACAAGAAGTTTTTCCTTATCAAGATGGCGTTCAAAAGCATATACTTTTTCATTATCTTTGAAAGCTGCTTTATAATTCCCGTCAGCTATTATTGGCAGTTGTTTACGTAGCCTTATCAACTCTTGATAGAAAGTAAATATCAGCCCTGTTTTCTCCTTTGCGACATTGATTTCTTTATATGATTTTCCTACTTTCAACCATGGAGCGCCTTCAGAAAAACCTGCATTCGTACTATCATCCCATTGCATTGGTACTCGAGAATTGTCTCGAGATTTCGCTCGAATAATGCTAAATGCCTCTTCTTGTGACTTGCCTTCATCAAGCATTATTTGGTAGGCATTCAAACTCTCAATATCCACATAATCATCCATAGAACTGTAATCGGGATCAAGCATTCCGATTTCTTCACCCATATATATATAAGGAGTACCACGCGATAAGTGGATAGATGCTGCTAACATGGTTGCTCCTTCATTTCGAAAACGTTTCACGTCTACAAAACGATTTAATGCTCGCGGTTGGTCATGATTATTATAGAATAAAGCATTCCAACCATTTCCTTCGCTCATCCCTTCGCCCCAACTATGGAAAAGGTCACGTAATGCAGGAAAATCAAAAGCCATAATGGTCCACTTTTGCCCATCTTTATAATCTACTTTGAGGTGGTGAAAATTAAAAGCCATGGATAACTCTTCACGTTCTGGTGCAGTGTAAAGAATGCAATTTGCAATTGTCGTTGAAGACATTTCACCAACTGTCATGAAGGAATCATCTTGTCCAAAACTAGCATTATTCAACATCTTGAGATAATCATGTGTTATTGGACGATCAGTATAAGCTGGTTTTCCATCATTAATTGGGCAGTTCTCAAGTATCTCATCTTTCCCAATTAAATTAATCACATCAAATCGAAAACCTTTAACCCCTTTATCACGCCAAAAATTGACAACTTTAAAAAGTTCCTTGCGAACATCGGCATTGCGCCAATTAAGGTCAGCTTGAGTGATATCAAAAAGATGAAGATAATACTTCCCTGTATCACCAAATGGTGCCCAAGCATTTCCACCAAATTTAGATACCCAATCTGTTGGATTATCACGTAAGATAAAGAAATCTTGATAGTAGCGATCTCCTGCAAGTGCTTTTTTAAACCACTCATGTTCTATTGAACAATGATTAAGCACCATATCAAGCATAAAATCTATACGGTATTGACGTCCCACCTCAATCATTTCTTCAAAATCGTCCATCGTTCCAAAATCAGGGTTAATAGCTGTATAATCAGAGATATCATATCCATTATCTCGTTGTGGACTTGGATAAAATGGGTTGAGCCAAACCATATCAATACCAAGTTCTGCTAAATAGGGTAATTTTTCGATAATACCACGAAGATCACCAACCCCATTACCAGTTGTGTCTTTGTATGATTTTGGATAAATTTGATAGACAACTTTACGTTTATCAATCGTCATATTCTACTCCTTTCCCAAAATGCTGCTGTATTTAGCAGTCTAACTATAACATCAACTATCATCAAAAATATAACATTTTTACAGTGATATTTGTTCCTATGAGTTTTTTCTTATGTTCAAAATAATTCAAGGAGCTAATGTATTAAGCCCCTCAAACAATTCCTCAAATTACCTCTCATTTTATAAGAGTGCTCTTTTTTAAAAAGAATACCTAATTACTTTTAAATTTTCTTGGCAACCATTAATGCTTGTCCACGTTTTATCTGTTTGGGTAAATCTATCAATTCTTCTGGTCGGAATTCTTGTTGATTAGTAATCAGAATAGGAGTTTCCACAATGTATCCTTCTTCTTTTATCATTGGAATATCGAAAGTAATGAGTTTATCTCCTACTTTTACAGTGTCACCTTGAGCAACATGAGAGGTAAACCCTTTTCCTTCTAAATTAACAGTATCCATACCAATATGAATAAGAAACTCAACCCCCTCTGATGTTAACAATCCAATAGCATGTTTCGTAGGGAAAAGAACTGAAACTGTCGCATCGACCGGTGAAACTAGTTCTCCATCACTTGGATCGATAACCACTCCCTTCCCCATAATTCCTTGTGAAAAGACAGGATCACTAGCTTGATCCAGTGGTTTAGCTAAACCTGATAAAGGGCTTACTACACTAAGCTTTGTACCTGATACGACAGCTTTTTCTTTTGCTGATTTTGTTTCTGTTGTTGAAGCAATGACAGCATCAGGTACTAATTTTTCCTCTTCAGTTTTTGTCAAAATACCTGATTTTTTAAAGAATAGTGTCAAAAATAAAGGAATAAAGATAGCCACTGCCATACAGATAAAGAAATATCCCATATATTTAACGTTAATTGACAGGAAGCCTGGAAGACCGCCTACACCAATAGAGTTAGCTTGGACATTAAAAGTTGTCGCCAAAAGACCTGCCACACTTGAACCAATCATACCAGCAACAAATGGATAAATGTATTTAACGTTTACACCAAAAAGCGCCGGCTCTGTAACACCAAGGTAGGCTGAGATAGCAGCTGGAAGTGATATTTGAGCCTCTTTTTCATCATGACGATGCATAAAATAATAAGCTAGTACAGCTGAACCCTGAGCAATATTTGAAAGAGCAATCATCGGCCAAAGGCCAGTTGTATGTGTTTTTGTATCTGCTATGAGTTGAGTATCGATAGCATTTGTCATGTGGTGCAAACCAGTAATAACAAATGGGGCATACAGGGCACCAAAAATAGCACCAAAGAGCCATTTTACAGGACCAGTCAATCCAATAAGAACGATAGCAGAAATCCATTTACCTAGTGTCCAACCAATAGGTCCAAGGACAGTATGAGCCAAGATAATAGCTGGAACTAAGGATAGAAATGGCACAAAAATCATTGAAACAACTTCAGGAATATGTTTTCTCCAGAAGATTTCTAAGTAAGACAGGCTCAAACCAGCTAACAGAGCTGGAATAACTTGAGCTTGATAACCAATTTTTTGTACTGTAAAGTAACCAAAATTCCAAGACCAATTTTTAGCAATGTCTGCTGCTGAAGTACTAGCTACAGAATAAGCATTAAGTAATTGTGGCGACACTAGACAGATACCTAGAACAATACCGAGGATTTGAGTAGTCCCCATCTTACGAGTCACAGACCATACAATACCAACTGGTAAGAAATGAAATATAGCTTCACCTGGTAACCATAAAAAAGAGTCTACTCCGCTCCAAAACGTTGAAACATCTACTAGAGTATTCCAAATTGGATGCCCAGAAGAGTCTACTTGCCTGACACCATCAACAACTTTTTGACCTAAAAATTCAAATGGAACGGCATCTAAAATATTACGAAAACCAAGGATCAGACCACCAACAATAATGGCTGGAATAATCGGTGTAAATATTTCAGCCAGCATTGTCAACACACGCTGTAAAGGGTTTTGATTTTTTTGGGCAGCCGATTTTGCCGCCTCTTTAGACACACCCTCAATACCAGAAACGGCTACAAAAGCATTATAAAAAATAGGGACATCATTACCAATAATGACTTGAAATTGCCCAGCATTGGTAAAGGTACCCTTGACTGATGGTAACTCCTCAATTACCTTTACCTTAGCTTTACTACTGTCATTCAAAACAAATCGCATGCGTGTAGCACAATGTGTCACTGCACTAATATTTTCTTTACCCCCAATTGCCTCTAACAAGGCTTTGGCATCATGTTTAAATTGTTCCATCTGTTTATCCTTATCTATTTAACGGAGAGTCTGTGACTCCAAGGCAGAAACTTAAATAAGACTAGCTTACAACATAATTGTAAACGATTACATATCCCTATGCAAATCCTTAGCTTATCTTTTTAAAAAATCTATAAATTATAAAATAAATTAGTCAATAATACCCAAAACATTAGAATTTCTCACCAACGTTACCAAAATGTTAGAGTCATGAGTAGATCAGTCACCCTCAATACTCTCTTAATAAAAAACACCTACTAATTGATATAGTAGGTGAGTTTTTTAATCTCCATTGAAAGATACGATACGATTCTCTTCAATCATATAGCATTGGTTACAAAGTTTCTCTAACATAGCGAAATCATGACTAATAACGATGAGACCTAAATTTCTATCCTTTACAATCTCCAACATGCTTTTCCATACACTAGCTTGTGTAATGCTATCCAACATAGTAGTCATTTCATCTGCAATAAGGTATTTAGTCTCTGGATGTAATGAACGCACAATCGAAAAGCGTTGTAATTCTCCTCCCGAGAGTTCACTAGGTCGACGATTTAGCCATTTTTCTTGAATTCCAAAAGCATCTAGTAAATCTCGACTTGGGTAATAGGCTTCTTCCAAACTTTTTTTCATAGGCCATAAAGGATTCATCGTTTTTTCAGGATGTTGTTGAATAAGTTGTACAGGTCTAAATGCTTTGCTAGGCAAATTACTGCCATCAACTAATACTTCACCAGATTTAGGATGTAAAAAACCTGCAAGCACCCTGGATAAACTAGTTTTTCCACAACCACTTTGTCCAAATATACCTAAAACTTGACCAGGTGCTACCTCTAAATTAATCTCCTTAAAAAGCCATTGATCTTTTTTATGATAAAAGCCAAGCTTTTTAGCCTCTAAGGTCATGAGTAACTCCTTTCAAAAATTCTTGCTGTGGGAGAGAGCGCCATAAACTTCTAGCAAATTCTGTTTGTAACTGCTCTCCATTTCCGCTAAAGAAACTAGCTGGAGCTGTTTCAATAGCTTTTCCCTCTTTAAAAATAGTAATACGATCAGCAATTTGACTAGCTGCTACAATATCATGAGTGATAAATATAACGCTTATTCCTTTATCTGCAAAGGAGCGTAGTTGGTCTAAAACCATTTGCAGAGCATCTGGATGTAATCCAGGGGTGGGCTCATCCGCAATAATCAAAGAAACCTTATCACTAATACACGTTGTAAACAAAACACGTCGGAGCATTCCGCCAGAAAGTTGGAAAGGATACAAGTCACCATCACTTTCTTTTAAACCAAACTGTTGAAACAATCCTTCTTGAGTAGCCTTTGAATTTTCTGAGATACCTAAGCGCACCTGATGTTTGACTTTCGTAGATGGATCTAAATAATTAACTGATTGTGGAATCAACGTAATATCTTTTCCTCGCAACTGTTTAATGCGTTTAGAATTTAGTGATTGACCACGATAAATCATATCTCCTGTTACAGATGCATTTTTAGGAAGAATATCCATAATAGCATGTGCTAATAAACTCTTCCCTGAACCACTAGCACCTATAATAGCTAATAACTCACCTTTTTTAATTTCTAAATTCAGCGCTTGTATCGGTGTTGATTGAAATGGTTTTAAAAATCTTCCGTATTGAGTGAAGGTGATGGAGAGGTCTTTAATGCTTAATAATGTTTCTGTCATATCTCTACCTCCTAAAAATGATCAGTTTGAGGGTAAAAGAGTTTCTTTAAAGATTCTCCGATAGTATCAAATGCATTGACAACCAAAATAAGATAAAGTCCTGGAAAGATAACCAACCACCAATTTCCAAGAGAGATATGCTTAGCTGCCTCTGACAGAATGATACCAACCGAAGGTTGTTCGGCAGAGAGCCCAAATCCTAAGAAAGTCATTGATGCTTCATGTAGGATGACATGTGGAAATAAGAGGATAAAACCAATGAAAATTTGAGAAGCAATCAAAGGCAGGATATGATGCCTCACAATATAATAAGGCGTTTTTCCCATACTTTTAGAAAGTTGGACAAATTCTTTATTCTTTAGATGATAGACTTCATTGCGGATAAGCCTTGCTAAAGAAGGCCAATGTGTAACAGCCGTTGCAATGATGACCCCTTGAGCACCTTTCCCAACAACAAAAGAAATGAGAATCATAAAAATCAAATGAGGCATACCAATAAACAAATCAACTAACCATGCTATTATTTTATCAATAATGCTATTTCCTAAACCTGCAAGCACTCCAAAAACTGTCGCCAGAATGACCCCCATAAGGGCACCTAATAAGCCGACTTGTAGAGAGAAATAAAGTCCTTTAATCGTTCTGACAAACATATCCCTACCTAAACCATCTGTCCCAAAAAGATGGTTTAATGAAGGAGCAAGGTTCCGTAAAGCTGCATTGGTTTGCAAGGGAGTACTATGGAAATAAAGATTTAAGGCTAGAATACTAAGAATGAGAGAAATGGCGATACCCAGTTGCCATAAAACAATAGTTCGACGTCTCAATATCATACTTTTCTCCTTAACTGTGGATTGATTATGCTGTTTAAAATATCCGCAATAAGATTGCCCGCAAAAACAAATAATGTCCCTATCATCACAATAGCTAGAAGTAGCGGTGTATCACTTTTAAGTCCTGCTTCAGTTAGGGTAGACCCTAGTCCTGGATATGAGAAAACTTGCTCAGCAAGAACGGATCCTCCAAACAATTCTCCAAAATAGGAAAAATGCAGTGTAATAGCTGGTACGATAGCATTTCTAAGACAATGATTTTTAAAAATTTGCCATTCCGTTTCCCCACGCGCTCTGGCAAATAAGACATATTCACTAGAAAGTACCGACATCATTTTAGTTCTAGTATGAAGAGTTACATTGGCAATGCCTAGAATACTTAGCGTGAAAACAGGTAAAATAAGGTGCTTAATACGATCAGCTAACGTAATATCTTGACTCAAAGTACCTATCGGGGAAGAAATACCAATCGGGAACCACCCCAGCTGGACAGAAAAGATTAATAAAAAAATGAGCCCAATCCAAAAAGTTGGTACTGATATCTGAAGGTAAGAAAACCACCTTACAATTCGATCAAGCAATTTCCCTTGATGGAAAGCTGATAAAGTTCCTAAGATAAATCCAATAAGACCCGATAAGACCCAGGAGAGTCCCATAAGTATGAAAGAGGCACCTGCCCGTGATCTAATAATATCAATAACAGGTTGCCGATAAACTAGTGAAGTCCCTAAATGTCCCTGTATAAAATTTTTTAACCAAATAAAATACTGGACCGGAGCTGGCTTATCCAAACCATAGTGGTGAGCAATCGCTTTGTACTGAACAGGGGTTAGTGACGTGTCATAATTGACACTTGCCATGACTGGATCAACCGGTGATTGTTTTAGTAAAATAAAGGTCAAAATTGATACTCCAAAAACGAGTGACAAACACCTAAGTATCTTCCAGATAACTACAGTGGTAATATGTTTCACAGATAAATCTCCTTAATTGTTAAAAAAGGAGTCGAGGAAACCATTCACACCATAAGGTGTACATTGTTTTCTCTGACTCCAAACTTAAAGTAGCCTACATTAACTAAATTAGTTACTTAGCAGATTCATCCCAAGTCCATTCAGCAATGTTAGTCAATAATGACCAATCATGACCATGACTATGGACACCTTGTTTACCTACATTGATACGTTTATCACCAATATAAGTATGGTTAAGACTCACCAACCATACATTTGGTAAATCTCCAAGAGTGGAAGCACCTGTTTTGCCATCCCACTGAGCTAACTTCCAATATTTGTTAGCTTTATCAAGGTCAGGAGATGTCATTGCTTTGTCAAGGTACTTAGTCACAGTAGGATTGTTATAAAAAGTAATATTGGTCCAACCTTTACCAGCTAAACTTGGGTAATGTGATTCATAAAATTGCTGCGCATGATGACGTCCTCCCGCATAAAGTAAGGCTGAATCATGTGACTTAGTTGCCATTTCATCCCAGTTACTAGCCTTGAGTTTAATAGTAATACCTAAGGCTTTAGCTTGCTCCGCTACTTCAACGGCTAAGTTTGCTCGTAATTGATCATTAGTAGGGTAGTAAAGGTCAAATTCCGCTTTAAGATTTCCTTTTTTACGGCTACCGTCTGCTTGTTCTTTCCATCCAGCTTTTGTCAAAAGTTGCTTAGCTTTAGCTACTTTATTATCTTTAATTGCTGTTTTTGGATTCCAGAATGGTGTTCTATCAATAATTGAATAAGCTGGTTTACCATAACCATTTAAAACAGTATCCAGAACTTTTTGTCTATTTAAACCAATAGTCAAGGCTTTTCTGATTGCTGGATCACTAGTGACATCATTTCCTACTGGATAACCGTCTGGTGAATTTTTCACAACACCTTTCTTCACATAAGGCAATGACAGTCCGCGAACGTCGTTTGAAGCAATATCTAGAAGACGTGTTCCTTTGACTTTCTTGCTAGCAAGCTCTGGCGTTGCGTAAATCATGTCAACATCACCAGATTCTAAAGCAGCTAGTGCTGTATTTTCATCAAGTAATACCCAAGTCCACTTTTTAAAATAAGGCTTTTTACCGTGCCAATAGGGATTTCGAACGAAGATTGCTTGTTCTCCAGCCTTATATTCTTTCACCATGTAAGGTCCTGAACCGATAGGATTGCTCTTATACTTATCATTGTAATGTTTTTTAGGGACGATTGGGATTTCTGTCAACTGTGCTGTAAATGTCGAATGCGCCTCAGTCAAATGAATATTTACCTGGTTTTTCCCAACTACTTCAACATTCTTAATAAAGGTCAAATCCCAAGCTTTTCCATCTGCTTTCAACATATCATAAGTAAACTTAACATCGTCAGCAGTAACAGGCTCACCATTGGAGAATTTAAAATCATCATTTAAGTCGAACGACCACGTTAAGCCATCCTTAGAGATTTTATATTTTTTAGCAAGCTCTCCTTTTATATCTAGTTCAGGAGAACGTTTCAATAGGGTGCTATGAGTAATATTACCTTCATTATGGATTCCATAACGGTCCTTTGGATCGAATTCATGAGGAAGCTTTGCCCCCATAGAAACAACCAATTCATCTTTGGGTCGTTGTTTTCGCGTTCGCTCCTTGGTTTGTGAATTTTGATTTTGACAAGCTACTAAAAAGATACTCGCCAGAAACAAAGCAACAAAAGAGATGTACTTCAAATATTTAGTCACTATTAAACCTCCTTTTTTAATTGATAAATAATATTTTTGACAACTTTTTTCATTATAACAAGAAAAAAGTAGGAGAACAATTACTTAACTGGTTAATTAGAAAATTTGTTATTTTATCATTAATAACTTAAAGTTAGGTAAAACACAATTCTAGACACTAGCTCATAAACCATGTTAATCCAATGTATTTTAATAGACATCATAAAAAGGCTGAATAAATTCAGCCTTAACCACGCTATTAGTTATAGCAAACCAATCAAATGACTAAAGATAGGAATAACCAAATCAACTACCAAACCGATAACCACCACAGCTATAGCTGCCATCGCACCTTGCAGTTCTCCCAATTCCAATGCAAAGGCTGCTCCGACTGTATGACCAGAGGTCCCTAGACCTAATCCTGCACCAATCTTACTATCATTCAAATGGAAAAATGACACTAATTTTTTACCTAATGCATAAATAATAACTGCATTTAAGATACACGCCATTGCTGTCACAGCTGTGTTCCCTCCAATTGCTGCTGTTATTGGAAGAGCAATTGCTGTTGTTGCTGCTTGTGGCAACATTGAAGCAATTCCGACTTGACTAAGCCCAACCATTTTAGAAATAGCGACGATAAGTATAAGGGAAACAATCATACCGATTACTAAACTGCTGAGAATTTCTACCCAATATTTTTTAACAACGTCATTTTTCTTATAGAGAGGAACTGCAAAAGCAATTGTCGCTGGATTTAAAAACCAAAATATTAAATCACCACCTGGTTTATAAGCTTGTGTATAAAATGTCTTAACATCGGTTCCTAAACCTTTTGACATAAGCCAAAGAATGACAATACCACTAACCATTGCAAAGAAAAGAGGCTGCAAAAGGAAGAAACCTTTACTCTTCTTAAATAAATGTTGTCCTATCGTATAGAGTATTAAAGAAAAGCAAATACCAAAGATGGGTGTTTTTAAGAGTTCCATATTATTTTTCCTCTACTTTCTTACTATAGTGGTTAGGTAATATCTTTTTAAATAAATCTGTGACACTGAGTTCTCTGATAGCAAGTATTAATCGTGCAACATATGCTACCACTACCAACATAACAACAGTTGAGATTGTAATAACAGCAACTAGTTGCAAGCCTTCAGCTTTTAGGATATCAAGATTCGCTGCTACTGATATTCCTGAGGGGACAAACATAAAACCAATCATGCTTATCATCAAAGCCCCAAAAGAGTCAACCCACTCTACCTTGATAATTTTAGCAGTTAGCAATACATACATTAGCACCAAACCAATAACCGTCGTTGGGATTGGTAGTGATTTCGGTAATAACATTGAAATCATTTGTGAAACTAATAGAATAGCTGCATATATTGACATTTGAATAAACATTGGAGCTTCTTTTGTTTTGGTTTCTTTACTGGTGTGTTTCATAGTCACTACCCCTTCCTTTTATTACAATGTTTTAACTTGTTTTATTGATAGCTATATTGTACTTCAAAACAAATAAAACGTTTTCATTTTTAGTCTCAGTTACCAAAAAAAGAAGCCGAATTGCAAATTCAAGCTTCTAAACAACAAAGGGAAGTTCGCAAAAGCACTTTTACATGGTTAAATGCTCATTTAGGTCTTTTAAATACGATCGACCTACTGGAAATTTCTCTCCATTAGACATAATTAGTAACAAAGTATGATTAAACCAAGGTTGAATTTCCTCAATCATCTCTAGATTAATCACTGTGTTTCGATGAATCTGGAGAAAATATGGTGCTACAGCGCGTGACTTAAACCAATTGAGTGTCTTCCGAATAGTGTAAGTTTTCTGAACTGTACTAACAGTTAATTCGCCATCTTCAACACTAGCTGCAACAATATCTTGCATTTTAACAACAACACTGCGATCTGATAATGTCAAGGTTAACAATTCAACACTGGCTTTTTTAGGTATTGCTTGCTCTACATCTGAAGCAGTGGTGAGTTGGCTCAATTTCTTCACTTTTGATAGAGCCATATCAACGCGCTGTTGTTCAAACGGTTTCATGATATAATCAACAGCGTTACTTTCAAAAGCTTTCACAGCGTAGTTATCATAAGCTGTCGCAAAAACAACAAGTGGGGGATGTGCAAGTTGGCTCAACTGATTAGCCAAAGTAAAGCCATTTTCTTCACTAAGCGAAATATCTAAAAAAATTAAATCAATTTGCTGTCTAAATAAGATTTTTTCGGCTTCACTGATATCCTCAGCCTGAAAAATCTCAGGGTTGTCAACCTCCTGGCTATGTTCAACTAAAAACGATAATTCTTGTCTGGCAAACATTTCATCATCAAGAATTAAAATTTTCATGCTCATCCTCCCTTATTCTATTAGGTATTCGATACCAAACTTTTGTACCATTCTTGTCGCTCGAAAAATGAAGGCAACTTACACTACCATATAATAAATTCAGCCTGTTATTTAGATTAACTAGAGCAGTACCTGTACCCTTACTCTCTGCAACTGTTTCTTGACCTAATTTATCAATGATAGTATCTGAGATTCCTTGTCCATTGTCACTAACAGAAACACAATAATAATGACCATCTGGCTTTATTTGAACCAATATATGGTTGTCCGTCTTACGTTCTTTGAAAGCATGTCGAACTGCATTCTCTACCAGTACCTGTAAACCAAAAGGTGGTAACTTCATTTTTTCTGATGCACTAATATCATAAGATAACTGATATTTATCAGGGAAACGTAATTTTTCAACATTCATATAAGCATCCACATGTGATTTTTCTTGCTCAAGCGTTACCTCACGATCCTGACCACCCTGCAAACTTGTTCTAAAAAAAGTACTTAACTGCATCAGTGCATAACGTGCTTTATCAGAATCAATACGGATTAATGCACTAATTGTGTTAATGGCATTAAAGAAGAAATGAGGGTTGATTTGTGCTTGTAAAGCCTTTATCTCTGCCATACTGGCTAACTTATTTTGTTCCTCTGTTATCCCCATTGCCAGTTGTCCTGAAAATATTTGCGCTAAACCAAGGACTAGGTTTTCCTCCACCTCAGACATTGTCTTATCTCCTGCAAAGTACATTTTTAAGGCACCCACAGTTTTATCATTTATTTTTAGAGGAACTACAATAGCAGAATTTAACTGACAGTTGTGATCTGGACAAGAAATCGCCGCTTTATCTTGCGCAATTCTTGGTTCGCCATCAAAAATAACACTTTTAGATAAGTCTGTTTTGACCGGTTGTCCTGCAATATGGTGATCATGGCCAACACCAATATGAGCTAATACGTTTGACCGATCTGTTAATCCCACAGCATCAAAGTTAGTATGCCTCTTTATAATTTCGCAAACGCTCCTAGCAGATTGCGGTGTCAAACCTTGTCTAAGGTAGGGCAGAGTCTGTCGAGTCAATTCAAGAACATCTCTCGTTTGAACTGCGCGTAACTGACTTTCATTTGACAAATAAGTTTTCAAAATCGCAAGGAAAAGTGTGGAACCTAAACTATTTAAAATCATCATTGGAATGACAATCATTTTGACAAGTTCCCATCCTGTAAAAATGCCAACAAATAGCATCTGGATACTTTCGGCAATAATACTAATTAAAATAACTTGGCTTGTTGAAGGGTAGAGATGGTTTTCCTTAAGCTTATCACCAATCTTTCCGCTAACAATGCCGACTAGAACTGAACTGACAATATAGAAAGAACCTGAAAAGCTTCCTTGAAAAAAGCGATGAACTCCTCCAATAAAACCAACAATTGATCCAACCAGAGGTCCACCAACCAAACTTGCCGTTGTAATAACTAAAGTCCTTGTATTAGCAAGTGAGTCAGAATGAGAAATCGTTGTTAGAAAAGGGCGCTCGACCAAACTTCGATCCCCTTTTATTTCAATTCCTGTTATATTAGATATAATAACAAACAAGCCGAAAATGATGACAAGGACTACCGTTTCACGTTTAGACCGCTCTTCAATTAACTGTCTAAAATAACTATTATTTACCAATAAAAAGGCTAAAATCATAATAATTCCTAGCCTTTGGAATAACAACACCATCAACATATGCTTATCCTCCTCAAGATACCATTTTACTCCGGAAGATAAATATAGATATCTTGATAATCTGAAATAACCTTGTCTGCCATTGATAAATCTTGCGGTGGATAATCAGGATTAGCAAAGCCAAAGCAATACATTCCTGCTGCCTTAGCAGCTAAACTCCCATTTCTTGTATCTTCTATAACTATACAAACTTTAGGGTCTACATCTAAAAGCTCTGCAGCTCTAAGAAAAACATCTGGTGCTGGTTTAGAAGACGATACATCTTCTCCTGTAACCATGTATTCAAAGCATTCTGTCACACCCAACTCTTTTAGATTACGCTTAATATCTACCATTGGAGATGAGGACGCAACTGCTAAGCGATAGCCATGTTGGTGTAACCAATGAATCAGTCGCTGAGCTCCTTTGATGGGCCTAACACCATCACGCGCCACAATCGCTTGTCGACGTCTGTTCATCTCAGCAATATACTCTTTTACTGTTTTCGGTAAGCCAAACTCCTCTTTCATAGCTTGCCACATGAATTCAAAAGTAGTCCCCATGTACTGGTATTGATACGAGACGTCCGTATCAATACCCTCCTCACGTAACATTTCTGTCTTATTATCTAAAAACGTGTACTCGGAATCAACAATAACGCCGTCCATATCAAAAATAATGACTTTTTCCATCTTAAACCTGCTTTCTATCCCCTTTATTGTAATCGTTTGCCTTTCTATTTTCAATAAAAAAAGGTTGCTTTCTGTGAAAAGCAACCAGTATATTTAGAAATGATATTTTGAGAGTGATTTTATTTAAAAGGGGAGCTCCTCTTCTTCCAATACTAAATCTGACAAATCACCAGAAACGTTATTTTCACGCATAGCACGTTGGGCACGGCTTTCTAGCAACTGAAATGATGATGCTAATACTTCAGTGATATAGTGCGTTTGACCATCCTTTTCGTACTTGCGCGTACGCAATTCACCATCTATTGAAATTAAAGAGCCCTTTGTCCCATAGCTCGCAAGGGTTTCCGCTAGACGACCCCACATAACCACATTAATAAAATCTGCTTCACGCTCACCATTACTTCCTTTAAAGCGTCTATTAACAGCAACAGTTGCACGCGTCACTGACTTGTCAGTTGGTGTTTTTACCATCTCAGGCTTTGCTGTTAGACGCCCAATCATAATAACTTTATTATACATTGATTACCTCCTCACTATTATTATTCGAAAATAAGGAAGAAAAATGCTAAAATATATGAAATTGTTCTGGGAGAATTAAGATGACAAATGTAACTAGTTATAAAGAAATGCTGGCTAAACCTTGGGGAAAAATACAATATGAAATAACTTTTGCTCAATTAAGCCATATCAAAAATCAGAACGTTTTAGATTTTGGAGCTGGTTTTTGTCTCACCGAACAACATCTAGCAAAAGAAAACAATGTAACTGCTATTGAACCCAATCCTAAACTGCTTTACGATAATCAAAGTGACAATATTTATAAAATCCTAGGTTCCTACGAAGCATTAAGAGATTTGCCTGATCAAAGCTTTGATACTATTATTTGTCATAATGTTCTTGAATATATAGACAAACATAATCATCCTGCTTATTTTGACGAATTTTCTCGACTTCTAAAACCCAATGGAGAACTATCTCTCATCAAACATAATATAACCGGTAAAATATTACAATCAGTTATTTTTAGCAATGATACCTCCACTGCGATGGAACTCTTAACAGGAGAAGCAAACTTTAAAAGTGCCAGTTTTGACCAGGGAAATATTTATACCTTAGAAGAACTAAAACAAAATACAAATTTATTAGTTGAACGTTATCAGGGTATTCGTACCTTCTATTCATTACAACCAAACCATTTTAAAACTGAAACTGGTTGGCTAAACAAAATGCTTGCTATCGAGCTAAGTGTTGCTGACAAAGCTCCTTATAAAGATATTGCTTTTTTGCAACACATCACACTTAAAAAGTCATTGTAACTTCTTAAGTTTACAACTAAAAATCAACTTAGCTGAAGCTAAGTTGATTTTTACTAATTTTTCCAATGTTTATTGGCGTCGAAAGACTCTCCAACAATTACCTGATCAGATAATTCAATGATACCTCTGACTTGAGGAGCATTTGGAAGAGCTAACTCGCGAGCACTACATAACATTCCAAAGCTATCTTCTCCACGAAGTTTTCCTGGGAAAATAAGGCTACCATTTGGCATCATAGCTCCTGGAAGAGCTGCAACTGTTTTAAGACCTACTGAAGCATTAGGTGCCCCACAAACGATTTGGACCGTCTTCCCATCGTTGATTTCTGCTTGACAGATATGTAAATGGTCACTATCTGGATGATCAATCATTTCTTTAATTTGCGCCACAACAAATGTAGGTTCAATATTATTAACAAGAGAGTCTTCGAATCCTTCTTTCAGTAGTTCTGCATTAAGGATTTTAATATCTTGATCAGATAAAGTTATTTGACCTGCTCCCTCAATAACAATTAAACTTGACACTTCAAAGATATTCCAAGCAACTGTTTCTTTACTATCTTGCAGATAGACGCGTGCTACTTGTCCGCGACGATCAACATCTAGCTTAGCTCCTTGACTATCCTTAACAATAACCATTAAGGTATCACCAACATGCTCTCTATTATAAGTAAAAATCATTTATTCTCCTTTAAATTTTGCTATTTTCTGTCTTATTTATAGTTAATTTCAGCGAGAAATTTAGTAATTTCAGCCTTTGTTTTGCGATTCTTATTAACCAAACGACCCAGTTCCTGACCATTTTCCACAACAACGAAACTCGGAATCCCAAAAATATTCCACTGCTGAGCTAATTCTATATAGTCATCACGATTAACACGTACAAAGACAAAATCTGAGAAATCTTTTTCAATTGATGGCATTACTGGATATATAAATTGACAATCTGGACACCAATCTGCTGTAAAAAAGAAAACAACTTTCTTAGTGCTATCAATATAGGCTGCTATTTCTTCATAAGATTCTGGTAAAATCATTTGCTCACCTCCACATAATCAAGAACACCTTGACGATAAATGAATTCGAAAATTCTGCCATCTTCCAAGACAAGACCACCACTGGTCATTTTAATATCAGATTCAAATTCATTAAAATAAAATACCTGAATATCACCCATCTGACTAAAAAATTCTCTTAAGGTCTGAGTGATTTGCTGACGTTTATAATCTGTTACTTTTTTAGTTAGGGTATAACCAGCAGCTGCCAGTAAACCCACACCAGCAAGGCCAGTCCCAAATAAGATTTTTTTAATTTTCATAACTGTTATTATACCATACCCCCCGGAATTAGACACAGGAATTGATGGAAGAAATCCACATAACAGTTATGAAAAAAAACAACTTATTCCTTGTGGTATAATAGGATGACATTGTCTTAAGATACCATTATGGTTAATCATTCAAACAGAAAGAAAAAACATGAAAGAAAAATTATTAGTACCTGCTTTAAATTGTTTGCTAGGTCTACTCTTCCTAGGTGATCACTGGTTTTTATTTCGTCTTCAAAATGGAGAACTTTTTGCTATTGTGACGCTAATACTGCTTTGCACAACTTCATTTTTAATCAATAAGAATCACCCCAAAAATTTGACTTTAATTGCTATGGTTATCACTTTTTTAGCCGTATTATCTTTTCTATCTACCTTTTTATTAGCTTAAGCCGATAAACATTATCTCCGTTGTATTCAACCCAGTTTTCACTATAATAGGCTTTGTCAGTCATAACAGTCTTCCGGTAGTACTTGATATTCTTTTTGAAAGTCTTTATATTGACTGAAACCTGTTCTGTTCTTTATTTTTAATTAAAAGGTGCTAAAATAGTATTTGTAGAATTGAGGTAATTATGTCAGATTTATTTAACAAAATTAAAACCGTAACTGAGCTTGATGGGATTGCTGGCTATGAACACAATATCCGCAACTTCCTTCGTCAAGAAATAACTCCTTTAGTTGATCAAGTTGAGACAGACGGACTTGGTGGAATTTTTGGAGTTAAAAATACTCATGAGACTAATGCTCCTAAAGTCATGGTTGCTGCCCATATGGATGAAGTCGGCTTTATGGTTAGTCATATTCAGCCAGATGGAACATTTCGTGTACTTGAGGTTGGAGGATGGAATCCCCTAGTAGTCAGCTCACAACGCTTTACCCTCTACACACGTTCTGGTGATGCTATTCCTGTTATATCAGGCTCAGTTCCTCCTCACTTTCTTCGTGGACAAAGCGGTGGAACAACATTACCCAAAATTAGTGACATTGTTTTTGATGGAGGATTCACAGATAAAAATGAAGCTGAAAGCTTTGGCATTGCTCCTGGCGATATCATTGTTCCTAAATCTGAAACCATTTTAACTGCAAATCAAAAACATATTATGTCAAAAGCTTGGGATAATCGCTATGGTGTGCTTATGGTGACCGAATTGCTAAAAAGCTTAAAAGATCAAAGTCTTAGCAACACACTTATTGCTGGGGCAAATGTTCAAGAAGAAGTCGGACTTCGTGGCGCACATGTTTCAACAACTAAATTCAACCCAGATATCTTCTTAGCTGTCGATTGTTCCCCAGCTGGAGATATTTATGGGGAACAAGGCAAAATAGGAGAGGGAACCTTAATCCGTTTTTATGATCCCGGACATATCATGCTTAAAGATATGAGAGATTTCTTACTTACAACAGCTGAAGAAGCAGGTATAAAATACCAATATTATGCTGCAAATGGTGGTACCGATGCTGGGGCTGCTCACCTAAAAAATAGTGGTATTCCTTCTACAACTATCGGTGTCTGTGCACGCTACATTCATTCTCATCAAACACTCTACGCTATGGATGATTTTCTACAAGCACAAGCTTACCTTCAGGCCATCGTTAACAAATTAGACCGCTCGACGGTGGATATTATTAAAGGTTATTAAGATAGAAAGGATGGGAGTTTCATAAGGTAGACACATTTTAGTATCTCCTTTCATCCCCATATCAACATTATGAAAATTGGAATTATCGGCGTCGGAAAAATGGCCAGTGCAATTATTCAAGGCCTCAAACAAACCCAACATGACATTATCATATCCGGATCTTGCTTAGAGCGTTCAAAAGAAATTGCAGAAAGACTTGATGTTACTTACGCCGAATCTCATCAGTCATTAATCAATCAAGCTGATATTATCATGTTAGGTATTAAACCTCAACTATTTGAAAAGGTTCTTCTTCCACTTGATATCACAAAACCAATCATCTCAATGGCAGCAGGAATCTCCTTAGCGCGTTTAAGCCAATTAACTCGTTCTGATTTACCATTGATTCGTATTATGCCAAATATTAACGCACAAATACTTCAAAGTTGCACAGCTATTTGTTACAACAATCATGTATCAGATGAGTTACGACAATTAGCCAAAGAAATTACGGATAGTTTTGGAAGTAGCTTTGATATAGCAGAAACCAATTTTGATACCTTCACTGCTCTAGCAGGTTCTAGCCCTGCCTATATCTATCTATTTATAGAAGCCTTAGCTAAAGCAGGTGTAAAATATGGATTTCCAAAAGAACAAGCACTCTCTATTGTAGGACAGACTGTCTTAGCTTCTAGTCAAAACCTATTACAAGGACAAAATAGCACCTCTGACTTAATCGACAACATTTGTAGCCCAGGCGGAACTACTATTGCTGGCCTTTTAGACTTAGAAAAAAATGGTCTGACGCATAGTGTTATTTCTGCCATTGATGCTACTATTGAGAAAGCAAAAAAACTTTGAGCAAATTGCTCAAAGTTTTTTTAGTTATTCATCATTGTACTGATTAACACGCTATAAGCAAGAGCATTGTTAATAAAATGAATCATTATACTATATTCTAAGTGCTCAGTTTTATAATAAACAAAAGATAAAATAGCACCCATCCCAGCATAAATAATAAAACTACCTATATCAGAAGGGGAATGAATAAGAGCAAAAGCTAAAGTACCGATGACAAAACCCCATTTTTGATGTTTCGCAAAAAGTTCTTTAGGGATAATATAGCGAAATATAATTTCTTCCATAATAGGGGCACCAATTATGGCAAAAATTAACATCAAAGCTAGTGGAAGTTGCTTTGTTAATTCCATAATTACTGTTTGATTTGCTGTATCTTTAACCCCTTGCATAGTCATAATGAGGTAACCAATAATTTGTGGAACCCTCAATGATAACCAACCTAAGAGAATAGTAACTAATGCTTTCCTTGTCAATAATGCTTTCCATCTGATTATTTGTTTAACCTTGGCATAATAAAGGAAAAGAGCAATAATAAGTAATTCTAAGCCAATCAACAATATACTAGTAAAAGGCGTTTGATAGTGATTCTTTAGGAGCCACACAGCCAATATAGGAACAAGTTGATTAATAACTAAAAATGCTATTAGCAAAGCTAAAATTTTGCCTTTTCTAATAATAAATGACACAAAAACCTCCAAAATAAATTATTAACTTTTTTCTATCATAACATATTTTCAAATCTTATAGACTTATCTCACAATAACTTCTGTAAAATAAAGTAAATTAATAAATAACCATATAAAATAAAAGAGAGTATCAATAGCAAGAACTTTGCATAGGAAAAAGTTATACCAAACCAGACATTAATCAGACACAATACCACTAAAACAAGGACAGATAAAAGGAAAAGAAGTCGACAAGACATATTAGCAATAAATTGATTACGCTCATCAAAAACTTTGGTATAGTAATGTTGAAATCGCTTTTCACTAAATGTTATCACCAAAAAATAAAAACTTCCTGCAAATAAGGCAATACCTGAACCAAAGGAAAAACCTTTAGTAAAATTAGATTCAAAGGTATGTAGAAATGATGATACTATCATAATCAAACTACATACACTAAAAACAAAAGACAAAACTCTCATATATACTTTGTAATCCTTCGGAGATACTTTACTATTGGGTGACAATAATCCTTTTATTAACATAGAATACTACTTTCTAAAACTTCAATTTAATCATCAGCTATTATATCGTTTTCTTCAATGAAGCATAGCGATAAATAGCAAAAATAGACATCGCAATGCTAATACTAATAGTAATGATAAAAACATATTGCTGGTAAACGATTGGTGGACAAAAATCAATAGTCCACATCCTTGACATATTACAGATTAACTTTTAACCTTTTGTCTTTTGTGGACTGTATTTTTCCATTAAAATTCTATCCTCCTTCACTTTCTGTATAAATAAAAACTTCCTCAATTTGTTTATCAAAATAACGCGCTATCTTAAATGCTAGCTCCAAAGATGCCGTGTATTTCTCTTTTTCTAGAGAAATAATAGTTTGCCTAGTAACTCCAAGTGCAACTGCAAGTTCTGCTTGACTTAATTTCCTAGATTTTCGTAACTTTTGTAGAGAATTTTTCATATCTTACACCTTTTTTGTATAGTTAGCTTTACATTCATAGTATAGTTAACTATACATTTTTTGTCAAGTACATTTTACATATCTGTTCAAAAGACAAAAAAGTTGATAGTTAAACTATCAACTTTTCTGGTCTTATCAATTTTTTGATAACTTATTTAGCTTTAAGGCGCTCAACGTCACGCGCAATCATTAATTCTTCATCAGTAGGAATAACTAAAACCTTCACTTTTGAATCTGGTTTTGTGATATCTCCAAAATAACCAAAAACATTTTTTTCTGGATCAAGTTCAATGCCAAACCATGATAATCCTGCGATAACATCTTGACGCATTAATGGCGCATTTTCTCCCATACCTGCAGTAAAAATAATAGCATCCGCGCCATTTAATACTGCCAAGTATTGTCCAATAAATTTCTTAATACGGTCAATAAAGACATTATAGGCTAACACTGCATTTGGATCTTTACTTTGAAGACCTGCTTCAATATCTCGCATATCACTTGAAGTTCCTGATACTCCAAGCAATCCTGATTGTTTGTTAAGCATATTAACAACAGCTGCTGCATCTTCCAATTCTGGATCATTAGCTACAAGATAAGGGATAATCGCAGGATCAATGTCTCCTGAACGTGTTCCCATCATTGGTCCTGCAAGTGGTGTGAATCCCATTGATGTATCAATAGACTGTCCATGATAATTTGCTGTAATAGAAACACCATTACCCACATGTGCTGTGATTAATTTTAATTCTTCTAAAGGACGTCCTAATTGCTTAGCTGCTTCTTGTGCAACGTATTGGTGGCTTGTCCCGTGTGCACCGTATTTACGTACTTTATAATCAGTATAGTACTTTTGTGGGATTGGATATAAGTAGGTATGAGGTTGCATTGTTGTATGGAAGGCTGTATCAAATACACATACACTCGTGATATCTGGTAAGATTTCTCTAAACGCACGAATCCCTGCTGCAGCTGCTGGGTTGTGGAGTGGAGCTAAAGCTGATAATTCTTCAACCTGTTCTACAACTTTATCATCTACTAAAGCAGACTCTTTAAAATATTCACCACCAGCAACGACACGATGACCAACACCTGTAATTTCATTAAAGTCTTTGATAATACCATGTTTTGTTAGATCTTCTAAAAGAATTTTAACAGCTTGGGTATGATCTACGATATCTAAAATTTGTTCATCTTTTTTATCGTCAAATTTTACAGTCGAAATAGAATCTTTCAAACCAATACGTTCGATAATCCCTTTGGCAACTACTTTCTCCTCTGGCATTTCATATAATTGCCATTTCAAACTTGAACTTCCAGCATTAATTGCTATTGTTTTTGACATAATTTACCTCTCTAAAGCGTTTTCACAATCTCTATTTTATCATATTTTTTGAGTAATGACTATTTTCTCTGCTCCATTTTTGAAAATTTTCAATGAAGTTTGCCATATTCTCACGATTTTGCAAATCTGTCAGCGGATATACAAAGGTTTCTGGTTTTTGTTCTGCTTGCTTCTTGAGAACAAATATAGATTTCGCATTTTGACGACTTCCAAAAATAGTTTCTGGTAGAGTTAAAACGGCAATGACATCTGCATATCCTTTTAACCACTCCTTCAGCAAATCACTTTGTGGACTTGTTAAAAGGTTTTCGGGTGCTAAAAATATAGCGATTCCATCTTTTTTCAAATATTTAAGAGATTGCTCCATCAATAGATGGTGAGCATAGGTGTGCTCTTTAGAACTTGATACAGCATATCGTTTAGCAATACCATCATTAGGATAATAGCCAACTGGTAAATCACTAATGATTACATCGCTTTCTTTCAAAATTTGTGGTCTAACAGCATCCTCTTGGATAAATTGGGCACTAGAACCTATAATTTCAGCAATGCTTGCTGATAGATCAATCAAAAGATCATCAACTTCAATGCCCATATAATTTAACTCTTTCGAGCTGTTATTGAGGAGAGTCTGAGCTAAATTCCCAGTTCCACTTCCAATTTCCAAGACATCCACTGTCTCTTGACTCGTTAATTCTTCCAAAAGAAATAACAAGATAAAACCAATACTATCTGGCGTAAACTGATGATTAGCTTGTAATTGCTCTGTTTGCGCAGATTTGATAAAAATGAACTGGAAAGTGCGACGCCATTCTTCTTGACTTAAGTCAAGTTGACGTAATTTTTGGTTATTCACCACAACCATATCTAAATCACAACTTGAACCAAGGTAATAAGAGTTCTGTTCAATTAAGGCATCATAAATATGAGTTTTTAATTGGTTCTCAATCGTTTGGATATTTTCTAAAATCAGCTCATAGGCTGTCTCAATTTTTTCCAAATTCATGATTTCCTCCAGAATTTATCATAACAAAAAACACAGCATCTGAAAAGAGAAGCAAACAAAAATCCTGTTTTTAAGCAAAACCTTGTCTTACTAATATTTCATCACTGTATATTTTTAATGTTTATGGCTTGCTTTATTATCATTAGACTTGAGAGGTACTTGGAGAGTGTCTGTTTTACGATAAAACTTATGGTTATAGTTTCCTCCCTTATCCAATGTAACCTTAACTTGTAAATAGTTCCCTTCTTGGAGGTATGAAGCATATCCTCCTGTAAAATAACATTTTCCTGATATGGAGTCACCTTCTATTGTTTTATAAGCTAACTGCGCTGTTAAATAAGCTTTACTTGCTTCAATTTGGCTATGATACTGTCTTTCTGTTGCCAATATTCTTGCTAGATAAAACTGTAAGACGAGTGTAAATACAGCAGCCAATACAATAGCTTGCAAAAGGATGCCAGCTTTAAGTTTCTTCTTTAAAATCATAGTAAAATGTCCTTTTTAACCCGTCCTTAAAATAAAAAACAAGTTTTACCATACTTTTGGTCTGACTCATTTGACAATTGTCTAACCCATAAACCATTGGTTGATAACCTCGACCATCATAACCTGTCTTACGGAAATCATCTTTATTAGATTTGCCAAAGGTTACAATCTTATCTTGCTTACGTAAATAAAGTTTGTTCTGTCTTAAATATTCCAGATGAGCGCCTTCAAATTCTGCATTTAGTTGCTGAGTTAATAACACCCATTCAGACTGACTGGAAGAAGACATCACTACTATCTGTTGAGCCAACAATTTTGTCAGTCCTTGATAAACTAGTAAAGCTCCTGTGATTGTAACCAATGCTACCAAACATTTTAAAAGCGTAAATGCTTTAACCCTTAACTTTTGATACGTGCAAAATTTCCTTATTATCTTCAAAGAGCACAATTTTATTTTTACTTTCTTCAATACGAATATTAACACCATTTGCTTCTAATATTTTTTGATCAGTTTGCACAGCCATTCTAGCTAATATCAATACTTCTTGCTCATGTTGCCTTCTTGCAATATGGGATTGTTGACGATTTATTTCACTTATTACTAATCTTGTAATAGTAACTAAAATAGCTAATCCCACTAGGCTTTCCAGTAAAATATAGGCTCTAATTTTCTTTCTTACGATAATTACCACTTCCTATATATAATTGATACGTGACAGTTTTTCTATAACATTCAAATTGAATTTTTGCCAAGCTTGAATTCCCTCCATTAGTGTCAAATGCAAGTGTATCACTTTTGACTACTTTTACAGTTTTAGGTAAATAAAGTCTCTCATAAGTATTTTCGAGATAATTATGAGAGATTGTAAGGGTTTGTTTCTTCTGACCAAATGCACTCAATTTCTGAGTATCTCTATAAAGATGTTCAAAGGATATGAAGAAAATTGTTTCTTCAACCTGCCTAAAAATATTATTAAATGATGTTGAAAATACTAACGTCATAAATGCCACTACTGATAATACAATAAGGCTCTCCAAAACAGTAAATGCTTTAACTTGAAATTTTCTGAGAACCATTGGAACTGTCTTTATAATAATCTAAATAGGCTTTTTCTTGCTTTTCAGTAATATATCCTCCAGATTTTAGAGTGGATAAACTAGCTTTTCTACCTGTTTCTTGCAGTTCAAAAAGTTCGGCTTGACTTTCTACAACCTTGACAACAGCGGCATTTCCAGTTCTTGTGACACTTTCCTTTTGTTTTGATAAATTGGGTACAAACAATAACAACAAGACCGAAATAATGATCAAAACAACTAACATTTCTAAAAGTGTAAATGCTTTAACCTTCTTATCCTTACATTTTAACAATAAATTTTTCATGATAATATCTCCATATTTTGATACATTGGTAACAGCATTGCTGCATAAATCATAACAATGATAAGAGCTACAAAAATTAAAATAACGGGTTGGATTAACTGGGTCGCTCTAGCTAATTTTGTAAAAAAATCCTCCCACTTCTCATCAGCATATATATCTAACTCTGTTCCTAATTTCGCCTTAACTTGGCCATATTCAATCATTAAACTAAGCTCAGTTAAGAAAAACGGATAGTCTAATACTTTTTGGTGAAATGCTTTACCTGATAGAAAACCTTCTTCCATGTCATATCCTATTTCCCTAAAAAGTTTGGATTTCTGATTTTGCATTACTTTAACAATTTGGTCCAATTCAATACCTTGACTTAATAAATTTCCCCACTCACGGGCATAGTAAGCAGTTAAATAAAGCTTAACATATGATCCAACTAAGGGAATTGTTGTTAAAAAACAAGCTACTTTAATGCGCGACAATCGCTTTTGAATAATATAAAATATTAAACTAAAAATAAGTACAACTGCTAAAAGTAATAAGAAAATATTCGGCACATTTGTAATCAGTCTAGTTGCAAAATTATTTTCTCCTAATTGGGGCATTAAATAATTCCTAAGGCCAATCATAATTAGCACCAGAAAAGACAATAATATCAATGGGTAAGTAGCTACTTCTATTACTTTTTTTCTAACTAACAAAAGATTAGCTAAATAAGACTCAATCTTTAGTAGGCTCCTTGAAATGTTACCATGCAAATCAGCTAATGCAACCTGTGTGATAACAGTGTCAGAAAAACCTAACTCTCCTAACATTTTTGATAAATCTTTTCCCTCTAATAATGCCTTATTCATACTATCTGTATAACAATCAGACAATAACTTACTCCTCTTTAAGAAGGTGACCATATCAGTTAAAGAAAAACCACTAGCAAAAAGATTATTAAAAAGTTGGACTACTTTCCGTTGTTTCTTGAGGGATAATTTTTTCGACTTGTGCCTGTTTCTTACTGATATGTCCTTCTTCAGCCAAGATATCCACTTGTCTATTCCACTTGTCTGATGAGTGTTTTTTAAAATTACCTGTCTCAAAGTCAATTAGGCTTCCTCCTCCAATTAAACGTTGATATGCTATTAATTTTAGACTATTTTCTAACTCTTGATAGTTAACCCCTAATTCTATAAGCCTATCATAGACTCCGGGAATACTTTTAGCATGAATAGTAGAAAAAACCATCACTCCCGTTAAACTTGCACGAATAACAGCACGGGCCGTCGCTTGATCTCTAATCTCTCCGATAATTAAAATATCTGGACGATGCCGTAAAGACAGTTTGATTAAAGCATCATAAGTCATTCCAATATCCTCATTCAATTGGAGTTGTAACATCTTGTCATTCTTGATTTCTACCGGATCTTCAATCGTGATAATTTGCTTATTTTTAAATACTTCTGAAGCTAATTGATACATGAGAGTTGTTTTACCACTCCCCACAGGGCCGGAAAAAAGATATAGCCCTCTTATACCCAGTACTTCCTTCATTTGCTTTATATTATCAAACCAATATTTTAAGTCCTGATGACCTGAATACAAAATACGAATAACTAAAGATTCTTGACCACGATAATCTCCCACACTCGATAGTCGTAATGAAACCAGTCTTCCCTCTGACAGTTCATAGTCACAAGAACCTAATTGACTTCGTCTTTTTTCTCCAACGTTCATGCCTGCCACAAATTTAAAGTGACTAATAAGACTAGCCATCCTATTAAACTCAAAAACATCAATAAACCGCCTTTCATCATCAATACGCATATAGAGTTCATAACAATCACCTTTGGGAATGATATAAATATCTTGAGCATTTACTTCTACTGCCTGATGAATGACTTGCTTTGCTAATGATTGAACCATCCCGTAACCTCCTTAACCATATATTCGAAAATAAAATAAAAAAATCTCACCAATTGGTGAGATCTTTTCAATGATTTCTTGAGAGGTAGTAACATAAATATTATGAAGCAGAGGCTGAACAAACCTATTATATCCCCATAAAAACTATCTAACTTTTTTAAACTACTTTTAATTACAAATTTAAAGAACATGCCGATGGCAACTCAGCTATCTTATTAAATACTTCAAATCGCTCAATAGATTCTTCCTTAGGAATTTCTTGCCATTCTTTCAATAACATTAAGGAATGATACTGTTGGAGGTACTCATCACATTCTTCACACCAACGTTTTTCTTTTATACTCCAAAACGTTGCCAACAAACTAGACTTACTTTGAAAATAAGGCCACTTTTCCTGTCCCCTATCCCACTCCTCTTGAAAATAGAGCAAAGCTTCTGATAAGGTATCATACTCAGCAATTTCAGTAATATCTTCCTCCCAACCTTCAATAAACCACCATGGTTCCCAATCACCAAACATTTTTACAACTTGATACATAATACACTTCCTTTAGAGAGTATTATATAAAAAATAAGAATAAAATAAAAAATATCTGCTCATTCCAAATTCTTGTAAAAAAAGAACCTGAGTTAAACTCAAGTTCTTTTTGATTAATCTTCTGTTGTAGGTGTTGATACTTCCGTAACTTCTGCATCAACAGGAGTTCCTTCAATAATCTCAACTTCATTAACAGCAAGTGGTTCAATATTACGGTAACGAGCCATACCAGTACCCGCTGGAATGATTTTACCGATAATAACATTTTCTTTAAGACCAAGTAAGTGATCTTTCTTACCACGGATAGCAGCATCTGTAAGGACACGTGTTGTTTCTTGGAAGGATGCAGCTGATAAGAATGAATTAGTTTCAAGGGAAGCCTTAGTAATACCCATAAGGACAGGACGGCTTGTCGCAGGGATTCCACCAGAAATAACAATATCTTTGTTAGCATCTGTAAAGTCTGAAATATCCATAAGTGTACCTGGAAGAAGATCTGTATCTCCTGGATCCATGACACGAACTTTACGGAGCATTTGACGAACCATTACCTCAACGTGTTTATCTCCGATTTCTACCCCTTGGCTACGGTAAACTTTTTGTACTTCAGCAAGTAGGTACGTTTCAACAGATAAAGTATCACGAACTTCAAGGAGACGTTTTGGTTGGATAGATCCTTCAGTTAAGGCCGCACCACGAGCTACTTCATCACCAACTTCAACTTTCATACGTGCTGTAAATGGAACAACGTATTCTCCCTCACCTGTCTGACCTTTAACGAATACTTTCTTAGTACGTGTTGAAGAGTCTTCTTCAATTGCAACGACTTCACCCTTAACTTCAGTAATAACTGCCTCACCTTTAGGGTTACGTGCTTCAAAGATTTCTTGGATACGTGGGAGACCTTGTGTAATATCAGTATTTGAAGCAACACCACCGGTATGGAAGGTACGCATTGTAAGCTGTGTCCCTGGTTCACCGATAGATTGAGCTGCAATAGTACCAACTGCTTCACCAACCTCAACAGCATCACCTGTTGCCAAGTTAATACCGTAACAGTGACGACAAACACCATGGCGAGTGTTACATGTAAATACTGATCGGATAGTTACTTCCTCAACGCCCGCTTTAACAACTTTAGCAGCCATATCTTCAGTAATTAAGGTATCTGCACCAACGAGAATTTCACCTGTCTCAGGATGTTTGATTGACTTCTTAGTATAACGTCCTATCAAACGCTCTTCAAGTGTCTCAGTAACCTCTTTACCATCTGTAATTGCTGTGATTGTCAAACCGCGGTCTGTTCCACAGTCATCTTCACGAATAATAACATCTTGGGCAACGTCAACCAAACGACGAGTAAGGTAACCTGAGTCGGCTGTCTTAAGGGCCGTATCAGTCATACCTTTACGCGCACCGTGAGTTGAGAAGAACATTTCCAAAACACTAAGACCTTCACGGAAGTTTGATAAGATTGGCAATTCCATGATACGTCCGTTAGGAGCAGCCATCAAACCACGCATACCGGCAAGTTGTGAGAAGTTTGAGATGTTACCACGAGCTCCTGAGTCCATCATCATAACGATAGGGTTCTTTGGATCTTGTGTCTCAATAAGACGTTTTTCAAGTGCTTCTTTAGCTTCACGCCATGTTGTTGTAACAGCAACATAACGATCTTCTTCAGTCATCAAACCTCGACGGAAGGCTTTATTGATATCTTCAACTCTGTGGTGAGCTGCATCAATAATCTCAGCTTTATTGTCAATAACTGGGATATCAGCAATACCCACAGTCAAACCAGCAAGTGTTGAATGATAATATCCAAGGTCCTTCAAACGGTCAAGGAAAGCAGAAGTTTCTGTTGTACGGAAACGTTTAAAAGTTTCTGCGATAATATTACCAAGATTTTTCTTCTTAAAGGGAATATTAATCTCTAAGTTATCAATAACTGCTTGAATATCCTGACCTGGCTCTAAGAAGTATTTATCTGGAGTTTTTTCTGTCAAGTTTGCATTATTAGGTTCAATTAAGTACGGTAAATCTTCAGGCATGATATCGTTGAAGAGAATCTTACCAACTGTTGTAACCATGATTTTATGTTTTTGCTCTTCTGTCCAAGGCTTATTCGGCATTGAATC
Organism: Streptococcus sp. FDAARGOS_522; assembly: GCF_003812445.1. NCBI lineage: Bacteria > Bacillati > Bacillota > Bacilli > Lactobacillales > Streptococcaceae > Streptococcus > Streptococcus sp. FDAARGOS_522. The sequence goes on from NZ_CP033808.1 coordinate 1,361,602, forward strand.
AACAGCGATACCAACACGTGTATGTAAATGAACATAACCATTTTGATATGCCATAACTGCTTCGTCATGATCTTTGAAAATCATGCCTTCACCTTCACGACCAGCATCTTCCATAGTCAGGTAGTAATTTCCTAAAACCATGTCCTGAGATGGTGTTACGACTGGCTTACCATCTTTAGGGTTAAGGATGTGCTCTGCAGCAAGCATCAAAAGACGAGCTTCTGCTTGGGCTTCTTCAGACAATGGAACGTGGATGGCCATTTGGTCTCCATCAAAGTCAGCATTGTAGGCCTCACATACAAGTGGGTGAAGACGAAGCGCCTTACCATCAATAAGGACAGGTTCAAACGCTTGGATACCTAATCTGTGAAGAGTAGGTGCACGGTTTAGAAGTACTGGGTGCTCTTTAATAACTTCTTCTAAGATGTCCCAAATACGCTCGTCCCCACGTTCAACCATACGTTTAGCTGCTTTAACGTTCCCTGCGAGGTCACGAGCAACGATTTCACGCATTACAAAAGGTTTGAAGAGCTCAATAGCCATTTCACGTGGTACACCACATTGGTACATTTTGAGTGTTGGACCAACAGCAATAACGGAACGTCCAGAGAAGTCAACACGTTTACCAAGCAAGTTTTGGCGGAAACGACCTTGTTTACCTTTAAGCATATGGCTTAATGATTTCAAAGGACGACTACCTGGTCCGGTAATTGGACGACCACGACGACCATTGTCGATAAGCGCATCAACAGCTTCTTGTAACATACGTTTTTCATTTTGAACGATGATGCCAGGAGCATTTAATTCCAACAAACGTGCCAAACGATTGTTACGGTTAATAACACGGCGGTAAAGGTCATTCAAGTCTGATGCCGCAAAACGACCACCATCTAATTGAACCATCGGACGAAGATCCGGTGGGATAACCGGTAAAATGTTAAGAACCATCCATTCTGGTTTATTTCCAGATTTTTTAAAGGCATCTAACACATCCAGACGACGAACTGCTTTCACACGTTTTTGACCTGTCGCTGATTTCAACTCCTCTTTAAGAACTGCGATTTCTGCATCTAAATCAACGCGTTTAAGAAGATCTTGAATGGCTTCAGCACCCATTTTAGCAACAAACGAACCGTAACCGTACTCTTGAAGTTTTTCACGGTATTCACGCTCAGTAAGGAGTGACTTCGGTTCTAATGGTGTGTCCATTGGATCGATAACAACATAAGCCGCAAAATAAATAACTTCTTCAAGTGCACGAGGACTCATATCCAATGTGAGCCCCATACGCGATGGGATACCTTTGAAATACCAGATATGAGATACTGGTGCTTTTAACTCGATATGTCCCATACGTTCGCGACGAACTTTTGCACGGGTTACTTCAACGCCACAACGGTCACAAATGATTCCTTTGTAACGAATACGTTTGTATTTTCCACACGCACATTCCCAATCTTTTGTTGGACCAAAAATAACTTCATCAAAAAGTCCTTCACGTTCTGGTTTCAATGTGCGGTAGTTGATTGTTTCAGGTTTTTTAACTTCACCATAAGACCATGAACGGACCTTACTTGGTGATGCTAATGTGATTTGCATACTTTTAAAACGATTTACGTCAACCACTAGTTTTACCTTTCTTCGATTTATCATCATACTAGCCCAGCTAGGATTTCAATAAATCCTAGGACTAGCATTGCATATCAATTCTATATTCGCTTCTAGTTATAAACTAGATAAATTTAATCTTCTTGAACGACTTCAGATACTTGTTCAGCTTGTTTTTCTTCAGCTTCTTGTTTCACACGTGCTTTTTCAAGGTCATCAACGTGCATCACATCATCATCTTCACCTTCATCAAGATCACGGAGTTCAACTTCGTTGTCATCTTCATCAAGGACACGCATATCAAGACCAAGTGATTGCAATTCTTTTACAAGAACACGGAATGATTCTGGAACACCTGGTTTTGGAATTGGCTTACCTTTTGTGATAGCTTCATAAGCTTTAAGACGTCCTGTAACATCATCAGATTTGTATGTTAAAATTTCTTGAAGAACATTTGAAGCACCATAAGCTTCAAGCGCCCAAACCTCCATCTCACCAAAACGTTGTCCACCAAATTGAGCTTTACCTCCAAGTGGTTGTTGAGTAACAAGTGAGTATGGTCCTACTGAACGGGCATGAAGTTTATCATCAACCATGTGGTGAAGTTTGATCATGTACATGACACCAACTGACACACGGTTATCGAATGGTTCACCAGTACGACCATCATAAAGAACAGTCTTAGCATCTGAATCCATACCTGCTTCTTGAACAGTTTCCCAAAGGTCTTCTGAAGAAGCCCCATCAAAGACTGGCGTTGCAATATGAATACCTAAATTACGAGCAGCCATACCTAAATGAAGCTCCATAACTTGTCCGATATTCATACGTGATGGCACCCCAAGTGGGTTCAACATGATATCAACTGGCGTTCCATCTGGTAAGTAAGGCATATCTTCAACAGGAACAATACGTGAGACGACACCTTTGTTTCCGTGACGACCGGCCATCTTATCACCGACTTTGATTTTACGTTTTTGAGCGATATAAACGCGGACAAGCATATTAACACCTGATTGCAATTCATCACCATTTGCACGAGTAAAGATTTTAACGTCACGAACTACTCCATCGCCACCGTGAGGTACACGTAGTGAAGTATCACGAACTTCACGTGATTTATCACCAAAAATGGCATGCAAGAGACGTTCTTCAGCAGATAAGTCCTTTTCACCCTTAGGTGTTACCTTACCAACAAGAATGTCACCTTCTTTTACCTCAGCACCAATGCGGATAATTCCCATTTCATCGAGATCACGTAGTGAATCTTCACCAACATTTGGAATTTCACGAGTAATTTCTTCAGGCCCAAGCTTTGTATCACGCGTTTCAGATTCGAATTCTTCCAAGTGAACAGATGTATAGACATCTTCTTTCACAAGGCGCTCACTCATGATAACGGCATCCTCGAAGTTATAACCTTCCCAAGTCATATAAGCAACAACTGGGTTTTGTCCAAGAGCCATTTCACCATTTTCCATAGATGGTCCGTCGGCGATAAAATCACCTTTTTCAACGAGATCACCAACTTTAACTAAGGTACGTTGGTTATAAGCAGTACCTGAGTTTGAACGGCGGAATTTTTGAACATGATAAACATCAAGAGAACCATCTTCGCGACGCACTTCAACTTTTTCAGCATCTGAAAAAATAACACGACCATCATGTTTAGCAATCACAGCTGCACCTGAATCGTGGGCTGCTTGATACTCCATACCAGTACCAACATATGGTGCTTTTGGATCAATCAATGGCACAGCCTGACGTTGCATGTTGGCACCCATCAAGGCACGGTTAGAGTCATCATTTTCCAAGAAAGGAATACATGCTGTTGCGACAGCAACTACTTGCTTAGGTGACACGTCAACAAAGTCAACAATGCTTGAAGGAAACTCTTGGTTATTACCTTGATGACGACCCATAACGATTTCTTCTGCAAATGTACCGTCTTCGTTAAGCTTAGAGTTGGCTTGTGCAACTGTAAATTCATCTTCTTCATCAGCAGTCAACCAAACAATTTCGTTCGTTACCGCACCAGTAGAACGATCTACTTTACGATATGGTGTTTGAATAAATCCATATTTATTGAGGTGTCCAAATGAAGATAAGTTATTAATCAAACCAATGTTTGGACCTTCAGGTGTTTCAATCGGACACATGCGCCCATAGTGGGTATAGTGCACGTCACGAACTTCATATCCAGCACGGTCACGTGTCAAACCACCAGGTCCTAAGGCAGAGAGACGGCGTTTGTGCGACAATTCTGATAGAGGGTTGTGTTGGTCCATGAATTGTGACAGCTGTGATGAACCAAAGAATTCTTTAACGGCGGCAGTCACTGGACGAATGTTAATGATTTGTTGAGGTGTCAAGACTTCATTGTCTTGTACAGACATACGTTCGCGGACATTGCGTTCCATACGAGCAAGTCCGATACGGAATTGGTTCGCAAGTAATTCACCAACTGCACGAATACGACGGTTACCTAAATGGTCAATGTCATCTACCTTACCGATACCCTCTGCAAGGTTTAAGAAGTATGACATCTCTGCTAAAATATCTGCAGGAGTTAAGGCACGAACTTTATCTTCAGGATTTGAGTTTCCAACAATAGTAACAACACGGTCTGGATCAGTTGGAGCAACAACTTTGAATTTTTGAAGAATAACTGGTTCAGTAACTACAGCATAATCATTTGGTGTGTAGACAAACTTGTTTAAGTCTCCATCGATATGCTCTGCAATTGAATCAATGACATCTCGTGTCATAACGGTTCCAGCTTCAGCAAGAATCTCTCCTGTTTCACCATCAACTAAATTTTCAGCGATTGTTTGGTTCAATAGGCGTGTTTTAAGATTCAGTTTTTTATTAATCTTATAACGACCAACAGCCGCTAAGTCATAACGACGTGGATCAAAGAAACGTGCAACTAAAAGACTACGTGAGCTGTCTGCAGTTTTTGGTTCACCTGGACGAAGACGTTCATAGATTTCTTTAAGTGCTTCATCTGTACGAGAATCACTTGGATTTTTATGAATGTCTTTTTCAATAGTATTGCGAACAAGTTCACTGTCACCAAAGATGTCAACAATTTCATCGTCTCCAGAGAAACCAAGTGCACGGACTAGTGTTGTGAATGGAATTTTACGTGTGCGGTCAATACGTGTATAAGCAATATCTTTTGCGTCTGTCTCAAGTTCCAACCAAGCTCCGCGGTTAGGGATAACAGTTGACCCATAACCAACTTTTCCATTTTTATCTACCTTATCATTAAAGTAAACACCAGGAGAACGGACTAATTGTGAAACAATGATACGTTCACCACCATTGATGATGAAAGTACCCATTTCAGTCATAATTGGAAAATCACCAAAGAAAACTTCTTGAGTTTTAATTTCACCAGTTTCTTTATTAACTAAACGGAAAGTAACAAAAATAGGTGCTGAGTAGCTAGCATCATGGATACGAGCTTCTTCCAAAGTATATTTAGGTTCTTTTAATTCATAACCAACAAATTCAAGATCCATAGTATCTGTAAAGTTTGAAATTGGAAGTACATCCTCAAATACTTCTTTCAAGCCAGCATCAAGAAAATCTTGGAATGAATCAGTTTGAATTTCAATTAAGTTTGGTAAATCAAGAACTTCCTTAATTCTTGAAAAGCTACGACGTGTACGGTGTTTTCCGTACTGAACTTCATGTCCTGCCAAGTTTTTAGCTCCTTTTTAAAGATAGAGTGACTAAGTTTTTATCTCATAAAACTTAGTGAGTTTATTTCATTTGCTCGCCTAACAAGAACAAGCTTATAGATGTCGTTTGCGGTAATTTTCAGAAAGTTTAAATATGTATTACAATAACCTTTTTTCTTAAAATTAGGCACAAAAAGAGCAGCTAAATCTCACTTTATCAAGTTGATTTAACTGCTGTATATCTAGGTCGGACAATATTTCAACCTAGACAGACGACAAATAGTTACATACATTATAACTTATTTTCACCAATAAATCAAGTTTTATTCTCTTGACTTCAAGGAAGCTTCTAGAATTTCAATTTGTTCATCAACACCCTTGAGTTTTAGCATAACACGATGATTTTTAAACATAGCATACTGGTGTTTTTCTAATTCTTTGAAAGAAGACTATACAAGAATTAAATCATATTATCTTGGAAAAAATAAAAGGAGAACAGATCACTCTATTCTCCTCAAATAAAACTATCAGTATCGTAAACCTGTTATCGTTTTCCACCCAAAGTAGACCAAGCTTTTTGATAATCACTATCAGTTCCCCCAATAGCAAAACGATAGGTCATCGTTCCAGGTCCATTTTTTGCCCAATAACTTGTTGTGCTTTCACCTCCAACAGTGATTCGACGACCGTTTACTGTTACTACACCTGGCTGTAAACCTGTAGACTTAAGAACTTTAGCTTTTATAACGCTATCATCAAGTCTAAACCTTTCTGACTTACCAAAAGTATTGCCATCTGCATTATTAATAGCATTAACCAAGTGAGCCATATAATTAGCATTATTATTGTAACCTGTCAATTTCGCTAAAGAGGCATTATTATCATGTCCTGCCCATCCACCTAAAGTCACTTTAGGTGTAGAAAGCATCAACCAAACATCAGAAGTTGAGTTAGTAGTACCCGTTTTTCCAATCCAATCTACCCCAGCTAAACCACTATTTAAACCTTGTAAGCGATTTTTAAAGGTTGTAGTCTTTCCGGAGTTAATTGGTCCATGTAATAGCTGCTGTAAGATAGTAGCTGTTGCTTTCGAAAAGACACGGACAGGTTTACTTTCGTGATTATAAATCACTTTCCCATTACTATCCTCTATGCTTTCTATCATATACTGCTTATGATAAACACCACCATTTGCAATCATTTGATAAAGGTTTGTTTGCTGAGCAACTGACGTATCAATACCACCACCAAGTGGTAAACTTTCTATACCAAAGTTTTCAATTGGATAGTCTAATTTCTCCATATAGTTTTTTACATCAACGCCTCGATCTCGTAGCATCTTGTAAGTCCAGAAAGCTGGAATGTTCCAAGAAATGTCCAATGACTCTTGAAGGTTAACCATAGCAGTACCTTCTTCATCCGCATGCATAATCTTTTCGCCACTTGAATATGTCGTTGGATAATTTGAAAGAACACTACCACTGCCTAACATCCCTTGATCAATAGCAATTCCGTAAGGTAATATCGGTTTAATACTTGACCCTGGAGAGCGTGCCGTATCAAAAGCATGGTTATTTTGATTCTCACTATAGTTACGACCACCAATAAATCCTATAATAGCACCACTAGAATTGTCCGTTAGTACATTTCCCATTTGAACCTTGCCAGTACCATCATCTAACAACCCTCCGTATTGAGCTGCAGCATCCTGCATGGCTTGATAAACAGATTTATTGATAGTAGTTTTAATAGTATACCCTCCCTGTTGAATCTCTTCAATAGCGCGGTGTCTGTACGTCGCTCTAGTCTCATCATTTTTTAAATCATGCTCTGAAACATTATCCTTTTTAATGAGGTAATTGTACATCACTTTTTGAGCTTCAGATAATGCCGAGTAGTAAAGATAATCATGATGATTTGTTGTCGCCACTGCAGGTTTGATAAAATCTTTTTTGATGTCATAATCTTTGTAGGATTTGTACTCATCTTTGGTTAAAGCTCTCGTTCTATACATATTGTATAACACATTTTTTTGGCGCTTTATACCAAAACTAAGATCTTTATCTGATTTCAACTGGGCATCTGCAGTATAAGGAGAATATACAATAGGACTTTGCGGTAAACCTGCAAGGAAAGCTGCCTGAGGAATTGTTAAATCTTTTGCGGAAACTCCAAAAATCCCTTGTGCTGCTTCTTCAATACCTGCAATATTCTGTCCTTTGTTATTGCGACCAAACGGTGATACATTTAAATAATCTGATAAAATCGAATCCTTATCCATGTAACGCTCTAATGCTAGAGCATAGATAATTTCTTTTGATTTGCGTTTAAATGACGGATCATCTCCCAAAATTTGCTGCTTTAATAATTGTTGTGTCAGCGTTGAACCACCGCTACTCTCTCCAAACCCCAGAACAGATCCTGCTGCAGCACGTAGTACGGCTTTGGGAACTACACCTTTATGGTCATTGAAATTTTCGTCCTCTGTTGCAATGATAGCCTTTTTAATATTATCAGATATAGCATCCTTTGCCACTGGTGTACGTTGTAAATCAGTGTCAATCTCTGAAATTTGTGATTTATCAGAATAAGTTAACCTAGACACCCTAGTAAGTGTATTAACTTGTGTCACTAAACTATTTTTACTTGGTACTTTAACAGAGTCAACTTGACTAGCAAGATACCCTACTGCAAGTCCTACTCCGAGCATAACAAATAGTGAAATAATAACATAGATGAAATCTGATAAAAGCTTTACAATTCTTAAAAAAATAGAACCAAATTCAAGTGGTGTGTAATCACCTAATTTAGAACTATTCAACTTCTTATTACCTTTAAACATGAATAATACCTCATCCTACATTATATCAGATTTAATATAACTTGCATATCCTAAAGAGTTTTGATATAGTTGACATTGATACACAACAAGTTAATAATTAGGAGAAAAAGATGAATATTTTTGATGAACTCAAAGAACGTGGACTCGTTTTTCAGACAACTGACGAAGATGCTTTACGCAAAGCTCTTGAAGAAGGTTTTGTCTCTTACTATACTGGCTACGATCCTACGGCTGACAGCCTTCATCTTGGACATTTAGTTGCTATTTTAACCTCTCGTCGCTTACAACTTGCTGGTCACAAGCCGTATGCACTTGTGGGAGGCGCAACTGGACTTATTGGGGATCCTTCATTTAAAGATGTTGAGCGCAGTTTACAAACAAAGGAAACTGTAGTTAGTTGGGGTAATAAAATCCGCGGTCAATTATCTAATTTTCTAGAGTTTGAAACAGGTGATAACAAAGCCGTATTGGTAAATAATTATGATTGGTTCAGCAATATTAGTTTCATTGATTTCTTACGAGATGTTGGTAAATATTTTACTGTCAATTATATGATGAGTAAAGAATCTGTTAAAAAACGTATCGAAACAGGGATTTCCTATACTGAATTTGCTTATCAAATTATGCAAGGATATGACTTTTACGAATTAAATAAGAACTATAATGTCACTTTGCAAATTGGTGGTTCTGATCAATGGGGCAACATGACTGCTGGAACCGAACTTATTAGACGAAAATCAAATGGTGTATCTCATGTTATGACTGTTCCATTGATAACAGATTCTACAGGAAAAAAATTCGGAAAATCTGAAGGAAATGCTGTTTGGCTTGATGCTGACAAAACCTCTCCTTATGAAATGTACCAATTTTGGCTCAATGTTATGGATGCTGATGCCGTTCGCTTCCTTAAGATTTTTACATTCCTAAGCCTTAAAGAAATAGAAGATATACGTATTCAATTCGAGGAAGCACCTCACCAACGCTTAGCACAAAAAACACTAGCACGTGAAGTTGTAACTCTTGTTCATGGTGAAAAAGCTTATAAGGAGGCCGTTAATATCACGGAACAGCTATTTGCTGGCAATATAAAAGGATTGTCTGTTAAAGAGCTCAAACAAGGTTTACGTGGAGTACCAAATTATCACGTTCAGACGGAAGATAACCTCAATATCATAGACCTTCTAGTCACTTCAGGAGTTGTCAATTCTAAACGTCAAGCTCGAGAAGATGTCTCCAATGGAGCTATTTATATTAATGGAGATCGTATTCAAGATTTAGAATATACTATCTCAGAAAATGATAAGCTTGAAAATGAAATTACAGTCATTCGTCGTGGAAAGAAAAAATACTTTGTATTAAACTTTAAATAGACTTGAAGTGTAATCGATACTCTGATAATAATATTTCAAGACAATAAAAAGTGTAGTCAATTGACTACACTTTTTATTAATGAACAACATTCCTGAAGAGACAACTTTTAAATTATAGTTATTATACATGACTACCTTATTTTTATTAAGAAATAACACCAAACAAACAGCTTAGAATTTTTACCATAGAGTAAATAGTTATCGAAAAAATATACATATCTAATACCCACAATTTTTTCATAAAAACAACAAATATCGTCTGTCTAACACCAACGAATTTATTCTAACCTTTACATGTTATAAATCAAGAAAATATGATTAGAATACCTTAACTTTGTAATCAAAATCAGCTAAAGAAATAATCCATTAAAAAATCTAATAAAATAACAAATCATATAAAAATTATTATGTAATAACAGTATATCTATAACATTTAACTTTAATAACTATCTAGTTAAATAACATAATCTCCAAAAAAAATTAACTAGTTATGTTTTTTTATTACTTTTTCCCAATAAAATGATAAAATTATACTTGTGAAAGGCCTTCACAAATATCATTTAGAAGGGTTTAGGTTTATGAAATTATCTAAACAATTATACAAATCACTCCCACTATTAACTGTCGTGCTATGCGTTGGGGCATTACAACAGAATGTTGAAGCTAAGGATAAACATTATAAGACGACATCCCATGTTGAGACACAGTATGTAAGTACTTCTTCAAAAAAAATCTTACCGTTTACTCATAATAAGCAAATCAAGGTAGGTTCATTAGATAACTTAGGAAGAGCAACATATTCTCACATACAATTAAGGGATGCAGATGAGCCTAAGATAAAAAGAGAAAGACTGACGTATAATCCAACCGGTTGGCACAACTACAAATTTACTACTGAAAAGGGTAAAACAACTTGGCTTATGGACCGAGGTCACCTCGTTGGTTATCAATTTTCAGGAATGAACAATGTTCCTGAGAACCTAGTTACTATGACCAAATATCTAAATACAGGATTTAGCGAAAATAATCCTGATGGTATGTTATATTACGAAAATAGATTAGATAGTTGGTTGGCAAATCATAAAAATTTCTGGCTTGATTACAAAGTGACTCCAATATACGAAGGAAACAATTTAGTACCTAGCCGAGTTGAACTTCAGTATGTTGGAATTGATAAACAAGGAAAACTTCTAGAAATCAAATTAGGCGGCGGCAAAGAACAAGTTGATGAATACGGCGTCACAACTGTTACATTAGAAAATACGTCTCCTCTCGCAAAAATTGATTACAAAACTGGTATGCTAATCAAAGAAGATGGGAAACAGGCAGAAGAAGGTGAAGATCCAAATAGCGATGCTGATGAAAACGAAGCAGCTATTGAAAGTGCATCTGATATAGAAGAAAATACTAACACTAATACTTCTGAATCAGATACAAATAATGTAGCTCCCCAAAATAGAATCGTCTACGTTGCAAATAAGGGTCGTTCAAATACTTATTGGTATAGTTTAGAAAACATAAAAAATGCAAATACCGCTAATATCGTTCAAATGACTGAACAAGAAGCGTTAAATCAACACAAACATCACAGCACTACTGAAGCACAATAATTACAATTTACTGCCGGCAAAATTGCCGGTAGTATTTTTTATCCTAAAACGCAAAAATAGATTCACATTGCCCCTTCTATCAACTTAAGCCAGAAAACTTAGTAGATACCTCATCGAGATAATTTCTCAACTGATCCCTCATAAAATATATTCGAAAAAAACAGGGAGATAAATAAAAAATCTATCCTAGAATAAGATAGATTTTTTTATTTAACGTTTGCGAAGCAAGCCTACTAAGCTAACTAATAGGAAAATGCCAATAAAAATCATCGTTATTGTTGCACTAGCAGGTGTCTCCCAATAATACGAAAGGAAAATACCAGCTACCATTCCCACAAATCCAATTAACATACCCAGAAAAATAACAGTTTTAAAATTTCGACCTAACCGCATAGCAATACTAGCTGGTAAAACCATAATAGTTGACACCAATAGAGCACCTGCGGCAGGAATTGTTAATGCAATAGCAATACCTGTAACAACATTGAACAAAATAGACATTGTACGCACAGGCAATCCATCTACAAAAGCTGTATCCTCATCAAACGTTAATATATACATTGGTCTAATAAATAGGATGGTTAAAATAAAAGTGATTAATGCAATAACAAACAAAGCAATCACTTGTTCCTTCCCAATAGTAATAATAGAACCAAATAAATACTGTTCAAGACTGACATTACCAACATTATGAGCTTTACTCATAACGATTAAAGATATAGCCAACCCCATCGACATCAGGATAGCAGTTGATATTTCCATATAATGTTTGTATACAGTACGCAAATACTCTAATACAACTGCCGCCAAAGTAACAACGAAAATAGTTGACCATGTAGGCGAGATACCTAAAACAACGCCTAATGCAACACCGGCTAAGGAAACGTGACTCAAAGTATCACTCATCAAACTCTGACGACGTAAAATTAGGAAGATGCCTAAAATTGGAGCAAAAATACTAATAGCCACAACTGCTAAGAGCGCTCGTTGCATAAAATCATAGGAAAGCATATCAAGTAGCATCTGATTCAACCTCCATTTCGTTTGTATGGACATTGAAACAACGCCATGGTAAAGATTGGTTCCTAACAAGATGAATATTTCGGTCAGCATACCCCTTTACTTCATCAGGATCGTGAGTAATCATCAAAACAGACTTACCATGCTTATGAGCATTATGATGCATTAACTCATAAAATTTCTCAGTAGTCCCTGCGTCCATACCAGTTGTTGGCTCATCCAATACAAAAATATCTGGATCAGAAGCAAACATCCTAGCAATGACAGCCCTCTGCTTTTGACCGCCAGATAAACTTCCTATCTTTTTATGGCGATTATCCCACATACCAACAGCTTCTAAACTAACCCTAATATGTTCTTCATCATGTTTAGTCAGTCTTCTAAACCAACCATTTCTAGGGTATCGTCCAGATTTCACAAATTCATAAACTGACGATGGAAAGCCAGCGTTAAAACTTGCAATCTGTTGAGGTAAATAGGCAATACGTAATTTTTTTCCTTCTTTGTTTTCTTTAGAGATATTAACTGTACCCACTTTGGGCGTTAAAATACCTAAAGTAGCCTTTATTAAAGTTGATTTAGCAGCCCCATTTTCACCTGTTAAGGTAACAAACTCCCCACTGTCTAAATGGTAATTAACCCCTTCCAGCACAGGATCGCTATCGTACTGAAAAGTAAGACCACTAACTGTAATATATCGCATGATTACCCTTCTAATTCTCTAGAGAAAAGATCAAGAAAACGTTCTAAAACGACCTTTTCGTCCTTTGAAAAATGATTTACTAATCTTCCGTAAACCCCTAACGTATTGTCATGATGATGTGTGTGTTCATCTGCAATGGGTTTAGCAAGTTCAGATAACTCAAAATAAGTAATACGAGCATCTTTAGAATCTTTATTCGCTTTCAACATATCCTGAGAAATTAAACTTTTTACTGCTTTAGTTACAGCTGCCTGACTAATATTTAACTTCTTAGCTAAATCAGAATTTGTCAACTGCTCTTGTGATAAAAGCATCAGAATGTGTTCTTGCGTATTAGTCAATTTAACATCACTTTGACAAGTACCAAACAATAATTCATGTTGATTTTCTGCTTTAAGCAAGATTTGACTCACTAAATGGTCTAATTTTTGTTCTAAAACTGTCATATATACCTCTTTTTTGTTAACCAGTAAATTATATCACGAAGATATAGAAGAATCAATCATAGATAGGTGAAGAAGATAAAACCTTTTATCTCAACAACCTAACTTTATAAACTTCTTTGCAAAAACCTTTCATACTATTAAAAACACGATCAGCTTTTTTCTCTGTAGAACACATTGAAAAAACAGTTGGTCCACTTCCTGTCATTAATGCAACATCGGCTCCAGAATTTAACATACGTTCTTTTATTGTACTTATAACTGGATTTTTAGTAATTGTAATATCCTCGAGTGAATTTCCCATAGATTTGACCATTAACTGATAATCTGATGACAAAATAGCAGACTTTAATAAATCAATATCAACTCTACTTATAGACTTACAATCAATATCTCTAAAAATGGATTTAGTTGAAATACCAAAATCCGGCTTAACCAGAACTATCCAACATGGTCTCAATGTCGGTAAGGGTTTAACAATTTCACCTTTACCTAATACTAACGAACATCCCCCACCAAGACAATAAGGAACATCACTACCAATTTTAAAACCAATAGCAACCATTTCGTCATAGTCCATTTGAAGATTCCATAATCGATTAAGAGCTCTTATTGTAGCAGCAGCATCAGTAGAACCACCCCCCAGTCCTGCACAGACAGGAATGGATTTTTCTAATCTAATATGAACACCTTTATTAATACCATATTGATTTTTGATTATATCTGCAGCTTTAAACACATCATTATCATTATTTAAAGGCATTTTGCTACTATCAGAATCGATAACAATACAATCTTCCTTTAGCTCAGAAATGGTAACGTAGTCATTAAGATCAATACTAACCATAATCATAGCTAATTCATGATAACCATCGTCACATCGTCCTTTAATATCTAATCCTAAATTAAGTTTGGCAGGAGCTTTCTCAAAAATTTTCATAAAACCTCCCTAATAAAATATAGAATATCCATATTATAACATAACAAATGACAAATTCGGACAATTAAGATGTTAGCCAATCTTAAGGATAATAATTCCAATAAAAAAAGGCTAACCAAAGTTAGTCTCCCTTTATCTACTCCGCCAGTAGGACTCGAACCTACGACATCATGATTAACAGTCATGCGCTACTACCAACTGAGCTATGGCGGATTATAGCTAAGCGACTACCTTATCTCACAGGGGGCAACCCCCAACTACTTCCGGCGTTCTAGGGCTTAACTTCTGTGTTCGGCATGAGAACAGGTGTATCTCCTAGGCAATTATCACTTAACTATTGAGCCTTATTCACTCAAAATTGAATATCTATAGTCTAACAAGAAACCGTAACGTTGTCAATATCTCTTTTTGGATAAGTCCTCGAGCTATTAGTATTAGTCCGCTAAATGTGTCACCACAATTACACTCCTAACCTATCTACCTGATCATCTCTCAGGGCTCTTACTGATATAAAATCATGGGAAATCTCATCTTGAGGTGGGCTTCGCACTTAGATGCTTCAGCGCTTATCCCTTCCCTACATAGCTACCCAGCGATGCCTTTGGCAAGACAACTGGTACACCAGCGGTAAGTCCACTCTGGTCCTCTCGTACTAGGAGCAGATCCTCTCAAATTTCCTACGCCCGCGACGGATAGGGACCGAACTGTCTCACGACGTTCTGAACCCAGCTCGCGTGCCGCTTTAATGGGCGAACAGCCCAACCCTTGGGACCGACTACAGCCCCAGGATGCGACGAGCCGACATCGAGGTGCCAAACCTCCCCGTCGATGTGAACTCTTGGGGAGATAAGCCTGTTATCCCCAGGGTAGCTTTTATCCGTTGAGCGATGGCCCTTCCATACGGAACCACCGGATCACTAAGCCCGACTTTCGTCCCTGCTCGAGTTGTAGCTCTCGCAGTCAAGCTCCCTTATACCTTTACACTCTACGACTGATTTCCAACCAGTCTGAGGGAACCTTTGGGCGCCTCCGTTACCTTTTAGGAGGCGACCGCCCCAGTCAAACTGCCCGTCAGACACTGTCTCCGATAGGGATTGCCTATCTGGGTTAGAGTAGCCATAACACAAGGGTAGTATCCCAACAACGCCTCAAACGAAACTGGCGTCCCGTTATCATAGGCTCCTACCTATCCTGTACATGTGGTACAGATACTCAATATCAAACTGCAGTAAAGCTCCATGGGGTCTTTCCGTCCTGTCGCGGGTAACCTGCATCTTCACAGGTACTAAAATTTCACCGAGTCTCTCGTTGAGACAGTGCCCAAATCATTACGCCTTTCGTGCGGGTCGGAACTTACCCGACAAGGAATTTCGCTACCTTAGGACCGTTATAGTTACGGCCGCCGTTTACTGGGGCTTCAATTCATACCTTCGCTTACGCTAAGCACTCCTCTTAACCTTCCAGCACCGGGCAGGCGTCACCCCCTATACATCATCTTACGATTTAGCAGAGAGCTGTGTTTTGATAAACAGTTGCTTGGGCCTATTCACTGCGGCTGATCTAAAATCAGCGCCCCTTCTCCCGAAGTTACGGGGCCATTTTGCCGAGTTCCTTAACGAGAGTTCTCTCGCTCACCTGAGGCTACTCGCCTCGACTACCTGTGTCGGTTTGCGGTACGGGTAGAGTATATGTATCGCTAGAAGCTTTCTTGGCAGTGTGACATCACTAACTTCGCTACTAAACTTCGCTCCTCGTCACAGCTCAATGTTAAAGATATAAGCATTTGACTCATATCACACCTCACTGTTTGACCAGACACTTCCAATCGTCTGGTTTAGTTAGCCTACTGCGTCCCTCCATCACTATATACTCTAGTACAGGAATATCAACCTGTTGTCCATCGGATACACCTTTCGGTCTCTCCTTAGGTCCCGACTAACCCAGGGCGGACGAGCCTTCCCCTGGAAACCTTAGTCTTACGGTGGACAGGATTCTCACCTGTCTTGCGCTACTCATACCGGCATTCTCACTTCTATGCGTTCCAGCGCTCCTCACGGTACACCTTCTTCACACATAGAACGCTCTCCTACCATGACACTTTTGTGTCATCCACAGCTTCGGTAATATGTTTTAGCCCCGGTACATTTTCGGCGCAGGGTCACTCGACTAGTGAGCTATTACGCACTCTTTGAATGAATAGCTGCTTCTAAGCTAACATCCTAGTTGTCTGTGCAACCCCACATCCTTTTCCACTTAACATATATTTTGGGACCTTAGCTGGTGGTCTGGGCTGTTTCCCTTTCGACTACGGATCTTAGCACTCGCAGTCTGACTGCCGATTATATCTCGTTGGCATTCGGAGTTTATCTGAGATTGGTAATCCGGGATGGACCCCTCACCCAAACAGTGCTCTACCTCCAAGAGACTTAACATCGACGCTAGCCCTAAAGCTATTTCGGAGAGAACCAGCTATCTCCAAGTTCGTTTGGAATTTCTCCGCTACCCACAAGTCATCCAAGCACTTTTCAACGTGCCCTGGTTCGGTCCTCCAGTGAGTTTTACCTCACCTTCAACCTGCTCATGGGTAGGTCACATGGTTTCGGGTCTACAACATGATACTATGACGCCCTATTAAGACTCGGTTCCCTACGGCTCCGTCTCTTCAACTTAACCTCGCATCATATCGTAACTCGCCGGTTCATTCTACAAAAGGCACGCTCTCACCCATTAACGGGCTCGAACTTGTTGTAGGCACACGGTTTCAGGTTCTATTTCACTCCCCTCCCGGGGTGCTTTTCACCTTTCCCTCACGGTACTGGTTCACTATCGGTCACTAGAGAGTATTTAGGGTTGGGAGATGGTCCTCCCAGATTCCGACGAGATTTCGCGTGTCTCGCCGTACTCAGGATACTGCTAAGGTTAATCTATCATTTTAAATACGAGGCTGTTACTCTCTTTGGCTTACCTTCCCAGGTAATTCTTCTATAATGATTAATCCTATATCGCAGTCCTACAACCCCGAAGTGTAAACACTTCGGTTTGCCCTCCTGCCGTTTCGCTCGCCGCTACTAAGGCAATCGCTTTTGCTTTCTCTTCCTGCAGCTACTTAGATGTTTCAGTTCACTGCGTCTTCCTTCTCATATCCTTAACAGATATGGATACTAGTCATTAACTAGTGGGTTCCCCATTCGGACATCTCTGGATCAGCGCTTACTTACAGCTCCCCAAAGCATTTCGTCGTTAGTCACGTCCTTCTTCGGCTTCTAGTGCCAAGGCATCCACCGTGCGCCCTTATTAACTTAACCTTATTAACCTAGTTTCTTTAAAACTAGAAAACTCATTAAATATTCACAGCGTTTCGGTTTATTTCTTGTTACTTTCTACAATCTATTTCTAGATCGTGGAATTTGATATAGATATTCAATTTTCAATGAACAATTTGAACCTTTCGATTCAATGGAGCCTAGCGGGATCGAACCGCTGACCTCCTGCGTGCAAAGCAGGCGCTCTCCCAGCTGAGCTAAGGCCCCACAAGACCTCTCAAAACTAAACAAGACGCAAATGGCAGGTTTCCTTATCCTTAGAAAGGAGGTGATCCAGCCGCACCTTCCGATACGGCTACCTTGTTACGACTTCACCCCAATCATCTATCCCACCTTAGGCGGCTGGCTCCTAAAAGGTTACCTCACCGACTTCGGGTGTTACAAACTCTCGTGGTGTGACGGGCGGTGTGTACAAGGCCGGGAACGTATTCACCGCGGCGTGCTGATCCGCGATTACTAGCGATTCCGACTTCATGTAGGCGAGTTGCAGCCTACAATCCGAACTGAGATTGGCTTTAAGAGATTAGCTTGCCGTCACCGGCTTGCGACTCGTTGTACCAACCATTGTAGCACGTGTGTAGCCCAGGTCATAAGGGGCATGATGATTGACGTCATCCCCACCTTCCTCCGGTTTATTACCGGCAGTCTCGCTAGAGTGCCCAACTTAATGATGGCAACTAACAATAGGGGTTGCGCTCGTTGCGGGACTTAACCCAACATCTCACGACACGAGCTGACGACAACCATGCACCACCTGTCACTTCTGCTCCGAAGAGAAAGCCTATCTCTAGGCCGGTCAGAAGGATGTCAAGACCTGGTAAGGTTCTTCGCGTTGCTTCGAATTAAACCACATGCTCCACCGCTTGTGCGGGCCCCCGTCAATTCCTTTGAGTTTCAACCTTGCGGTCGTACTCCCCAGGCGGAGTGCTTAATGCGTTAGCTGCGGCACTAAGCCCCGGAAAGGGCCTAACACCTAGCACTCATCGTTTACGGCGTGGACTACCAGGGTATCTAATCCTGTTTGCTCCCCACGCTTTCGAGCCTCAGCGTCAGTTACAGACCAGAGAGCCGCTTTCGCCACCGGTGTTCCTCCATATATCTACGCATTTCACCGCTACACATGGAATTCCACTCTCCCCTTCTGCACTCAAGTCCTCCAGTTTCCAAAGCGTACAATGGTTAAGCCACTGCCTTTAACTTCAGACTTAAAGAACCGCCTGCGCTCGCTTTACGCCCAATAAATCCGGACAACGCTCGGGACCTACGTATTACCGCGGCTGCTGGCACGTAGTTAGCCGTCCCTTTCTGGTTAGTTACCGTCACTTGATAGATTTTCCACTCCTACCAACGTTCTTCTCTAACAACAGAGCTTTACGATCCGAAAACCTTCTTCACTCACGCGGCGTTGCTCGGTCAGACTTCCGTCCATTGCCGAAGATTCCCTACTGCTGCCTCCCGTAGGAGTCTGGGCCGTGTCTCAGTCCCAGTGTGGCCGATCACCCTCTCAGGTCGGCTATGTATCGTCGCCTTGGTGAGCCTTTACCTCACCAACTAGCTAATACAACGCAGGTCCATCTCACAGTGAAGCAATTGCTCCTTTAAATAACTAACATGTGTTAATTACTCTTATGCGGTATTAGCTATCGTTTCCAATAGTTATCCCCGCTATGAGGCAGGTTACCTACGCGTTACTCACCCGTTCGCAACTCATCAGTCTAGTGTAAACACCAAACCTCAGCGTTCTACTTGCATGTATTAGGCACGCCGCCAGCGTTCGTCCTGAGCCAGGATCAAACTCTCATTAAAGTTTGAGCTTTGCTCTTTTCTGTCTCGCTGACAGATTTATTGTTTTTTGTCATTGACGGATTTACAATGTAAATCCACCCTGCACATTCGTTCGTCTTGTTCAGTTTTCAAAGGTCTTTGCCTCTCTTGAGACAACTTCTATATTCTAGCAAACTTATTCTGCTTTGTCAACTACTTTTTTTAAGTTGTTAACTACGCGCTAATAGAAACTGCTCTCTCGAGACAACTTATTTAGTTTACTACATCATCTCTTACTTTGTCAACTCTTTTTTCATACTTTTTCTACATTTTCTGAAAAAAGTTTCCTGTTGGCTAACACCAATAACATAGAGTTTAAAATTCCATACCTAAATTTATTTTATTAGTAAAAAAATAAAAGATGGGCTAGCCATCTTTTATAATATTTGTTTTTTATATTCTTCAGCTTCTTGGGGTGTAGATAAAACAAAATGACCAGGGGTAATCTCGTGCATTTGACGTTCTTGTCCGTCTTGCTCAATAGCTGGATTATACGGCTGGTGAACACGTTGACGTTCACTCTCCGGATCTGGTTCTGGAATAGCTGATAATAGACTCTTCGTATAAGGGTGGATTGGATTGTTATAAACATCATCAGATGTTCCAACTTCTAACAGTTTCCCCCAATGCATAACACCGATACGATCTGAAATGTATTTTACCATAGACAAATCATGTGCGATAAACAAATAAGTCAATCCTTGTTCTCTTTGCAATTTTTGCATTAAATTAACAACTTGTGCTTGGATTGAAACATCTAAGGCAGATATTGGTTCATCAGCAATGATAAATTTAGGCTCTACTGCTAAAGCACGTGCAATCCCGATACGTTGTCGTTGTCCACCTGAAAATTCATGCGGATAACGTGTTAAATGATCTTTATTTAACCCTACAAGATCTAATAGGGCCTGAACTTTACTATCACGATCTGATTTTGATTTAGCTAATTTATGTATATCTAAACCTTCTGCTACGATATCACGAATCTTCATACGGCCGTTTAAGCTAGCCTGAGGATCCTGAAAAATCATCTGAGCGTCTTTACGAAAACTATGTAATGCTTTACCTTTCAGATGTGAGATCACTTCTCCATTAAAGGTAATTTCTCCATCAGAAATATCATAAAGTTTTAAAATTGAACGTCCAACGGTTGTCTTTCCTGATCCAGATTCCCCAACTAATCCAAACACTTCACCTTCATAAATGTCAAAACTAACATTATCAATTGCTCTCACTTCATTAGCTTTTCCTTTATTGAAGGTCAAAGAAACATTTTTGACTTCAACTAATTTTTTTCGATTTTCAGTCATTAGGCTTTCCTCCCTTCAATCTCGTTCCATTTTTCCCAACGTTTTTGGATCGGTAATGGAGGAAGCACCTTAGGTGATCTTTCATCTAAAAGCCATGTAGCAGCGAAATGTGTTTCTGAAACTTTGAAGTACGGTGGTTCTTCTTCATGATCAATATCTAATGCAAATTCATTACGAGCTGCAAATGCATCTCCTTTAGGTGGGTTCAACAAATCTGGTGGTGTTCCCGGAATTGACTCTAAACTACCTGATTCTGTGTCGGTTGTCGGCATTGAATTCAATAATCCCCAAGTATATGGATGTTGTGGATTATAAAAGACTTCATCAACAGTTCCAAATTCAACAATTTTCCCTGCATACATAACTGCTACACGGTCTGCCATCCCTGCAACGACCCCTAAGTCATGAGTTATGAAAACAATGGAGGAGTCTCGTTCTGCTTGAATTTTTTTCATTAAGTTCAAAATTTGTGCTTGAATTGTTACATCTAAAGCAGTCGTTGGTTCATCAGCAATAAGAATTTCAGGATCAGCAGCTAAAGCAATCGCTATAACCGCACGTTGGCGCATTCCTCCAGACCACTGATGTGGGTAATCATTAATATGCTCTTCAGCATTTGGGATACCTACATCTTTCATTAGCTCAAGAGCTAATTTTAAAGCATCCTTTTTTGAAATTTTTTGATGAATCATCATTGGTTCTGCTATTTGCATGCCAATTTTCATCGTTGGATCCAAACTAGTCATAGGGTCTTGGAAAATCATAGAAATCTCATTCCCGCGTACCTTAGTCCACTCTTCTTCTGATAGTTCAACAAGGTTACGCCCCTTAAATTGAACATTCCCTGATATCTCTGAATTTTTAGCATTTAAACCAATTAAAGTTCTGGTAGTTACAGATTTTCCTGAACCAGATTCACCAACGATTGCAAGAGTCTCACCTTTTTTTAATTCAAAGTTGACATCACGAATTGCTTTTACTTCTCCAGCATATGTGTGGAAGTCAACATGAAGATTATTAACACTTAAAATAGTTTCTTTTTCCATGATTATACCTCCTTATTCATCGCTAGATTTTGGATCAAAAGCATCTCGCAACCCATCACCAAGCAAAATAAATGCCAATGAAATCATTACCAATGCTAAAGCTGGCAAGATAACTTGATATGGATAATATTGTAAATTTTCTTGTGCATCTGAAATCAATGATCCTAATGAAGCTGTCGGTGGTTTAACACCTAAATTGATTGCTGAAAGTACCGCTTCATACATAATAGCACTTGGGATTGTCATCATAATTTGTACAATGATAATACCAGAAATGTTAGGTAAAATATGTTTGAAGGCTATTTTAATTGGACTTTCCCCAAGTGAACGTGCAGCAAGCACAAACTCTCTTTCTCGATATGATAGGGTTAAATTCCTTACCTGACGAGACATAGAAGTCCATCCGGTAAAAGCAATAGAGATAATAATAGCCGTAATACCGTTACCAAGGACCAAACCTAACATTGTAACGATAACTAAGTTTGGAATTGATGAAATTACCTCTACGATACGTTGCATTAATGTATCAAGGCGTCCTCCAGCAAAACCTGAAACAAGACCGTATGTAACACCGATAATTAAATCAATGAATGTAGCTGCAATAGCTACAAGTAAGGAAATCCGAATACCTACGATGATGCGCTTAGCAACACTTCTCCCTAGAGAATCTGTACCTAAAGCATACTTAACTTTTTCAGGGACATTTTGAGACTTATAAGCGTCTGTAGATTCTGTATTTCCAGCGTACTTAATGCTACCATTCCAAAAAGGAAGGTTTGAACTCAATTTAGGTGGTAAGTTGCGATATGTAGTTACTTTTTTCGAATCAAACCCATTAGCATCCTTCTGAGTTACAAATAAATTTGAGGCTAACGAAAAAGTAAGTAAAAGAGCTAATAAATAGAGTGAAACTACTGCTAATTTGTTTTTTTTCAAGCGACGCCACGCATCTTGCATAAACGAAAGAGCAGGCTTTTCAATTTTTTCTTGTGTGCTAGAAGATCCTGCACCTACAAGTTTAAATGTTCTGTTTTTATCTGCCATAACATCTCCTTACTGCAAGCGAACACGTGGGTCTACGATACTAATAACAACGTCTGTTATCAAGATAGCAACCATCAACATTACTGCATAAACAATGGTTGTCCCCATAATAACAGGATAGTCTTTTGTTGGAATCGAAGTAACAAACTGCTGCCCAATTCCTGGAATCGAGAAAATCTGCTCAATTAGTGCAGAACCAGTTAACAGACCCGCCGCCAAAGGGCCAATTAGAGTTAAAATTGGAATCATAGAATTACGGTAAGCATGTTTTCGAGTTACTTGACGAATTGTCATACCTTTTGAACGAGCTAGTTGCACATAATCAGAATTTAAAGTTTCAATCATTTCACTACGGAAGAAGCGTGAAACAGATGCTAATGTAGGGAGTCCTAGAGCTAAAGAAGGTAAAATGGTTTGAGAGAAAGTCCCCCAACCTGATAAAGGCAACAAGTTCCACTTAAATCCAAAATAGTCTAATAATAAGATACCAATGATAAATGAAGGCATAGAAATCCCTAGCGTTGCAATAACACTTAAGATACCATCGACTTTATCATTCTTATGACGTGCCGAAATAGCTCCTACCAAAATACCGCCTAAAACACCAAATACGAGAGCCTGAACACCTAGATGTACTGAAACTCCTAATCTCAAGCTAATCATACGTGATACTGGCTGATTCACTGATTGATAACTCGTTCCAAAGTCACCATGAAGTACATTCCAAAGGTAAGTCAAATATTGTTGCCATACAGGCTTGTCTAAACCATACTGTTTATTAAGCAATGCGATCATTTCTTCAGTGAGTTTTGGATTATTGTAGGGTGTTCCTGGAAGGATCTGCATCAGAAAGAACGATAGGGTTATGACAACCCATAGCGTTACTAACAAAATAGCAACACGCTTTAAAATATATTTAATCATATCATTTCCTTTTCTTAGAATTGCTAAAAATAGCAAACTCTTTCACTTTCTTTACTTAACCAAAAGCAAGAACTGGCAATTACCAATTCTTGCAAAGGTTTAGTGTAAAGTAATTTAATTATTTTTTATAAGCATGTGTAAAGTCTATTGACAAACCTGTAGTATTACGAATAACACCTTTTAATTTTGGATTTTGTAAACCTTTACCACTACGGAAGTAGAGTGGGTTATAAGCACCTTGCTCAAATAAAATTTTCTCTGCTTCTTTATAGTCCTTCGCTGATTCTGCTGGTTTCATCGCATCTTCAGAAATTGCCTTGTTATAAGCAGCATCATAGTCCTTGTTAGCAAATTTTCCATCGTTATTTTGTGAATCTGACTTAAAGAGGCCGTAGAAAGTTGATCCTTCTGGATAATCCCCACCCCAAAGAGAAACTACGATGTCAAAGTTTTGTTTTCTACTGTCTTCTAAGCGTTGTTTAAAGGTTACAAATTTTTCTTCAACAGTAAGTCCTGGAAGAGCAGCTTCCCAAGTAGACTTGATATAGTCAACAGAGTTTTTGGCAGCAGGAGCATCAGCATCTGCTGTAATTGTTAATTTTAGCTTAGTCAAGCCTGATTCAGCCAAACCTTCTTTAAAGAGTTTTGCTGCTTCAGTTTTATTATATTCATAACCTGGGGCAACATATTTTGCCAAATCAGTTCCATCTGGTGTTTTGGCTAAACCAGTAGGTGCAAAAGCAATTGCCGGTTTTGAGCCTGTATCAACGGCTGCTTGAACAACTCCTTTACGGTTAGTTGCTAAGTTTAAGGCGCGACGAATCTTAACATTATCAAGCCCTTTCACAGAACCAGTAGTATTATATTCCATATAGGCAGTGGTCGCTTCTAGAACATCTGTGACATCTTTATTATTCTTATTAGCTTGATAAATAGCAGAAGTATTTGAGATATTAGCTGCATCTAACTCACCACGTTTATACATTTGAACGGCGGTATCTGGTTTTTTAACAGTCTGGATGCGAACTTCTTTTGTTTTTACATTTTTAGCGTCCCAATAATTTTTGGTTTTCTTCAGCGTGAAAGTACCATTCGAACCATTCCAACCTTCAACAGTATATGGTCCTGAGTAAACTGTATTTTTTGAAGTAGTTGCGTAATCTTTTCCATATTTTTCAACAACTTCTTGTTTTTGTGGCATGAAGTTAGTGAATGCAAGGTAGTAGATAAATTGTGGAGACGGACTAGATAAAGTAATAACAACTTTGTCATCGCCTTCCGCCTTAACACCTAGCTTATTCAAGTCTTTCTCTTGTCCTTCGTTGATTTTATCGGCATTAAGCACATGCCCTTCAACAGCAAGGTAAGCATATTGTGAAGCTGTTTTAGGATCAACTAAACGTTGCCATGAATAAACAAAATCCTTTGCAGTAAGTTTACTGCCATCTGACCACTTCAAGCCTTTACGTAATGTAGCTGTATAAGTTAAGCCATCTTTTGAAACATCTACTTTAGTAGCCAAATCTGGTCTTGTCTTTCCATCTTTATCTAAGCGAAGGAAATTACTACTAGAGTTACCAATAGCTAGATTTGAGTAAGTGTCTGTGACTTTAGATAAATCTAGTGTATTGATTTCTGTTGGAATAGCCCAATTAATCGCTCCATTAGAATCCTGGGAAGCTGATTTACTTCCACATGCAGCAAGAGTCGCAACTGAAGCAAGTGTAAGGACACCAACTCCAACACGGCGCCAGTTATTTTTCTGTTTTGCCATAGCTTTGTTCTCCTAATTCATTTATCTAGTGACTAACATTATACCACAAAAAATTCTTAAGAAAAGACAAAAACGCAAAATTTTCAGATAATTTTTTAACTTTCATTTTTTACATTTTTTTACATTTTTATAACAAACGTTTTCTTTATTTAATTATCAAAAATAATAATTCCTAGTATGATATAGTGATATGATATAATAGGAGGGACAAAGTTTAAAAAATTTCTAAAGGTGTTATTTTGAAAAAAATTATTACTTCTATTCTATTACTTAGTTGCATTTTTTTTATGCCAACCATCTCTGCTGAATCTTTTAATGCTTCCGCTAAACATGCCTTGGCAGTTGATTTAGATTCAGGAAAAATCTTGTATGAAAAAGATGCTAACAAACCCGCTGCTATTGCTTCCTTGACTAAAATAATGACCGTTTATATGGTCTATAAAGAAATTGATAACGGTAACCTCAAGTGGAATACCAAAGTAAATATATCTGACTACCCTTATCAACTAACACGCGAATCTGATGCTAGTAATGTTCCTTTAGAAAAAAGGCGCTATACTGTTAAACAGCTCGTGGACGCTGCCATGATTTCTAGTGCTAACAGTGCAGCCATTGCTTTGGCTGAACATATTTCAGGAACCGAAAGTAAATTTGTTGATAAAATGACTGCTCAATTGGAAAAGTGGGGAATTCATGATAGCCACCTAGTCAATGCTTCTGGCTTAAATAATAGTATGTTAGGCAATCACATTTATCCAAAATCGTCACAAAACGACGAAAATAAAATGAGTGCACGTGATATTGCTATTGTTGCCTACCATTTGGTCAACGAATATCCTTCCATTCTTAAGATTACTAGTAAGTCCGTTGCTAAATTTGATAAAGATATTATGCATTCTTATAACTACATGCTACCAGATATGCCTGTCTTTAGACCAGGTATTACAGGTTTGAAAACTGGGACAACGGAATTAGCTGGCCAATCTTTTATTGCTACATCTACTGAAAGTGGAATGAGACTACTCACTGTTATTATGCATGCTGATAAGGCCGATAAAGACAAATATGCTCGCTTTACAGCAACTAACTCTCTCTTGAACTATATCACAAACACCTACGAACCTAACCTTGTATTAGCTAAAGGAGCTGCATATAAAGGTAAAGAAGCAAGTGTGAGAGACGGAAAAGAACAATCGGTCATCGCTGTTGCTAAAAACGATTTGAAAGTAGTACAGAAGAGAAATATCACTAAACAAAATCAGTTAAAAATTAACTTTAAAAAAGAGCTTACTGCTCCTATTACAAAAAAAGAGAACCTAGGGAAAGCTTATTACGTTGACCTTAATAAGGTTGGAAAAGGCTATCTCATAAAGGAACCTAGCGTTCATTTAGTGGCAAAAGATAGTATTGAGCGCAGTTTCTTCCTCAAAGTGTGGTGGAATCATTTTGTGCGCTACGTTAACGAAAAACTTTAATAGTAATCTCCCTTTGACACAAGGAGTTGCTGCACAGCAGTTTCTTTAGCTAGGTTTAGGAGAATATATAAAATTAAAAATCACTAATGAAATGTCTTTTTTATTAGTGATTTTTTGTTATAATATTAATAAAAAGTTTTCAGGAGTTACCTATGCCTAAATTAATCGTATCTTTCCTCTGCATTTTATTATCCCTGACTTGTGTAAACTCTGTGCAAGCTGAAGAACATAAAGATATTATGCAAATTACCCGAGAAGCCGGATATGATGTTAAAGATATTAATAAACCTAAAGCGTCTATCGTTATTGACAATAAAGGTCATATTTTGTGGGAAGATAACGCTGATTTAGAACGTGATCCCGCTAGCATGTCTAAAATGTTTACTTTATATTTACTATTTGAAGACTTAGCTAAAGGAAAAACAAGCCTCAACACCACAGTGACTGCAACAGAAACAGACCAAGCCATAAGTAAGATTTATGAAATTAGTAATAATAATATTCATGCTGGGGTTGCTTATCCTATTCGTGAACTGATTACTATGACAGCTGTCCCGTCATCTAATGTAGCAACTATTATGATTGCTAACCACTTATCACAAAACAATCCTGACGCCTTCATTAAACGAATCAATGAAACCGCCAAGAAACTCGGTATGACAAAAACTCACTTTTATAACCCCAGTGGGGCGGTAGCGAGTGCTTTTAATGGACTTTACTCCCCAAAAGAATACGATAACAATGCTACTAACGTTACGACTGCACGTGATCTATCAATTTTAACCTATCATTTCCTTAAAAAATACCCTGATATACTGAACTATACAAAATATCCTGAAGTCAAGGCCATGGTCGGAACTCCTTATGAAGAAACATTTACAACTTATAACTACTCTACCCCCGGCGCTAAATTTGGATTAGAAGGAGTAGATGGCTTAAAAACTGGTTCTAGCCCTAGCGCTGCTTTTAATGCCTTAGTTACAGCTAAACGCCAGAATACTCGCTTGATAACTGTGGTTTTAGGAGTTGGTGATTGGTCAGACCAAGACGGAGAGTACTATCGTCATCCGTTTGTCAACGCTCTTGTAGAAAAAGGTTTTAAAGACGCTAAAAATATTTCTTCTAAAACTCCTGTATTAAAAGCCGTTAAACCTAAAAAAGAAGTTACTAAAACCAAATCTATTCAAGAACAGCCTCAAACAAAAGAACAGTGGTGGACAAAAACAGATCAATTTATTCAATCACATTTTGTATCTATTTTAATTGTTCTGGGCACCATCGCTATCCTTTGTCTTTTAGCTGGGATAGTATTACTTATAAAGCGCTCTAGATAATAACTGTGCTAATATAAAAGCCCCCTTCATCAATAACATAGGGGCTTTTTATTATCTCTTGAAATCTTCAATTAACCAACTGAACCTTCCATTTCATAGGAAATTAAGCGGTTTAACTCTACCGCATATTCCATTGGTAATTCTTTCGTAAAGGGCTCAACAAACCCCATAACAATCATTTCTGTTGCCTCAGCTTCAGATAAACCTCGACTCATCAAGTAGTACAGTTGCTCTTCAGAAATCTTAGACACCTTTGCTTCATGCTCTAAAGCAACCTGTGAATTATGAATCTCATTAAACGGTATGGTATCTGATTTTGAAATATCATCCATCAATATGGTGTCACATTCTATATGTGACACTGATTTTTTGGAATCTTTATTAAATGTCACTTGACCTCGATAATCAACTTTTCCTCCACCCTTAGCAATTGATTTAGAGACAATGGATGAACTAGTATGGGGAGCATTATGAATCATCTTTGCACCCGTATCTTGGTGTTGTCCTTTGTTTGCAAAAGCAATAGACAACATCGTGCCACGTGCTCCTTCACCATCAAGGTAAACCGATGGGTATTTCATTGTTGTTTTAGCACCTAGATTTCCATCTATCCACTCAACTGTTGCATCTTTTTTAGCGGTAGCACGTTTTGTCACTAAATTATAGACATTATCGGACCAATTTTGAATAGTCGTATAGCGCATATAAGCTCCATCAAGTGCAAAAATTTCAACTATAGCTGCATGTAAACTATTTGAAGAATAAGTTGGGGCGGTACAACCTTCAACATAGTGAACACTTGCTCCCTCATCGACAATAATGAGAGTACGTTCAAATTGTCCAGTATTTTCATTATTAATACGGAAGTAAGTTTGAAGTGGAATATCCACCTTAACACCTTTAGGGACATAAATAAATGTTCCACCTGACCATACAGCAGAGTTCAGAGCAGCTAATTTATTATCTGTTGGAGGGACAAGTTTAGCAAAATATTTTTTGAATAGCTCTGGGTACTCTTTAAGTGCAGAGTCAGTATCCGTAAAAACAATACCCAGCTTATCATATTCTTCTTTCATATTATGATAAACCACTTCTGATTCATATTGTGCTGATGCTCCTGCAAGATAAGCTCTTTCAGCTTCTGGAATCCCAATTCTTTCAAAAGTTTCTTTGATTTTTTCTGGAACATCATCCCAATCACGCGCAGGTTTATCAGATGCTTTTTGATAATAAATAATATCATCAAAATCAATATCTGATAAATCTGCTCCCCAGGTCTGCATTGGCATTTTATTAAACGTTTCCAAGGATTTTAGACGAAAGTCCAACATCCACTCAGGTTCACCCTTAGCTGCAGATAACTCACGAATAACAGCCTCATTTAGACCTTTTCCCGTAGAATAAATTGGCTTTACATCGTCATGAAATCCAAATTTATATTCCCCAAGATCTATTGGCTGTGGTTCTACTTTTTCATTTATTTCGGACATACTTATCCTTTCTTTAATATTTAAATTTAAGACATTCTTCTACTAGACTACCTTATGTCAGTAAAAGTTGTTTAAATGTAATTCCTTCAACTATGGTTGTCAGAGTTCTGCCTGATTATCTCTCTCAATAGCCTTTCTTAAAGCATTCCACGAAAGCGTAGCACATTTGATACGTTGTGGAAATTTTGATACCCCAGCTAGAAACTCTGCATCCCCAAGTTTCTCTTGTTTTGGATTTTGATCGCCTTGAACCATTTTGGAGAATACATCAGCAAGCTGCAATGCTTCTTCTTTTGTTTTCCCAATAACTGCATCTGTCATCATGCTTGATGAAGCCGTAGAAATTGTACAACCATTACCAGCAAATGCAATATCTGAAATAATATTTCCATCAAATTTAACAGATAAGGAAATAACATCTCCACATGTAGGATTATTTAACTGCACTTGTTCAACGCCTTCTAAAAATCCATGATGATGAGGGTGTTTTGAATGATCAGCTACCACTGCCATGTAGAGATTATCTAATTTAGAGAGTGCCATTGAAAAACTCCTTAGTTTTTTGGATAGCGTCTACCAATTTGTCGCAATCCTCTTTGGTATTATAGAAATAGAAACTTGCTCGAACCGCCGAATGGATACCAAGATGATTAATAAGGGGTTGTGCACAATGATGACCTGCACGAACAGCCACTCCTTCGTAATCCATTGCAGTTGCCACATCATGTGGGTGTAAACCTTCTAAATTGAAGGCAATAACGCCTACATGAGATTCAGCATCACTAGGTCCGTAAATAGTTAAACCATCGATAGCCTGTAATTTAGGCAACACATAAGAAACTAAACTTTGTTCATATTGATGAATCTCATCCATACCAACATCCGTTAAATAATCTAAAGCTTCTCCAAAAGCGATCGCTCCAGCAATATTAGGCGTTCCAGCTTCAAACTTCCAGGGCAATTCCTTCCATGTTGCACTTTGCTCATAGACAAAATCAATCATTTCACCACCAAATTCGACAGGTGGCATCTTATCTAAAATGCTTTCTTTCCCATAAAGAACACCGATACCAGTAGGACCAAGCATCTTATGGCCAGATAAGGCGAAGAAATCACAATCAAGGTCTTGAACATCAATCGCCATATGTGGCGCTGATTGAGCTCCATCAACAACCATGTATGCCCCAACTTGATGCACACGTTCTGCTATTGCTTTTACTGGTGTAACACAGCCAAGTACATTTGAGATATGTGCCAAACTAACAAATTTAGTTTTAGAGGATAATTTATTATAGAAATCTTCTAAATCTAAAGAACCATCTTTTAGATAGGCATAAACCAATTTAGCGCCAGTTCTCTCGCAAGCTTGTTGCCATGGGATAATATTAGAATGATGCTCCATAATGGAAATAAGTACCTCATCACCTCGTTCTAAAATACTTTCGGCAAACTTAGCTACCCAATTTAATCCTGTTGTGGTGCCACGTGTGAATAAAATTTCTTTACTTAATTTAGCATTTAAAAACTGCCTTGCTTTTTCACGAGCATTCTCGTACTGAGCAGTCGCTCGTTCTGCTAAAGTATGAACACCACGATGGACATTTGCATTGTCGTTTTGGTAGTAGTCTCGCAAAGCTTCTAAAACTTGATTCGGTTTTTGTGTCGTTGCTGCATTATCTAAATAGATAAGCGGCTCATCATTAACTAATTGATTTAAAATTGGGAAATCTTGCTTTAGTTTATAACTATCTAGTAATGTCATATTAACGTTTTTCTAGTTTTGTATCAATAACGGCAATCATTTCATCGCGAACTTCTTTTACTGGTATTTCAGCAATGACTGTTCCTAAAAATCCACGAATAACTAATTGCTCTGCTGTTTTTTGGTTCAAGCCTCGGCTCATCAAATAATATAAATCCTCTGGGTCAACCTGACCAATTGAGGCTGCGTGACCAGCTGTAACATCATTTTCATCAATCAAAAGGATAGGATTAGCATCTGAACGTGCTTTGTCTGATAACATGAGAACTCGGCTTTCTTGTTGGGCGTCTGCTCCCTTTGCACCTTTTATAATATGTCCGATACCATTAAAAGTAAGAGTCCCACGCTCTAAAATAACCCCATGCTGTAAAATATGTCCTACTGAATTACAGCCGTAGTTTGTAACACGCGTATCAATTCCTTGAACTTGACGCCCTGACGAGGCAGCAACTACTTTTAAATTAGCGTGACTTCCATCACCAATTAAATCAGAATCAAAGTCAGCAACAACATTGCCTTCATTCATCACCCCAAGGGCCCAATCTATTGTTGCATCGCTACTGTGACGACCACGACGACTTATAAACGTTGTCACATTTTCTCCGAGGCGATCAATTGAAGCAAATTTAATTTGGCTACCTGCTTGGGCAATTACTTCTACAGAAATATTAGCACTTGTTCGTTCTGTCCCATCACCAATTGACTCAAATCGCTCTAAGTAACTAACTTTTGCATTCTTTCCAACAATAAGAAGGATATGCTTATTAAATGGTACTTTAGACTGACTATCTTGATAAAAAAGACCTTCGATTGGTTGAGTAATTTCAACATTATCTGGAATATAAAGCACTGCACCACTGTTGAAGTAAGCTGTGTGATAGGCAGCAAGTCTATCTTCTTCAAAAGGACGTGCTTTCCCAAAGTAGCGCTCTATGACTTCTGGAATTTCTTCCAAGGCCGAATAGAAATCTGTAAAGACAACGCCTTTCTCTATTAATTCCATAGGAACTTGTTCAAGGACGGTTTGGGTCCCAATTTGAACCAACTTGGGATTGTTTCCTAACTCTGTGAAATCTGGAACGTTAGCTGTATAGTCATTCTCTAAAATGGTTCCATCACCTAAATTCCATCTATGAAATTTTACACGTTCAATTACTGGTAATTCTAGTTCTTCTATTTTTTCAAAAGCCTTTAGTCGTAATTCTTGTAACCAAGTAGGCTCACCTTTGGCTTGTAAAAAATTTAATATAGCTTCTTTAGACATTTGTAACTCCTTTTCTCTTCTAGTTGAAGTGACAAATTAGACTTCTTCTTTATACTCTAAACCAAGCTCTTCAGCGATTTGAGCATAACCTTCTTTCTCAAGGCGAACCGCTAATTCTGGTCCTCCTGACAATACTACCTTCCCGTCCATCATAACGTGTACTTTATCTGGTGTAATGTAATTCAAAAGGCGTTGATAGTGTGTAATAATCATAGCACCAAAACCTTCACCACGCATTTCATTGACTCCCTTTGATACCACTTTAAGAGCATCAATATCAAGGCCAGAGTCAATCTCATCCAAGAGGGCAAACTTAGGCTCTAACATTAGGAGTTGTAAAATTTCATTGCGCTTCTTCTCACCACCTGAAAAACCTTCGTTAAGATAACGTTCCGCCATTTCTTCTTTCATGCCAAGTAGTTCCATCTTTTCATCTAACTTAGTGATAAATTGGCGGATGGAAATTTTATCATCATCAGCCTTTCCCGCATTCATAGCTGCTCGGATAAATTCAGCATTAGTAATCCCTGGAACCTCTGAAGGGTATTGCATGGCAAGAAATAGACCCAAACGAGCACGTTCATCCACTTCTAGCTCTAAAATATCTTCACCATCAAAAAGAATTTCACCTGCTGTAACTTCATAATTAGGATTTCCCATAATAGCTGCTGAAAGTGTCGACTTCCCAGTACCATTTGGACCCATGATAGCAGCAATTTCTCCTGTTTTCAACGTTAAATTAAGACCTTTTAAAATTTCTTTATCTTCAATAGAAACATGAAGATTTTTGATTTCAAGTACAGACATTGTACACTCCTTTTCTTGGTTAACAGAGAATATGTGATATTTCTCTATGGTTTAAAGAAGATATTATAGGGCACTCACCCGATATTATATTCTAAATAATTATAGCAAAAATGAGGTGTGACTGCTATCTAAATGATTAAAACTAAAAAAGCCTTTTCAGGCTTTTATTTTTGATGCTTATCGCTATATTTAGCAATAACACTTTGTCTGTAATCACTGTTGCCAATGAACTTTAAGAGATTAAATAGTGGTGTCCGATTCTCACCCCAAATATTTAAACCTTCTATAAAAATTTCCATCGCTAATAGTAGCGCCAATAGAAGAAAAATTCCCCCAATACGACTAGAAACATTTAAAAGCAAAGCGATAAGCGAAAAGATAATTGCAATACCATAAACAACTAAAACTGCTCCTCTATGTGTAAATCCCATAGATAGCAATCGGTGATGCAGGTGCATCTTATCAGCTTCAGAAATCTTTTTCCCTGATAATTTACGCCTCACAATAGCAACAGCTGTATCCAAAATAGGAACTCCTAAAATAATGACAGGTGTTATCACTGCAACAGCTGTGGAGTTTTTTAAACCTTGAAGCGATAATACACCAATCATAAATCCTATAAACAAGGCACCAGCATCACCTAGGTAGATAATGGCTGGATGATAATTATAAGGGAAAAAACCAACTATTGAGGCGATTAAAATAACAATAGTTAGCGTGAGAAAAAAATCTATTTTAGGTAAAAAGAAATAAGAAACCACTGCCATCGTTGCTAGACTGATAATTGAAACACCACTAACTAGACCATCTAGACCATCAATCAGATTGATAGCATTAGTGATTGAAATAATCCATAAAACTGTCAAAAAGAAAGTTAAAATAGGACCAAACTCCAAGAGTGGACCACCTATTGGAATCTTAAAACTATCAAATCTAAAATGTGTAAATTTCCATATGATAATAGCTGCAATAATAATTCCCAACATTTTATAACGAGGTCTTAATTCAAAGATGTCATCTATGAATCCTGTTGTTGTAACTACGAGACCGCCAATAATTACAGGCAAAATGTAGTGAAAATAAGAGACTTCTATAAAGTGTCTACTGGCCGCCATTGGCATGAAAAATAATGTTGTTACAACAAAGGAGAGAAATATTGCTAAACCACCACTACTTGGCATTGGTACTTTGTTGATTCTTCGAGCGTTCGGTTTATCAACCGCTCCTACCTTCAAAGATATAACTCGAATAATAGGAGTTAGAATGATTGATAATAAAAATGCTCCAATCAATACAAAAATATACTCAATTGTAAAAGGTATCATTTTATCCCATCTCAATCATTTGTAATTTTGAAATAGCATCATCATGAATCAATTGAATACTATGCTCTTTCAAGTAAGCTCGTGTTTTTGTGCCCACATTAGCATGTTCAAGCATTCGAGCATACATCAAATTAGCAAAGTAGCTTGGTTGGTTTTCCAAGTCTAGCAAAATTGTCATATGATAGCCTTTACCATTTTTATAGAGTTCAGAAGCTTCTATTGGAAAATCAATCGTTTGTGAAAATCGAACTACAGCTTCAATATTATCAAAATCAAAGACATAGTGAACATATCCAATCGTTTCTACTTCCTTTTCAGGTTGTTCTTCAGAAACATTTTCCTCAACTACTTCTTGAGTTGCTTTATCCATCATATTTTCAATTTCTGCTAATTTGGCATGGGCATCCGTATCCCCTTTTTCCAACATCGATTGTTCCAATGTTTTAAAAAAGTCTTCTGGAGACATTTTTGAAATGTCACCCAAATCTGCTAATTCTTCTAAATTTAAATCTTTACTTAATTCAGACTTTGTAACAAAAACATCAATGCGATCTTTTTTAGGTGTTACTCGAAAACTTAACATACCACTATTTTTAAAGTTTTCTGGCAAGTCTAATTCATCCATGACAGAATAGAAAAATTCCTCAGTCTTCTCCTGAGGGATTAGGAAATCTTTCAGCTCCATACCACGATCTTCTAAATCTTCCATACTAATTGTAATTTTCAGTGTTGTTTCACTGATTTGTTTCATTTCCATATCATCACCTCATACGAGTATTCAGTTTTCTTATTATACCGAAAAAGCTATTTTTTAGCAATTTTTCACAGCCTAACACGCTAAAAAGCTGAGGAATACTCAGCTTTTTATGTTATATTTTAGAATAAATGAACAACTAACCAGTAGAGGATGAGTAAACTTCCTAAGACTATACGATACTTACCAAAGATGGTGAAATCGTGTCGTTTGACATAGTCTGTCAAGAAACGAATAACATATAAACTAACTACGAAAGCTGTCAGACTTGCTACTAAAAGTATTAAAGATTGGTCTAAACTCAAGACGTTACCATCTAAAAAGTATTTAACCGCCTTAAGTCCACTATAACCAAACATAGTTGGGATGGCAAGGAAGAAAGTAAAGTCAGCAGCGACCGAACGACTAGTTCCAATAATAATTGCTCCTAAAATAGTAGCTCCAGAACGACTGGTTCCCGGAACAATACTGAGAACCTGGAAGCATCCAATCAAGAAAGCTGTCTTGTAAGACATACTTGCCAATTCGGTTACCTGTGGTTTGAGGTGTGCATTACGTTTTTCAACCCATATGAAGACAAAACCATAAAAGATTAGGGCTATTGCAATCGGGATCATGAAATTAAAATGAGCTTCAAACCAATTATCAAATGGTAAAGCAATTAAAATAGATGGAATACAAGCTATCACTACTTTTAACCATAATTGCCAAGTTAAACGAATTTCTCTAGCAGATTTACCTGGCTGAAATGGGTTAAGGCGTTTAAAATAAATGACAATAACTGCCATAATTGCCCCAAGTTGTATAACAATATTAAACATTTCAACAAAGGATTTGCTTTGGTTCAACTTCATAAACTCTTGAACCAAGATTAAATGGCCAGTACTAGAAACAGGTAACCATTCTGTCACTCCCTCAACGACTCCTAAAAATAGGGCTTTGAGTAATTCAATTATTAACATAATAACTCCATAAATTTTTCTTTATTATACCATACTTTTGGAAAATTAGAAGGCACCACCACCTCCGCCGCCTCCGCCGCCTGAGAAACCACCTGAAGAACCGCCTGAATTAACACTAAAATTAGAAGCGTGACTAACATCTTCAGTTATCGTTGAAAAATGATTA
The DNA here is from genome assembly GCF_003812445.1 of Streptococcus sp. FDAARGOS_522. Taxonomy (NCBI): domain Bacteria; kingdom Bacillati; phylum Bacillota; class Bacilli; order Lactobacillales; family Streptococcaceae; genus Streptococcus; species Streptococcus sp. FDAARGOS_522. The sequence continues at coordinate 1,398,411 of NZ_CP033808.1, forward strand.
CTAGATTGATTGACTGAAATCGCAAATTGATGACTATCAATGTTTGCAAATCTTTCTGGAATATCTATTTGGTTCACTCTGAGTACTTTCTCAACACGGTCAGCGTAGCCGAATAAAGTAGCGTAAACCAATATTCGATTCCATAATACGATACTTTCTAACTCTGAACGATCAAACGATTTGATATCCCTTAGCATGTTCCTAAAACTAGTCCATTGGTAGACACGACTTGCTCCATCTTCAGTTACAATATAACCGTTACTTATTTTTCTTGTCATCATAAAAATGATTTTATTCAACAACAGGATAACACCAAACAATAAGAGATAGATACAGAAATAGGTAAAATAATTTAAAAAAAGCGTATAAATTATAACAACAAAAGAAATAAGAGGTGATAGGTAACTGAATCTTTTCAACCTAGATAATTCTTTAGACTCTTCTGAAGACATTTTACGATAAGGGGATGAAATTCCCTTTCTTCTAAGAGAGTTTATATTGTCTTTAGAAATCAACCTTGTGAGACGCGTAATTCTTGATAAGGCATTACTTCCTCGGCGTCTCATTTGAGTTTGCAGATCTGAAGCCTTGTGCTGCTTTTTCAGTTCACGTAGTGTTTCTTTATAACTAAATTGGTAATTAGAAAAGAGTTGATCTGGCTTCAAACTCGTAGAATCCGCAAAAGCAAACTCTATAAAATCTATTTCTGCATCAGAAGCTCTATCTAAGTTAGCTAGAGATAACAAGTTATCATCATAATTCAATACTTTTCTATCAATCAAGTCTAATAGAATTGACTGAATGAGTTGTTCTTGACTGATAAGGTGAGTTTTCTTCTCCTCATCTTGAAAATTTTTAAAACTCATACTATAAATGCTTTGAGTTAACTCTAGTGGTGAAAGGTCCTCAGGTGCTTCATATAAATGATGTTCCTTAGGGAATTGCCCGTATTTATTAACTTTTTTTCTAAACAGGAACACCCTAATTGAGATGAATAGTGTCACAATAATAAAGAATGAAGGTAATAATATCCTTAACAAGAAACTTAGGATAAAACCATGACGCTCTATCATCTTCTCTTGATATTCAATTTTTTTCTTGTAATTATTTTTACTGTTTGTAGGTAGATTAAAATAAGATCTATCCCAATAACCATGAAATTCTAATCGTTTGTTTACATTAAAAGCTGTCAAATGGTAACGATTATTATTTTGTCTTATTTTAGGAGGAGTTTTAAGATAACCCAAGTGCCCCCAAAGACGAGAAAGAGCAACCTTTTTGTCAGTTGATATCCAAAAATCTACTTTCTCTAACGTTTTATCCCAGTCGCTAATAGGAATCCAGTTAAGTTCACCAACATCCTTATGCATAAATAGAACATTTTTTAGTTTCCACTGAACATTGACTTTAACAGTATCACCTGCTTCACCACCATTAAACACTTTCAAACGGTAGCCATCCTCCAAATCTTCTATCTGGTAACTAACTTTCCTTACTTTACCATTAATTGAAACTTCAACCTGTGGCTTATTATTAATATCAAAATTGTCAGGTAACTTACCCGCCGTACCTAATGTGACATACTGTCCATTATAGGACGAATCAAATTGGTAAGTAACCTTCTCTGTAAAATCAGCACTATTATCATTGTGAATAGTTAGATTACCCTCATAATGAGGAATGTTATAGTCCACCTCATCTGCTTGAACTGAAACCATAAAAAAACTAAGAGCTAAACAAATAGCCAAAAAACATTTCTTCATTATCATCCTCCTTCCTTTGTTTGTATACCATTTTAACATAAAAATACAATTAATCGCTTTCAATAAGATAATGATATTGAAATCGACCTTGTTTTTCGGTAAAATAGGAGGAAGTAACTTATCGGAGGCTGTTGAATGAAAAAAATATTACTAAGTTTATTCACTGCTTTGCTTATCACCTTTGGAGGTATGACAAGTATACAAGCAGATGAATATCTACGTGTCGGTATGGAGGCAGCCTATGCTCCTTTCAACTGGACACAAAATGATAACACAAATGGTGCAGTTCCTATTGAAGGAACTGATCAATATGCTAATGGTTATGATGTACAAGTCGCTAAAAAGTTAGCTAAAAAGTTAAATAAAAAAGTTGTTGTTGTCAAAACAAAATGGGAAGGCCTTGTTCCAGCACTAACTTCTGGAAAACTCGATATGATTATTGCAGGAATGAGTCCTACCGAAGAACGTAAAAAAGAAATTAATTTTTCAAAGCCTTACTACATTTCAGAACCTACTCTAGTTGTTAATGCTGAAGGAAAATATACTAATGCTAAAAATATTAGTGATTTCAAAAATGCTAAAGTAACTGCCCAACAAGGAGTCTACTTATACAACCTCATTGATCAAATCAATGGTGTCAAAAAAGAAGTTGCCATGGGGGACTTCAATCAATTAAGACAAGCTGTAGAATCTGGTGTTGTAGACGCCTATGTTTCAGAACGTCCAGATGCAACTTCCGCTCAAACTGCTAATCCTAAATTAAAAATGATTGAACTGCACCAAGGGTTTAAAACATCTGATGCCGATACAAATATTTCTGTTGGGATGCGTAAAGGTGACAATCGTATTAATCAAGTTAATCAAGTTCTCGAAAGCATTTCTAGAGATAAACAAATCGCCTTGATGGATAAGATGATTAAAGAACAGCCATCCGTTAAAAAAGGAAAAAATGGGAAACCAAACTTCTTTGAACAGATGGCAACTATTTTAAAAAACAATGGTTCTCAATTCCTCAGAGGAACAGCTACAACCCTCCTAATTTCTATGGTAGGAACAATCGTCGGATTATTTATCGGCCTTCTCATCGGTGTTTTCCGTACAGCACCAAAATCTGACAATAAGTTAAAGGCTGCCTTACAAAAATTATTAGGTTGGTTACTTAACATCTATATTGAGGTCTTCCGCGGGACACCTATGATTGTACAATCGATGGTTATCTACTACGGAACAGCACAAGCTTTTGGAGTTTCGCTGGACCGTACACTAGCAGCTATATTTATTGTTTCAATCAATACTGGTGCTTATATGAGCGAAATTGTACGTGGTGGTATTTTCTCTGTTGATAAAGGACAATTTGAAGCCGCAACTGCACTTGGTTTCACCCACGGACAAACCATGCGAAAAATTGTTCTACCACAAGTTGTACGTAACATACTCCCAGCTACTGGTAATGAGTTTGTTATCAATATCAAAGATACCTCTGTACTGAACGTTATCTCTGTTGTCGAACTCTACTTCTCTGGTAATACTGTTGCAACACAAACCTACCAATATTTCCAAACATTCACCATTATTGCGATTATTTACTTCATCTTAACCTTCACCGTAACACGTATCTTACGTTACATTGAAAAACGTTTTGATTCAGATAATTACACAACCGGTGCGAATCAATTACAAGTCTAGGAGGTTGGTATGACACAAGCTATTTTAGAAATTAAACATTTGAAAAAATCTTACGGAAGCAATGAAGTGTTAAAAGATATTTCGCTTTCGGTCAACAAAGGCGAAGTTATTTCTATCATTGGTTCTTCTGGATCAGGAAAATCAACTTTCCTACGTTCTATTAACCTCTTAGAAGAACCAAGTGGAGGAGAAATCTTATATCACGGTCACAATGTTCTTGAAAAAGGCTATGATTTAAATAATTATCGTGAAAAACTTGGGATGGTCTTTCAATCTTTTAACCTCTTTGAAAATTTAAATATCTTAGAGAATGCTATTGTCGCACAGACTACTGTTCTAAAACGTGAACGCCAAGAAGCTGAAAAGATTGCTAAAGAAAACTTAAATGCTGTTGGCATGACTGAGCAATATTGGAAAGCTAAACCAAAACAATTATCAGGTGGGCAAAAGCAACGTGTCGCAATCGCCCGAGCACTTTCTGTTAACCCAGAAGCTATACTTTTTGATGAACCAACTTCAGCCTTGGATCCAGAAATGGTTGGTGAGGTCCTTAAAACAATGCAAGATCTAGCTAAATCTGGATTAACAATGATAATTGTGACACACGAGATGGAATTTGCTAAAGAAGTATCAGACCGCGTTATTTTCATGGACAAAGGAATCATTGCAGAGCAGGGTACTCCTAAACAACTTTTCGAAAATCCAACACAAGAAAGAACTAAGGAATTTCTACAACGCTTCTTAAAATAAAATTTATTCACATTTAAATATAGACTATTTATACCCCTACAGGTTTTGTCATTGTCATCATTGCAATGGAACTGGAGGGGAATTTTTATTGCTACATCTTTAGTGAAATCCACGACTAGCTTCAACTATAGATCAAATTAGACAGTCGTTATTGGATTGTATACTATTAAATAAGTTACTAAATCTCATTTTTTAATTTTAAGCGATATTTGATTAATCATATATTTGTTTAAAATTAAAAACATGTTGTTCGAATGAGCTTTTGATGATATAATATAGTATGCACAAAATGAACTAACCACTGTGCAAGAATAGTTTATTATCTTTGAAAGGATTTTATAATGAAACTTAAAATCAGTGTTTTAACAGCAGCTTCAGCTGTCACTCTATTATTAGCTACTTTAGCAAGTCTTGCGAAGGCAGACACAGTGTCTTATCCTTCACGTGATGCCGGATTTGTCTACTCTCGTGGGTATGCGCCTTCTGAATCAAGCTATCCTTCACGCGATGCCGGGTTTATCTACTCTCGTGGGTATGCGCCTTCTGAATCAAGCTATCCTTCACGCGATGCCGGATTTATCTACTCTCGTGGGTATGCTCCAAAACACTTCCTAAGTGCTTACGATAAATAAAAACTGACCTTATTAACTTAACCGATACACTTTCACAAGTATAAATTTTCATTCAATTACATTAAAAATAATTATTTAGTTTGCTGAAAAACGATCACTCATCGATCGTTTTTTTATATGCACAATGATAGCCATTAGCTACTTTCTCGTTGGGTATTTTCCTCATTCATCTTTCACTTAACATCACTTGTCAAATCCAAACCTCATTAATAAAGGTTTAATATATCTTTGAACTTATTACTTTTGATTGATATTTAATTACTTTGCTATTTATTTTTAAATTTATCAACAAAGTACTTTACCAGTTAATTTTTTTGTGGTATACTGGTGTCTGTTAACGTTAATAAATTGTCTATAGGAGGTAATCATGGCTGAAAAAACAGACCTATCGTCAGCCTATCGCAGACTTAAAAGTCCTAACATTAAAACTAGAAAACGTGCTCTGAAAATCATTCATGAGTACAAACGTTACGGTAAAAAATAACTTTTTTCCGTCTCTCCAATTATAATAAATAAGTCAGACACAAAATAACCAGAGCAAATGCTCTGGTTATTTTGCTTCTATAAAAAGTTCATTATCTTGTTTTAAGAGCAGATAAAACTTGTGTACGAATATCTTCAACACCTTCTGGGTTATTTGGTAAGAAAATCGTTTGATTACCATTAATAGCAAATGTATTTAAAGTATCTAAATATTGATTTGTTAACAAGATAGACATGATTTGTTCTTCTGTCAATGTCACGTTAGCATCTTTCAATTCTTGAATCGAATCAGCTAACCCATCTACAATTGCTTTACGTTGTTGCGCAATACCCACACCATGTAGACGATCTTTTTCTGCTTCTGCTTCTGCAGCAGTTACAATTTTGATCTTATCAGCATTCGCTAATTCTTGAGCTGCTACACGTTTACGTTGTGCAGCATTGATTTCGTTCATGGATTGTTTTACTTCTGCATCTGGCTCAACCTTAGTAATTAAAGTCTTAACAATGATGTAGCCGTATGTTGACATTTCTTCTGCCACTTGATGTTGAACTTCCAAGGCTATTTCATCTTTCTTTTCAAATAGCTCGTCTAATGTAAGTTTAGGTACTGATGAACGCAAAGCATCTTCGATATAAGATTTAATCTGAGCTTCTGGCTTTATTAATTTGTAATAAGCGTCTGTAACGTTATTTTCATTGACACGATATTGTGTAGCAATATTTAAAGTGACAAAAACATTATCTTTTGTTTTTGTCTCAACGATAATTTCACTCTGTAAAAGACGTAACTGCACTCGTGCTGCAATCTTATCGATACCCAATGGTACACGAATATGAATACCGCTAGTAGCAGTCTTTTGATATTTACCAAAGCGTTCAATGATGGCTACTGTCTGTTGTTTAACAACGTATAAAGAAGTTATCAACAGAACAATCACTAAAACCAAAATAACCGTAAGAATAATTAATGACATCATAAATCTCCTTTGTATGAATGTTTTAAAACAATTCTAACACAATTTGTCAAAATTTTCAAAATACTGATGCTTTATCATACTAAAATAGAAACTCTGATAAAATAAAAAATTAGAAGTATCTCTCCTAATTTTTTATTTTATCAATTATTCAACGCTCATGAGGTATGGATATACAGGTTGATCTCCTTGGTGGATCTCAACTTCAACATCTTCATAAGTTTCCTCAAGATATTCCGACAAGGTCTCAGCTAATGCTTGCTTACCATCTTCACCAACATAGATTGTCACGATTTCACTATCTTCATCAATCATTTTATCAAAAGTGTCTTTAAGTGCTTTTTCCATATCTGGTGTAGATACTAGAATTTTACCATCAACCATCCCAAGGATGTCGTTTTCATGAATTTCAAGGCCATCTATCGTTGTATCACGAACAGCTAAAGTCACACTACCACTAATGACATCTGAGAGGCTATTTGTCATATCAGCTACATTAGTTTCAAGAGACTTAGCAGGATCAAAAGCAAGTAAGCTAGTAAATCCTTGTGGAACTGTACGTGTCTCTACTACTGCTGCTGGAATATCAACGACATCTGCAGCTGACTGTGCAGCCATGAAGATGTTCTTATTGTTTGGTAAAATAATAACATTTCTAGCGTTTACTTTTTCAATCGCTTTTACAATATCTTCTGTAGATGGGTTCATAGTCTGGCCGCCAGAGATGATATAATCAACACCTTGTGATTTAAAAATCTCAGCTAGACCGTCACCAGCTACAACAGCAATAATACCATATTCTTTAGTTTCTTTGACAGTTTCTTCAACTTCAACCTTTTGCATTTGGGCATCATGTTGGTTACGCATGTTTTCAACTTTAACCTTCACAAGCGATCCATATTTCAAACCTTCTTGCATAACAAGACCTGGATCTTCTGTATGAACATGAACCTTGACAATTTCATCATCATTAACAACTAGTAAAGAATCCCCTAGATTGCTAAGATAACCTTGAAATTCTTCGTAGTTAAATTCCTTAACGTAAGTTGGTCCTTGCTTTAAACCAACCATGACTTCTGTACAATAGCCATATTTAATATCTTCTGTGGCTACGTGGCCTACTACAGCTTTATGGTGCTCTGCATTAACCATTTCAGTCATTGTTGCGGGAGTTGCTTTAAAATCTTCTGATGCGATATATTCCCCAGTCAGTGCTGAGAGGAAACCTTCGTAAATAAAGACGAGTCCTTGACCACCAGAATCAACAACACCAACCTCTTTAAGAACAGGTAGCATATCCGGTGTTTTAGCAAGAGCACGCTTAGCACCTTTGAGAGTTGCGCGCATAACTTCAACTGCATCATCAGTTTCTTCAGCTTTTTTTAGAGCAGCGGTAGCTGCACCGCGTGATACTGTCAAGATAGTTCCTTCAACTGGTTTCATAACGGCTTTATAAGCTACTTCAACACCATTCTGGAAAGCGTGTGCCAAATCTTGACCCGTTAATTCTTCTTTATCCTTGATACTTTGACCAAAACCACGGAATAATTGTGATGTAATTACACCTGAATTTCCACGTGCTCCCATCAATACACCTTTAGAAAGAATTTGACCAACTTCTCCAACAGTCGTCGCTGGTTTGTCCGAAACTTCCTTGGCTCCGTTTTCCATAGTCATCCCCATATTCGTACCAGTATCACCATCTGGAACTGGGAATACATTTAATGAGTTGACATACTCTGCCTGTTTACTCAGACGTGTACTGGCAGCTTGTACCATTTCTTGGAATAAACTTGTCGTAATCTTTGACACTAATCTTCTCCTACAACCTTAATACTTTGCACATAAACATTCACCATATCAGCAGATAAACCAAGCTGATTTTCGAGATTGAATTTCACTCGCTCTTGAATATTTTTTGAAACTTCACTAATTTTGACGCCGTAACTCATGACAGTATAAACATCTACTACGATGCCCGCTTCACTAGACCTCACAACAACACCTTTTGCGTAGTTTTCCTTACGCAAAAGTGCTTGAAAGTTATCTTTGATAGCACTTTTACTTGCCATACCAACAACGCCAAAAATTTCCGTTGCTGAACCTCCAACGACAGTTGCAATAACGTCATCAGAGAGTTCAATTTGACCATCTCTTGTATTGATTTTTACAGTCATATCTACTACCTCAAAAAGTTTTTATCACTCTATTCTATCATATCTCACTATTATTGTAAAAAAATAGAGGCATCTAACTATCAAATCAGCCTTAGAAACACTAAAAAAAGCCCTAAGGCTTTCTCAGTTTATTAAACGCGTTCTACTTTACCAGATTTAAGCGCACGAGCTGAAACCCAAACTTTTTTTGGTTTACCGTCGATAAGAACAGTAACTTTTTGAAGGTTTGGTTTAACAGTACGTTTTGTTTGGTTCATCGCGTGTGAACGGTTGTTACCAGAAACTGTTTTACGTCCTGTGAAATAACATACTTTAGCCATTTTACGAGTTCCTCCTATATTGATCAATATTTACGGATGTGCTAGCACCACATACTAGACTATTCTATCACAACTTACTTCTTCTAGCAAGTTCTTTTCAAAATTACTTTTTCATTTGTTTTATCTAAATCGCTTACATATTTTTTATAATAAGACACACTTCCTTCTAATTCATTTTTTAGTTTACATTTTCTTTCAAAATATTATAATAGACAACAATAATCAAAGGAGGTTTCATATGACACGTAAAATTGGAATTATAGGCATGGGGCACGTTGGATCAACTGTTGCACACGCTCTTATTGCACAAGGTATTGGTGATGATTATGTCTTTATTGATACTAATGTTGATAAGGTTAATGCTGATATGATTGATTTTCAAGATGCTCTGGCAAATGCTACTTATCACGCTAATCTAGTATTAAACGACTATGACGCGTTGTCAGATGCTGATGTTGTGATTTCAGCCTTAGGTGATATTTCACTACAGAATAACAAAGAAGCTAATCGCTTTGCTGAACTACCATTTACCAGTAAAGAAGTCTACGACGTTAGCCAAAAGTTAAAATCATCTGGTTTTAGAGGGATCCTTATTGTCGTTACTAATCCTGTTGATGCCATTACCCAGCTTTATCAAGAATATACTCAATTTCCTAAATCACGCGTTATCGGAACAGGAACCTTATTGGATACTGCTCGGATGAAAAGAGTGCTTGGTCAACGCCTACAAGTTGATCCAAGGAGTATCGGTGGTTATAATCTAGGAGAGCATGGTAACTCCCAATTTGTCGCTTGGAGTCAGGTAACTGTAAAAGGACAACCAGCTATATCACTATTAAAAGCAGAAGAATTAGAACAGATAAAAGAAGCTTCTTTAAAAGGCGGGCACACTGTCTTTTTTGGTAAAAAATATACTAGTTATGGTATCGCTACCGCAGCTGTCCGCATCGTTTTAACTGTGTTAAATGATTCCCATGAGTTACTACCTGTATCTACCTTCTATGAGTCCGAAGGGGTTTACCTTGGATATCCAGCTATTATTGGTAGAGTAGGAATTGTAGAAAGAATTTCTCTTTCACTAAGCCCAAAAGAAGAGCAACAACTCACAGATTCAGCGGCATTTATTCGAAATTATCTTAAGCATATCAATCTTTAAAGAGTATCTATTTAATAAAAAGTCATATAATCCAAAAAAAGCTCACCATAAGTGAGCTTTTAACTATTATCTGTTTATGTTAATTATGCTTTGTTTGCTGAACCAAACACGTCAATACGTTCTTCAACTGCTTCTGTAATTGCATCGAAACCAGGTTTCAAGAATTTACGTGGGTCAAAGAGTTTTTTCTTCATGTATTCAGCTTCATTAGCGTTGAATTCAACAGCGTAGTCACGAGTTGCTTGACAGAAAGCTAATTGACATTCTGTGTTAACGTTAACTTTAGCAACACCAAGTTTGATAGCTTCTTGGATTTGATCATCAGGAATACCTGAACCACCGTGTAACACGATTGGGAAACCAGGAACAGCTTCAGTCAATTTCTTCAAGTGATCAAGGTCAAGTCCTTCCCAGTTTGCTGGGTATGGTCCATGAATGTTACCGATACCTGCAGCCAAGAAGTCAATACCAGTTTCAACCATAGCTTTAGCGTCTTCGATTGGTGCTAATTCACCTTTACCGACAATACCATCTTCTTCACCACCGATAGTACCAACTTCAGCTTCTACTGAAATACCTTTAGCATGTGCTTTAGCAACAACTTCGCGTGCTTTTTCAAGGTTTTCTTCAACTGGAAGGTGTGAACCATCAAACATAATTGAAGTGTAACCTACTTCAATACACTCAAGGGCATCATCGTAATGACCGTGGTCAAGGTGGATAGCAACTGGTACAGTAATACCCATTGATTCAACCAAAGTTTCAATAAGTTGTTTACAAAGTTTGTAACCACCCATGTATTTAGCCGCACCCATTGAAGTTTGGATAAGTACTGGAGCTTTTTTAGCTTCTGCTGCGCGCAAGATAGCTTGAGTCCACTCAAGGTTGTTTGTGTTAAATCCACCTACTGCATAGCCGTTATCACGAGCTGCTTGGACGAATTTTTCTGCTGAAACGATTGCCATTATTCAGGCCTCCTATTTATTTTTTGGGCGTTGCCCACTTACATGTTAATTCTAGCACAATTCTATAAAAAATGCTAGTTTTTTACTGAAAATACGTGAGAAACTTAACAGAGTTAAACGAGGGTTTTTTCAGAAAGCAGTCATTCCGCTTTCAATTCTTTACGTGCCAATAGGATCTGTTTTTTAACCTGGTCAAACCCCGTTCCTCCTAATGAATTTCTTCGTTTAACTGCTGTCTTTGCAGTTAATATCTCATAGATATCGTTTTCTATCAACTCTGAAATTTCTTGATAATATTTTAAAGGTATATCCTGTAAATAAGAACCATTTTTACTGCATTCTAAAACCAATTTACCTACAATTTCATGTGCTTTTCTGAAAGGTACCCCCTTACTTGCTAAATAATCTGCTAATTCTGTTGCATTTGAAAAATCAGTCTCCGTTGAGGTCATCATTATGTGCTCATTCACAGTCATTGTCTCAAGCATATTAGCCATGATTTCAATAGCTATGCTGACTGTTTCTACGCTATCAAACATCCCTTCTTTATCTTCTTGTAAATCTTTGTTATAAGCTAACGGCAATGATTTCATAACAGTTAGTAAACTAAATAAATTTCCATAAACACGGCCTGTCTTCCCTCGAATTAATTCTGCCATATCAGGATTTTTCTTTTGAGGCATAATAGATGATCCTGTAGAGAAAGTATCTGATAATGTGATGAATTGATATTCATAACTGCACCAATTAATGATTTCTTCACAAAAACGTGATAAATGCATCATTAAAATGCTAGCATTGGATAAAAATTCTATGATAAAGTCACGATCTGAGACAGCATCAAGCGAATTACTATATGGTTTTTCCAAATCTAATAAACGAGTTGTCATATGGCGGTCAATAGGAAACGTTGTCCCTGCTAGAGCAGCAGCTCCTAATGGTGATAGATTGGTGTGTTTCATATTAAACTCTAATCGCTCTGTATCACGCGTAAACATATTATAGTAAGCCATTAGATGATGTCCAAATGAAATCGGCTGAGCATGTTGTAAATGTGTATACCCTGGCATAACAGTATAGATATGATTTTCTGCTAAATTAACTAAGGTTGTTCGTAAATGAAGCAATTTCTTCATCATTTCTTGCAATTTATCTTTCAAATAAAGGTGCATATCTGTAGCCACTTGATCATTTCGTGAACGTGCAGTATGAAGCTTACCTGCTACTTCTCCAATTTCAGCGGTTAATAAGCTCTCTATGTTCATATGAATGTCTTCATTTGATATGCTAAAAGTCAATTGACCTGCTCTGTATTTATCTTGCAGTATTTTTAAACCATCTTTTATCAAGCCTGCTTCTTCTTGACTAATAATATCCGTTTTGCCTAACATTGTGACATGGGCCATAGAAGCCTTCATATCATAGGGAGCTAATTTTTGGTCGAAACTGATTGATGCACCGAACTCTTCAACCCATTTTTCAAGACTACTTTCAAAACGACCACCCCATAACTTATGATTTTTTGTCATCCTCTTATCTTCCTTTATTTATCCTTTGTTTACTTGGGCATTAACTTGGGTTGGAAGTCCCCAGAGTTTGATAAAACCAACTGCTGCATCTTGATCAAAGCTATCAGCAGCTGTATAGGTTGCTAAATTCTCATCATATAATGAATTAGATGAGTGGCGAGCAACGACTTGGGCAGAACCTTTATATAACTTAACTTTTGTAGTACCATTAACCACTTTTTGTGTTTCTTTGACATAGGCAATGATAGCTTTTGTAGCTGGACTAAACCATAAAGCATTATAAATAAGATTTGATAGTTCATTTTCAAGGATAGGTTTAAAATGAGACACTTCACGAACTAGTGTTAAATCTTCAATTTCTTTATGAGCAGCTAACAGTACCATTGCCGCAGGACATTCATAAATTTCACGTGATTTGATACCGACTAAACGATTTTCAACATGATCAATGCGTCCAATACCATGTTTTCCTGCAATTTCATTTAGCGATAAAATCAAATCTGCTAGTGTCATTTCTTGATTGTTTATAGCTATAGGCTTCCCATTTTGGAACGTAATATCAATATATTCTGCACAATCAGGAGCTTCTTCTGGTGATTTTGTAATACCAAAAGCTTCTTCTGGCGCTTGATTCCAAGGATTCTCAAGCACACCACATTCATTGGCACGTCCCCATAAATTTTGGTCTATAGAATAAGGGTTATCTAAATCTGCTGGAATAGGTACGCCGTTAGCTTTTGCAAAAGTAATTTCCTCTTCACGATGCCACTTCCACTCACGAACAGGGGCAATTACTTTTAATTCAGGATCTAGTGCTGCAATTGCAACTTCAAAACGCACTTGGTCATTTCCTTTACCTGTACAGCCATGTGCAATTGTGGTCGCACCTGTTTGATGTGCCATTTCAACTAATTTTTGGGCAATAATTGGACGACTAAGCGCTGAAACAAGCGGGTATTTTTGTTCATACATCGCATGTGCCTGTAAAGCTGGTAAAACAAAATGCTCAGCGAACTCATCTTTAACATCTAAAATATAAGATTCTATGGCACCTATTGTTAAAGCCTTATCGTGAATAAAATCAAGATCTTTACCTTCGCCAACATCCATACAGACAGCAATAACGTCATAATCTTTTTTTAACCAAGCTATAGCAACAGAGGTATCTAAACCACCAGAATAAGCTAAAATTAATTTTTCTTTTCCCATAAAAAATCCCCTTCCAAATTCCTATGTTTTGTAATATTATACACTTGCTATATTTATTGTCAAATATTTTTATAGTTTTTGTCTATTTTTAGTATATTTATTTCTAAACAAATAAAACAATAACTGCCAATTGGCAGTTATTGTTTTAAATAATTATGATAAAGGTAGTTCTACACAAAATTCTGTTCCAATTTCCAACTGACTGGAGACACTAATACGTCCCTTACAAAGAACAATTATACGTTTAACTATTGCTAGTCCTAATCCATTTCCTTGTTGATTATGCGACTGATCCGCTTGGTAAAATTTATCAAATATATGCTGAACATCATATTGAGAAATTCCCCTACCTTTATCAGAAATAATAACTCTCAGATAATGATTATTAGTTTCTTCCATTCGTACACTTAAGTCTACAATATCCTCGGAATATTTTATTGCATTATCTAAAAGGTTTATCCAAACTTGCATCAGCAAGTCAGAGTTTGAGTAAACAGTATATGGTTTTGAATCCAGTTGAAAATTTATCCTTTTAGCTTGCCAACGTTCTGTTAAACTAATCATTGCTTGACGAATTTGTTCATCTACACGAACAGAGGATAGCTCCCCAATAGTCTCCTGATTATCCACGCGCGACATTTGCAACATCGTATCACATAATCTTGTTAACCTTAGGCTCTCTGTTTTAACAAGACCTAATAACTCACTTTGTGTTTCTTCATCTAATTCTGGATCTTGTAATAGTTCTACAATATTAGCTACTGCAGCAATCGGAGTCTTTAGCTCATGAGAAACATTAGTGATAAAGTCTTTTCGCATATGATCCATATGAGATAAAGAAACAATCATCTGATTAATACTTTCAGATAGCTCATCCAATTCATTATAATACTCATAGGATTTACGACGATTACTGTTTCGATAAATATGCCCTTCAAAGTCACCGTCTGCAACATTGGACACAATATGGCTAATATCTAAAATTGGTTTTGTTAAATGATAAGAACCGTACCACATACTAATACTAGCTATCACAAGGCTTAAAAAAACAACAGCGAGAGCACTAACTTGTAATACATGAGTAGTTAAGACTCCTTGAAAAAAAGTAAAAACTATTGCTGCAACTAGTAAAAGAGAAGCTAGGACTGAGAAAAGCATCGTTAACACAAACATTAATGTGAAATAAAATCTTAACGGAAACCGAAATCGCCTTAGCTTAGTCATTTTTTGCACGATACCCTACCCCTCTCACCGTCTCAATCTTAAAATCTGGTAAGTGTTCTACTTTTCGTCTAATTTTATTGATGCAAGCATCTACCACCCGCTCATCTAAATCAGTATCCATTCCCCAAATACTATCCAATAGTTCTAAACGTGTGAAAATCCTATTAGGATAGCTAAGTAAGTGGAAAAGAACCCTAAATTCTTTCTGAGGAAATATAATTTCTTGCTCAAAATATTTCAAGCTTAATTCATCTTCATTAAGACAAGTATTCCCAATAATTAGCTGATGTTGAGCTACAATATTAGCTCTCCTCAAGAGTGCCTTAATACGTAAAGCTAATTCTTGTAACTGCACAGGCTTAACCATATAATCATCTGCACCAAGGCCAAACCCTTTTGTCATATCTTCCATTTGTGATTTTGCTGTCATAACAATGATTGGAACATTATAAGCAGCTGACCTGAGTTCTTGAATTAATTGATAACCATCCATCATGGGCATCATGATATCAGTTATAATCAATTGTACTTCTTCTGTATCTAGACAATTTAGAGCTTCTTGTCCATTTGAAGCAGTGATAAATTGGTAGCCCTCTTGTGTTAATTTTGTGGTAATGATTTTTTGTTGAACAATGTTATCCTCTACAACTAATATTTTAATCATTAAATCACCTCTAGCTTATTGTAACACAAGTTAGAAGTTTTCTTTAACTAATTTCCCGTCCTTTAAACGATAAACGGTATCTACTAAATCTAGAACGCGCTCATCGTGTGTCACCATAATAGCTGCAGTATTATGTGATTTAACTTCCTGACGAATAAGTTCTGTAACTTGACGCCCACGTTCTTCATCAAGGCTAGCTGTTGGCTCATCTGCCAAGATAACCTTAGGATGATTAATAAATGCTCTAGCAATTGCTGCGCGTTGCTTTTGTCCTCCCGATAATTGGTTAGGGTATTTATGTGCACACTGCTCTATTCCTAAATCTGATAATAATTTATTAATTTCTTCCAAGCTTGTTTTCTTATCATAGTGTTTTGCAAATCGAGCCTCTTGTTGCAACTGTTCTTGGATTGTTAAATAAGGAAGCAGTTGATGACTTTGAAATATAAAACCTAGTGCTTCACGGCGCAATTGTGTTCTTTGTCTTTGAGACAAATCCGTAACGTTCTCATGATTGACATACAAACTACCTTGATCTGCGCCAAGAAGTAACCCTGCAATGGATAAAAGTGTGCTTTTACCTGAACCTGAGGGTCCCAGTATAGCTACAAACTCACCTGCAGAAACTGATAAATCTAAATTATCTAATATTGATAAAAGCTCATCTCCATCTGGATAGTGCTTTGAGATGTGTTTTAATTCTAAGATTGCTGACATTATTCTCCTCCCCCATTAATAACTTCGACTGGGTCGATTTTAGCAACTTTTACAATTGACAAAGCACTACTAATCATTGCAATGACTAAAAATACAAACGATACTAGAATAATATTTTGCCAATTAATAACAAATGGCATTTGAGCTGGTAATACATAAGAGAGAGCAACCGCCAATCCATCTCCAACAATGATACCAAACAGTGCCAATATAATGACTTGACTCAATTGAAATAGGGCAATCTCTGACATTTTTGTCCCAATAGCTTTCATGACGCTAAATTCATGACGTTTTTGAAGTGTGATGATGTAGAAAAAGACACCTAAAATACCAGCTGAAGCTACGACAAGGACCCATAAAATCATATTCAAAGTGGATTGTTCGGCACTATAACCAGGAATATGTTGAATGACATCTTTTTTACTAACAGCTTCTAATTGAGTTGGTAAATGAGATATACTTTTATCATTTTTCATAACTAATGCCTGAGGTAAGAACTGGTATTGAGGATTAATCTTTTTATTAATTTCGGTATAAATGTCTTTATCAATAAATGCCACAGGTCCGTGACCATACATACTATTATGGACAAATCCAACGACTGTTAGTGATATAGATGATGACTTATCAATCACTTTATCACCTAACTTTATCCCTTCAGCTTTTAAACTATCATTTAAAATAATAGCTTTTTTGTAACTTGTCAGTTGTTTTCCCTCAGAAAGTGTAGGTGCCATAAAAGAATCTTTATCAATAGCAAAATAAGAAATATCAATTTTCTTTTCGTGTCCTTGTCGAGTTAAACTCGAACGTTGAATATTTAAAGTGGTACTATCTTTTAAATTCAAACTGTTTAAATCTGTCTGATCTTTAGTTGTCAATACAGATGATGTAATCACTTGTTCAGCACCTTCATTCAAAATATAGGTTTGAGCTGGGTTATTTTCAATAGCAGCACTAACAGCTCTACCTAAACCGTTTGCTAAACCTGATAAAAAAACTACCATGAACATCATAACAATGATTAGCAATTCAATCAGGAGGTATTTTTTCTTATAAAAGGTTAATTCTTTCCAAGCATGTGACATGGTTTTTCTCCTTTGATCTTTTGATGTGAACATAGTATCACAGCTTTATGACTTGAATATGACCTCTAAAAATAATGATATTTTATCATTAAATTATTTAAAAAATAGCTTGACAATTTTTTAGTAAGCGATTACAATTCTAATTGCGAAACCGTTTCCACAATATAAGAAAGGAGTTTCTATGAGTACGATTAGACAAGTCGCCGAGAAAGCTGGCGTATCAACATCTACTGTCTCAAGGTATATATCCCAAAATGGTTACGTTAGTCAAAAAGCAAGTCAAAAAATCGAGCAAGCTATCCGCGAACTCCATTATGTTCCAAATTTCCTTGCACAATCTCTGAAAACCAAAAAAAATCAACTTGTTGGATTACTACTTCCCGATATTTCAAACCCTTTCTTTCCAAGACTTGCTAGAGGAGTTGAAGAATTTCTAAAAGAACAGGGTTATCGTGTCATGCTTGGCAACACAAATAACAAGAGCCATTTAGAAGAAGAGTACTTAAATGTGCTATTACAAAGTAATGCTGCAGGGATTATTACAACACACGATTTCACCAAAAATCATCCTGAAATAGATATTCCAGTTGTAGTTGTTGACCGCGTTAATCAAGAAACACAGTACGGCGTTTTCTCTGATAATAAAGAGGGAGGAAAATTAGCAGCTCAAGCTATTTGGACAGCAGGTGCTACCAATATATTACTCATTCGTGGTCCGCTAGATAAAGCTGATAACCTTAATCAAAGGTTTCAAGGAAGCCAAAATTACCTATTAAACAAAGGGGCTTGTTTTGCTATCGAAGATAGTGCCAGTTTTGATTTTGCAGAGATTCAAATTGAAGCGAAAACTTTACTTGACCACCATCCAGACATTGATAGCATTATCGCTCCATCTGATATACATGCTATTGCCTACCTACACGAGATTCTTAATCGAGGGAAGCGAATCCCTGAAGATGTACAAATTATTGGTTATGATGATATTTTAATGAGCCAATTTATCTACCCTTCGTTGTCAACTATTCACCAATCATCATATATTATGGGACAAAAAGCAGCTGAATTAATTTTCAAAATTACTAATCAATTACCTATTACCAATAAGCGTATTAAATTACCCGTTCATTATGTCGAACGTGAAACCCTAAGGAGGAAAATAGATGAGTAACATTGTCATTATCGGTAGTATTTCCATGGACTTAGTTATGGAAACCAATCGTATCGCCAAAGAGGGAGAAACCGTATTTGGCCAACGTTTTTCAATGGTTCCAGGAGGTAAAGGTGCTAATCAGGCTGTCGCTATTGGGCGTCTTAGCCAAGAGCGAGATAATATTACTATTCTTGGTGCCATTGGCGAGGATTCTTTTGGTCCCATTCTTTTGGATAATTTAAACAAAAATCATGTTACTACGGATTTTGTGGGAACGATACCATCTTCTTCAGGTGTTGCCCAAATCACTCTTTATAATAATGATAATCGAATCATTTACTGTCCTGGAGCCAACGGAAAAGTTGATACTAAAAAATGGTCTCAGGAGTGGTCAATAATTAAAGAAGCTGATTTAGTTGTATTACAAAATGAAATTCCTCATCAAGCAAATATGAAAATTGCTAATTTTTGTAAAGAACATAGTATTAAATTACTCTATAATCCTGCACCATCTAGAGAGACTGATATTGAGATGCTCGATAAGGTCGATTATTTCACACCAAATGAACACGAATGTCAAGAGCTGTTCCCAAACCAAAAACTAGAGGATATATTAGCCACATATCCTGAAAAACTAATCGTAACACTCGGCACAAAAGGAGCCATCTACTCTGATGGAAAAGAAAGTCATTTAATTCCTGCTTTAGAAACTAAAGCTGTTGATACAACTGGTGCAGGTGATACTTTTAACGGTGCATTCGGTTATGCTATCTCGAAAAAATTTAAGATTGCTAAGGCCTTACGTTTTGCAACTCTAGCTGCTCACTTATCCGTGCAAAAATTTGGTGCACAGGGTGGCATGCCTACAATTAAAGAAATGGAGGACAACCAACATTATGAAAAAGACTGGTATATTAAATAGTCATCTCGCTAAATTAGCAGACGACCTTGGGCATACTGATCGAGTTTGTATTGGAGATCTGGGTCTACCTGTTCCAAATGGCATTCCAAAGATTGATTTGTCTTTGACCTCTGGAATACCTAGTTTCCAAGAGGTACTTGATATCTATTTAGAGAATATCTTAGTTGAAAAAGTCATTTTAGCAGAAGAAATCAAGGAAGCAAATCCGGATCAATTATCAAGGTTATTAGCTAAACTTGATAACTCTGTTAGCATAGAGTACGTCAGTCACAATCATTTAAAACAAATGACCCAAGATGTCAAAGCAGTTATTCGTACAGGTGAAAATACACCGTATTCAAATATTATTCTACAATCTGGTGTTATCATCTAGAAAGGAGTTTAGTCCATGAAAATTGACATGAGGAATATCTCCAAATCCTTCGGTACTAATAAAGTTCTAGAAAAGATTGATTTGGAATTACAATCTGGTCAAATACACGCGCTTATGGGTGAAAATGGTGCGGGTAAATCAACCTTAATGAACATTCTAACAGGACTTTTTCCAGCAAGTACAGGAACTATTTATATTGATGGCGAGGAACGAACTTTTTCAAACCCTCAAGAAGCAGAGGAATTTGGTATTAGTTTTATTCACCAAGAGATGAATACTTGGCCGGAAATGACTGTCTTGGAAAATCTCTTTCTTGGACGTGAAATCAAGACAACTTTTGGCTTACTCAATCAAAAATTAATGAGACAAAAAGCACTTGAAACTTTTAAAAGATTAGGTGTGACTATTCCCCTAGACATCCCGATTGGTAACTTGTCTGTTGGACAACAACAAATGATTGAAATCGCCAAAAGTCTCCTAAACCAACTCTCTATTTTGGTAATGGATGAACCGACTGCTGCTTTAACAGATCGTGAAACTGAAAATCTTTTCCGAGTTATCCGAGGTTTGAAACAAGAAGGAGTGGGCGTTGTCTATATCTCCCATCGAATGGAGGAAATTTTTAAAATCACTGACTTCGTAACCGTCATGAGAGATGGTGTCATTGTAGATACAAAAGAAACATCACTCACAAATTCTGACGAATTGGTTAAAAAAATGGTTGGCCGAAAATTGGAAGATTACTATCCTGAAAAACATTCTGAAATTGGGCCTGTTGCTTTTGAAGTTAGTAACCTCTGTGGAGATAATTTCGAGGACGTTTCCTTTTATGTCCGTAAAGGCGAGATTCTTGGATTTTCTGGATTAATGGGAGCTGGGCGTACTGAAGTTATGCGAACTATCTTTGGAATTGATAAAAAGAAGTCTGGTAAGGTGAAAATTGATGACCAAGAAATCACTATTACTACCCCAAGCCAAGCTATCAAGCAGGGCATTGGTTTTTTGACCGAAAATAGAAAAGATGAAGGTCTCATCCTAGACTTCAATATCAAGGACAATATGACTCTCCCTAGCACTAAAGATTTTAGCAAACATGGTTTCTTTGATGAAAAAACAAGCACAACATTTGTGCAACAATTGATTAATCGTCTCTACATTAAATCAGGGAGACCAGATTTAGAGGTTGGAAATCTTTCTGGAGGTAACCAACAAAAGGTCGTTCTCGCTAAATGGATTGGTATTGCTCCTAAAGTCTTAATTCTTGATGAGCCAACGCGTGGTGTTGATGTCGGTGCTAAACGAGAGATTTACCAATTAATGAATGAACTAGCAGACAGAGGTGTTCCAATTGTCATGGTATCATCAGACTTACCTGAAATTCTAGGTGTTAGTGACCGCATCATGGTAATGCACGAAGGTCGAATCAGTGGAGAACTCAGTCGAAAAGAAGCTGACCAAGAAAAAGTTATGCAACTAGCCACAGGAGGTAAGTAAAGTGAAAAATATGATGAAATATATATCAGAGTTAACAACCCTGATTGCGTTAGCTGGTTTAATGGTTATTATCACACTCATTAATCCTAATTTCCTCACAACCAATAATCTACTCAATTTATTATTACAAGTAACTGCAAATGGTTTTATCGCTTTCGGGATGACCTTCGTTATTTTGACTGGCGGTATTGATTTATCAGTCGGGTCCATATTAGCCCTATCTAGTGCATTAACAGCTGGATTAATCGGCCACGGAGTACCCGTTGGTATTGCTATCGTTTTATCTGTTGCCTTAGGTGGCATCTTGGGAATGCTAAACGGACTCTTCATTTCTTACGGAAAATTAGCACCATTTATCGTTACACTGGCAACAATGACTATCTTTAGAGGAGCAACGCTAGTTTATTCAAACGGCAACCCAATTACCGCTGGCTTATCCGATAGTTTTCTATTCCAATTTTTGGGACAAGGCTATATTGTTGGTATCCCATTCCCAGTCATTCTCATGTTTCTTACTTTTATTATTTTGTATATTTTGTTACATAAAACAGCCTTCGGGAAATCTGTTTACGCTTTAGGAGGTAATGAAAAAGCAGCGTATATCTCGGGTATTAAGTTAAACAAAGTTAAAATTATCATCTACACTATCTCAGGTATCATGGCTTCCATTTCTGGGTTAATTATCACATCACGCCTTAGCTCAGCACAACCAACAGCTGGAGCAAGTTATGAGATGGATGCTATTGCCGCCGTTGTCTTAGGTGGAACGTCTTTATCTGGTGGGAAAGGACGTATCATTGGAACATTGATTGGTGCTCTTATTATTGGTGTCCTGAACAATGGATTAAACATCATTGGTGTCTCTGCATTTTGGCAACAAGTTGTGAAAGGTATCGTTATTTTAATGGCTGTTTTACTTGATCGCTTTAAAGTAGCAAAATAGTCTTTACTCTAATTTCTATAAGTTCATTATATTTTATCTAAAGGAGTTTCAAATGAAATTTGGAAAAAAACTTGGCTTTCTAGCCTTATTGATGTCTATTGTCCTCATTCTAGGTGCATGTGGTAAAACTGGACTTGGAAATTCTTCTGGGAATTCTACAAAAAATGTAACCAAAAAATCTGCTAAAGATTTGAAACTAGGTGTATCTATTTCAACAACTAACAATCCCTACTTTGTTGCGATGAAAGACGGTATTGACAAATATGCTAGCAATAAAAAAATAAGCATTAAGGTAGCTGATGCTCAAGATGACGCCGCACGTCAAGCAGATGATGTCCAAAACTTTATTAGTCAAAACGTAGATGCTATTTTGATTAATCCCGTTGACTCAAAAGCTATTGTAACAGCTATTAAGTCTGCAAACAACGCTAATATTCCTGTTATTCTAATGGACCGTGGTAGTGAGGGAGGCAAAGTATTAACTACTGTCGCTTCAGATAACGTTGCTGCTGGTAAGATGGCTGCGGATTATGCCGTTAAAAAACTAGGCAAAAAAGCAAAAGCCTTTGAATTATCTGGAGTACCAGGTGCCTCTGCTACTGTAGACCGTGGTAAAGGATTTCATTCAGTTGCAAAATCTAAACTTGACATCCTTTCAAGCCAATCTGCCAATTTTGACCGCGCCAAAGCTTTGAATACTACACAAAATATGATTCAAGGACATAAAGATGTCCAAATTATTTTCGCACAAAATGATGAAATGGCACTTGGGGCTGCACAGGCTGTCAAATCTGCTGGCTTGCAAAATGTTCTTATCGTAGGAATTGATGGTCAGCCAGATGCCCATGATGCCATTAAAAAAGGAGATATTTCAGCCACTATTGCACAACAACCAGCTAAGATGGGAGAAATAGCAATTCAAGCAGCAATTGATTATTATAAAGGCAAAAAAGTAGAGAAAGAAACAATTTCTCCAATTTACCTTGTTACCAAAGACAATGTTGAAAAATACAATTGGTAAAAGTACACAAAAAGTCGTGAAAATTCACGACTTTTTATATTATAATTTTGCTAACATATTATCGATATGTTGAACTGATTTTTCTTTACCTAATAAATAAATAGTATCTGGTAACTCTGGTCCATGCATTTCACCAGAAACCGCAATACGAATAGGCATAAATAGGTTCTTACCTTTAATACCTGTTTCTTTTTGAACAGCCTTAATTTGAGGGAAAATAGTATCTCTAGTGAATTCTTCGTCAGAAAGCGATACTAACTTTTCCTTAAAAGCAGATAAGACTGTTGGGACTGTTTCAGCTGCCATTACTTCTTTTTCGGCTTCTGTTAGTTCTGGAAAATCTGCAAAGAAAAGGTCTGTTAATGGTACAATCTCATCAGCTGATTTTAATTGAGGTTGATAAAGCTCAACTAATTTTTCAGCTTTGTCTGTAAGTCGACCAGCTTCTTCTAAGAATGGTTTGCAAAGTGCAAAAACACTCTCAAAATCAGCATTTTTTAGGTAATCATTACTCATCCAATCCATTTTCTTCTGATCGAATGCTGCTGGTGATTTGCTAAGACGATTTTCATCAAATAGATTAATTAATTGCTCGCGTGAGAAGATTTCTTCTTCTCCACCAGGATTCCAGCCAAGAAGGGCAATGAAATTAAAGACAGCTTCCGACATATAACCTTTTTTACGATAGTCTTCGATAAATTGAAGAGTATTGGTGTCGCGTTTTGATAATTTCTTACCAGTCTCTGAGTTTATAATCAATGTCATGTGACCAAATTGTGGCGCTTCCCAACCGAGTGCTTCATAAACCATTAATTGTTTTGGCGTATTTGCAATATGGTCATCGCCACGGATAACATGCGAAATTTGCATGTCATGATCATCAATGACTACTGCGAAATTGTAAGTTGGATAACCATCTTTCTTCTGAATAACCCAGTCTCCGCCGATATTAGAGCCTTCAAACTCAATGTCACCTTTTACCATATCAGTCCATTTATAAATCCCAGATTCATTAACAGCAAGGCGTACTGTCGGAATGATGCCTGCTGCTTCACGCTCTGCAATGTAAGCTTCTTTTTCAGTTTCTGACATTCCGATAAATTCGTTGATATAGCGAGGTGTTTCGCCTGCCAATTCTTGGCGTTCACGCTCTGCTGCTAATTCTTCCTCAGTCACATAGGACTTGTAGGCTTTACCTTCTGCTAACAACTGATCAATATAACGTTGGTAGAGCTCAAGGCGTTCTGATTGACGATAATTTTCATGTGTTTCAGGACTTTCATCCCAGTCCATACCTAGCCAACGTAAGTTCTCCAATTGAGAGCGTTCACCATCTTCGACGTGGCGTTTTCGGTCAGTATCTTCAATACGAATAACAAAATCCCCACCATGATGGCGAGCATAAAGGTAGTTAAAGAGCGCAGTACGCGCATTTCCGATGTGTAACAATCCTGTTGGACTTGGTGCATAACGCACACGAATCTTATTAGCCAAAATTCTACTCCTATATTTTCTGATAGTAAACTTTTTCAGTTTAACTGAATTAGTCAAGGGGGCAAAACATCATTCAAACTCTTACAGATGATTGCCAATCAACCCTATTATACCACTAAATCACTAAAAATGATAATCAGTAATAATAGCCACACTAATTTTCGATAAAAAAAGTAAAGCAAAATTGCCTTACTTTTTAAAAATATTCTTAAAAGTTAAACAAATCATTAAAATTCTCTACCATTGTTGGGTGAGTGAAAATTTGTTTTTGGAAATAAGTATATGGGATTTTATTATCCATTGCCATTGTGATGATATTAATTAATTCATGGGATTCTGCACCAAATAAGCGAGCTCCCAAAATAAGATTTGTCTCAGTATCTACCACAACTTTAAAAATACCTCTAAGGTCATTATTAACATGTGCACGTGGCATGGCAGAAACAAGAAGGCTATTAGATTTAACTTGATATCCTTTTTCCTTAGCGGTCTTTTCATCTAGACCTACCGTTGCTAAAGGAGGATTTGTAAAGGTTGAAGTCGGTACTGCTCCTCGATTTTTTAGAGAATAATCCTTATCACCATTCAAATAATTTAAGACAATACGTGAGTCATCTAAAGAAATATATGTGAATTGAGGGCCGCCATTAACATCACCAACTGCAAAAATATTCTCAACAGAAGTTTGGCAATATTCATCAACAGCAATAGCTCCACGTTCTGTCAATTTAATATCTGTATTTTCAAGTGCTAAACCTTCTGTATTTGGCTTACGTCCTGTTGCATATAATACTGCATCAAAGCTTAATTTTTCATCCTCAAAGCTAATAACAACGTCTTCATCTTCATTTTGCACAGATTTGATATCGGCTGATAATTTAAAAGATATCCCCATCTCTTCTAAATAATCTTGAGCCATCTCTGATAATTCCTCTTCCTCACGCGCAAAGATACGGGATTGACTATCAATAACTGTCACTTTGCTCCCTAATTCGGAATATAAAGTCGCAAATTCAAGCCCAATATTACCGCCTCCAATGATACCTAACCGTTTAGGAAGATGAGCCAATTCTTGGATTGCCGTTGAATCATAAACATGTTGAGAATCAGCTAATCCTGGGATTGGTAATTGTACTGACTTAGCACCAGTATTGATAATAATAACATCAGCTGTAAGTTCTTGTTTGTCAGCTCCTCCTGTTAATTCGACCACTTTATTTGATATAAAGCGGGCTTTAGCATTATAAACATCCACAGTGTCTTTATTATCCAACATAGCAAAGTTTTTAGCACGTAAACGACTTGTAACTTCATTTCTAGTAGTCATAGCTTCTTGAAAATCATGATTTTTGCTAGCTGATACTAAAAGCGTTTTTGTCGGAATACATCCAATGTTGATACATGTTCCCCCGTACATTTTATCGTCTTCTTCGACCATTGCAACGCTTTTACCTTGTGTTGCTAATTTTGCTGCTAATGTTTTACCTGCTTTACCAAAACCAAGAACAATGACATCATATTTTTTCATTTTAAATTTCCTCCGCTTTTATAGTATAGTTTCAGTATAGCAAAAGATGTTTCCTCTGTCTGAATTCCAGCATAAGGCATGATAAGCCTAACTGTTGCCTTTAAATCTAGTTTTCTAAAATTAAAAAACCCATCGCTAAGGACAGGATTTTTTCTATTTAACTTCCACCATACGACCAGTATCTACATCATAAATAGCACCAGAAATAACAACATCATCTGGGATTAATGGAGAAGCATGTAATTTTGCCACATCTTCACGAACGCTTTCTTCAATATCATTAAAAGGAAGAAAATCATGTCCATGCATATCAACACCCAAATCTCTCTGTAATTGAGCAGCAAAAGCTTCGTTAGTAAACGTCTGTGCTCCACAATCTGTATGGTGTAGAACAACGATTTCTCGTGTTCCTAATTGTTGTTGCGAAATAACTAAAGAACGTAGAACATCGTCTGTAACTCGTCCACCAGCATTACGTAAAATATGAGCATCTCCTAAAGCTAGCCCTAGAGCTTGAGCAACGTGTAAACGAGAATCCATACAGGTTACAATAGCAACCTTTGTCTTTGGCTTGATAGGTAGATGAGCTGTTCCATGTAAGTCAGCATAGGCTTGATTGGTTTTTAAAAAGTTATCAAAATAAGTGGTCATAGAGATCTCCTTTGTTAGTGTAACATCATTCGATATTTACTAAATACCAACCCTTTTATATTATCATTTTGCCCATTATTTTTCACGAAATGTTTCTCGCCACCAAAAAAGATTCGGCTGAACCGAATCTAATCATTATGTTGAAAACACTGCTTTTAAGACCTGACTAACAGTTGTCACACCAATAACATCAATGCCTTTAGGTATTTCAATCCCAGCTAGAGAATTCTTTGGTGCGTAAATTTTAGTAAAGCCCAATTTACTAGCCTCATTAATACGTTGCTCAATACGTGTCACGCGACGAATCTCACCAGTGAGTCCAATTTCTCCAATAAATGATTCTTGTGGATTTGTGGGTTTTTCTTTGTAACTGGAAGCAATAGCTACAGCAACAGCTAAATCAATTGCTGGTTCATCCAATTTAACACCACCCGCTGATTTTAAATAGGCATCTTGATTTTGAAGCAATAAACCACAACGTTTTTCTAGAACTGCCATAATAAGACTGACACGATTAAAGTCAAGACCTGTTGTTGTACGCTTAGCATTTCCAAAAACAGTCGGAGTCACTAAAGCTTGAACCTCTGCTAAAATAGGCCTTGTTCCTTCCATAGTAACAACAATAGCAGATCCTGTTGCACCGTCTAAACGTTCTTCAAGAAAAACTTGACTTGGATTCAAAACTTCAACTAGACCACCCGACTGCATTTCAAAGATACCTATTTCATTGGTCGAACCAAAACGGTTTTTGACTGCCCGTAAAATACGGAACGTGTGATGACGCTCCCCTTCAAAATAAAGAACCGTATCCACCATATGTTCTAGCATTCGAGGGCCTGCTAATGTTCCCTCCTTAGTCACATGACCTACAATAAAAGTAGCAATATTATTAGTTTTAGCTAACTGCATCAATTCAGCGGTCACTTCGCGAACTTGGCTAACAGAGCCTTGGACACTTGATACTTCGGGACTCATAATAGTTTGTATAGAATCAATAATAAGAAAATCTGGTTTAATCTTCTCAATCTCCGACCGAATACTTTGCATATTAGTCTCGGCATAAAGGTAAAATTCATTATCGATATCGCCTAGACGCTCACTTCGTAACTTAATCTGTTCTGCAGATTCCTCACCTGAGACATATAATACTGTACCTTTATTAGCTAGCTGAGTTGATACTTGTAGTAATAAAGTAGATTTACCTATCCCAGGGTCTCCTCCAATCAGAACCAAACTTCCTGGTACAACACCGCCTCCTAGAACACGGTTAAATTCATCCATATCAGTCTTAGTTCTAGAATAGTTAATTGAGGAAACATCTTTTAACTTCGTCGGTCGGGACTTTTCACCGTTCAAACTAACTCGTGCATTTTTAACTTCTTGAACTTCAACCTCTTCTACAAATGAAGACCAGGCTGAGCAATTTGGACAACGTCCCAAATACTTAGGTGATTGGTAACCACACTCTTGACAGGTGAAGACTGATTTTTTCTTAGCCACTCAGGCCTCCTTTATAACTTCTAAATTAATATGATAGCTTGGTACCAAATAACTAGTACACTCATTATATCACACCAAGTTAGAGAAAATATAAGTTTACTCTCATCAAAAAAGGCTAAGAAGTAAGTCTAGCCTTTTCTAACATTATTCGTAAAATAATTTTATTTTCCAGTACTACCAAAACCACCTGTACGCATTCCTGTAGCCTGATCGTCATCTGCCAATAAGAATGGGGCAAAAACAGCCTGAACAATCCGTTCCCCTTCTTCTAAAATAACAGCCTGATCAGTAATATTTTGCATCTGTGCAAAAATATGTCCTTCATTGACTTGGTTATTATAGTAGTCACCATCAATAACACCAACTGAATTTATTAGGACAATCCCTTTTTTACGTGGATTCGATGAACGATCATAAAGGTACAGGACCTCCCCTGGTTGCATGTATGCTTTAATACCGGTCGGGACCAATGTAATTTCACCAGGTTCAATAACCGTTTTTTTAGCTACTTTTAAATCATAGCCAGCTGCGTGAGCTGTTTCTCGTTTTGGTAATAACTCTTTATTGCTAAATTGGCTAACTAATTCAAAGCCACGTACTTTTGACATGTGATACTCCATCTTTATCTTAAATATGCAAAAAGTCGAGTTCCAAATGAACTCGACTAGTCTGCGGAGAGAGGGACTTGAACCCTCACGACCAAAAGCGGTCACAAGATCCTTAGTCTTGCGCGTCTGCCAATTCCGCCATCCCCGCTTAACAACATAATAAATTATATCAACTTATCATATTGTTGTCAATATTATTTTTCATATTTTTTCCAAAAACTAGAGATACGTTTCTCATATTTTTCTGGCTCTGTTTCAAAAGATTTCGCATGTTTTGCCCCTTTTACAATATAAAGCTCTTTCTTACCTGCTGTAGCTTTATAGTTGTCATAAACCATACTTGTTGGAACAAAATTATCCTTATCACCATGAATAAAGAGGGCTGGTAAATTATTCTTTTTCAATTGTTCGACACTACTTGCTTGTCCATACGAAAAACCTGCTCTGATTTTAGAAATTGTTGAAACTTCATATAAGAGTGGGAAGGCTGGTAAACCATACATCTCTTTAGCCTGAAATTTTAATTCATCCCAAACACTAGAATAACCGCAATCTTCAATGATATTAACAACCTGACTAGGTAATTTTTCACCACTAGCCATCATGACTGTTGCTCCACCCATTGAAACACCAAATAAAGTAATTTGGCTTGATGGATTCTTATCAACTATCATTTCTGTCCATTTGATAATGTTCTCGCGGTCGTTCCAGCCATAGCCTATCAACTGCCCATGACTTTCACCATGTGCAATATTGTCAGGCATAAGAACATTGTATCCTAACTTATGAAACAGCCAACCATATGCCTTCATATTCTCTTTGCTATTCGCAAAACCATGAACGACAACAGCTGTCTTATGAGTTTTCTTAACAGCAGGAACATACCAAGCAACTTGCTTTATATTTTGGTTTGTCATTTCTATTTTTTGCTTTAATAGCTTATCAAAGGATTTATCATAAGCATATAAAGAGTTTCCAGGCTTACGTTGACCATTTGAAATAAAGGATTTATCATCTCGAACTTGGGCAACGTGGAAAAAATAAAAACTAGCTGCTACACTAATTAAAAACAAAATAACAACAATCATTTTAATAAACTTTGATAATCGAATCTTTTTCATGCAACCTATTATACCTTATTTTTAGAAAAAGAAAAGAGCTAATGATACTTTGATAGTGAAACTATCTAAAAAAATAAAATCGCCTCCTAATACTGGGAGGCGATAAAGTTATTTCATATTTTCAACTGCTGCGGTTACAAAAGCTGTGTAAAGCTCTTCAGCATGGTTAGGACGTGATTGTAATTCTGGATGGTATTGTGCTGCAACAAAGAATTTTTTCTCTGGTAACTCAACAACTTCCATCAAACGATTATCCGGTGATACCCCTGAGAAGACAAATCCAGCAGCCTCAAATTGCTCACGGAATTTTGTATTAAATTCATAACGGTGACGGTGACGACGTTGGACAACTTCTTGATTATTATAAGCTGCCGCAGCTCTTGAACCTGATTTCAATTTACATGGATATAGACCAAGGCGAAGTGTACCACCCATATCTTCAATATCGATTTGATCACGCATGATATCAATGATTGGGAACGGTGTTTTAGGGTCAAGCTCTGCTGAATTAGCTCCATGAAGGTTTAAAACATTACGCGCAAATTCGACACAAGTTAGCTGCATTCCGAGACAAACACCAAGCATTGGAACATCATTTTCACGTGCATAGCGAATTGCTTCAATTTTACCCTCACTACCTCTTTGGCCAAATCCACCAGGAACGATGATACCATCTGCATCTCCGACAAGTTCTTTAATATTATCTTCTGTCACTTCAGCAGCATTTACCCATTTTAGATCAATAGCAACATCGTTGACGTACCCTGAGTGCTTAAGGGCTTCCACAACTGAAAGGTAGGCATCAGGTAATTCAACATATTTACCAACCAATGCAATTTTAACTTTTTTCTCAAGGTTCATTACTTTATCAACCATTGCTGACCATTCTGTCATATCAGCAGCAGGTGTCTCAAGCTTCAAGTGATCACAAACAATTTGATCCATATTTTGAGCTTGCATGTTAAGTGGAATTTGATAAATATGGTCAACGTCAAGGGACTCTATAACAGCCTCTGGTGCAACATCACAAAATTGTGCCAATTTATTCTTAATACTTTGACCTGCTGGTTGCTCTGTACGGATAACAAGCATATTAGGTTGGATACCTAGGCCACGTAACTCTTTAACAGAATGTTGAGTCGGTTTTGTTTTCATTTCGCCGGCAGCCTTTAGGTATGGTAATAACGTTGTATGAATGTACATAACATTATCAGAACCAACATCTGCCTTCATTTGACGAAGTGCTTCTAAAAACGGAAGGCTCTCAATATCTCCAACAGTACCGCCAACTTCAGTAATAATAACATCTGAATCTGTAGTTGTCGCAGCACGTTTAATTTTTTCTTTCAAAGCATCTGTAACGTGTGGGATAACTTGAACAGTTGCACCAAGGTATTCTCCACGGCGTTCTTTTTTAAGAACTTCACTATAAATCTTACCCGTTGTAACATTTGAATATTTGTTTAAGTTAATATCAATAAAACGCTCGTAGTGTCCAAGGTCAAGGTCAGTTTCTGCACCATCATCTGTAACATAAACTTCTCCATGTTGATAAGGGCTCATTGTCCCTGGGTCAATATTAATATATGGATCAAATTTTTGAATTGTCACCTTTAGCCCACGGTTTTTTAGTAAGCGCCCAAGACTTGCTGCAACAATCCCCTTACCAATAGAAGAGACCACACCACCTGTAACAAAAATATACTTTGTCATTAAAAACTCCTTAAATTAAATGTTAATCTAACAGTTAGTTTACGGGTAAAACCCAAAACACATGATTGATAAATAATACCAGCTTCTCTAGTCAAAACTAGTAGAAACTATCTGATCAAGGGCCTACTCAGAAAACTATCTGGAACCATTCTGTATCTTTCCCAAAAACCAAATAGCCCCCTATCACTAGGGAGCTTTATCTGACCTCATAAGAGGTGCCCGAATAATAGTTTAAACTATATCTGACTATTTGTCAAATACAAAATCCCCGTCTAAACCTCTTCTTCCTCTTCTTCCTCTTCATCGTCTTCTTCGTTGATTTCTACATCCTCATCTAAATCTTCATCAGGAATGATTTCATTAATCTCAGAATCATACGATTCTACCTCTGATTTTTCATCGTCAGGGTTTTCTTCATCATATTCTAAACTTGGTGTTTCTTCTGTGAAATCTTCATCTTCTGGATCATCATCATTGTAATCAATAGCATCTTCATCACCATCCATGAAAGCATTGACACGTTTCTTCTTACGTTTTGGAGCGCCATCTTCATCTTCTTCAAGAGTGATGATTTCCTCGTCAATTTCATCGATAGCATACCATGAACGAAGTCCCCATTTGTTTTCGCCAAGTGGAATAAAACTTCCGTCTGTATTCAAATCTGAATAGAAAAATGGC
Source organism: Streptococcus sp. FDAARGOS_522 (assembly GCF_003812445.1). Classification (NCBI taxonomy): domain Bacteria; kingdom Bacillati; phylum Bacillota; class Bacilli; order Lactobacillales; family Streptococcaceae; genus Streptococcus; species Streptococcus sp. FDAARGOS_522. The sequence goes on from NZ_CP033808.1 coordinate 1,430,947, forward strand.
AATGACTCACGGATTGCTGAGTCAGATTTTCCAAGGTAGGTTTGAATATCATTTACCAAATCGCTGAAGTACATTTCGTTATCACGACCACGTTGCTCTAAAATAGCGCGAGCAACTTCAATCATCGAAAGTTCACTTTTTTCTTGCCCAGCAAATACTTCTAATTCCAAAGTTATTCTCCTTAATTGTGTAAGACTATCATTTTGTTTAGCAATATTCTTTATAGATAGAAAATAGATAAGTCATATTTTCAAATTTTCGCTATTTACTATTTTACGCTATTTTTAGCTATTCGTCAAAAGAATAATCACAAATAAAAAGACTGGGAAGCCCAATCTTTTCAAAATTTAATAAGCAATTATTTTACAGTAGCTGAGCTAGTGATAACGTCAACCGCTTTTTTCATTGCAATATCATGTTTAAGCATATCTGCTGAAAGTAGACCGCGTACTTGGTCAGCTTCCATATTGTATTCTGAAGCAAGATCTGTGATTTCTTTTTCGATTTCTTCATCTGTTGCTTCAAAGCCTTCTGCAGCTGCAATTGCTTCGATAACAAGGTTAGTTTTAACGCGTTTGTCAGCATCTGCTTGGTATTGCTTATGAAGGTCTTCTTCAGTTGTACCTGTTAATTGGAAGTACATTTCTGGTGAAATTCCTTGACGTTGCATATTACCCATGAACTCATTCATAGCACGATGTACTTCATCATGGACCATTTCTTCTGGTAATTCAACAATTTCTGCATTGGCAACAGCTAATTCGATTGCTGCACCTTCAACTGCATCATCAAATGCAATTTCTTTTGCTGATTCTAGCTCTTTGCGATATTTCGCTTTCAACTCATCAAGTGTTTCAACTTCATCATCAATATCTTTTGCAAGTTCATCATCAAGTGCTGGAACTTCTTTAGTTTTTACTTCATGAATTGTTGTAACAAATTTAGCATCTTTACCAGCAAGATCTTCTGCTTGATAATCTTCTGGGAATGTTACATTAACGTCTACAGTTTGACCAGCTTTAGAACCTACTAATTGTTCTTCAAATCCTGGGATAAATTGACCTGAACCAAGTTCAAGTGAGAAGTTATCTCCTTTACCACCATCAAATTCAACACCATCAACTGAACCTACAAAGTCAATAACAACTGTATCACCTTGTGCTGCTTCACCATCTTTAACAGTCAATTCTGCAAGGTTGTTACGCTCACGTTCAACTTTAGCATCAACTTCTTCATCTGAAACTTCTTTTGAAGCATCAACTTCTACTGAAAGGTCTTTGTAATCTCCAAGTTTAACTTCTGGTTTTGTAACAACTTCAGCTGTCAACTTCCAATCTTGACCTTTTTCCATTGATACAACATCAATTTTTGGTTGAGCAACAACGTCTAAACCAAGTTCTGCAACAGCTGCTTCGTAAGCCTTTGGCAACACTAAATTCAATGCATTTTCGTAGAGTGCTTCTTCACCAAATTTTTGGTTGAAAACTGTACGAGGCATATGTCCTTTACGGAATCCTGGAACGTTCAAATCTTTTTTTACTTTGTTGAATGCTTGATCAAGAGCTGGCTTGATCTCATCTTGACTAATTGTAAATGTGATAATACCACGGTTTGTAGCTTTATTTTCAAATGATGTAGACATTAAGTCATTTCTCCTTAAAATTATTTAGATACAGTTTAGTTTACCATAATTTAAAACGTTTTACAAAGTTTTTATGCAAAAAAGAAGCTTTAAACTGCTTAACGATAAGCTTTTAAAATACTTGCTCTATGGCTTTTTTTTTACTAGACTATTACTATGATTACTTTAGAAAAATTTATAGACCATCTTAATGTAGAGGAAGTTTTATTTACTTTCTTCACCAAACTAATATCAATCTTATTATTAATCATTGCATTCGTTATCGTTAGGCAAGTCATCAATTATCTTTTCGAAAAGACTGTTAATCGCTCACTCGCCTTTTCTAGACAAAAAGTAGCTCGTCAAAAAACATTAGCTAAACTTTCTCACAATGTTTTAAACTATACCCTTTATTTCTTTCTATTCTATTGGATTTTAAGTATATTGGGCGTTCCAATTTCTAGTTTATTAGCTGGGGCTGGTATTGCTGGGGTTGCTATTGGACTTGGTGCTCAAGGCTTCTTATCAGATGTTGTCAATGGCTTTTTTATTCTGCTAGAAAACCAATTTGATGTTGGTGATATTATTAATGTTGGTACTGTATCAGGCACTGTTACTAATGTTGGGATACGCACCACACAAATTCATGATTTCGATGGAACCTTGCACTTCATTCCTAATCGTAATATTACAATTGTCAGCAATAAGTCTCGTAGCAATATGCGTGCTCAAATTGATATTCCTTTATTTGTTCATACAAACCTTGATCAGATTTCTGATATTGTAACAAAAATCAATGAAGAGTATGTTTCAAAACACCCTGCTATCGTTGGAGAGCCTACTGTTTTTGGTCCTACAACCAATGCTAATGGTCAATTTGTTTATCGTATTAATATCTTCACGCAAAACGGTGCTCAGTTTGACATCTATGCTGAATTTTACAAACTTTATCAAAAAGCTATTCTTGAAGAAGGTATTGACTTACCAACGTACAATTTCTCCAATAACCACTCTCGTTGAGATAAATAATAAACCTCTGCAGAGCAGAGGTTTAATTTAAAATTTACGGATTGGATCGCTCGTATATCCTGCTCTAGCACCGCCAATTAATTTAGGACGACTAGCTAGTGCTGTAACGTGTGCTCCTCCCAACTCACGACTAATTGGAATCAAGGGAACTTGTACTCTCTTGATATGCATTCCAATAGAAGTATCTCCAATATCAATTCCAGCATGTGCCACAATTTCTTCAACCTCAACTGGTGATGTCATCAACTTAAAAGCTGCAACCTGACCACTACCGCCAGCATGTAGATTAGGAACAACATTAACGACTTCCAACTGTTGACGTTCAGCCAATTCTGCTTCAACAACCAACGCCCTATTAACATGTTCACAACCTTGAACTGCTAAATAGATGCCGCGTGAATGTAACTCTTTGAGGATAACTTCAACGATAATTTCACCAATTTCAGAACTAGAATTTTTTCCAATTAAACCACCAGAAACCTCACTAGATGATAGACCTAGTACAAAAATTTGACCTTTTTTAAGAGCGCTACGTTCAATAATATCAACTACAATAGCTTTAGTTTCCTGCTTTAACTTATTATAATCTAGTATCATTTCTTCACTCTTTCTAGAGACTTATTAAGAGCAAAACCAACAACCATACCAACCATATTTTGCATAATATTGCCAGGAATATCTGGTAGAACAGCTCCCCAACCATACATCAATCCACTAGCTATAGCATAACCTAATACCATAACAAGAGTTGCACTAATAAGACCTAAAAGACGTCTTCTACCTGGTAAACCCGCTAAATACCCTTGCGTCCCATGAATCAATAAACTAAAGAACATCCAATTGGGATAACCTTTCAATAAATCAATTAAAAAACCAGCTAAGGCACCTACCACAGCCCCTTCTTTTTTGCCAAAGTAAAAGGCAGCAAAGAATATTCCAGCATCTAGTAATGTCAAAAAACCTGTTGGTGTCGGAATACTTATAAACATCCCCAATACAATAGATATAGCTGTTACAATTGCCAATTGAACCAATTGACTAGTTTTCTCTTTCCTCATTAAAATCTCCTAAAAATGTTGGACAACTCCGTACTTATCCGATGCTTTAATAGCTTGATAGACGAAACCTTTAGACATTTTGACTGCATCTTCTACATTTTTACCCATAGCTAATTGGCTGGCAATACTTGACGCAAATGTACATCCAGCACCTGTATTATTGGCATCTACTACAGGAAAAACATAGGTTTCAAAACGTTCACCATCATAGTAAAGGTCTGTAGCCTCTTCAGCATTTAAACGGTTGCCCCCTTTGATAACAACATGTTTAGCTCCCATATCGTAAAGTTTCTCAGCAGCAATTTTCATTTGATCTAAGTTTTCAATCGAAAGACCCGTCAATAATTGAGCCTCTACTAAATTAGGAGTAATCACATCAGCATATGGGAAAAACGCAATTAGCTGCTCACGTAATTGGCTAACTTCTAAATCATGATTTTCTTTACAAACTAAGACTGTGTCTAAGACTACTGGACATTCTTGTTTTGATTTTACAAATTCCAAAACAACTTGTGCTGTTTCTACATTGGGAAGCAATCCTAGTTTAATAGACCCAAACTCTACATCTTTTAAACTTTCTAGTTGCTGCTTTAGTATAGATGCCTCTATAGGAATGACTTCAAACCCTTTATCTGACATTGCTGTTAAGCATGTTACTGCCACAAAACCATGTAATTTATTAACAACGTAAGTTGCTAAATCTGCATGCAAGCCGCCGCCAGAGAAAATATCATTTCCTGAAATTGCTAAAACATTCCTCGTCTTCATAAATAATCTCCTTCAAATATAAACCATTTCCTGCCGCAGTTGGACCTGCTAAATCCCGATTTTTAGCCTGTAAAATTGTTTTGATTTGGCTAATAGGCATGCGTCCATTACCAATTTTTAGCAGGGTACCAACCATATTACGCACCTGTTTATACAAAAAACCATTTCCTGTAAAGGTAAAAATTAAAAGATTTTTAGACGCTTCAAACTGAATTTTCGCATCAAAAATAGTACGTACTTTATTTTCTACACTCGTACCTGAAGCAGTAAAGCCTGTAAAGTCATGGGTACCTACTAAATCTTTAATAGCTTCTTGCATAAGCTCAATAATGACAGGATAAGGGTAATGTGTTGCATAGTTTCTCATCATAGGATTTTTCGGCCTACCGATATCCACTAAAAACTCATAAGTTTTAATGTGTTTATCATATCGACAATGAAAATCATCAGACACTTGCTCTACTTTGACAATATCAATATCGTCTGGACACTGTGTATCTAAACCAAAGCGTAATTTTTCTACATCACGCGCCTGTGGTAAATCAAAATGGATAACTTGTCCATAAGCATGAACACCAACATCTGTGCGACCAGCACCATGGATTATCACATCGTTCCCGCTATTTAGGCGCTTAAGAGTTCTCTCAATTTCTTCTTGAACTGTCCTACAATTTGGTTGTCTTTGGAAGCCTGAAAAAGCTGAACCATCATAAGAAATCTGTGCCTTATACCTTGTCATGGGTTTATTTTACCACCTTTCATTTATGAAAACTATATTATCTATTTTAAACTGTCCCCCTACAATTATACTACAACGATCCCAAGAACTGCTTTAAGCAGGAATCATTTTTTACTTGTAAGAGAGATTGATGCGATTTTTGACAAAAATAATTTTCCAAAGTATCGCCGTATTGCCGTAATATTTTAAAGTTATCGAGTTTCGAACAATCAAATAATACACTATCGTGATGTAAACTATATGAGGGTAGATTAGGGTGATCAGCTAAAATAGATTTTGAATTTGCAAGGTCTTTCTGATAACGATATTTCAAATATTGACTATTCTTAGCATAAAGGCCATTTTCAATATAAAGCGCTAATGCTTTTTGTAAAATCAGATTAGTATCATAATCCATCAACTTCTTGTAAGCCATAAATGTTGATTTTAAAGCTTGTGGTAAACAAATCGCAGCTAATCTTAAAGCAGGGAAAATAGCCTTTGAAAAAGATTTTAGATAAATAACACGCCCGTGAGTATCATAATAATGTAATGGTGACTGACTTGCAAAATCAGACATATAGTCATCTTCCACAATATAAACATCATACTTCTCTGCCATCTCTATTAATCTTTTCATCTCTACCGGATTATAGGATGTTCCCAAAGGATTATGCATGCGAGGTATAACATAAAAAAACTTAATTGATTGTGTCTGGAAAATCTCCTCTAAACGCTGAAAATCAATTCCATGAGTACCTCGAGAAATAGTTTCATAGGGTAAATTTTGTGTTTTGATTAGTTCAATCATACGAGGATAGGTCGGTTCTTCTATTAAAACTCGAGATTTTCGATTTGGAAAGGTAACCTGTGTCAAAATAAATAATGCCTGTTGAGTACCAGCCGTAATAACAATATCATCAAGGGGAACATAGACCCCTGTTTCTTCCATTAATTTAGCCACTGCTTTACTTAAATCAAGAAGACCTTCTTGACGATAGTAATAATTGAAAAGGTAATCTTCCCTACCAATAAGGGTCTCATTCAAACACAATCTAAAATCATCATAAGCTATATTTGCAATCTCAGAGTTTGGTAAACTAACCCCTTCTTCAACTTCCTCTTGATGAGAATCAAAGACGTAATAGCCTGACCTAGGCTTTGCATAGATATAATTATCAAAACGCAATTCCATCAAAACTCGTTGCACTGTATCTTTGTTACAGGAAAATTGATTAGCTAACTGTCTTATAGATGGTAGGCGATCTCCTGGAGCCAACTTACCATTTTGTATAGAAGCTATCAAATATGAGCGAATCTCTTCAACTTTGGTTACCATAAAAATTGTCCCCCTACAATATTAGATTCATTGTACTGTAAAATTTAGGTTCAAGCAATCCCTCTAGCAATACAAAAAAGTCTAGAATACTTTCGATTCTAGACTTTTATTTTTTAATCAACATCTAAAGCATCTTTGACTTTATCAAAGAAACCTTTCTTCTTCGGATGTACCATCTTATCTCCACTTGCCTCTGCAAAAGCGTGCAATGCCTCTTTTTGAGCATCATTCAATTTAGTAGGAGTTACGATGTTAACAGTAACATGCTGATCACCTTGTCCACCCCCTCGAAGTTTAGGGGCACCTTTTCCGCGAAGACGAAACGTTTTTCCTGTCTGAGTACCAGCAGGAATTGACATTTCTACCGCTCCATGGACAGTAGGTATATCAATTGTATCACCCAAAGCAGCTTGGACAAAGCTAATATTCAAAGTATAATAAATTGTTGATCCATTACGCTCAAACTGTTGGCTTGGGAGAACGTTAATAATAACAAAGAGATCACCATAAGGACCACCATTGAAGCCAGCTTCACCTTGTCCTGTTAAACGAATTTGTTGCCCAGTTTCAACTCCTGCAGGTATTTTAACTGATACTTTATGCGTCTTCTTCTCATGACCAGTTCCATGACATGTTGGACATTTCTCTTTGATTTCTTGACCACTACCCTGACAAACATCACAAGTCACTTGGCGACGCATTGTTCCTAGAGGTGTTTGTGTATCAACATTAATCACACCCGAACCATGACACTTTTGACAAGTCACAGGGCTAGTACCTGGCTTAGCTCCACTTCCTGAACAAGTATGACATGATGACTCCCGATTATAAGATACTTCTTTTTCAGCTCCAAAGATAGCTTCTTCAAAACTTAAATTAACACGATATTGTAGGTCATCTCCTTGACGTGGTGCATTAGGATTGCGCATCCCTCCTCCACCAAAAAAGCTTGAGAAGATGTCTTCAAAACCACCAAAGCCACCACCATCGAAGCCACCAAAACCGCCACCATCGAAGCCACCAAAACCGCCATTTGCCCCAGCAGCGCCATATTGATCATAGGCAGCACGTTTTTGTGTATCACTCAAGGTTTCATAAGCTTCTTGAACCTCTTTATATTTTTCCTCTGCTCCCGTCTCCTTATTAATATCTGGATGGTATTTCTTAGACATCCTACGGTAAGCTTTTTTTATTTCGTCCTGAGAAGCATCTTTTGAAACGCCAAGACGATCATAAAATTCTGTATTGTTCATTATCTAATCCTTTATATTTTGTTCATATACTACACTTGAAGAGATTAACAATTATTCTTGCCCAGTTACAGCTCTAAATAGTTAACATATATATGACACTTAATAAAACAGACGGAGCGAGGCGCCCCGCCTATTTATTATTAATATGTTTTTATTTAGTGATAGCGAAATTAGCTTATGTAATCTGAAACTTATCTAGATTATTGAGCAACCCCTATCACGAAGAACTTTACTATGCTAGTATAGTTTTCATGCTTATATTCAAATGAATCTGAACAATATTAATAATTATTTCTCAGTGAATTCGCCATCTACAACATCATCACCCTTGCTTGATGAATCAGCTGATTGTGCACCTTCAGCCCCTTGAGCTGCTTGTTGTGCTGCAGCCGCTTGTTCGTAAAGTTTAACTGCAAGAGCTTGTGCTTTTTCGTTAAGAGCTTCAAGTTTAGCTTTCATGTCGTCAAGGTTACCTGATTCTTGAGCTTTTTTCAACTCATCAAGTGCTGATTGCGCTGCATCACGTTCTGTATCAAAGCCTTTGCCTTCAGTTTCTTTAATAGTTTTTTCTGTTGCAAAGATGGCTTGGTCAACTTCATTTTTAAGATCAACTTCTTCTTTACGTTTTGCATCTGCTTCAGCATTTGCTTCAGCATCTTTCATCATTTTATCAATTTCTTCATCAGTTAATCCTGAATTAGATTGGATAACAATGTGTTGTTCTTTTTGAGTACCGAGATCTTTAGCTTTAACAGATACAATACCATTTTTATCGATATCAAATGTTACTTCAATTTGTGGGATTCCACGAGGTGCAGCTGGGATATCAGTCAATTGGAAGCGACCGAGTGTTTTGTTATCTGCTGCCATTGGGCGTTCACCTTGAAGAACATGGATATCAACGGCTGGTTGGTTGTCTGCTGCTGTTGAGAAGACTTGTGATTTAGATGTTGGGATTGTTGTGTTGCGGTCGATCAATTTAGTGAAGACACCACCCATTGTTTCGATACCAAGTGACAATGGTGTTACGTCAAGAAGTACAACGTCTTTCACATCCCCAGTGATAACACCACCTTGGATAGCAGCACCCATAGCAACCACTTCATCAGGGTTAACAGATTTATTTGGTTCTTTACCAGTTTCAGCTTTTACAGCTTCAACAACTGCTGGGATACGTGTTGATCCACCAACGAGGATAACTTCATCAATTTCTGACAATGACAAGCCTGCATCTGAAAGAGCTTGACGAACTGGAGTTTTCGTACGTTCAACAAGGTCACGAGTGAGATCGTCAAATTTAGCACGTGATAAGCTCATCTCCAAGTGAAGAGGACCAGCAGAACCAGCAGTGATGAACGGTAATGAAATTTGAGTTTGAGTTACACCTGAAAGGTCTTTTTTAGCTTTTTCAGCAGCATCTTTCAAGCGTTGAAGAGCCATTTTGTCTTGAGAAAGATCAATACCATTTTCTTTCTTGAATTCTTCTACCAAGAAATCAATAATTTTCTGGTCAAAGTCGTCACCACCAAGTTTGTTATCACCTGCTGTTGCAAGAACGTCGAAGACACCATCACCTAATTCAAGGATTGATACGTCAAATGTACCACCACCAAGGTCAAAAACTAAGATTTTTTCATCCTTGTCAGTCTTGTCCATACCATAAGCAAGTGCGGCTGCTGTTGGTTCGTTAACGATACGTTCTACTTCAAGACCTGCAATTTTACCAGCGTCTTTAGTTGCCTGACGTTGTGCATCGTTGAAGTAAGCTGGAACAGTAATAACTGCTTTTTCTACTTTTTCTCCAAGATAGTCTTCAGCATAACCTTTAAGGTATTGAAGAATCATTGCTGAAATTTCTTGAGGAGTATATTCTTTACCATTTGCAGAAACTTTTTCAGAAGTTCCCATCTTTGATTTGATAGAGATAACAGTATCTGGATTTGTTACCGCTTGACGTTTTGCAGCATCACCCACGATAATTTCACCATTTTTGAATGATACTACTGAAGGAGTTGTACGATTGCCTTCTGGGTTAGCAATGATTTTTGATTCAGTCCCTTCAAGAACTGCTACTGCTGAGTTTGTTGTACCTAAGTCAATACCAATAATTTTAGACATGTTAATACCTCTTATTTTATAATACTTTATTACTTTTTATTTCAATTTATCTTAGTAAGCACTCGAATTATTTTACTTCCAATTCTAAGCAATCACTATAGTTTAATCAGCAAGCTGAATAGCTTCTAACTTGCTATCTAGTTTACTGTCATTACGGACAAAAACGAAAACTCATTTACCTTAGTTATAGACAACTACCATCGCTGGTCTTAGCAGACGCTCGTGCAATTTATATCCCTTTTGAAAGACTTCTGCAATGCTATCGGCTGGATGTTCATCATCGGCTGGGAGAGTCTGAACTGCCATATGAAAGTTGTGGTCAAATGAGTCGACTTCTACTTCTTCTACGCCTTCTTCCTTTAGTGCTTGAATAAGGCTATCACGAGTCATTTCTAAACCTTTTTTAACATCATCTGTCAACCCTTCAACAGCCAAGGCACGTTCTAGATTGTCAAGCGATGGTAAGATTGCTTTTGCCAGATCCTGAGAACGATAGCGTTGAAGTTGTTGACGTTCTTCACTAGAGCGACGTTGTATATTCTGCATTTCTGCATGAGCTCGCAAGTATTTATTTTCAAACTCATCAGCACGCTCGTTTGCGAGTTCTAACTCTGATTTTTCAGGAATTTCTTCAATAACTTCCTCAACTGTCTCTTCAGTTTCAGTGGCTTCCACTTCTTCCTGTAAATCGTCTTTTTTAATTTCTTCTGACACTGAGTGCCTCCTTTTAAATAACTTATTGAATACTGCCATTATCAGTGAACTTCATAATGGTTAGAATTTAGGTATCGATAATAATCACCTAATTTAGCAGCCAATACCTTTCCGATAATGTTTACCAAACTAACAGACCTACGATAATCCATATCAATAGGACCAATCAAACTCAGGAGTCCAAATCCACGGTAAGGAATCAAAAATTTGTGAGTTAAAACTGACACATCTGCAAGTGCGGCTTCTTGACTATCTGCCACTTGGACAGAAGCCATCTCACCCTCTTTCAGACTTTGCCTCAAAGAAATCGCTACTTGCTGCTCATTATCCAAAAACTGATACGTTGATAGATCTGAATACGTTAAAGAATTTACCTTGCCAGCTACAAATACCGTTTCCAGAAACAGCTCTGAAAAAACATAATCAAATAGTTGTAAAACATTATCCGTAGTTACAAAATACTTCTGAACGATCTGAGGAATTTCTGTCCTCAACTTATAATGAATATCTATGACACTACCATCCAGCAAGCGCTCCTCTACGATAGCTTTAAATGCTATCAAGTCACGTGTCAAAAAGTTTCTTGGAATAGCAAACTGCACTGTCACTGGCTTAGATTCATCTAAAGTCATGACTGCTAGAGCATCATGGTTGCTAAGCTGAACAACATCAAACCCTGTCAAACGTTGACGAGCTGGCTCCACATCTAAAATAACGGATGTATAGCCCGTCATCTCCGATAAAATATGACTAGCTTTTTGAAGCATGTCTTCTAATTTGAATGCTTCAAAGTCAAAAGCTTTTATAACATGATAAATATCTTGCTCATCAATACTATCTAGTCTAAGGGAGTGCTCTACAAAATACTTAAAACCAGCTGGACTCGGCATCCGTCCACTAGAAGTGTGTGCTTTTTCCAATAACCCCAACTTCTCTAGTTTTGCCATATCATTACGAATAGTGGCGCTACTAGAATCAATCGTTCTCTGTAAAGCTTTAGACCCTACTGGTTCATGAGTTTGTGTAAATAACTCAACGATTAAATTCAAAATATCATTTTGACGTTGTGTAATCACAAAAACATCACCCCTCTCGGTCTTTCTGAAATTAGCACTCTTACACATCGACTGCTAACTATGATTTTATTATACTCCTTTTTAAAAGATAGTCAAGGAAAAAACATCAAAAATTAGCACTCTTATTCAAAGAGTGCTAATATCACTTATCATATCTTGTTAAATCATACAAATCAATGATTTCCGTCATTTTTTTAGCGTACTTTTTGTCATTATCAAAACCACTATCTTGTAATTTTTGCACTAAAGTTTTTGGATTTTTAACAGACACCATTATAGTATATGAATCTTTTTTGCCTGTCGCTCCAGATTTTATATGAGCAAGGTAATCATACATTGAATACTTCCAAGATTTATAATGAGTAAATTGCTTTTCCTGTTTTTTTCCTGTACTACTATCATTTAAGGTAATTGAGGGCGTTCCTGGTTCTGCAAGCAAACCAAACAGATTATGATACTTATTAGCTAATATTTTCTCTCCGAAATCAGAATCCAAAGCCGCCTGTGCAATAATAAATGAAGGACGAATACCGTACGACTTTCCTAGATCTTGCGCATCTGGCACAATTTTTTGTATAAATTCTTCTTTGGTGTAGGTAACACTCTGCCTAGAATTAGCATCTACTTTTCCCTTATGGTTTAAAAGCGGAAAAAGAATAAAGAAAAAGAAAATAAAAGTAACAACAATAAAATTTAGCAAGGAAAAACGTTTCCTCATTGGTTATTCTCCTTTAATAAAGTTATGTATTCTTCTAATGTTAAATGATGTTTGGCCATATATTTTGCAGACTCTACCCCAACATAGCGGTAATGCCAATCTTCATAACCTACCCCTGTTTCTGCTGTTTTACCATCCGGAAACCGTAAGACAAAACCATATTGTGGAGCTATCTTTTTCAACTGACTGACTACTCTAGGATCGCTCTCATTCAAAGAATCTACAGTACTCATATCCATCGCTAATCCAGTCTGGTGTTCACTAGCACCTGCAGGCTGAGAGTAAGTTTTTACCAACTTTTCTGCTTGTCCCCTCGTCAAATTAGGGTTACTAGTCATCTCTTGAGTAACATAAGAATTGAACAACTTCTCCTGATAGGCAACACTACGATAACCCGAAATTAAATGTTCTCGTGAATCAATTGCTCTAGCAGCCTCTAAAAACTGAGTAGCTTGCTTCGTAATACGTTTATCCAAATAAATATTTTCAACAGGAACCACATCTGGACTTAATTCTTCATGTTTATGGTCACGATTGACCAAAATCAAGTTCCAATCTTTTGATGATACAGCTGGTAATTGTAATTTCTTATTTCTTTTTTGAGAGGATATCTTTTTTATATCCTCATTCCTCAACTTTTGAGATGATGATTGTTGACTGTTAGGCTTCAATAAAGCAAAAAGACTAAAGCATAGTATCGCAAGTAGAACACCAACTAAACTGAATCGGATAATTTTATTTTTTTTCATTGCAATGTTTTTTCTAAAATTTCTCTTCCTTTTTCTCGATAGGACATATCCCCAATAGATTGAATAGAAAATGTTCCATCTTCAAAATCAACGACTGAGACACTACCATTATCTAAGCCTAAACTACGAGGGGTACTATGGTCGATTAACCATAAAAAAGTCGCAATAGTCATCCCATGACTGACAACAATCGCATTACCTCCCCCAATATCCTCTATTTTTTTAGCTATAGCAGTGAAGCCTGACAGAATACGGTTACTCAATATTGCCCACGGTTCTGCCCAGCCAGCCGTATCAACTTGACAAATCAAATTAGCAATTTCTTCGTGTGTCAAATGGCTCATATCTCCGTTTGAAACTCGAGGCAGAACGCCATTAAAAAGGTCGCCATCATATCCTCCATCCAAACTACCAAAGCACCACTCGCGGATTCGTTTATCTCTCGTATAGGGAATATTTTCTTGTTGCACTTCCCTGAGAATAATTTCCATAGTTTGTAAAGTACGTCCACTATCACTAGAAAAAGCCTCTTTAAAACTAATATTTGAAGCCTTTAGTCCCAAACCAAGCTCTTTAATCCCGAGTTCTCCAAAAGTAGTTAAAGGAGTATCACTCCACCCCTGAGCGCGACCAATTGTATTAAACATTGTTTTACCATGACGAGCGATATATAAACGAACTTTACTCATACTGACACCTCACAAGCATTTTATTATATTATAACAAAAAACAAAGGCTTTCACAGGAATATATCAGCGAACTTTCCCTATAAAAAAATTCTGCAGCTATCTACTGCAGAAATAAAATCGATTAATCCGCTTTAAAAGCATTGAAAAAAGGTTGAATATCTCGTATGAATTGTTTCTTCCCCGCAAAACGTTCACCACTAATCAGTTTTTCAAATTTTTCTTTATCAATATCTGACAAAGTTTCTTCCACTTTTGTTAAAGTATCACGATAAGCAATATAGTCATCTAAAACTAGTCCTTTACTCTTAACATAGTGACTAACTTCACTTATTTCTTCATAAGGCATTTTATTAAATTGTCGCTTTTGACAATCTTGGTGTCTTAATACATCGTTTAAATAATTTGAAAATTTTGTTTTAAAGTAAATGAATAGTTTGCTTTCATTATCCAATAAATACGGATGCTCTTCAAGCAACCTAAAAAGTACAATACGTCCTTCTTGAATCCAATCATCATATTCCCAAAGTTGAACAAAATAATTTCTTCTCAGCTTCATTACGATTGGCTTTACTTTATCAAACAACTCCTCAAAATCTCTCAAAACAACTTATTCCTTTCTTAAACATATACTAAGTATAAAAAAAGTAAGGTGATAACAACATGACAATGGTGTCCTTTAAGGAAATGATTTTTTCCCCAAACACATTAATTGAGCATTATCAGACTATTTAGTGACTCATATTAGTTAACATATAAAAAGCTTGAGATGACACTCTCAAGCTTTTTATATGATGACACAATCAATGTCCTTTTTTCTTTTGGTAACGTTTTTCTTGTTTTAATTGGTACCGATGTTTTCTTAACTCATTTTTCTTACATTTCTGACTTAATTGACGTTCGTTTTTTATACTCATATGAATAGTTTTCATCGCCAATTGCGCTTTTGTAGATACTACTGGCTTACGTTTTTCTCTATTAATTTCTCTTTGCATTCTTTTAGGACTTTTTTTGTGTTCATTCGTACGCTTTAGAGAAATATCCGTTTTAACAAACTCATATTTTTTTATCAAATCATTAAGTTTATGATTTATAAAATTAAAAACATCATCATCTTTAGGTTCTTTTCCAAAAAAATACCGAAAAACTTTGTAATCACCATCATCATCGTACTCAATCAAACCCAACCAAAAATTACCATCAAAATAGACTGTCATTTTCATACAGCCCCCTCCTTTAAATATTAAATTGCAATGGACGACCTGGAGGGAAGGTTACTGACGTTCACTGAACGCTTGCAGACTACCAACTGCAACGTGTTTTTATGCTATAACGATTATAACACAGTACACTATGATTATCGATAAACGACCTTATTAAAGGTCTATACTATTTGTCAGTCTAAAAATTTAAAAGCTGTTAAGCCAACTCCAGTAACGTTATCATTTTTTTATGATTGTTAAACGAGGCCAAATATTATTCCATTTCTTCTTATCCACTCGCTTCAAATAAACATTATAACGTAATAGATCCTCTTCAAAATATGGCGTAGGACTAACAATGAAATTTAATATTTCCTCTTCACCATAAGGGAGGTAAAGTTCGAGTTGATTTCTATCATCTAACCTTGCTC
This sequence comes from Streptococcus sp. FDAARGOS_522, assembly GCF_003812445.1. Lineage (NCBI taxonomy): Bacteria > Bacillati > Bacillota > Bacilli > Lactobacillales > Streptococcaceae > Streptococcus > Streptococcus sp. FDAARGOS_522. The sequence continues at coordinate 1,446,427 of NZ_CP033808.1, forward strand.
CCACTGCAGTACACTTTTCAGGAAATTTTGAAATAGCATCTTTAGAGCTAGTATACTTTGGGGTATTAGGAGAATGAGTGTTCATGTAAAATTCATTTTTAAGTTCCCAATCGTACTGTGGATAGTTATCCTTTAATTGTTGTTCTAATACCACCGTTTCTTCATAAGAAATATTTTTATCAAAAAATACAACATCAATATCTGATGTCAATGTCTCATTTATTCCAGAAAGTTTATTCCATACAAAGTTTCTCAATGTGCCAGCACACAGCCAACAATCATTCAGTGGAAGAGATTTTATTATAGCTAAAATCTTCATTATATCAGAATTACATAAAATCATATGATAAATTTTAGTCATTTTATCTCCTTTGCTACATCTCCAGACAATGTTTAAATTTTAATCTTATTATATACTATTATTAGATCAGATAGTAAGATCAACAAGAAATACATCCTTAAATTTTAAACAATTTTTAGTTATTACATCACGTGATTGAATGCTCCAAGTGTCAATTTAAGATAATTATTATCCCATATATTAAGCAAGAAGAACAATCATCAAGTTAACATATTAAATCAACTAGATAAAGGGATCGCTTTTGATGAAAAGAATTACATTGATGATTTATTGACAAACTGGAATATTAAAAGTATCATTTGATACCAGAATAATTACATGATTAATAAACCATTACTCAGAAAGAATAAAAACAACAATATTGTTATCCCGCCTAATACAAGCAATAAACTTACATTTAGTTCACTAAAAATATCTAGCCTATTTCATATGTACAAGGTTATCAAAAGGATACTTAAAACTATGTACCAATATATGACGTTAGATACTAGGTTAAAATATTTTAACTTCTACAGTCCTTTTAAAGATGTCTTCGAAAATACTATAATGGAGCATACATACTCCAAAATATTAAATTAAAAATAATGAAAATAAACCTTAAGTAAAGGTACATATAAACAAAGTAACTTAGAATGAGGAATCCCAATAATCTCATTTTTAGAAAAATAACATGTCACTTTTAAAAGCAAACAGACCTTGATTTAACAAGGTTT
>NZ_CP033808.1:1452500-2101126 GCF_003812445.1 Streptococcus sp. FDAARGOS_522
ACTTAACCTCGCATCATATCGTAACTCGCCGGTTCATTCTACAAAAGGCACGCTCTCACCCATTAACGGGCTCGAACTTGTTGTAGGCACACGGTTTCAGGTTCTATTTCACTCCCCTCCCGGGGTGCTTTTCACCTTTCCCTCACGGTACTGGTTCACTATCGGTCACTAGAGAGTATTTAGGGTTGGGAGATGGTCCTCCCAGATTCCGACGAGATTTCGCGTGTCTCGCCGTACTCAGGATACTGCTAAGGTTAATCTATCATTTAAATACGAGGCTGTTACTCTCTTTGGCTTACCTTCCCAGGTAATTCTTCTATAATGATTAATCCTATATCGCAGTCCTACAACCCGAAGTGTAAACACTTCGGTTTGCCCTCCTGCCGTTTCGCTCGCCGCTACTAAGGCAATCGCTTTTGCTTTCTCTTCCTGCAGCTACTTAGATGTTTCAGTTCACTGCGTCTTCCTTCTCATATCCTTAACAGATATGGATACTAGTCATTAACTAGTGGGTTCCCCCATTCGGACATCTCTGGATCAGCGCTTACTTACAGCTCCCCAAAGCATTTCGTCGTTAGTCACGTCCTTCTTCGGCTTCTAGTGCCAAGGCATCCACCGTGCGCCCTTATTAACTTAACCTTATTAACCTAGTTTCTTTAAAACTAGAAAACTCATTAAATATTCACAGCGTTTTCGGTTTATTTTCTTGTTACTTTCTACAATCTATTTCTAGATCGTGGAATTTGATATAGATATTCAATTTTCAATGAACAATTTGAACCTTTCGATTCAATGGAGCCTAGCGGGATCGAACCGCTGACCTCCTGCGTGCAAAGCAGGCGCTCTCCCAGCTGAGCTAAGGCCCCACAAGACCTCTCAAAACTAAACAAGACGCAAATGGCAGGTTTCCTTATCCTTAGAAAGGAGGTGATCCAGCCGCACCTTCCGATACGGCTACCTTGTTACGACTTCACCCCAATCATCTATCCCACCTTAGGCGGCTGGCTCCTAAAAGGTTACCTCACCGACTTCGGGTGTTACAAACTCTCGTGGTGTGACGGGCGGTGTGTACAAGGCCCGGGAACGTATTCACCGCGGCGTGCTGATCCGCGATTACTAGCGATTCCGACTTCATGTAGGCGAGTTGCAGCCTACAATCCGAACTGAGATTGGCTTTAAGAGATTAGCTTGCCGTCACCGGCTTGCGACTCGTTGTACCAACCATTGTAGCACGTGTGTAGCCCAGGTCATAAGGGGCATGATGATTTGACGTCATCCCCACCTTCCTCCGGTTTATTACCGGCAGTCTCGCTAGAGTGCCCAACTTAATGATGGCAACTAACAATAGGGGTTGCGCTCGTTGCGGGACTTAACCCAACATCTCACGACACGAGCTGACGACAACCATGCACCACCTGTCACTTCTGCTCCGAAGAGAAAGCCTATCTCTAGGCCGGTCAGAAGGATGTCAAGACCTGGTAAGGTTCTTCGCGTTGCTTCGAATTAAACCACATGCTCCACCGCTTGTGCGGGCCCCCGTCAATTCCTTTGAGTTTCAACCTTGCGGTCGTACTCCCCAGGCGGAGTGCTTAATGCGTTAGCTGCGGCACTAAGCCCGGAAAGGGCCTAACACCTAGCACTCATCGTTTACGGCGTGGACTACCAGGGTATCTAATCCTGTTTGCTCCCCACGCTTTCGAGCCTCAGCGTCAGTTACAGACCAGAGAGCCGCTTTCGCCACCGGTGTTCCTCCATATATCTACGCATTTCACCGCTACACATGGAATTCCACTCTCCCCTTCTGCACTCAAGTCCTCCAGTTTCCAAAGCGTACAATGGTTAAGCCACTGCCTTTAACTTCAGACTTAAAGAACCGCCTGCGCTCGCTTTACGCCCAATAAATCCGGACAACGCTCGGGACCTACGTATTACCGCGGCTGCTGGCACGTAGTTAGCCGTCCCTTTCTGGTTAGTTACCGTCACTTGATAGATTTTCCACTCCTACCAACGTTCTTCTCTAACAACAGAGCTTTACGATCCGAAAACCTTCTTCACTCACGCGGCGTTGCTCGGTCAGACTTCCGTCCATTGCCGAAGATTCCCTACTGCTGCCTCCCGTAGGAGTCTGGGCCGTGTCTCAGTCCCAGTGTGGCCGATCACCCTCTCAGGTCGGCTATGTATCGTCGCCTTGGTGAGCCTTTACCTCACCAACTAGCTAATACAACGCAGGTCCATCTCACAGTGAAGCAATTGCTCCTTTTAAATAACTAACATGTGTTAATTACTCTTATGCGGTATTAGCTATCGTTTCCAATAGTTATCCCCCGCTATGAGGCAGGTTACCTACGCGTTACTCACCCGTTCGCAACTCATCAGTCTAGTGTAAACACCAAACCTCAGCGTTCTACTTGCATGTATTAGGCACGCCGCCAGCGTTCGTCCTGAGCCAGGATCAAACTCTCATTAAAAGTTTGAGCTTTGCTCTTTTCTGTCTCGCTGACAGATTTATTGTTTTTTTGTCATTGACGGATTTACAATGTAAATCCACCCTGCACATTCGTTCGTCTTGTTCAGTTTTCAAAGGTCTTTGCCTCTCTTGAGACAACTTCTATATTCTAGCAAACTTATTCTGCTTTGTCAACTACTTTTTTTAAGTTGTTAACTACGCGCTAATAGAAACTGCTCTCTCGAGACAACTTATTCATTATACTAAATATTTCTACTTCCTGTCAATACTATTTTTGTATTTTATAAATTTAGTATAGACATAACTATTCCTCTATATTCAATTAAGAGAAATTATATAACCACTATTGAGAAATGTAGTCTAGCGATTAAATTCTTTGCTCATCGAAAATATCCAATAAATATAATAATGCATAAAACGCCTGCTTACGAAATATAAACAAAATTGTTTGCATTTCGTAAACAAGCGTTACCTATTTAACAATATATGATGAGTGTTCCCGCTGAGAATAATTCTCAGCGGTAGACCAGAGCTAGACTAAGAATCGATTGATTCCATCATCATAACACTCAACAAAATTGATAAAAATTATACTAATTCAATAATTGCCATTGGGGCAGCATCGCCACGGCGTGGTTCTGTTTTAAGAATACGAGTGTATCCTCCGTTACGTTCAGCATAACGAGGTGCGATGTCGTCAAAAAGGTTTTGAAGAGCTGTTGTTGATGTATATTTATCAGAAGCTTCATCATAGTTTTCTGATGCAATTTCATTACGTACATAAGCAGCAGCTTGACGACGAGCATGTAAATCACCACGTTTACCTAGAGTAATCATTTTTTCAACTGTTTTACGGATTTCTTTAGCACGTGCTTCAGTAGTTACAATTGATTCGTTGATAATAAGATCGGTTGTCAAATCACGAAGCATTGCCTTACGTTGTGAGCTAGTGCGTCCTAGTTTACGGTAAGCCATTATGTCCTCCTATTTTATTTATCGTTTTTTAATCCAAGACCTAGATCGGCAAGTTTGATTTTAACTTCTTCAAGACTCTTACGTCCTAAGTTTCGGACTTTCATCATTTCAGGCTCAGTTTTTTCTGTTAAATCAAATACTGTATTAATTCCAGCACGTTTTAAACAGTTATATGAGCGCACTGACAAATCAAGTTCCTCAATTGTCCGGTCAAGCACTTTCTCATCGTTCACTTTCTCTGTTTCCTTCATTACTTCAGTTGCTTTAGCAACCTCTGTTAAATCAGTAAACAAGTTTAAGTGTTCAATTAAGACGCGAGCTGAAAGACCAAGAGCATCCTCAGGAATGATTGTGCCATTTGTCATGATTTCAATAGTTAATTTATCAAAGCCATCGTTACTACCTACACGAGCAGGTTCAACTTGATAATTAACTTTTTTCACTGGTGTATAGATTGAATCTACAGCCAATGTTCCCACTGGTGCATCATCTTTTTTATTTCCTTCTGCTGGAACATAACCTCGGTTTTTAGCAACTGTCATTGTTGCTTTCAAACTGTGACCTTCAGCAATTGTGAAAAGATAATGGTCAGGGTTTACAATTTCGATATCACTATCTGTTAAAATATCTCCGGCAGTAATTTCTGCAGGACCTTCAACGTCTAGTTCGATAATCTTTTCGTCTTCGACGTAAGATTTCACAGCAAGTCCTTTTACATTAAGGATGATTTGCATCACATCTTCACGTACACCTGGGATAGTATCAAATTCGTGTAATACTCCATCAATTTTGATTGATGTGACTGCTGCACCTGGAAGTGAAGACAGAAGCACACGACGAAGAGAGTTTCCTAGAGTTGTACCGTAGCCACGTTCTAGTGGTTCGATGACAAATCTGCCGTAATCTTTATTTTCATCAATTTTTGTTATTATTGGTTTTTCAAACTCAATCATTTAGTTACTCCCTCTTAAACGAAAAGTTGTGTACTATAAAATGCTATGATTATACACGACGACGTTTTGGAGGACGAGCACCATTATGTGGTACAGGAGTCACATCACGAATTGCAGTTACTTCAAGACCAGCTGCAGCAAGGGCACGGATAGCAGATTCACGACCTGAACCAGGACCTTTTACAGTAACTTCAACAGTTTTAAGACCGTGTTCTTGTGCAGATTTAGCAGCAGCTTCAGCAGCCATTTGAGCAGCAAATGGAGTAGATTTACGAGAACCTTTAAATCCAAGAGCACCAGCTGATGACCATGCAAGAGCGTTACCATGCACATCTGTAATCATAACAATAGTGTTATTGAATGTAGCGTGAATATGAGCAACACCAGATTCGATGTTCTTTTTCACACGACGTTTGCGTGTTGGTTTAGCCAATTGTTTTACCTCCTATTTTATTTTTTCTTACCTGCAATCGCAACAGCTTTACCTTTACGAGTGCGAGCGTTATTTTTAGTATTTTGTCCACGGACAGGAAGTCCACGACGGTGACGGATTCCACGGTATGAACCGATTTCCATCAAACGTTTAATATTCAAGTTTACCTCACGACGTAGGTCACCTTCAACTTTGATTGCATCAACTTCACGACGGATAGCGTCCTCTTGATCTGGTGTCAAATCTTTAACGCGGATATCTTCAGAAATACCTGCAGCTGCTAAGATTTTTTTAGATGTAGAAAGACCAATTCCGTATACATAAGTAAGTGAAATTACTACACGTTTGTCATTTGGAATATCAACTCCAGCAATACGAGCCATTTTATCTCCTTTCTATATTATCCTTGACGTTGTTTGTGTTTTGGGTTTGTCGGACAAATTACCATAACACGACCGTTACGACGAATAACTTTACAGTATTCGCAAATTGGTTTAACCGATGGTCTTACCTTCATGTTTTAATCCCTCCAATTATTTCGACTATTTAAAGCGGTATGTGATGCGTCCACGTGTTAAATCGTATGGGCTCATTTCAACAGTAACACGATCACCTACCAAAATACGGATGTAGTTTTTACGGATTTTTCCTGATACAGTTGCCAAAATTTGGTGTCCATTTTCCAACTCAACAGTAAACATTGCGTTAGGCATAGTTTCAACAACTTTACCTTCAATTTCAATCACATCTTCTTTTGCCACGCAAAAGTACCCCCTAAATTTCGATTTGATGTCCTCTATAAAGAGGTAACAATTATAAGTCAGACTAACTTAGTATATCATTACTAATCTACTTATGCAAGTAGATTAGCATAATTTATTTGAGTTCTAGCAACGCTTTTTCAACATCTGCAAAAACTTCTGTTATTTCTTGATTACCTTCAATATCTGTAACAAGACCAAGCTTACGATAGTGTTCAAGAATAGGTTCTCCTTGAGCAATATTAACGTCCAAGCGACGTTTGACAGTTTCAGGCTTATCATCTTCACGTTGATAGTAATCTTCTTCTTTATAATCTACTGGTGGGTTGAACACTTTGTGGAAAGTTTCACCAGTTTTACGATTGATAATACGACCACTCAAACGCTCTATAAGACATGATGGATCCACTTTAATATTAATAACACCATCTAAGCGTAGTCCTAGTTCTTCAAGCGTAGCATCTAAGGCGTGTGCTTGTTCAATAGTACGTGGATATCCATCAAGTAAAAAACCTTTTTCTGCGATATCATCCTCAGCTAAGCGCTCTTTTACAATCCCGTTTGTTACTTCATCAGGAACCAATTCACCTTTATCAATATAACTTTTAGCTAAACGTCCCATTTCGGTTTGATTAGCCATTGCGGCGCGGAACATATCCCCTGTTGAGATGTGAGCAACACCAAATTCTTCAACGATCTTAGCTGCTTGAGTACCTTTACCAGCACCAGGCAAACCCATAATTAAAAGATTCATTATAGTCTCCTTATTTTGTTTTTAAATAAATCCAACACAGCATGTCGGACTTATTAAAAAACAAAATAGAAGGTTGACAGAGTCAACCTATATTCTATTCTGTTGTATTCATGAATCCAACATAGCGTCTCTTCAAAAGATAGCCCTCGAGTTGTTTCATACCTTCAATACCCGTTGCAATCAAAATGAGTAAGCTTGTCCCACCTAACGCAATACTTGATGACAAATGCAACGCTTGTTGAGCAATAATTGGTAACAAGGAAATAAATGCTAGAAATACTGAACCAATTGTTGCTAATTTTTTCAATAGCGATGACATATATTCTTCTGTTTCTCGTCCTGGTCGAATACTTGGAATGTAGGACGAATTTTTTTGAAGATTCTCTGCTGTCTTTTCAGGGTTTACTTGTACAAAAGTATAGAAGAAAGAGAACAGAATAATCAAGATAGCATAGATAATCATACCGACTGGGGTTTGATAATTAAGTAATTCTTGGAGTTTAGTAAGCCAAGGAATTTCTTTGCCATTTTGAAAGAAAGGAATAATCGTACTTGGAATTGTTGTAATCGAGCTAGCAAAGATAACGGGAATAACACCAGCTGGATTTACTTTTAGAGGAAGATATGAACTTGTAGGAGCTCCTTGAACAAGTTTTGTATATTGGATTGGAATTTTGTATTCAGCTTGTTGAATAAATGTTGTAAAAAATACAATTGCTAATACTGCTACGATAAGGATCCCGACAAAGATGTAAGAATTTGTAATTGCTGAAGAGCGTACATTTACAAAGAAATCTTCGTAGATAGTTGTAATTGCACTTGGAATGGAAGAAATGATACCCGCAAAGATAATCATAGACACTCCATTTCCGAATCCCTTATCAGTAATTTGTTCACCTAGCCAAGTAACCACCATACTACCTGTTGTAAGGATTGCACCAATAAGCAAATATGTTTGTACATTCGGAGTTTTAACTAAAGCAACACTTGATAGAGTGTTAAAACCAGCAGTAATACCAATTGATTGTACGAATGCAAGGAACAAAGAAATATAACGTGTAGCTTGGTTAAGCTTACGACGACCTACCTCTCCTTGTTTTCCCCATTCAACAAACTTCGGAAGAATATCCATTTGAAGTAACTGAACAACAATAGACGCAGTAATGTAAGGGCTAACTCCCATAGAGAATACCGAAAAGTTTCTCATTGCATTACCACTAACTAAGTTAAGCATATTTAGAAATGGAAGTTCACCCATTTGTTCTAAACTCTTAACATTGATGCCCGGTACTGTGATATGCGTTCCGATACGAAATACAAGAAGGATAAAGATAGTAAATAAAATTTTATTTCTTACCATCTTTACTTTGAGTGCATCTCTAAGTAATTTTAAAAACATAATGAGTTACCTCTCATTAATTAGATGACTTCGATTGAACCACCTTTAGCAGTGATAGCTGCTTCAGCAGATTTAGAAAATTTAGCTGCTTTAACAGACAATTTCTTAGTTAATTCACCATTACCAAGAATTTTAACGCCTGATTTTTCAGCACGCACGATTCCAGCTTCTTTAAGAACAACTGGAGTTACTTCAGTACCATCTTCAAAGACATTTAATTGGTCAAGGTTCACAAGAGCATATTCTTTTGCATTGATGTTTGAGAACCCACGTTTTGGCATACGACGGAACAATGGAGTTTGTCCACCTTCAAAACCAAGGCGTACTCCACCACCACTACGCGCTTTTTGTCCTTTTTGACCACGTCCAGAAGTTTTACCATTACCTGAAGATGTACCGCGACCCACACGATTGCGGACTTTACGTGATCCTTCTGCAGGTTTTAATTCATGAAGTTTCATTATTTTTTCTCCTTATTTGTAAAATGCTAACGCCTTTACGAGGGAAAAGGTACTCCCCGCAAAGACTCGCCTATACGATTTGTTTAAATCGCACCAATAACAATCAGTGCGATTTAGCATTTAATTAAGCTTCTTCAACAGTTACTAAGTGAGAGATAGCGTTAACCATACCACGGATGGCAGCATTATCTTCCTTAACAACTGAAGAGTTTAATTTACCAAGTCCAAGGGCAACAACTGTTTTACGTTGTTCTGGTTTGCGACCGATTGGAGACTTAGTCAAAGTAATTTTAATTTGAGCCATTATAATCCCCTTTCTTATGCTAAGTCAGAAACAGAAATGCCACGTAAAGCAGCAACTTCTTCTGCACGTTTTAATTGTTTCAAGCCCTCAACAGTTGCGCGAACAATGTTGATTGGAGTGTTTGAACCAAGTGATTTAGATGTAATATCTGCAATACCTGCTAATTCGATGACGGCACGAACAGCACCCCCAGCGGCAACCCCAGCACCCTCAACAGCTGGTTTCAACAATACTTTCGCTCCACCAAATTCTGAACGAACTTCGTGAGGAATTGTTGTACCGACCATAGGAACTTCAACCATGTTTTTCTTAGCAGCTTCAACAGCTTTGCGAATAGCTTCTGGTACTTCTTGAGCTTTACCTGTACCAAAACCAACACGACCATTACGGTCACCAACAACTACAAGAGCTGCAAAACGTAGACGACGTCCACCTTTAACAACTTTTGTAACGCGGTTAATCGCAACAACGCGCTCTTCAAGTTCTACTGCATTATCTTTAAATGCCATTATTAAGTGTCCTCCCTATTAGAATTTCAATCCGTTTTCACGAGCTGAGTCAGCCAAAGCTTTTACACGTCCGTGATAGAGATATCCACCGCGGTCAAACACCACTTCAGAAATACCTTTAGCTACTGCGCGTTCAGCAACAAGTTTACCGACAACAACGGCTTGTTCTGTTTTTGTTCCGTTAGAAACTTCTTTATCAAGAGTTGATGCACTTGCGAGCGTTACACCCGCTACGTCATCAATTACTTGAGCGTAGATGCCTGTATTAGAACGGAAAATGTTCAAACGTGGGCGATCAGCAGTTCCAGAGAGTTTACCGCGAACGCGACGGTGGCGTTTTTGGCGGATTTTATTTTTATCTGGTTTCGAAATCACAATTTTCACCTCTTAAATATATTGTTATGTCAAAATGACAATATTAAAATGAAAAGATAGAGAATTTGCAGAAAAGATTCTACAAAATCTATCAATCCTATTATTTACCTGTTTTACCTTCTTTACGGCGTACGAATTCACCAACGTAACGAATACCTTTACCTTTATATGGTTCTGGTGAACGTAAGCTACGAACGTAAGCAGCAGTTTGTCCAACGCTTTCTTTGTTGATACCGATTACGTTGATTGTTGTTGGAGTTGGCACTTCAAAAGTAACACCTTCTGGAGCTTCAACTTCGTCTTGGTGAGACTTACCAACAGAAAGAACAAGTTTTGATCCTTGAAGTTGTGCACGGTAACCAACACCGCGCATTTCAAGAGCTTTTTTGAAACCTTCAGAAACACCAACAACCATGTTGTTCAAGTTCGCACGAGTTGTACCATGAATTGTTTTCATTTCTTTTGAGTCGTTAGGACGAGTAACTGTTACTTCAGTCCCTTCAACAGTGATTCCAATATTTTTATTAAACTCACGAGTGAGTTGGCCTTTAGGTCCTTTTACAGTAACAACATTATCCTTGTTAATGATTTCAACACCTGCAGGCAATGTAATTACTTTATTACCAATACGTGACATGTTTATTTTCTCCTGTTAAATTGTCAAGCTGCTTGAGCAACTAGTTTTCACGGGGACTCATGAGAACACAGGATTATACTGTGACTCAATGAGCATTTTAGGTAAAATTTTACCAAATATATGCAAGTACTTCTCCACCAATATTTTTTTGGCGAGCTTCTTTGTCAGTCAAAAGACCTTCAGAAGTTGATACAATTGCAATACCAAGTCCGTTAAGAACTTTAGGCATATCTTCATGTTTAGTATAAACACGAAGACCTGGTTTTGAAATACGTTTCAAGTTAGTGATAACACGTTCACCATTTTGTCCATATTTAAGGAACACACGGATGATGCCTTGTTTGTCATCTTCAATAACTTCAACGTTTTTTACAAAACCTTCACGTTTAAGGATATCAGCAATCCCTTTTTTAATGTTTGATGCAGGTACTTCTAACACTTCATGTTTTACTTGGTTAGCATTACGAATACGAGTTAAAAAGTCTGCAATTGGGTCAGTCATAACCATTTTTTAATTCTCCTCTTATTAGCAGTTTGAATTGAATCACTTGCTAATTAATGAGTCCTTACGGACGTTGTAAGACTAGGTCTTAGTATATTTGCGTTTAAAAATCAGTGCCATTATCAACGACACCTTTTAAACACAAAGCATCATTAATTTATTACCAAGATGCTTTAGTTACGCCTGGTACTTGACCTTTATAAGCCAAGTCACGGAAGCAAACACGGCAAAGTTGGAATTTGCGGTAAACTGAGTGTGGACGTCCGCATTTTTCACAACGAGTGTAAGCTTGCGTAGAGAACTTCGCTGGGCGTTTGTTCTTAGCAATCATAGATTTTTTAGCCAATTTATTTACCTCCTAGATTACTTTGCAAAAGGCATTCCAAGGCCTTTTAGCAATTCACGTGACTCTTCATCAGTGTTAGCAGTAGTAACGATAACGATATCAAGACCACGTACTTTATCAACGTCATCAAAGTTGATTTCTGGGAAGATCAATTGTTCTTTAACTCCAAGAGTGTAGTTTCCACGTCCATCAAATGATTTCGTTGGAACACCATGGAAGTCACGTACACGTGGAAGTGAAACAGAAACTAATTTATCCAAGAATTCGTACATACGTTCACCGCGCAGGGTAACTTTTGCACCGATCGCTACACCTTCACGAAGACGGAAGCCAGCGATTGATTTCTTAGCTTTAGTAATAAGTGGTTTTTGACCTGAAATAAGTGCTAACTCAGCAGCAGCTTTCTCAAGATTTTTAGCGTTTGATACAGCATCACCAACACCCATGTTAAGAACGATTTTCTCAACTTTTGGCACAGCCATAACAGATGAATAGTTAAATTTTTCTGTCAACGCAGGAACAACTTCATTAGTATATTTTTCTTTTAAGCGATTTGCCATTATGCTTCTCCTTTCCTTCGTGATTAATCAAGCACTTCGCCTGATTTTTTGTTGTAACGAACTTTTTTGCCGTCAACAACTTTGTAACCAACACGTCCTGCTACACCATTTTTATCAAGAACTTGAACGTTTGACACATGGATTGGAGCTTCTTTTTCAACGATAGCGCCTTGAGGGTTTTCGTTATTTGGTTTTTGATGTTTCTTGATGAGGGCTACGCCTTCAACAACAACTTTGTTTACTTTTGGAAGAGCTTTAAGAACTACAGCTTCAGTGCCTTTGTCCTTACCAGCAATAACGCGAACTTTGTCGCCTTTTTTTACAAACATTTGAGTTTTTCTCCTATTTTTCTTACGCCTCGAAAGGCACCCTAGGAAATCCTAGGGGACTACGTTTGTTAATCTGAGATTAAAGTACTTCTGGTGCCAATGAAACGATCTTCATGTAGCCACCTTCACGCAATTCACGTGCAACTGGGCCAAAGATACGAGTTCCGCGAGGAGTTTTATCGTCACGGATGATTACAGCAGCATTGTCGTCAAATTTGATGTATGAACCGTCTGGGCGGCGTGCACCAGTTTTTGTACGAACGATAACAGCTTTAACCACATCACCTTTTTTAACTGCTCCACCAGGAGTAGCTTGTTTTACAGAAGCAACGATTACGTCACCGATGTTAGCGAATTTACGTCCTGAACCACCAAGTACTTTGATAGTCAAGATCTCACGAGCACCGCTATTATCAGCAACTTTCAAGCGAGTTTCTTGTTGAATCATTTCAATTTTCTCCTTTTAGTTTGATTAGATAATAACAGCTTTTTCCACTACTTCCACAAGACGGAAACGTTTTGTAGCTGAAAGTGGGCGAGTTTCCATGATACGAACGATATCGCCTTCTTTAGCAACGTTGTTTTCATCATGTGCTTTATATTTTTTAGAATAGTTGATACGTTTACCATAGACTGGGTGGTTACGTTTAGTTTCAACTACAACTGTGATTGTTTTGTCCATCTTGTCAGACACTACGCGTCCGTAAAGAGTTTTACGTTGATTACGTTCCATTTAGAATTTCTCCTTTCCCAATCTATTATTTCATTTCTGATTGCACAGTTTTAACACGTGCAATTTGTTTCTTAACTTCGTCAAGGCGAGCAGTCTTTTCAAGTTGACCTGCTGCAGCTTGGAAACGAAGATCAAACAATTCTTTTTTGAGTTCGTTTTCTTTCTTAGCAAGTTCTTCTTGAGACAATCCACGAAGCTCTTTAACAAAATCTTTAATTTCTTGAAGTTTCATGTCTTCTCCTTATTCTGCTTCACGTTTTACGAATTTGCATTTAACTGGTAATTTGTGGCTAGCAAGACGTAATGCTTCACGTGCAACTTCTTCAGAAACACCAGCAATTTCAAACATCACTTTACCACGTTTAACTGGTGCTACCCAACCTTCAGGTGCCCCTTTACCAGAACCCATACGTACACCGATAGCTTTTGCAGTGTATGATTTGTGTGGGAAGATTTTAATCCAAACTTTACCACCACGTTTCATGTAACGAGTCATCGCAATACGGGCAGCTTCGATTTGACGGTTTGTAATCCAGTGGCTAGTTGTAGCTTGAAGTCCGTATTCACCGAATGAAACTTCTTTACCACCTTTAGCCTCACCGCGCATTTTTCCACGGAATTCGCGACGGTGTTTAACACGTTTAGGTACTAACATTTGTTATTTGCCTCCTTTAGTGTTTTTACGAGCTGGAAGAACTTCTCCACGGTAAATCCAAACTTTAACGCCAAGTTTACCATAAGTTGTGTCAGCTTCTTCCCAAGCATAGTCGATATCAGCACGAAGCGTGTGAAGCGGAACAGTTCCTTCTGAATAACCTTCAGCACGAGCGATATCAGCACCGTTCAAACGACCAGAAACTTGAGTTTTAATACCTTTAGCTCCTGCACGCATTGTACGTTGGATTGCTTGTTTTTGAGCACGACGGAAAGCAACACGTTGCTCTAATTGACGAGCAATATTTTCACCAACAAGGTGAGCATCTAAATCAGGTTGTTTGATTTCAATGATGTTGATGTGTACTTGTTTTCCAGTTAATTTGTTAAGTTGACCACGAAGAGCGTCAACGTTTGCTCCACCTTTACCGATAACCATACCTGGTTTAGCAGTGTGAAGTGAAACAATAACTTTGTTTACTGCACGTTCAATTTCAATAGTTGAAACTGATGCGTCAGCTAATTCTTTATTAATGAATTTACGGATTGCAAGATCTTCATGAAGGTAATCCGCGTATTCTTTTTCAGCATACCATTTCGCATCCCAGTCACGGATGATTCCGACACGCATACCAATTGGATGTACTTTTTGACCCACGATTTTACCTCCTTATTTTTCTGATACAACTACAGTTACGTGAGTTGTACGTTTGTTGATTGGTGAAGCTGAACCTTTCGCACGTGGACGGAAACGTTTCATTGTTGGTCCTTCGTTAGCGAATGTTTCAGATACTACCAAGTTTGCTTTTTCCAAACCAAAGTTGTTTTCTGCATTTGCAATTGCTGAGTTAAGAGTTTTCTCAATAACACGAGCTGCTTTGTTTGGAGTGAATTTTAAGATTGCGATTGCGTCAGCAACATTCTTACCACGGATAAGATCAAGTACTAAACGTGTTTTACGAGGTGAAACACGCACTGTACGAGCCATTGCTTTAGCTGAAGTAATTTCTGCCATTGTGTCCTCCTCCTATTAACGACGTGTTTTCTTGTCGTCAGCTGCGTGACCTTTGTAAGTACGTGTTGGTGCAAATTCACCAAGTTTGTGACCTACCATGTCCTCTTGGATATAAACAGGAACATGTTTACGTCCATCATAAACTGCGATTGTGTATCCGATGAAACTTGGGAAAATCGTTGAACGACGTGACCAAGTTTTGATTACTTTTTTCTTTTCGTCATTTGCTTGAGCTTCAACTTTTTTCATTAAATGCTCGTCGACGAAAGGTCCTTTTTTAAGACTACGTCCCATTTTGTAGTTTTCTCCTTTAAATAATGTACCACAACGGCCTGTACACTATAGTGTACTACCGAGCTGGCGGATTTGTATAAGATTATGCTATTAACCTATTATTTTTGGTTACGACGACGAACAATAAGTTTGTCTGATTTAGCTTTCTTATTACGAGTTTTAAGTCCAAGCGCAGGTTTACCCCATGGAGTAGATGGTGCTTTACGACCAACTGGTGCTTTACCTTCACCACCACCGTGTGGGTGATCGTTAGGGTTCATTACAGAACCACGAACTGTAGGGCGAACACCTTTCCAACGATTACGTCCTGCTTTACCAATGTTAACAAGTGATTGCTGTTCATTACCAACAGTACCAATTGTTGCACGGCAAGTACCAAGGATCATACGTACTTCACCTGATTGAAGGCGAACAAGAACATATTTACCTTCTTGACCAAGTACTTGAGCAGAAGCACCAGCGGCACGAATCAATTCAGCACCTTTACCTGGTTGCAATTCAATATTATGGATAACTGTACCGACTGGAATGTTAGCAAGCGGAAGTGCGTTACCAACTTTGATGTCTGCTTCTGGACCAGAAATAATGCGTTGACCTACTTCAAGGCCTTTAGGCGCAAGGATGTAAGCTTTAACACCATCAGTATAGTGTACAAGAGCAATATTTGCAGTACGATTTGGATCGTATTCAATTGTTTTAACAACTGCTTCAACACCATCTTTATTACGTTTGAAGTCAATCAAACGGTAATGACGTTTGTGTCCACCACCTTGGTGACGAACAGTAATACGTCCGTTGTTGTTACGTCCTGCTTTATTCTTTAGTGAAACAAGCAATGATTTCTCAGGAGTGTTTGTAGTGATTTCTGCAAAATCCAAAGAAGTCATATTACGACGGCCATTTGTCGTTGGTTTATAAACTTTAATACCCACGTTATTTCCTCCTTAGATTATTCAGCTTCAGCAGCAAACAACTCGATTGCTTTTGAATCAGCTGTAAGAGTGATAATAGCTTTTTTAGTTTTTGAAGTGAAACCTGTGTAACGACCAACACGTTTTGCTTTGGGTTTAACTGTCACAGTGTTTACACTTGCAACTTTTACTCCGTCAAATGCAGCTTCAACAGCTTGTTTGATCAAAAGTTTGTGTGCACGTGTGTCAACTTCAAATGTATATTTCCCTGCTTCAAGAGCAACCATTGATTTCTCAGTGATAACAGGTTTTTTGATTACGTCATACAAATTCATTATGCAAGAACCCCCTCGATTGTAGAGATTGCTTCTTTAGTAACAAGAAGTTTGTCTGCGTTAACGATATCAAGAACACTTGCAGTAGTTGCAGTAGCAACTGTAACGTTTGGAAGGTTACGCGCTGAAAGTGCAGCAAATTCGTTACCTTCTTCAAGGATTACAAGTACTTTTGAATCAATGCTAAGTGCTGAAAGAACTGACGCAAATTCAGCAGTTTTTGGAGCTGCAAATGAAAGGTTTTCTACAGCTACAAATTTATCTTCAGCAACTTTTGCTGAATAAACTGATTTCAACGCAAGGCGACGAACTTTTTGTGGAAGTTTGTAGCCGTATGAACGTGGAGTTGGTCCAAAGACAACACCACCACCACGCCATTGTGGTGAGCGGATAGAACCTTGACGAGCGCGTCCAGTTCCTTTTTGACGCCATGGTTTACGTCCACCACCAGATACTGCTGAACGGTTTTTAACCGCGTGAGTTCCTTGGCGAAGGCTAGCGCGTTGGCTGATTACAACATCAAAAACAACTGATTCGTTTGGTTCAATACCGAAGATAGCTTCGTTAAGCTCAACTGAGCTAACTTCTTTACCAGTTTGGTCAAATAGTTTAACGTTTGCCATTTTAACTGTTTTCTCCTTTCTTATTATTTAGCAGCTTTAACTGCTGATTTGATAGTGATAAGAGATTTCTTAGCACCTGGTACGTTACCTTTGATGAGGACAACGTTTTTCTCTGGGATAACTTGTACAATTTCAAGGTTTTGAACTGTTACACGGTTACCACCCATACGTCCTGCCAAGCGTTTGTTTTTGAAAACGCGGTTAGGCGCAACAGGTCCCATAGAACCTGGACGACGATGGTAACGAGAACCGTGAGCCATAGGACCACGTGATTGACCATGGCGTTTGATAACACCTTGGAAACCTTTACCTTTTGATGTCCCTGTGACGTCAACAACATCACCAGCTTCAAATTGTTCTACAGATAATTCTGCACCAACTTCTAAGCCTTCAATGTTTTTGAATTCACGAATGAAGCGCTTAGGAGCTGTGTTTGCTTTTGCAACATGGCCTTTGGCAGGTTTGTTACTCAATACTTCACGTTTGTCATCAAAACCAACCTGAACTGCTTCGTAACCGTCTGTTTCAACAGTTTTAACTTGAAGCACAACGTTTGGAGTTGCTTCAATGACAGTAACAGGGATGAATTCGCCTGATTCAGTGAAGATTTGAGTCATTCCCACTTTTTTCCCTAAGATTCCTTTTGTCATGAGAAAATATTTCCTTTTCTTATTTTATTTCAAAAAGGTTTTTATGAGCGTTTTTTGTGCTCAAAAAAGTTTTTTACGAGCGTTTTTTGTGCTCAGAAATCAAATTAAAGTTTGATTTCTACGTTGACACCACTTGGAAGATCAAGTTTCATCAAAGCATCAACAGTTTTTTGTGTTGGGTTGATGATGTCTACCAAACGTTTGTGTGTACGCATTTCAAACTGTTCGCGAGAATCTTTATATTTGTGAGTCGCACGAATAATTGTGTAAAGACTGCGTTCAGTTGGAAGCGGAACTGGTCCAGCAACTGTAGCACCTGTACGTGTTGCAGTTTCAACGATTTTTTCTGCCGCTGTATCAAGTGTACGGTGTTCGTACGCTTTCAAACGGATACGGATTTTTTTGTTTGCCATCTTTTCTCCTCTCGTCTATTTACGATAATAGGCTAGCTCCTCAAGAAAACCAACACGAGTCGCGTGGCAATGCAACCTAGCGTGTCGCAACCTCTTGCATCATAGCTAAAGCTGTTCATACACAGCACCAGTATATGATATCAAAAAAAAACAGCACACGCAAGCATTATTTTATTATTTTCGAAAAAAATGCAACCATTTCTGGTTACATTTTTTGAATATATCGATGATAGTGAACTTTCAAAAACAGCCACCTAAAGATATTGTCTGCTATCGTAGCCATCCAAACCCCAAGCAAACCTAATTCAAAAACTATTCCTAATAAATAACCAAGAACTACTCTGATTAACCACATGCCTATAGTCGTTGTGTAAAATGGGAGTTTAGCATTTCCTAATCCTTGCCAAGCTGCTGTATAAACCAAGGTCCCAATAGTAGCAGGTACTCCTACGAAAGATAGCAAAATAACAATCAAACTTCCTTTAATGGCAGAAGGATTATTTGTAAATAACTGTGTCAATGGTTTGCCTGCAAGAAGCATAAAACTTGATATAAGGATCATTAGAACTAAGCCAATATAATACGAACTTTGAATAGTTTCTTCTATAGATTCTCTGTTTTTTTGTCCTACATATTTTGCAGTTAGGATAATTGTAGCAGTTGCGATGCCAAGTCCTGGCATATAATTAAATTGTGTCAAGGTTTCTCCAATAGCATTTCCCGCTACAACATTTGTACCTAACTGAACAACAATAGCAACTATAACAACATCTCCAGCTCGCATCATCAGACGTTCTCCTGCTGATGGTAAGGCAAGATTCCAAATTTGTGCACTGATTTTCCAAGTCATTCTTTTTATTATCTTTTTAATAGGAAGATACTTCGCAAGGATACAAATACCAATTAATCTTGCGATAAGAGTTGATACTGCCACTCCGACCAAACCATAGCGCCACTCAAAAATAGCAAAACCTGATAAGACTGCATTGAGGAAATTGACAAAAATACTGACATACATTGGTAAACGAGGTTGCCCTTGCACACGTAAAAATGAGCCTAGGGTGGTTAACATTCCTAAAGTAACAACACCTCCACCCACAATTGCTAAATATAAACCACCAACTTGTGCGACACTTTTTGTTGTCCCTAAAAGTTTAAAGAAAGTTTGTCCAAAAACAATCGAGATAATTCCTAATACTGCCCCTATCAGTAATGTTAGAAAAATGGCTTGAGAACATACTGAAATTGCATCATCCTTCTTACTACCTGCTAACGACTTGGCCAATAGACTTGCTATACTCGCCCCTAAAGCTATAAAAATAGCTTGATAAATAGTAATTATATTATTAGCAACTGAAACACCTGATACTGCTACAACACCTAACTGAGCCACTAGATAATTATCAACTACTCCCATGAGCATTTGTAAGATATTTTCAATCATAGCTGGTATAGCTAACTGAATAATCTCTTTACTATAACGCACAGTATCTCCTTTCTATTACCCAGGATCATTAAAAAGAGAGTGATGGGAAAATTTCTAAAATGTTTCTTTCTCGCTCTAAATATTTTAAAACAATCGTATTTTTATTATTGTTTCAAACCTAGACACTCTTCAACCGTTTCTCGCATATTTGAGGTAGGTACTACCGTTCTATGGATTACTTCGGCCTTTTGTAGATCTGTAACCGCCTTAGGTAAAGAAACACCTGACAAATCGTTTAAGATTGAAATAGCAGCGAAATCCTGTATCTCTTCTTTATTTGTAATAGCCTTTGTAACAACACACGGGAACTTATAAGGACTTGCTGTTGACACAATTACTGCTGGAGTTTGATCTTTAGTTTCTGTCTGATAAGCTTGATAAACAGCTGATGCTACAGCTGTATGCGGATCCTCTATATACTGATACTGGTCAAATAAATGTTTGATGTCTAATTCAACAAATTGTTCTGTCGCAAATCCCGCTACAAAGCTCTCTAAAATATTTGCTTGCCTAGCCTCTAAGGCATACTCCCCAGTAGTCACTAAATCTTCCATTAATTTTTTAGTCGTTTCTGCATCATCGCCTAAAAGGTGAAAGATTAATCGTTCTAGATTAGAGGAGACCAAAATATCCATAGAGGGACTTGATGTCACTTTAAATTCTCGATTTTTATCGTAGGTTTGTGTCTTAAAAAAATCTGTTAGAACGTTATTATCATTTGAGGCACAAATGAGTTTGGTAACAGGTAATCCAATTTGACTAGCATAATATGCTGCTAAAATATTACCAAAATTTCCTGTAGGTACACTAAAATTAATTGGTTGACCAATTGAGATTTCCTTTGACTTAACTAATTGAGCATATGCATATATATAGTAAACAATTTGAGGAACAAGGCGACCGATGTTCATTGAATTGGCTGATGATAACTGCATATGCTGCTGTGATAATTTTAATCGAAGAAGGGAATTATTGAACATTTCTTTAACTGAAGTCTGTGCATCATCAAAATTTCCTTCAATCGCAACAACATGAGTATTTTGTCCGGCTTGTGTTATCATCTGCAATTCTTGGATATAACTAACACCATTTTTAGGATAAAAGACAATAATCTCAGTTCCTGGAACATCTGCAAAACCTGCCATCGCTGCCTTGCCAGTGTCACCTGATGTTGCTGTTAAAATAACGATTTTATTATCAACCCCTTGTTTTTTGGCTGCTGTTGTTAGCAAATAAGGAAGAATGGATAAAGCCATATCTTTAAATGCAATTGTAGGACCGTGAAATAATTCAAGGTGATACCGGTCTCCAATCTTTACTATCGGGGCTATTTCACTTGTATCAAATTTAGTATCATAAGCTTGACTAATACAGTAATCCAATTCTTGTTCAGTAAAATCATCAAAAAAAGCTGACAAAACGAGTTTAGCCACTTCTTGGTAGGAAGCATCCTTAAGTTTAGTGAAATCTAAATCAACTTTTGGAAATGTGATGGGGGTAAAGAGTCCTCCATCGTCAGCTAATCCCTTTAGAATCGCTTGACTAGCTGTCACTTTATTACTAGCATCACGTGTTGATTGATATACTATTGCCATAAGAATCCCTCTTTATATAAATATCTTTTAGTTATTGTAACACAATTTAATAACATGTCCATTGTTCGTTATATAATTAACCCCCTTTATTAAAATAAAGGGGGTTCGTAACATCATTATCACTTTGTAAAGTCAAGAACTTTACGTCCTTGAATCAATCCTCTTTCCATTTCATCGAATACTTGAGGAGCTGTATCCACAGGCACTTTTTCAACCACCGGTACTACCAAGCCTTCTGCTCCAAATGCGAAGGCTTCTTCTAAGTCTTTACGAGTTCCAACTAAGGAACCAACCACACGAATCCCATCAAGTACTGTTTTTACAATACTCAATTCCATATATTCTGATGGAAGACCGACAGCTACCACTGTACCTCCAGCACGAACGCTGTCAATCGCCTGATTAAACGCAACTTTAGAAACAGCAGTCACAACCACTCCATGACAACCGCCTGTCTTTTCTTGAATATATGCCGCAACATCTTTTATTTCTTTGCCATTAACTGTCAAATCTGCTCCAACCTCTTTAGCTAATTGAAGTTTATCTGCGTTAATATCAACAGCTACAACATGAGCATTGAATACTTTTTTTGCATATTGGACTGCTAAGTTTCCAAGACCACCTGCACCATACACTGCAATCCACTGACCAGGAGCAGCTCCAGCTTCTTTGATAGCCTTGTATGTTGTTACTCCAGCACAAGTGATTGATGATGCTTGAGCTGGGTCTAATCCCTCAGGAACCTTAACCGCATAGTCCGCGGTAACAATAGCGTATTCACTCATACCACCATCAACACTGTATCCAGCATTTTTAACACTACGACAAAGTGTCTCACGTCCTGTAGTACAGTATTCGCAATGACCGCACCCTTCAAAGAACCATGCAATAGAGACACGATCACCAACCCTCAAAGACGTTACGCCTTCTCCAATTTCTTCTACTATACCAATGCCTTCGTGACCCAAAATGCGTCCTGGTACCTGGCCGAAATCTCCATGTGCAACGTGTAAATCAGTATGGCATACACCACAGTATTCTACTTTTACAAGTGCTTCACCATGACCAACTTTTGGAAGATCATGCTCAACAACTTCAACACCTGTACTAGCTTGATTAACAACAACCGCTTTCATGATAAAACCTCCTAGAAATAAATATATCTTATTTTGTAATCGTTTACATTTTATATTGTATTATTCTTCACAAACTATGTCAAGTGATTTTCAGAAAATTTTTTGAAAATATTCTTAACCGGTTAATCTTTTTGAAACTAAAAATCCCACTCAATAGAGTGAGATTCTTCGACTGCTGTTACTTACGACGTCCTGGACGTTCCTCATAACCATAATAAGCATCTTCGATGATTTCTTGCATGTGATCTACCATCGGAAGGCGTGGATTTGCTGGTGAACATTGATCTTCATATGCTAAGAAAGCTAGTTCACGAGATTTTTCTTTCCATTCTTTTTCATCAATGCCTTGGTCGCGGAAATTCATCTTAATACCTAAACGTGTTCCAAGGTCATACACAGCTTTTGCATATGATTCGACAGCTTCTTCTGGTGTTGCTGCTGGTAAGCCGAGTAATTTAGCGATATCTTGATACTTTTCGTCAGCACGATAGTAATTGTACTTAGGCCATGTTGCTGTTTTAGCTGGACGAGTTCCATTATAGCGGATAACATACGGCAAAAGAATTGCATTTGTACGTCCGTGTACGGTATGGAATTGTGCGCCAATTTTATGCGCCATTGAGTGAGAAATACCTAAGAATGCATTGGCGAAAGCCATACCTGCCATAGTTGACGCATTGTGCATCTTTTCACGTGCTTCAAAATCAGCATCTTTTACTGAGCGTTCTAAGTAGTCAAACACAATTTTAATTGCTTGAAGAGCAAGTCCGTCTGTATAATCATTTGCCATCTGTGAAACATAAGCCTCTGTTGCATGTGTCAATACATCCATACCCGTATCAGCCGCAATAAAACCAGGAACAGTCATAACAAGGGCCGGATCAACGATAGCTACAGTTGGTGTTAATGAATAATCAGCGATTGGATATTTACGATTATTTGCTTTGTCAGAGATAACGGCAAATGGTGTCACTTCAGAACCTGTTCCAGAAGTTGTTGGAATAGCAACAAATTTTGTTTTCTTACCAAGTTCTGGGAATTTGAACGCACGTTTACGGATATCCATGAATTTTTGAACGAGGTCATGGAAATCAACTTCTGGTTGTTCATAGAAGAGCCACATAACTTTCGCAGCATCCATAGGAGAACCACCACCTAATGCAATAATAGTGTCTGGTTTGAAGGTACGCATCAAATCTGTTCCTTTCATTACTGTTGTAATGTCTGGATCTGGTTCTACTTCAGCAAAAATCTGATAAACAACTTTATTGCGACGAAGATCAAGTTGTTCAATGATACGATCCAAGAAACCAAGCTCAACCATGGCGTGATCTGTAACAATCATGACACGTTCAACATCGCGACATTTTTGCAAATATTGAATAGAATCACGTTCGAAGTATGTTTTTGAAGGGACTTTAAACCATTGCATATTATTTCTACGTCTTCCTACTTTTTTGATATTCAAGAGATTTATAGCACTAACGTTATCACCAACTGAGTTACGTCCATACGAACCACAACCAAGAGTCAATGATGGCAAGAAAGCATTGTAAACATCCCCAATACCACCAAAAGTAGAAGGAGAATTCCAAATAACACGGATAGCACGAATTCTAGTTCCAAATTCACGAGCTAAGTCTGCATCTTTTGTATGAATAGCAGCTGAGTGCCCTAGACCATTAAACTCAACCATTTGACGAGCTTTTTCAACACCATCTTCTGTAGATTCAGCTTTCAATACTGCAATAACAGGTGATAGTTTTTCACGTGTCAAAGGTTCTTTTTCACTAACTTCAGTACATTCTGCGGCAAGAATATTTGTTCCTTCTGGAACAGTAAATCCAGCTTGTTCAGCAATCCAAACTGCTGATTTTCCAACAATATTTGGATTTAATTTTGCACCAGCACAGTTTTTGCTATTTGCTTTTGCACCAAAACAGAATTCTTCAAGAAGAGCTTTTTCTTTCTTATTAACGAAATAGGTATGATAAGATTTAAATTCTTCAACAAATTCTTTATAAATTTCTTTATCAATAATAACAGCCTGTTCTGATGCACATACCATACCGTTATCAAATGATTTAGACATAACAATATCGTGAGCGGCTTGTCGGATATTAGCTGATTTTTCAACATAAGCTGGAACATTCCCAGCACCTACACCAAGGGCAGGTTTCCCACATGAGTAGGCAGCTTTAACCATCGCATTACCACCTGTCGCAAGGATAGTGGCAATACCATCATGGTTCATCAAAGCATTAGTTGCATCAATTGATGGTTGTTCAATCCATTGGACACAATTTTCAGGAGCTCCAGCAGCAATAGCAGCATCACGAACAATACGTGCTGCATGTGCTGATGATTCTTGTGCTGATGGGTGGAAGGCAAAAATAATTGGATTACGTGTTTTAAGAGAGATTAATGACTTGAAAATAGCAGTTGAAGTTGGGTTGGTTGTTGGCGTGATACCACAGACAACTCCCACTGGTTCAGCAATTAATGTCAAGCCTGTGACATCGTCTTCTTCAATAACTCCCACTGTCTTTGTATGACGCATGTTGTTAACGACGTGTTCACATGCAAATAAATTTTTTGTCGCTTTATCTTCAAAGACACCACGACCAGTTTCTTCTACTGCATGAAGAGCAAGTTCTCCATGGGCATCCAAGGCTGCAACAGAAGCTTTAGCTACAATATAATCAACTTGTTCTTGATTAAGTTGACGCATCTCATCAAGTGCTTTTAAACCATTTTGAACCAATGTATCAATTGCAAGAGCAACATCTGTAGTTTCTACTGCTTTAGTTTTTTCAGTCATTTGAGACTCCTTTTGATTTGTTAAATGTTTCACAAATTTGTTTACGAGATTATTATAGCATATTTAAAAACTTTGTAAATAGTTTCACAACTTTTTTGTGAACTTTTTTTCAATCTTTCGGAAATATTTCTTGAAAGCGCTTTAATTATATTTGTTTTTTCATTACTAATTTTCAGATTAAAGCCTATCGATTTCATTTTTATCACCATAAACGGAGATATCTATTATTCGTTTTCACAAAAAAAGCCGAGTACATGACTCGGACTTGTTTATTTTGCAGCTCGTTGAGCTGATTTTTGAATAGCTTTTTTGACGTTACTAACATATAAATCAGCCCCTGTAGTATCGCTATCACTATAATGCACACCATCTGTATTTCCCCAGATTTCTGGATGTTCTGTCGCAACCTTATACCAGTCAGCAACCGTTATGTAATTATATTTTTTCATTAGCGAGAGTTCATAATCACGCACTGTCGTAACTTGACTCATATTTTTAGCATTATAAGGTGTTACTATAATCAAACGGTGTCCCTTAGGCAAAGATTTAATAAATTGGCTCAAGTCTGTCTTGTAGTTATCTAATGAATTCACACCAACTGCCAAAACAACAATTTTGGACAAGGCTTTATTTTGAATACGGTTTTCAAAAATATCAAATGATTTACTAAAATTACGACTCACCGCAGCATCTAATTGTACTTCTGGTAACAATTTATTAAAAGCAGCACTTGACCTTAAGGCAACTGAATCTCCGATTACTGTCACATCACTAAGAGCACCTGCATCCCCTGCGGCTAGTGTATGTGTTCGGTTAGTATTTGTTCTAGCTTGTTGTAACGAATTCTGCAATAATTCTGTCTCAAAACTACCTATACTTGGAGCTGTCAACATTGTCACTACAGTAATAAGAGTTAGTACCCCTCCGATACTAAATAACCACTTTTTGTAAGGCAACAAGTCAAATTCATAATCAAGGAATTTAGGTTTTCTACCTAAAATAAAAGGTTCAATGATATAAAATGATAATGTTGAGAAGACTGCTGATAATACTACTGTCAAAATAACAGCTATCCAGTTTGGGGATAAACGACTAAAAATAATATAAAATGGCCAATGAAAAAGGTACATACCGTAACTGATATCAGCAAGATAAGTAATCACAAAAGGTTCTGAAATATCTGGTGTATGCTCGTGTAAAATACGTGCATTGTAAATCATTACACTAGCAAAAATGCTAGACAATACAAAACCCAAAAGATATGTTAGCCGATTATCAAAATCAAGTGCAAAAGTTAAAATCATTAGACCAGCAAAAGCACTACCCATCATGATTAAATTATGCTTCAAAGTCAGATTTTTGATATTTTTCTTGAATCGTCCGGTAATCTCTCGAATACCAGATATTGTAGCCACCATCGCTCCTAAAAAGAACGGAAATATATGTGATAATGTAGAGAAATATATCGTTGAAAAATTATCAACGAAAAAGGCTCTAACAAACATGGTAAGGAAGCTGACTCCAAAAATTCCCATGGAAATAAGGAACAAAGTCCCCCTCAATTGCTTTTGATCTTTTGATCTTTTCGATAAGAGCCATACCGTTAAGCCCCATAAAACATAAAAATGGACTTCAATAGAAAGACTCCAGGTATGCACAAATAAGTGAGGGATAAATTGACTTTCGTAGTTACCACCAGTCAAGATTTCGTAAAAGTTGCTGGTAAAACCTAAAGCAGTCATAATTTGAGAGCCAATACTTGCTCTAAAATCGCTTTTAACCAGAAATACAAAAGGTATTGTCACCAAAACCATCAATACTAATGGTGGGAAAATACGGTAAAAACGTCTACGACAAAAACTAACAAAATCAATTTTTTTCGTTTTAGAAAATTCATCAATCAATAAGGCCGTAATCAGAAAACCAGAAAATGTAAAGAAGATGTCAACGCCAACAAATCCTCCTGGAAAACTATTCTTAAAGAAATGGTAAAGTAAAACAAGTAGTAGTCCTGTTATACGTACCAAAGAAAACCATTTTATTCTCATTTTTGATAAATCCCCTGTTTAAATGTCCCCTTATAGACTTTCTTATTTTTAGCATTGAGGCGACCTTGTCCATCAGGTTGACCTTTTTTAAAGTCACCTGTATAAGACCAGCCATGAACTGAAACAAATGTTCCTTTCCCTTCAAAGACTCCATTTACAAAATCGCCCTTATAGTAATCCCCATTCTCATAGGTTAATTTACCTTTACCAGTCATATGGTGATTAACAATAGAGCCCACATATTTTATCTTGCCGCCATCATAGCTAAAGACTCCTTGACTAGAAGTCGTTAAGGTAAATACTGATAAACCAAAAACAACAATAATTATCAAAGATAATATTTCTAGATGAGTTCGTGTTATTTTAAAATTCTTCATTTCTACTTAATCTCTACTATTATTTATTAGCGTTAACCACTGTTTACAGCCATCATTGACTAGACGATAGGTTTCCTCAAAATCACCAGTATACCATGGATCAGGAACACCACCATCACAAAAAAGACTAATCTTATCATCATAGGTTCCTTGTGATAGAGCTTTTAAATCCTTGACATTTTGCTCATCCATACCGATGATATAATCAAAATATGCTAAATCGTCTTTAGAAATAGGTTGTGACCCTTTATCGTTAATGTAAGGAATTTGATAACGCTGCAAAATCGCTTGCGTTCCCCTATGTATAGGATTTCCATGCTCCCATGTTGAAGTCGCACGACTCTCAACCAAGAGGCTATCCTCCTTATCTAAATTCGCCATAACAAACTCAGCCATCGGGCTACGGCAGATATTTCCAAGACAAACAAAACAGACTTTCTTCATAGCAAACTCCTTTTGGTCTATTATAACAGAAAAAAGGTACTTATAATACGTTTAACTGCTCAAAGAATAACTACAACATATCTAATACTTAACATTGCATGAAAATTTAAAAATTAAGACTAGATACTCTAGCCTTAAAATGACTTATGTTTTATTTATCAAATCGCTGATAACCTAAATGTTCATATGCCTTATCCGTAGCTACACGACCGGTACGGGTACGCATAATAAAACCCTTTTGAATTAAATAAGGTTCGTACATGTCTTCAACAGTATCTCGTTCTTCAGCAATATTAACGGATAGAGTTCCTAAACCAACAGGACCTCCATTATACATTTCAATCATGGTTCTTAAGATTTTTTGATCGACGTAATCAAGCCCCTCGTGATCAACATCTAACATCGTTAATGCTTTATCTGTAATATTGTCATCTATCAAACCATCTCCCATGATTTGAGCATAATCTCGAACACGTTTCAATAAACGGTTAGCGATACGTGGCGTTCCACGACTGCGACGCGCTAATTCAGAAGCAGCTTCATAAGTAATTTTCATTTCAAAAATGTCTGCTGTACGCTCAATAATTTCTGTCAAATCATTTTCTTCATAATACTCCATATGCCCTGTAATACCAAAGCGAGCACGTAAGGGATTAGATAACATACCTGCACGTGTCGTTGCACCAATTAAGGTAAAGGGCGGCAAATCTAGATGAACACTTCTACTAGTTTCTCCTGCACCGATCATAATGTCAATATAGAAGTCTTCCATTGCACTATAAAGTACCTCTTCAACCGCCATCGGCATACGATGAATTTCATCAATAAAAAGAACATCACCTGGTTCTAAATCATTTAAAATGGCTACTAAATCCCCTGATTTTTCAATTGCGGGACCTGATGTTTGTTTGAGATTGACACCCAACTCATTAGCAATTACAAATGCCATGGTTGTTTTCCCTAAACCAGGAGGGCCAAATAATAACACATGATCCAATGACTCATCACGCAATTTAGCAGCTTCAATAAATATTTTTAGCTGATCTTTAACCTTATCTTGTCCAATATACTCTCTTAAATACTGCGGACGAAGTGTACGTTCTACCAATTCTTCGTCACCCATTGCATCACTATCTAAAAATCTTGTCATGATATTATTATAACATTTGTATAGGAAAAGTTAAGAACTAAGTTGGTGTATTAGTATCTCCCTTATTTAAAGGAAGAATAAACTGATCTTATAGTTAATCCAACCTCAAGAAATCACAGAACAGCTTACTTAGCCCATATTCCACCAACCCATTCCTAAAAACAAATCAAATGAACCTAAATTTGATAATAGAACAAGTAATACTATTAAAAAACATTTTTTAATCACTATAATAAACTCCTAAATAATATTTTGTACGTTTATTATAAATTTTTAGACCTCAGAGTCACAGGACATCAATGTCCTGTTATATCTTCTTGCCACTCCAATTCTAATTTTTTAATTAGATGCTTGTCATCAATCATTTTTGAAAACATAATTGATTGTTGGTAAGCATTTTCTGCAGACTTTATATCATTGTCAATTGTAATGAAGTATTTCCATTGGTACATAAAATATAAAGGCATTTTATGAAAATCATGTGTTGACACCATCGTTTGTCGGCTAACTTCTAACATTTCTGCAAGACACTCTTCACTATTTAAACAAAGTCCAACAAATACACAATTCAGGAGTACATGATTAAACCAAAACAAATCTTCTGCTGTAAGTTTGTGGTTCTGACTTATCAAAGTTTTACATATAGTTTGAAATACTTCTTTAGTAAATGCTCTATTGTTAAATTTAGATACAACTGCACAAGTTAAAAACAAATCTATGATAATCAAATCATTAAGAGTATATTTTTCTTTATATTTTACTTTATCAAAGCATTCGCATAAAACCTCCACACCAAAATTAATGTCTCCTGTTTGATAGACTTCAAATTTAGCTTGTAAACTGTCAATTGCTAAGCACTCGTCTTCTGGAAGATTATCATAGAATTCTTCGAAAATATGATCAAACTGACATTCTCTTAATTTTAATCGTTCAGCATCTGCATAAGTTGGAATTCTTAAAATCAAATACTTCAACTCTTTATACCGTTTAGGTAATTCTAAGCTCTCTCCTCCTGTTAAAATATCCAATTTTACATTCAATTGTTTAGCTATGTAGTGAGCTTTAGTCAAGTTTGGAATTGACTGTCCACTTTCAATCCTAGCTAATTGTCTTACAGATAACTCAGTTTCATCACCACAAAAATCTTCGCGAGTAATATTTCTAGTTACTCTCAAATTTCTTACTTTACTACCAAAATGTTTTAACATTTTCCTTTAAAAACTAACTCCTAAATTTTTCTTCTTATTATATATTATCATAATAAACTCATTTTAAGTATGTTTTTTAATATTAATTCCTTTTAAATCAATAAAAATTCCATTACTGGTTAAAAAAACGTTAACCAGTAATGGAATTTTCTTATTTTTCTAATCCTAGTCTTTCAAAAATATCATCAACACGTTTTGTGTAATAAATCGGATTAAATAGTTCATCAATTTCTTCCTGTGTAAGACAAGAGGTAACTTTGGTGTCTTCTTCTAAAAGTGGTTTGAAATCCACTTGATTGTCCCAGGAATAAGCTGTCTTAGGTTGAACTAAGTCATAAGCTTCTTCTCGTGTCATTCCTTTTTCAATCAATTTGAGCATAACACGTTGACTATAAATCAAACCAAAAGTTGATTCCATATTGCGCATCATATTTTCCGGGAAGACAGTCAAGTTCTTAACGATATTGCCAAAACGGTTGAGCATGTAGTCAATCAAGATCGTTGTGTCAGGTGTGATGATACGCTCAGCAGATGAGTGCGAAATATCACGCTCGTGCCAAAGTGCCACGTTCTCATAAGCCGTCACCATGTGACCACGAATCACGCGCGCTAGCCCAGTCATGTTCTCTGAACCGATTGGGTTGCGTTTGTGAGGCATAGCAGAGCTACCTTTCTGACCTTTGGCAAAGAATTCTTCAACTTCACGTTGTTCTGATTTTTGCAGACCACGAATCTCTGTCGCCATACGTTCGATAGAAGTTGCAATGCTTGCAAGCACTGCAAAATATTCTGCGTGGAGGTCACGTGGAAGAACCTGTGTTGAAATCTCTTGCGGACGGATGCCCAATTTGTCACAAACATATTGTTCCACAAATGGAGGAATGTTAGCAAAGTTACCAACGGCACCTGAAATCTTACCAGCTTCCACACCTGCGGCAGCATGTTCAAAACGCTCAATATTACGTTTCATCTCGCTGTACCAGGTCGCCAACTTAAGACCGAAAGTCGTTGGCTCAGCGTGAACACCGTGGGTACGACCCATCATGATGGTGAACTTGTGCTCCTTAGCCTTATCAGCCACAATATTTGTGAAATTCTCAAGGTCACGACGGATAATATCGTTAGCCTGCTTGTAGAGGTAACCGTAGGCAGTGTCCACCACGTCAGTCGACGTCAAACCGTAGTGCACCCACTTGCGCTCCTCACCAAGCGTCTCAGAAACCGCACGAGTGAAAGCCACCACATCGTGACGCGTGTCCTGCTCAATCTCAAGAATGCGGTCAATGTCAAAATCCGCCTTCTCACGAATCTTAGCCACATCCTCCTTAGGAATCTCACCCAACTCAGCCCATGCCTCGTCAGCCAAAATCTCGACCTCCAACCAAGCACGGTATTTATTTTCCTCTGTCCAAATTGCCGCCATCTCAGGGCGTGAATAACGTTCGATCATTTTGTTTTACTCCTTTAAAAAATTCTAATTACTACCCTTAGCTTTATCATATTCTTTTTCAAAATAATTCAAAGATTCTTCAGTTAAATAATCCGACACTTCTTTTAATATTTCTTTAGCTTTTTCAACTTCTCCTAAAGAAATTAAGATGTATATGTATTCCTCATAAAGTTTAGGTATAAATATCTTTTGATTATTATGATCAAATATTGATTCTAGTATTAATTTCAAGTTAGTGTAGTTGGGAATTTTATCCAATTCTAAGTTGATAAAATAAACATTTCCTTGAACAAATTGTATATATTTTTCATAGCCATTTTTCATATATATATCTGATAAAATCAAAAATTCTTCCTCTAACTCTAGACGCAACCTAATTACCATTTGCCTAACAAGTTCAAGTTCTCCAATATCTACATTTTCAAGATACTTAATTTCTTTTATCTCACTAAGTAATATTGATGGCTTTATATTTTCATGATCATAATAAAATAAAATACTCTTAGATATAATCAAATCACGCATTTCTTTAGATAGAGCAATAATTCTATCCATAGTAAAAAATATACTAATAAAAAGTAATGGTGTTTCTAAGATTGACAACTCATTTTTTAAATTACCAATTAAAGTGGCAATGAAAAAAATAAAATAGATAACTAACTTTTTTAATAGGAAGGGTTCTGTAACAGACTTATTTTGGTATAACCATGCTAATAAAATAGCAGAACAAGCTAATATTGTAGAAAATTTTATATTAAAATTCAACAATCTAACCATTGCAAAATCAATTACAAAAACAAAAGAAATAGTAAGTAAAAATTTAATAATCAATGATTTTTCTTTTATTTTAACCGGATTTTCTTCAAAATAATTCCAAATCACTTCTTCAAAGTAGTTTAAATTTTGAACAAAATTATAAACACGATTCTTACCTATTGAAACAAAAGCAATTAATAAAAGTATTAGTCCCACTACTATCAATATCTCTAATATAGTAACAATCGCTCCTAGTAAAATAACAACTTCATTGAAAAAACTTTCTTTTTTCAATACTTTTCTAATAACAGAAGGAATAAAAGCAATTAAAAATACTTTTACAAATAAATTTATAGCCTCTACAAAAATACTCCAAAAATCAAAACTGTATGGAAGGTTATATTGTAAATAGCTGTCCATACCCAATATGAAGGCTTCCATATAATAATAAATATTTAAGAGGTTTACTATTAATTGATTAAACATCGGTTTTAAATCATTAACTGTAACTACTCCCAAAGCAAATATTATAAAGATTAGCCAAGTAATATAAGCTATAGATAGTAAATCTTTCTCTTTATTATTTTTAGAAATCTTTGAAATTCTAGGTAAAATATCCCTGTTTATTATTCTATTCATCTGACAACACTCCCTTCAAAATCATTCTCCCCCCTTAAATTCCATAAACCTCCTTAGAAATCCATCCTTTCTTCAAACTCTTCCACCTCATCAGGTACATCGCTAAACACCGTCACGTGTCCCATTTTGCGGTTATGTTTTGCTTCTAGTTTACCATACATGTGGAGGTGGGCGCTAGGGTTTTGGGCAACATGGTCAATTGCCTGCTGGACATGTTGTCCTAGGACATTGAACATAACGGCTGGAGCATGGAGTTTGATTGGCGGAAGCGGTGCGCCCAGTACGCCCAAGATGTGGGTGTCAAACTGTGAAAAGTCGCAGGCTTCGATAGAGTAGTGCCCTGAGTTGTGGGGACGTGGGGCAATTTCATTGACGATGATGTCATCTGCGGTCGCAAACATTTCCACACAGA
This sequence comes from Streptococcus sp. FDAARGOS_522, assembly GCF_003812445.1. Lineage (NCBI taxonomy): Bacteria > Bacillati > Bacillota > Bacilli > Lactobacillales > Streptococcaceae > Streptococcus > Streptococcus sp. FDAARGOS_522. The sequence continues at coordinate 1,485,416 of NZ_CP033808.1, forward strand.
GGGTTCCTGATAGCTGGAGTTTCTTGGCAATCTGCACAGCCATTTCCTTAGCCTTGTCAGCTAGTTGGTCTGAGATGCGAGCTGGTACGATGGTTTTTGACAGGATATTGTTGCGGTGGATATTTTCCTGAACGGGAAAGACCGTCACATCCTGACCATTTCCAGACACGATGACTGATATTTCAAGGTCGAAGTTGACAAACTCTTCCAAGACACACTGAGCTGAGTTGGCTAATTGCTGCGCCTCTGGCAGGTCTTCTGCTGAGCGGATAACCTTTTGCCCATGACCGTCATAACCACCTGTCGCTGTCTTGAGGACATAGGTCTTGGTCAAGTCAAGCCCCTCTAGGTCAAGGCTAGATGTCACCACCTTATAGGGAGCGACAGTCACGCCAGCCTTATTTGCCAGAAAGTCTTTTTCAAAGATACGGTTTTGAGAAATGCGGAGCAGATCAGTCCCCTGCGGTAGCTGACCAGCTGACACAACGGCATCCAGACCATCGGCATCGACATTCTCAAACTCATAGGTCAAAACATCGCAACGCGCAGCTAATGTTCCCAAAGCCTCAACATCATCGTAAGGTGCCACAATCACCTCGCTAACGCGGGAGGCAGGGCAGTCGCTAGCTGGATCCAGCGTAATGACCTTGTGGCCCATGTAGATAGCCGCAATCGCCATCATCTGCCCCAGCTGACCACCACCAATAATCCCAATGGTCTTAAATGAGTTCATTGCTTGACTCCTCTGCGATTTTTCCTTGTTCCTCATGGAAATGAGCTAGCGCATCAGCCAGATTTTGATCCTCGATAGAGAGGATACGGAGGGCTGTCAGGGCAGCGTTAGTCGCTCCTGCTTCTCCGATAGCCATGGTCGCCACAGGCACACCACCAGGCATCTGCACAATAGAGTAGAGCGAATCCAAACCTGAGAGGGCACGTGATTTGACAGGCACACCGATAACAGGCAGGGTTGTTTTAGCTGCTACCATACCCGGCAAGTGGGCTGCTCCACCTGCTCCAGCGATGATAATCTTGATACCACGACCACGCGCCTCCTCAGCATGCTTGAACATGAGGTCTGGCGTACGGTGGGCAGAGACGACTTTCTTCTCGTAAGCAATGCCAAAGTTATCTAGAACTTCAGCCGTTTTTTGCATGGTTGTCCAGTCGGATTTGGAACCCATGATAATAGAAATAATTGGTTGCATAATATTAAGATACAAAGGGACGTTTCGACTTGTCGAAAATTTTCGTAGAAAAATATGCGGTAAGTCCGAAATCTTTGATTTCGAAGACGTACCCACGTCAGGGCGACTAGGTGCTTTAGCAGCAGACGCCTACGACGCAGAAATCTGACGAAGATGCTTTAGCATCTAGGAAGATTTATCTTTTTCACTAGAAAATTAGTCCCGTGTTCAGTTCCTTTCTTCTTTCTTTTTGGAGCGACCTTCGGTCGCTTTGCTGACGCTAATATTTGAATGAGTAGTCTTATTCCTTAATAGCTTTGCTTCCGATGTCGTTTCGGTAGAAGAGGCCTGTTGTGTCTTGTTGGGCGAGTTGGGTATAGATTTTGTCCTGCCCTGCTTTGACGCTGTCTTCTGTGGTGACAAGCATGTAGACACGTCCTCCGTTTGAGAGCAGTGCTTTGCTATTTTCCGCAAACTTAGCTCCCGCATAGTAGGTGATGATGTCGCCGTCGGTCTTTTCAGGCAGTGGCACACCTTTCTCGTAATCGAGCGGATAGCCTTCTGAGGCAACGACAACGCCCAGAGTCACGCCGTCCTTCTGCCAAGTGATGTAAGGCTCGATGCCCATCATGATGTCGTCGATGTTCTGAGCGAAATCGGAAGTCAGGCGAGGGAGGATAATCTGAGTTTCAGGGTCACCAAAACGTGAGTTGAACTCGATAACCTTAGGGCCATCAGCCGTCAGGATAAGCCCAGCATAGAGGACACCTAGATAAGGACGCCCTTCGGCAATCATGCCTTCAAGGACAGGCTTAACGATAGTCTCAACTGCTGTATCCACCACGCTCTGAGGCAGGTGGGGAACTGGCGCATAGGCACCCATACCACCGGTATTTAGCCCCTTGTCACCATCATAGGCACGCTTGTGATCCTGAGCTGTCGGCATGATGTAGAACTTATCGCCATTAGCGAAGGCGAAAAGGGAGAACTCTTCACCATCCAAGAATTCCTCGATAACCACGCGCGCACCCGAGTCGCCAAACTTGTTGTCCAAAAGCATCTCTTGCGCCGCCTCTACCGCCTGCTCAACGGTTTCAGCCACGACCACGCCCTTGCCTAACGCCAATCCGTCAGCCTTGACCACGATTGGTGCGCCCTGCTCTTCGATGTAGGCTTTAGCTTTTTCAAAATCTGAAAATGTGCCATAGGCTGCTGTTGGAACATTGTATTTGACCATGATTTCCTTGGCAAAGTCTTTTGACCACTCTAGCTCCGCGGCTGCCTTGGTTGGACCAAATGCTCTGAGTCCAGCACTATTAAAACCATCAACGATACCAGCTGCTAGCGCATCATCAGGACCAATAAGGGTCCAAGCAATCTCATTCTCCTTAACAAAGTCAATCAGTCTAGAATGTTCGGAAATTCCGATATTTACCAAGTCTAGACCATCCAAGGTCATACCATCATTACCAGGTGCCACAAAAACCTGATCCACATCCTTAGACGCTAACAACTTCTTAGCAATCGCATGCTCACGACCACCAGAACCAACAACAAGCAATTTCATATCAGAATAACTCCTATTAAATAATATAAAAAGAAATTTTCAATAAAAACGTATCATTTATAAAATTATAACACATTTGTTCGCTTTTATTTTTTTTATTACAGCTTTTTTGGAAAATTTATATCATAATATATACTTAACATATATTATGTTATTGATCCTTCATATTGCTATTTAAAACTTATCATTGCTGTTTCTTAGAACTTAGTTTGGTCCCTCACTAACTTTATGTTATACTGAATATATTAAGCGCTTTCTTAAAGAGGAGAGGACCGTGTATTATGACTATTTATGACCAAATTGAGTCTGCTCTTGATTTAATGACTGATTTAGAACGTGAAATTGCTTGTTATTTTATGGGGCAGCCCATTTCAAAAGACGCTCTTGCTTCTACCATTGTCACTAAGCAACTACACATTTCACAAGCAGCCTTAACGCGTTTTGCTAAAAAATGTGGGTTTAAAGGCTATCGTGAATTTGTTTTTGAATATTTAAAAAGCCATGAGACCATCAGTCAACAATTATACGGTCTTCAAAATGACAACACTAAGAAAGTATTTATGAATTATCAAGAGATGATTTCTAAATCTGCTGATATTATTGATGAAGAACAGCTTCTAGAAGTATCACATATGATTGAGCAAGCTGATCGTGTTTATTTTTATGGCAAAGGGAGCTCATCGCTAGTAGCTAAAGAATTTAAAATACGCCTTATGAGGCTGGGAGTGATTTGTGAGGCTCTGGATGATACAGATAGTTTCTCATGGACTAATAGTATTGTTAATGATAGATGCCTCGTCATTGCCTTCTCACTTTCTGGGAACACCAACTCTGTTATTGGTGCCTTAAAAATCGCAAGTTGTCACGGAGCTAAAACCGTTCTATTTACAAAACAACCTCACACAATTGACTATGCTTTTGACAAGATTATTCAGGTGGCTTCTGCTAGGCATTTAGACTACGGCAATAGAATTTCGCCTCAGATCCCAATGTTAATCATGGTAGATATTATCTATGCACAATTTTTAGATATTAATAAAATAGAAAAAGAGCGAATTTTTAGAGAAACCATTATTCAACGCTAAATGAAAATCGAGTAGAAATAATCTACTCGATTTTTTGCTTTGTAAATTGACTTCCTGTCAGTTGATCAAAAATATGGTCTTTTACTTGCACTGTCATTGGATCATGTCCATAATCTGGTAATAAAAGATGCTTTTTAGTTGATGTCAGACGATTAAAAATGGCAAATTGAGTTGATGGAGGACAAATATCATCTTTTAAGGCTGTTAGTAAAACAACGGGGCAAGAAATCCTATGTGCAAAATTTTTAACATCAATATAAGCCAAAGTTTTTAACACATTATTCTCTGTTTTATGAAAAGGATCACTATATTTAAAATAGCGGAAGAGTTCATCATAGGGCTCACTGACACCCCCTAAATCTAATACTCGTCTAAAGTCTGACAAAAATGGGTAAACAGCAACGGTCTTGACGATTTTGGGATTAAGAGCTGCAGCTATCAAAGCAAGTGCTCCACCTTGAGACCAGCCATAACTATAAAGTTGATTACTATCAACACTCTCTAATGTAGCAATGATATCAATCAATTGGAAAACATCAAGATAAATGTCTTTATAAAAAAGATGATTTGGTCCTGAGATCATTCCTCGCACAATCTGGCCCTTAACTGTAATGCCATCAAAATGCCCCTTGTCTTGAGACTGTCCAGCTTGACCTCGAACATCCATTGAAACAACGCCGTAACCTGCTGCTACATAATTAAGTTGGTCACTCCAGTCAGGACTTTGGTTTTGGTAACCATGAAAATTAAAAACTACAGGATAGGGTTTATTTGTTTTAGGGAATAAACATTTGGCATAGACAATAGAGTTATTGCTGCCTTTAAAATGAAGATCATAAGCTTGTGCAAAAGTAATATTGAAATCTTTTTTGTCTAGACGATACTCAATATTCCCTTGATATTTCATTGTTTGTTTTTTCCAGAAGTCATCAAAATCCTCGGGAATTTGGTCTTGACCTAGGTATTCTCTCATGTCATCTAGCGACATTGTTTCAATCATATACCCGTCACCCCCTGTTTTTAAAATGGTAGTAAGCTCCTAGCATACCAGCTTGGTTTTCGTGTTGTGCAAAGACTATTGCTGTTTTTTCAGCAAGACTTGTCACAAGATTTCGTTTCAAAGATTCACTAAGTTTATCTTGTAAATAATCTTTTTGAGCCATGATTCCACCACCTAAAACAACTTTTTCAGGATTTACCACATAAACCATATTAGCGATTCCTTGGCCAAGGTAGTTTATCATACGGTCTATACTTGCAATACATTTTTCATTGCCTTTTTTAGCCTCCTGAAAAATACGACGTCCATCCCATCGGCTAATTTCATCTCCATGCGCTTTGGCAACATCAGCAATCAGTGCAGTTGTAGAGGCTAAATCTTGAAAATCACCATCTGAAAGGTGCATATAGCCAACTTCACAAGCAGAATTACTAAAGCCATGAAAAACTGTTTTATCAATAATCAGACAACCACCAATACCTGTTCCAATAGTAAGACAAAGCGCTATTGAACTATCTTTGGCACTACCTGAGACAGCTTCAGCTAATCCTGCACAATTAACATCATTTTCAATTTCTGTGCGTACTTGATAAGTGTCTTCTAAAACTTTCTTAAATTGTGTCCCAGCATAGTTTGGAATTTGAGGACCAGAGTAAAATATACATCCTTCATCTGGATCTACCATGCCAGCAGATGAGATAGCAATTCCATCAATGCTCCCTTCTGCTAGATAGTTATCGATAATTTGACAAACTTTTTGTAAAATGCCTGGACCACCTTTGTAGGCTTCTGTGGCAAGCTCACTTGCCTCAACAATACAACCTAAATTATCCACAATGCCATGCTTAATCATTGTACCGCCAATATCAATTGCTACTGTTCTGGTCATAATTATCTACCTCACTTTAACAAAACTGTTTTTTAGCATGTCTAATCATTTCTGCTGCCTCTTTAATAATAGGTTTATCTTCTTCTGTTACAGATGCTAAAGGTAACCGAACGGAACCTATAGTTAGTTGCTCATTGATTTCCAATACAGCTTTGATCACAGCATACATATTACCATGACCCGAACAAAGCTTTGTGATAATATCGTTAATTGTAAATTGAAGTTCACGCGCTTTTTCTAAATCTTTATCAACAATTAACTGATTTAAAGTCAAGTATAATTCTGGCATTACGCCATAGGTACCACCAATACCTGCAGCGGCTCCCATGAGACGACCACCCAAAAATTGTTCATCTGGACCATTAAAAACAATATGATTTTCTCCTCCAATAGCCACAAAATTCTGAATGTCTTGAACTGGCATGGAAGAATTTTTAACACCAATTACTTGCGGATTTTGTAACATTTTTCGATATAAATCCGATGTCAAAGCAACCCCTGCCAATTGAGGAATATTGTAAATAATAAAATCAGTTTGTGGTGCTGCTTGACTAATAGTATTCCAATAATCTGCTATGGCATACTCTGGTAATCGAAAATAAATTGGTGGAATTGCTGCAATAGCATCAACACCTATAGCTTCAGCATGCATAGCCAACTCTACGCTATCCTTAGTATTATTACATGCCACATGCGCTATTACTGTTAGTTTACCCTTAGCAACGGACATAACATTTTCCAGTACAAGTTTACGATCTGCTACACTTTGGTAAATACATTCTCCGGATGAACCATTAACATAAAGTCCTTGAACACCTTTATCAATAAAATAATTGGTCAGGGCTTTTACTCGTTCGGGACAAATATCACCCTTATCATCATAGCAAGCATAAAATGCAGGAATAATTCCTTGATATTTTTGTAAATCTTTCATTGATAATCTCCTTGTTGTTTGCTGAAATAGGCAAATTGTTTTTGTAAAATAATAATTTTAAAGTAAGCAAAGGCGGTATAAGCAAAAATAAATATAGCTGACACTGTAAGCATAAATAAGAGACTAGACTGCACCATAATAAACCAAGTCATGATTAATAAAAACATCAATACACCAGTCCATTTCAAGTTTAAACATGCCATTATAAAGCTCTTTTTCACGGTATCTAAAAGAGACATTTCGTAGCGGGCAGCCATAGGAAATAGGTATATGCTCGTCATCACAGTCAATAACAAAAAGGCGTAACAAGTTATCTTCAAGAAAGACACAATGAAACCTATTTGATAATGAAGAATTGTTAAATCAAATATGATCACAACCAAAATACTTAGTTCAACCAAACCTAAAAGCATACCTTGGAACCACTCTTTTTTTAGGTGTTTTATATACAATATTAAAAGATTTGTCTGATCACCTTCTAATTTTTGCCACAACGTTCGATACAAACTAATTTTAGCAGCACCAATAGTTACCAATGGTAGGCAAGTTATCATAAAGAGAAGGTTTAGTAATGCCAGATCAAAAACAACATTGCAACCTTGCATAAAGGGGTTGTTAACATCAAAAATCGCTGCTATTAATTGATTTGCTTTTTTCACAATATACTCCCTGTATTTCTTACGCCATTAACACTTTCAATACCCCTTTTTTGACATAATTACCTAGACTTCCCATACCATTTGGCTGATGAGCTTCTTCTGGGAAAAAGAAGGCTATATAATTATCTCTCAAATCAAAAGAAGTCTCTTCTGAGCACTTGATAAATCCTATATCGCCTAAGTATTCCTCCACCTCTACCTTATCACCTTTTCCCAATTTGATAACTTCATGTCCTTCAATGACATAATGTATATCAAGGTATTTTTTATGGTATTCAAAAATATGATCAAATGACTCACTAAGTTGATTTGATTGGACCATGAGTATCACTTCTGGGCTAATATGATAGGTGCCTATATCTAAATTCCTTAAATCATGACTTAGTAGATAATCAATCGCTAAATCTAAATTAGGATTAATATCTTTATAATGCGTTAAATTCAATAAATGATCGTAAATCATAATAAATCCTACCTATCCTTTAACAGCTCCCATTGTAATCCCCTGAGTAAAGGATTTTTGGAAAACTAAGAATACTGTCACAATAGGAACAGCAGCTAAGGCTGCACCTGCCATAATTAAGCCATAGTTTGTTGCCATTTCAGCCTGCATAGTAGCTACCCCAAGAGAAATGGTCAGATTATTTCTAGAAGTTAGCATAACTAATTGCATAAAATAGTCATTCCAAGTATTGATAAATGTGAAAATAGCTAGGGCAGCAAATCCAGGTTTGACAATTGGAAATGCTACATTAATAAATGTTCGAATCTCTCCACAACCATCAATTTTAGCTGATTCCAGTAATTCTGTTGGAATATTTTCAGAAAACTGTTTCATCAAGAAGACCCCAAAAGGCCAACCAACAAGAGGTAAAATAACCGCCCATAAGGTATCATGTATCCCCATAAAATTGATAATTCTAACTAATGGCACTAAAACAACTTGTTTAGGTAAAGCCATAGCAGCAATAAAAAGGGAGAACAATATTTTTTGACCGTAAAATCGTTTCTTAGCTAAAACATAGCCTGCCATTGACGATGTACAGCAAACTAGGAACATTGTCATAATTGAGATAAAGACACTATTCCAAAGCCATCTCAAAGCTGGGTTTTGTACAGTTAAAGCTTTAAAATTTTCTAAGGTCGGTGCTTTGGGCCACCATTGTGGGGGGATGATAATAGTATCAGGTTGAGATTTAAAAGCTCCTGTCATAATCCAATAAAATGGAAAGATAAAAAGCACTGTCAAAAGACAAAGGATAAGAGCCGTTAAAAAGTTATAAGCACTGAATGTTTTCTTTTTCATGTTTTCCTCCTAATATTCCACATCATTTCCTAAGATCTTAAATTGAGCAAAACTTATTAAAGCAATCATTACTGCTAGGAATACTCCCATAGTATTAGCATAGCCATATTCTGATAGTTTAAAGGCTTTTTCATAAAGATAATACATCAAAGTGCTTGTTGAATAATTTGGTCCACCAGATGTTAGGAGCTGGATTAAGGCAAAACATTGAAATGAATTAATTGTTGTTATAACTGCAATATAGAGTGTAGTTGGTAAGAGACTCGGCCATTTAATTTGCCAAAAAACTTGCATTTCATTGGCTCCATCAACACGCGCAGCTTCGCAAAGAGAATTATCAATATTTCCCATCGCCGCAATATATAGAATAATAGGTTGACCAACTGAGGTCGTTAGCAAAATAATAATAATAGCAAGCAATGCCCAGTGCTTATCCCCAAGCCAGCTAATATTCTGTTCAATGACATGACCTGATTTCAAGATGTAATTTAAAATTCCGGACATAGGGTCATAAATCCATTTCCAAACAACTGTAACTGCAACACTACCAGTTACTACTGGCAAGAAGAAGACACAACGGTAGAAAGAGCGTGAAAAAACATTTTTTTCATAAGTATTGGCAGCAACAAAAAGTGAGAAGAAAACCACTACTGGCACAGAGCCAATCACAATGATTACTGTATTTATCAAGGATTTCATGAAAATAGAATCATGAAACATACGATTGTAATTAGCTAACCCAATAAAAGTGAACTGTGTCATAGAATAATTAAAAAAACTAGTGACAAAGCCCATAACCATCGGTGCAAAAACCAAAATTAAGAAAAATAAGAGAATAGGTGCTAGAAAAGCATAAGCTATCATCGTTTCCCTCATCTTTAACTTATTAGTACGCATACGGTACTCTCCTTTACATCTTAACTTGACTAAAAACTCCTCTTCTATCCCAATATGTGATTGACCATAGAAAAGGAGTCTCCTTAATTATTTAGCTGCTTTTTTAATGGTATCATTTGCTTTTTGAGTAAAGTCTTTCAAAGCATCTGCTGGTTTTTCGTCACCATTGGATACAGATTGAACCATTGGGAACCATAAGGTTCTCATTTCAGAAAATCCATCGATAGTGTTGTAATATGGTGAATAATATTGAGTCCATTTTGAAATCTTCATCATACGTTTATCACCTTTATAAAGATCTCCAAATGATGTTCTAACTGGGAAAGCACCTGTACGTATAACATCTTTTGGTCCCCATTTTTTATCGTCAGCAATAAAAGTGATAAATTTCTTAGAGGCTTTTACTTTGTTTTCATCTTTATTATTAAAGACCGCAAAACCATTAACAAGGTATTCTAAATCTGGTTTTCCATCTTCTGATGGGAATGGCACTTCAAGGTAATCCACTTTACTTGACTCTAATAATTTTGCTTGAGTTTTGGGTTGAGCTGGAGCCCATAGGATAGTGAAAGCAGTTTGTCCATTGGCAAAGTTTTGAATGTCAGCTGAGCCATCATACTGAGACCCATTCATCAAGTAGCCTTTCTTAATCCATTCAACTATTTTTTTCATTGATTTTACAGAATTTTTAGTGTCAGTGGTATATTTTGTTACTTCTTTATCTGTTATTGGAGCACTATAAAGATTAGCAAAAAATGCACGTGGTCCTTGATCTCCTCCTTGCCCGTTTGCAAAGAATGAACCTGGTGTATAGCCTTTATTTTTTAGTGCTTTTAGTACTTTTTCAAAATCACTAGTAGTCCAACCTTCTTTTACGAGTTTCAAAACTCCTGCATCTTTAAGCATTTTTTTATTGAACGCCATATAAAATGGGGCAGAACTTATTGGATACATGTAGGCTTTATCGCCAGACTTAGAAGCTTGAATGATATTCTTATTATTGACATCCTTAATAAATTGGTCTGTAAATAAATCATTCAAATCTGCTAATTTACCATTTTTACCATATTGAATAATTCGTCCTGGTGCATCAAAAAGCACATCAGGTGCTGTCCCTGCTTCAATCGCTGTAGTGATTTTTTCAGGTCCAGATGTGAAATCAATTGTCTCTAGTTTTACTTTTATATTAGGATTTTTCTTTTCAAAAGCCTTGATGACTTTTTTCTCATAAGTACCTACTCCATCCTTAGCCTTTTCTTGAGTAAAGGTTGGAAAAGCCCACCACGTAATTTCGACTTTATCCTTCTCGGCAGCCATAACAGATTGACTACTGTCTACACAAGCAAACATTGATAATGCTGCAGCTCCGAGGCAAAAACCAATCACACTTTTTTTGATACTCATAACTATTCCCCTTTTTTATTTTGATTTTGATTTTTGAGTAACACTTTTAACTAAGTCCTGAGATGAAACGCTCCGCTATTTCTTTTGGTCTAGTGATAGCACCACCAACTACAATTCCTGCAACACCTATATGATTAATTTCATTAGCCTGCTTAGGAGTATGAATTTTACCTTCCGCAATCACATCTATACCGGCTTGACAGAGCTTATTAAGGAGTTCTATATCCGGTCCTTCTTCTTGGCGGCTGTAATCTGTGTATCCAGATAGAGTTGTACCCACAAAATCAACTCCTGCTTCAAAAGCATTTTTGCCTTCTTCAAAAGTACTTATATCAGCCATTAACAACTGTTCAGGATATTTCCTTTTTATCTTTTGAATAAACTCAACTACACTCAAACCATCATGACGCTCTCTAAGTGTACAATCTAAGGCTATTACTGCAATATCTAAACTAGCTAATTGATCCACCTCTGTCATCGTAGCAGTGATAAATGGTTCTTGTGGAGGATATTCACGTTTAATAATGCCGATGATAGGTAAATTAGTAACCTCTTGAATTTCCTTAATGTCGCGGACACTATTGGCTCTTATACCAACCGCTCCTGCTTCTTGAGCTGCCAAAGCTAAAAGAGGCATAACACCTCCACTTTCAGTATAAAGAGGCTCCCCGGGCAAAGCTTGACATGACACAATAATGCCATTTTTTATTTGCTTTTTAAAAGCTTCTTTACTTAGATGTGGCATATTCTCACTTCCTTATCTTTTTTAATTTTAGATATCTACAAACCTTATTATATCTATTTTTAAAGCGTTTTCAATAATCTTTACGGACTTAGATTTTAGTTTTAACGTTTTGATTTAGTCACGGTTAACGTGAAAGTAGTTTCAGACTTATAGCTTAATCTCCTCAATTTAATAAAAATTATATAAGAACCTTGAAAGTCTATTCAAGGCATATAAAAAAGAAGCCAAATAGCTTCCTTTTTTATATTATTTGTTAAATGATACGTGAACGTGGTCATAGTGGTTGGCAGTAACGCCACCACGATCTGGCATTGCATTCCAAGTATTAGCAGGTCCATAAATACTGTTTGTATTTGAGTAAAACTTTTGTTGCCAGATAACATATGAAATGTTATTTGCTGCCATATTTTGTGTAGAGTACTGTGCAACTTTATTACCAAGTGCTTGATTAGTACCTACAATAAAGTCAACTGCTAAACCTTTACCATGATCACCTGGATCTCCCGCACGGTATGTACTGAATTCATTAACTCCATAAGTTGACGCTACTTTTTCTTTATAAGCTGCAACATGAGGTTGGAGCCCTGCATTTTCAGGATGTGCAGCTACTGCATTTGTTGTTGAAGCTGGTTGTGCTACCGGTGTTGCTGTTGGAGCTTTTTGTGCTACCGGAACGCTCTTAACTTCAGTCGCTTGTAACTTACTGTCTGTAGCTGGTGAAGTCGTAGTCACAGGAACTGCTGGAGCTGATACATGCTCTGGTGATGCACCAGTTTCTACTTTAGGAGTGACTACTTTAACACTTGCCACTCTAGGGGCTGCTACAGTTCTTACCGGTGCTACTTTAGCTACTGGAGCTGGTGTTTCAGCGGCAACAGAAGCTGGTGATACTGTTGTTGACTGACTGACTGACGTCTGAGTTGGTTTAACTTCCTCTTTAGCTGCTGGAACTTCTGAAGTAATCGACTTCACAGGAGCTGGTGATACCTGTTCATTAGCTGCTGCTTGACTAACAGCTTGCTCTTGTGCTAATACTTCTTTTGATTTCAAAGCTGGCGCAGAAGAATATGTCTTCATTGGCGAAACAATCGTTGTTGCTGCTTCTGGTGTCATACCTTCCGAAATTGTATTGAGAGAAACTTTTTGGTCTGCAACAGAAACTTGATTGGTTTTCAAATCCACAGTAGCTGTTGTTTGACCAGCAGCATTTGTTGCTGGTGTTTCTATTTTCATTGAAGTGGCAGTATGACTCTTCTGATCGTAAGTTACTGTCAGTGTTGTCTCAGGATAAATAAGATTGATATCTGCAATGTTATTTATTTTTGCTAAGACATTCATATCAATTGACATTGCTTCTGAAATAACGCTTAGTGTATCACCATATTTCACAGTATATGATGATTTATTGTCTTGCTTTACCAAATCAGCCTTTACCTCTGAAACAGTACGTGCTGTCCACGTCGTATCTGTTTCTTGTGCTTGAACACTTGCGACTGATAATAGCGAAGCTGCCATTGTCGATGTCAATAGTACCTTTTTATTCATTTTCATTGCTTCAATTCCTATTTCCTTTTTATTAGTCCGAGACTATAATATCACACTTTACTGGACTATAAAATTATTTTCAGACGGTTTAAAGAAATTGTACTTAGTTAGTAACACAACTGTCATTTAAAACAATGAATCAATACCTCAAACTATTTGTAAAGCAGTTCTTGACTGTTGTCAACGCGAAGCCAAACTGAACTACCATTAGCAAAGCGTGTCTTAGCCCAAGTTAAACCAGCTGTTCCTTGGATGGGTTTTTCTACAGTCTTAAGAGTTTTAGGATTAAAGATAAAGTAACCACCTTTTTGAAGAACCTGGTCAGCTGTCAAATTACCATTAGCATCAACCTCATCAATTTCTGATGCTGGTATACCATTATCGTTCCAATCAAACCCAGTCGGCGTTAGGGTGTTATTTTTGACTAACCAAACACCATTAACCTTTTGTAATTCATCTACTCGATACACTTTTAATTTACTAGATTGATTCTGTACAGGAGCTGATTGTAATGGCTTAATGCTTGGAGCTGATGCTTGCGTTTTTCCACTAAAGGTCGCAACATTAGCAATTAGTGACGTTGGATTGATACGTCCATGGAAACCATTTTGAAAATTAGGGTTAGCTGGTAAAAATTCAAAATGAAGGTGAGGTCCCGTCGCCATACCAGTTGCTCCTACGTAACCGATGATATCTCCTTGTTTGACTTTTTCCCCAGTCCTAGCCACCACACGTGACATATGAGCGTAACCACTATGCATTCCATCCGCATGTTGAATCATGACACAATTTCCTGCTAAGTCTGTCATCCAAGAAAAGTTGGCTCCAGCTCCTGCAAATTTCACAGTACCATCTGCCACTGCCCTAATAATCGTTCCAGTCGGAACAGCATAATCCACCCCACAATGTCCAGGATAACCATTGAAACCTGTTGTAATTCTACCATTATCAATTGGACGGACATAAGTATCCGCTAAAACTCGGGAACCCGCAGATAAAACCATACCACCTAAAACAACTAAGGAACTTGCCTTAACTAACCATTTATTCAAGAAAAACCTCCAAATAGAATTAGTATAATGAAGTGCTCAAACACTTGCAATTAACTTATTCGAAAATTTAAATCAAAATATCAAAAAAAGTACTCACCTTGATGAGTACTTAGGAGGTTTAATAAAAAGAAAAGTTTTTAGGATATACGTAGTATACCTGAGTTAACTTAAGAAAACCTAAACTACTATTTTTTAATGTCTAAAATGTCTCACGCCTGTGAAGATCATGGTCAAGCCATGTTTGTTTGCGGCGTCAATAGATTCTTGGTCACGAACTGAACCACCTGGTTGGATGATTGCTTTGATCCCTGCGGCAGCGATTTCTTCAATGTTGTCCGCAAATGGGAAGAAGGCATCTGATGCTAGAACGGCACCGTCAAGGTGGTCCTTAGCCTGCTCGATAGCAATCTTGACTGAGCCGACACGGTTGGTTTGACCTGCACCGAGTCCAAGCGTCATGTGATCGTTAGTAATAATAATCCCGTTAGACTTAACATACTTGATAGCCTTCCAGGCAAACTCAAGGGCAGTCGCCTCTTGTTCTGTTGGCTGGCGGTCTGTCACCACTTGCCAGTCAGATGGATTTTCAGCCACAACGTCTTGGTTTTGCACCAAAAGTCCACCAACTACGCCAGTGTACTCAGCTTCCACTTCGCTGGCAGCTTGGGCATCAAACGGCAACTCAAGGATACGCAAGTTTTTCTTTTTATTTGTGAGAATAGCTAGCGCTTCTTCTGAGTATGATGGTGCGATGATGATTTCCAAGAAGATAGGGTGCATCTTCTCAGCTGTCGCTGCGTCAACTTCACGGTTAAGGACAACAATTCCACCAAAGATTGAAACTGGATCAGCTTCATAAGCGTAATCCCAAGCTGTCTCAATATCATCAGCCTGTCCGATACCACATGGGTTCATGTGTTTGAGGGCAACAACCGTTGGACTGTCTTTGAAATCGCGGATAATACGGATTGCTGCATCAGCATCACGGATATTATTGAAGGACAATTCTTTTCCATTGAGCTGTTTAGCTGAAGCGATTGAGTAGTCTGTTGGTAAGGCTTTTTGGTAGAAATCAGCGTCTTGCTGTGGATTTTCTCCGTAACGCATAGCCTGTTTAAGGTCATAAGTGATGGTCAATTTTTCAGGCTTAGCCTCTCCCACTTGAGCTGTGAAGTACTCAGCAATCAAAGCGTCGTAGGCTGCCGTATGACGGAAGGCCTTAGCTGCCAAGCGTTGACGAGTTTTAAATGTCGTCTGACTAGCGTCAGCCAATTCTCCCAAAACAGTGGCATAGTCAGCTGAATCAACCACAACGGTTACGCTAGCGTGGTTTTTAGCAGCTGAGCGAAGCATTGATGGACCGCCGATGTCGATATTTTCCACCGCCAAATCGTAGGTCACGTCTGGGCGAAGGATGGTCTCCTTGAAGGGATAGAGGTTGACAACCACGAGGTCAATCAACTCAATATTGTTGTCCTTAGCAGCCTGAAGGTGGCTGTCAGCGTCGCGACGAGCCAGAAGCCCACCGTGAATGTTTGGGTGGAGGGTCTTAACACGACCGTCCATCATTTCTGGGAATCCAGTCACATCGTCGATGGCAATGGTCTCAACACCAGCATCATCAAGGGCAACCTTAGTCCCACCAGTTGAGATAATATCCCAACCCAAGTTTTTCAATTCTTTTGCAAAGTCAATAATTCCTGATTTGTCAGAAACTGAGATTAAAGCACGTTTAGTCATGAGTTCTCCTTTTCTTACTTCAATCTATTTCATAGGCTATGTATTCATGAGAAAATTCATAACCGAGTTTTTCAGATAAATTCAATGAAGTCCTTGTATGAGCATCCCAGCTAGGATAAATTCCCTTATCTAAACAAGTTAGTATTAACTGAGCTGCAACTATTGTTGCTAAACCACGCCGACGAAAATCTGGATGCGTATCTACTTCTATCTCAATCCCATTTTTATAGGTTGAATAAGATGAAGCTCCTGCAATGATATTCCCCTGATAATATACAACATAACCTATACCTTGTTTTTTATAGTACTGATAAGTAGCGTAATTTGCTACTAAATCCTGTGACCATTCCTTTTCTAAGCAAGAGTTGTAAACTTTCTCATCAATAGCACGTAATTCAAAACCATTTGGCAACTGAGTAACAAACTTCTCTAACCTACTTCGCTCAAACAAAGTATCTTTTTTCGTCGCATAACGCTTAAAAGAATGAGCATTCTGACCATAAGTTGATTCAATCAAATCTGACCATCCTTTATGCTGAGGAACAAGGATAATATCCTCCCCAGAGCAAACTTCTAGTAGAAATAAAGTAGGCTGACCTGCTAGAAAACCAAAAGATGATTTCCTTCCCAATTTTGCCAAAGAAGATTTTGGTTGGTCTAAACTATCTACAAAAACTTCTCCCATAATACCTTGGACACACGACCAGATTATGGTCTCGTCCCAATCACCAAAAATAGACTCTACTATCTCTAAATTTTTCACTAGTTTCATTAGCTTATTATAACAAATTTTACTATTTTCTCTTTATGCCCAAGCTATCTAAGACAGCTGGGTAGAGTTGGTATTCGGTTTCGTGGATGCGGGTTTCAAAGCTTTCTAGACTATCATCTGCTAGGCGTGGCACGTGCACTTGTTGGATGACCTGACCGGTATCCACACCAGAGTCCACCCAATGGATGGTCACACCAGACTGGTCAACACCTGCCTCCCAAGCATCCTTGATACCGTGAGCACCTGGAAATTCAGGCAGATAGGTTGGGTGAATATTGATGATACGCCCTTCATAGGCTGAGAGCAAGGTTTCTCCGACAATCTTCATGTAGCCCGCCAGACAGACCAAGTCAATCTCGTGTTTGTCCAACAAATCAACGACGGCTTGCTCGTAAGCCGCCTTATTCTCAAACTCTTTGAGTTCAAAAGCGAAGCTTGGAATGGCTAAGTTCTGAGCACGCTCTAAAACATAGGCATCACGATGATCTGAAAAGACAAAACTAACTGGAAACTGCTCTGCTATGACCTGAAAGTTGGAACCATTAGCAGAAGCAAAAACAGCGATTTTCATATTCGATACAAAGGGATGATTCGGCTTGCCGAAAAATTTCGTAGAAAAATAGGAAAACGAACAACGACGCTTGCGTCTAAGTCGTTTTATCTTTTTTCCTAGAAATTTAATCCCGTGTTCAGTTAGGCAAACTAACTAAACACTCCTTTCCTATAAAATTTAGTGACTTATTTAATCACCACACTAGCATCAGCCTTCTTGATGATACGACCAATTTCATAAACTGGTTCGTCCAAGAGCTCTTTGACGCGGTTAACATTTTCAGGACTAACAGCTAGCATAAGACCGACACCCATATTGAAGATTTCAAACATTTCTTCGTGCTTGATGTCACCATATTTTTCAAGCGCCTTGAAAATCGGAAGTACTGGCACCTTATCCTCATCGATTTCCGCAGCCAAATCATCGGCAAACATACGAGGAACATTCTCGATAAAACCACCACCTGTGATGTGGGCGATACCGTTGACCAGTTCTTCCTTGATCAATGGCAGAGCTGCTTTAACATAGATACGAGTTGGCTCAAGAAGAACATCCTTGAGTTGTTTGCCTTCAAGCTCTGGAAGCACCTCATCACCAGTGTAGTCAGCAAAGACACGACGCACCAATGAATAACCATTTGAGTGGATACCACTTGAAGCCAGTCCAAGAAGAATATCTCCTTCTTTTACTTTTGAACCGTCGATGATTTGAGATTTTTCAGCCACACCAACAGCAAAGCCAGCAAGGTCATAATCATCTTCGCCATACATCCCAGGCATTTCAGCGGTCTCACCTCCAATGAGTGCTGCTCCTGCTTGAACACAACCTTCTGCAACGCCAGCGACAACCTGTTCCAATTTGGCAGGTTCGTTTTTACCAGTCGCTACATAGTCAAGGAAGTAAAGGGGCTCTGCACCTGCTGCAATAATATCATTGACACACATGGCAACACAGTCTTGACCGATTGTGTCGTGCTTGTCGTACTTGATAGCAAGCATGAGTTTTGTTCCGACACCGTCAGTCCCTGAAATCAAGACAGGTTCTTTAACACCTGTTTGTGACAAGTCAAACATCCCACCAAAACCACCTAGAGCTCCCATGACTCCCGCACGTTCTGTACGAGCAACGTGTTTTTTTATTCTTTCAACCACTTCATAACCAGCTTCAACATCAACACCAGATTTTGCATAAGCATTTTTTTCAGACATGTTTTCTCCTTATATAATTAGCAGAGCTTATTTCACTTTTTGAATATAAAAACTTGTTTTTTCTTCTAAACTTCTGAGGTATTCTTCTTCATAATCATAAAGCGGCGTTGGATAATGTCCATCAAAGTAAGCTACGCATAAACCACCATTTGGTGCTTTTGTTTCGAGTCCAATTGATTCAATCAACCCATCTAGTGAGAGATAAGTCAGACTATCTGCGCCAATAATATCACACACTTCGTCAGCAGCGTGATTTGCTGAAATTAATTCTCGTCTTGTTTGAATATCAATACCATAAAAACAAGGATACTTTAATTCTGGACTAGCTATAGCAACATGTACTTCACTAGCTCCTGCTTCTCTTAATAATCCGACAATCCTTCTAGAAGTCGTTCCTCTTACAATTGAGTCATCAATCATAACAACGCGCTTTCCTTTGACAACACCAGATACCGCTGATAGTTTCATTCGAACACCTTGTTCCCTTAATTCTTGTGTCGGTTGAATAAAGGTTCGCTGCGTATACTGATTTTTTACAAGACCCATCTCATTTGGTAATCCGGATTCTTCAGCAAAGCCCATAGCAGCCGATAAGGACGAATTTGGGACACCAATTACAATATCAGCATCCTGTTTAAATTCTTGTGCAAGACGCTTTCCCATATTTTTTCGAGCCGTATGAACATTAACACCATGTATAGTTGAATCCGGCCTTGCAAAATAGACATATTCCATCGAACAAATTGCCAGTTGCGTTTCATCAGTATAACGATCACATTGAATACCACTATCGTCTATAAGGATAACTTCGCCAGGTTCAACATCTCTAACCCATTTTGCGCCTACCACCTCAAAAGCACAGGTCTCACTGGAAATAACCCAAGCACCATTTTGCATTTGTCCAATTGACAAAGGACGAAAGGCATTAGGGTCAAGAGCAGCAATTAATTTATCTTCTGTCATCAGTAGATAGGCGAAGCCTCCCTTTACAGTGCTTAAAGCTTCTTTTACCTTCCCCATAAAACTTGGGTTATGGCTTCGACGAATCAAGTGCATCAAAATTTCAGTATCTGAGGAGGCATTGAAAATTGCACCTTGCTTTTCTAATTCTTTCCTTAAAGAAATAGCATTTGTCAAATTACCATTATGGCATAAAGCAAATTGCCCGTCATGAAATTTATAAAGAAAAGGCTGAATATTGCGAATATCTGCAGAACCTGCAGTAGCATACCGAACATGTCCAATAGCCGCATTCCCAGTTAAATTATCTAATTCAGATTGATTCTTAAAAACTTCAGAAAGGAGCCCAACATTTCGATAACCATAGAGTTTCCCATTATCATTCGAAACAATACCAGCACCTTCTTGACCGCGATGTTGAAGGCTATGAAGCCCAAAGTAAGTGACTTGAGCTGCCTGAGGATGCCCCCAGATACCAAAGACTCCACATTCTTCATTTAGAGATTTTACTTCGTATGTCATTCTTTTTTCCTAATTCTTTTTGTATCTCATCTTAAGTAGCTTTGATGATTTTCTCAATTTTGGATCTATCGTCACCAATGCCAACATCAAAATAGAAAATCTATCAAGCTATTTTCAAGCTAATCATTGAGTCTTAGCCTCAACGGCTCCCAAATACCACTACGACAGAAAGATACAGTTAAGCTCGCTTCGCTCTTGTTTCCTTATCTGTTTTATGAAAAAATTTGAAAAAATTATTTTCCTGTAAAATATTTTACTGCACTAGCAAACAAGGCTTGGTCTTTGTTACCAGGGATATTTTGGAAGAGGCCGTCTTCCCAGCGTTCTGAGTGCCCCATCTTACCGATGATTTGACCATTCTTGCTGGTAATCCCTTCGATGGCATTGACAGAGCCATTTGGATTGTATTTAGAATCCATAGATGGTTGTCCGTCAAAGTCCACATATTGGCTCCAGATTTGACCATTGTCTCTTAGCTCTGCAAATTCAGAAGCGCTGACAACAAATTTACCTTCACCGTGTGAAACTGGGATGGCATGAATATCGCCGACCTCAACTCCTACCAACCAAGGTGAGTTGGTATTTGCGATACGAGTCTCAACCATCTTGGCAACGTGCTGGTTGGCATCGTTATAGAAGAGGGTTGGACTTGTCTCACCAGCTTCCTCGAAGTTTCCGTATGGAAGAAGACCTGATTTGACAAGGGCTTGGAAACCATTACAGATACCGATGATAAGGCCACCTTTTTCGATGAAGCTGTCAATAGCTGCGCGAACCTTCTTGTTAAGCAAGATATTGACGATAAACTTAGCAGACCCATCTGGTTCATCCGCTGCTGAGAATCCTCCAGCAAAGAAGATGATATTTGCCTTAGCAATATTAGCGACCATTGTGTCAACTGAGTCAGCAATAGCAGCCTCATTCAAGGTTACAAATGCTACCAAGTTGACACTAGCTCCAACCTGTTCAAAGGCCTTAGCTGAATCATATTCTGAGTTGGTACCAGGGAAGACTGGAATGTAAACCACTGGTTTTTCAATTGTTTCCTTAGCCTTGATAACAGTATCTGATACCACAGCAGGAACTTCTTCAAGAGCGTCTGCCTGTTCAAACTCTGTTGGGTAAACCTCTTCCAATTTGCCTTCGAAGACTGATAGAAGGCTTGCCCCAGCAAGGTCATTTCCATTGACAGTAAGTGTAAAGGCTGCCTGAGTTTGACCGATTTTCACCGAGTCAGCAATTTCCTCAGCTGATGTAAAGACAAAGCCTCCGAGTTGAGCTGTCAAGCTACTGTCAAGCTCTGCAATTTCAACAGAGGCCCCGATACGGTTACCAAAAGTCATGAGAGCAAGACTTTCTAGGACACCACCGTATTTAACAGCTGAAGCAGCAGTAATCTTATGTTGAGCTTGAATAGTCTCGAACTGGCTAAAGTTAGCCTTGATAAGGTCAAAATCAATATCTTCTGAAATAGCTTGACCTGGAATGTAGTAGATATTCTCACCAGCCGCTTTAAACTCAGGAGAGAGAACCTTGCGGCTGTCCGCTGTTGTCACACCGAAAGCTACCAAGGTTGGCGGTACTGTCAATTCTTCGAAAGTACCAGACATAGAGTCCTTACCGCCGATTGATGGCAATCCAAGTTGAATCTGAGCCTCAATAGAACCAAGAAGAGCTGATACTGGCTGACCAAAACGCTCTGCCTGTTTATCCATACGCTCGAAATACTCTTGGTAAGAGAAACGTGCACGAGACCAGTCAGCACCCGTTGCTACCAAGCGAGCTGTCGCTTCAATGACAGCATAGGCAGCACCGTGGTAAGGTGACCATTCTGCAATATAAGGATTGTAACCTTGAGCCATAACAGATGCAGTTGTTGTGACACCGTGTTGAACTGGCAATTTTTGAACAGAGCTTTCTGTTGGTGTGATTTGGTAACGGCCACCGATTGGGTGGTTAACGGTTGAGCGACCAACAGATGAGTCAAAGATAGTTTGGAGACCTTTTTGACTAGCGTGGTTGAGGTCAGACAAGACCTTAAGCGTATCCGCTTCAAGTGTCTCTGCTGATGTTGTGCGTACCTCTGGAACTGTCAAGTCTTTGTCAACGACTTTAGCATCAACAACGACACGGACACCGTTGGTATCAAGGAAACGGCGTTCCAAGTCAACAATTGTTTCACCATCCCAAGTCATGACAAGGTTTGGTTTTGCAGTAATAGTAGCAACCACAACGGCATCGATATTTTCCTTGTTGCAGGCTGCGATGAAGGTATCCACGTCACTAGGACGAACAACGACTGACATACGCTCTTGTGATTCTGAGATTGCAATTTCAGTACCATTAAGACCTTGGTATTTAAGCGGTACCTTGTCCAAATCGATTTCAAGACCGTCAGCCAATTCACCGATGGCAACACAGACACCACCTGCACCGAAGTCATTTGATTTCTTGATTAGGCGAGTGACATTACCATTACGGAAAAGGCGTTGAATCTTACGTTCTTCGATGGCATTCCCTTTTTGTACCTCTGCGCCAGCTGTTTCCACAGATTCAACCGTTTGAACCTTAGATGAACCTGTCGCACCGCCGACACCGTCACGACCTGTTTTACCACCGAGCAAGATGACCACATCGCCTGCTTCTGGTTTTTCACGAACCACATTTTCCTTAGGTGCAGCACCAACCACAGCTCCAAGCTCCATGCGTTTGGCTACAAAGCCAGGGTGAAAGTACTCACGCACATAAGTTGTCGCAAGCCCAATCTGGTTACCATATGAAGAATAGCCGTGCGCCGCAGTTTTAGAAATAACCTGTTGCGGCAATTTACCAGCACGTGTTTCCGCAATCGGAGTCGTAATATCGCCTGCGCCTGAAATACGCATAGCCTGATAAACGTATGAACGTCCTGACAACGGGTCACGAATGGCACCACCGATACAAGTTGCTGCGCCACCAAATGGCTCAATTTCTGTTGGGTGATTGTGAGTCTCATTCTTAAACATGAGGAGCCAAGGCTCTTTTACACCATCAACATCTACTTCAATTTCAACTGAGCAGGCATTGATTTCATCTGAGACTTCCATATCATCCAGTCGTCCATTGGCACGTTCATAACGACCAAAGATAGTCGCCATATCCATAAGTGTCTGCGGCTTTTCAGAACGACCAAGTTCATCACGCATGGCGATATATTTGTCATAAGTCGCCTGCAATTGTTTTTGGAATTTAGAAGCTGAAAAGTCGATGTTTTTCAACTCAGTTTCAAAGGTTGTGTGACGGCAGTGGTCTGACCAGTAAGTATCCAAAACTTTCAACTCAGTCTCAGTTGGCACACGCCCGATTGATTTGAAATAATCTTGGATGAAGAGAAGATCATCGACCTCCATAGCCAAGCCCTGCTCTGCCTTATAGGCCGCAAAATCGTCAGCCTTATAAGTTTCAAAGAAATCAAGACTAGGGATTGTCTTATCAGACACAGAGAAAGCCTGCTCTTCAAGCGGCAAGGTAATGTCCTTGAAACGTGAATCAACAGGATTCAAAAGATAGTTCTTAACGGCTTCAAGCTCTGCTTCTGCAATATCCTTATTGACCAAGTAAAGCTGGGCTGTATTGACCTTAACCTGACTGTCACTTCCAAGCAATAGCAAAGATTCTTGCGAACTAGCAGCACGTTGGTCAAATTGACCAGGAAGCGCCTCAATGGCAAAGAAGGCAACCTTATCAAGCTCCGCAGTGATTTCAGTTTCCGTCAAAAGACAGTCTGTCACCTGCTCAGAGAAAATATGCTTCTCAGCACGCGCCAGCAAATCCTCAGCCAAATTGAAGACATCATAGACCTGCACAATACGCAAATCCTTCAAAGAAGTCAGTTGTAGATTATGCGTCAACTCTTTCACAAGACTAGCCGATTTAATGTCAAAGTCAGCCTTTTTCTCAACAAAAATACGTTTATTCATATAAGATACCAAGTCCGACAAGGGAGCGACTGAAAAATAGGAGGATATCTGAAATTGAGATTTCAGTAAGCCCAATCTTTTTTCTGAGTTTCCCGAACGGATTCAATTCCTTCCTCTTCTAATTACAATGCTATCAACTTCTCAAGTACAACTTGATAGACATCGGTCAAGCTACCAAGATCTCTACGAAAAACATCCTTGTCCATATGATTTCCTTCAGCATCCCATAGACGGCAGTTGTCAGGTGAGAACTCATCAGCCAAGATGATTTTGCCATCCTTGTCAAATCCGAACTCCAACTTGAAGTCAATCAAGTTAAGCCCAATCTGAGCAAACCAATCTTTCAAGAGTTCATTAATACGGCGAGTCTCTCCTTTCAGATAAGCAATCTCCTCATCATTAACAATACCCAAAAACTTCATATGCTCATCATTGATAAAAGGATCATTCAGATCATCATTTTTGTAGTAAAATTCCACAATTGGAGTTTCAAGAACGCGTCCTTCTTCCACTCCAAAACGTTTTGAAAATGAGCCTGCTGTCACATTCCGTAATACCACCTCAAGTGGAATAATATCAACTTTTTTATTCAATTGTTCGTTTTTTGAAATTTGCTCAATATAATGTGTCACCACACCAGCCATATTTAATTTCTCAAAAATAAGAGATGAAATCTGATTATTTAGTGCTCCCTTGCCATCAATAGTCTCCTTACGAGCTCCATTCAACATAGTAGCTTGGTCTTTATAGACCGTTCTAATCACATTTTCATCTTTTGTACTATAAATATCTTTCGCTTTTCCTGTATAAATAAGCTGGTTATTCACTTTATTATTCGCCTTTCTCTTATTTTAAGAGTTATTCTAACACACAACATTATCTAATACAACAAAAACTTTATTTAAAATCAAAAAAAAGAAGAAATGTTCGTATTTTCTTCCTTTTTATTATTACTTATGTTCAATGATATAATCTAATAGTTGTTGGACGCTTGACATGTGTTCGACAGCCTCATCTGGAATCTCTAGATGAAACACATCTTCCAAATGATAATAAACTCTGTTAAAGCGATAGAGTCAATTGCTAAATCATCATGTAACGATGACTCTGGTGTGATATCTAACTGTGGGTCACCAAGTTGCTGCCTTAATAATTCCAGCATCTTTTCAAAAACTTCATCTCTTGACATGAGTTCACTCCTATTCATCTGTAAAGGCATCAACTAATTGATCAACTACTTGAGTTTCCAACATTGTACGAACTTGCTTCAAAGTAGAATAAACAGCTTTAGAATCACTTGATCCATGGCATTTTACTATTGGAGCTTTTAAACCAAAAAGAACCGCACCACCCGCGCTTGAATAGTCCATACTATCTTTTAGCTGATATAGGCTATCTTTTAATAGAAGTGCTCCTAATTTAGCTTTCACGCCACCTGATTTAATTGAAGATTTTAGGCTTCCCATAATACTCATAGCTGTACCTTCCATTGTCTTTAGAACAGCATTTCCAGTAAAACCATCAGTGACAACAACATCTGCTACACTTGACATCAAATCACGTGCTTCAATATTTCCAATAAAATTAATAGAAGGCTCTGCTGCTAACAGTTCATAGGCTTCTTTATGAAGAGAATCGCCTTTTGTTTCTTCCGTTCCGTTATTTAAGAGACCTACACGAGGAACTTCAATACCACGGACATTTTTTGCATAAAACGACCCTAAAATAGCATATTGATGAAGATGAGAAGCTGTGTTTTCTGCATTAGCTCCTAAATCAAGCATATCAAAACCCACACCATCTAACGTAGGTATAGTTGACATTAAGCCTGGTCGATCAACACCTTTTATACGTCCTACTACAAACAAACCAGCAGCTAATAAAGCTCCTGTATTCCCTGCAGAAATAAAGGCCTGTGCAACACCATCTTTGACTGCCTTAGCTCCTAAGACCATCGAAGACTGTTTTTTACGACGAACAGCTTTAGCAGGCTCATCATCAGAATTAATTTTTTCTTCAGTATGAATAATACTAACTCGCTCCGTTACTGTTAAATATTTCTCAATTTTTTTCTGATCGCCATAGAGTTGTACTTCAATATCACTAAAATCTGAAATAGCTTGATTAACACCCTCTACAATAGCTTTGGGAGCGTAATCTCCACCCATAGCATCTACAGCAATTTTCTTCATGAATGAACTCCTCATAAAAACTTAGTGGCTATATTATAGCACGTTTCTTTATTTTTTTCACAAGAAGGCAATAATAGCTAATATCTAACAGATACTCTCACTCTTTCCAAAGAAAAGTATGCTAAACAACCTACTAATATCAAAGAACATAGTACTCCCCCTTCAAAACCAAAATCCCCACCATTCCAAAGAGCAAAGCTAGAATTTTCAGTAATTCTAAAAAGAGAAACAGGAGAATACCCCCCACTAACCTTATTACCTAATACACATCCCATAGTAAAATTCCATGTAGTATGAACTCCTGTAACAAAAAGAATATTTTGGGTCATATTAAAAAGAATAGAAAAAATAATACCAAGTAAAAATAAATTAAAAAGTGCTATTGCTGTGATACCATAGTTTCTAAAGTGGATAAAGGAAAACAACATAGAATTGCATAAAACACCTGCAAAACTACCTTTAAATTTGGTAACTGTTGTCATAACATATCCTCTAAATAAAATTTCCTCTGTCAAGCTTTGGATAAAGTATGCAAGAAATAAAAAGGAAAAAGGTCCAAAAGAAAAGGAATTGCTGGAAGAAATTTCCACAAAACCTGATAACCAGTGGCAAATATAAATAAAAAACATCAGTAAACTACCAGTAATAAATCCTGAGATCGTTGTTAAAACATTATTATCTTTAGTAAATCCCAAGGAAGTAAAATCCCTTTTTTGGAAATAGATTAAAAATAGTAAAATACTTGCCAAAATAGGAACAAATAGTAAAAGCGCAATGTATAAATTGAATTTATAATCATCAGGTAGCAATTTTACTACAAGGCGTCTGCTTACAATGATGCCGATAACTTGAATTAGAACTGCACCAATAACTGGCACAAACCAGTTAGCAAAAAAGAGTTTATTGGTAATGTATAATGTTTTTTTCATCTCAAATATCCTAAAAATTAATTCCATATTAGTTTATCCTAATATTAAAAAAAAGAACATGACACTAATGTCATGTTCCTCTTTACAACTTAATCTGATTTCATAATACTTCCCCAACTAGACAAATCATCAATAAATTTTTTACTTTTAAGATGAATCCCTACATATTCATCGTAAATCATGTCCAAAAATTGACGAATTTTAAGTTTCATCTCAGGTTTCACAGAAATTGTTTGTAAATCATCAAATTGAATTGACTGAAAACGATTGATTAAGTATAGCATATTAGGATCTAGGTGGTTTCTTCTCTCGTCTTTATAATAATGGTTTGGACATAATAATCCAGAATATTTGTGTGAAAAATCAAAAGGTAATCCTGCCCTATGACAAAAAACACAATCATGAAAATTTAAAGCAACACCGAACCTCTCTAGTAGTTGTACTTCAAAAATATTCGTTAGAATCTCATAATCTAAACCGTCCTCAATCAATTCTAACGTTTTCTTTAGGAAAATAAATAATTGAGCATCCGCTACATTATCACTAATAGCCACATCAGCCAAAGAAGTAATATAACTCGCATATGACAACTTAAACAAGTCTGAATTAATTTCTTGAAATGCTAAAACTTCTTTATAATCATCAATATAAGAAAGACCATTATCATTAATTTTTAAAATAAAATGAGCAATAGTCAAAGGTTGGAGCACAGCATTGAATTTTGACTTTGAAGCATGCTTTACAAAAAACATCCTTTTTCCCTCAGTCTCCGTAAAGATTTTAACTAATTTATCATCTTCACGATAATTACGATTATACAAAACGAGACCGTATGTTTGACTAACCCTCATATGATTCCATAAAAACTTTCAATCTAGCCATTGCTGTTTCAATAACTTCCATACTAGCAGCATAAGAAAGACGTATATATCCTTCACCATATTTACCAAAAGCCACCCCTGGAATAATAGCTACTGCTTGTTGATAAGCAAAATCCTGACAAAACTTAAAAGAATCCTGTGGATAACTATCAGGTATTTTAGCAAAGATATAAAAAGCGCCACTCGGTTTAATTATTTTGAAACCAAGTTTAGACATTTTATCAATGATATAATCTCTACGTTTAATATATTCTTGACGCATAGGTAACGTATCATTTTTACCCACAGATAAGGCTTCTACCCCAGCAAATTGCGAAATAGTACTAGCAGCTGTCACCATGTATTGATGACTTTTAATGATTTGAGCAGTAAATGCTTCAGGAGCATACACCAATCCAACTCTCCAACCAGTCATAGCATGTGATTTTGATAAGCCATTAATTAAGATAGTTTGGTTAGGTAAATATTCTGCAATTGAAACATGCTGCTGACCAGTGTAAGTTAACTCAGAATAAACTTCATCACTAATAACAAAAATATCATATTTTTTAAAGACTTCAGCTAATGCAGCAATTTCTTGCCTTGAATAGGTAATACCTGTAGGGTTAGTAGGATAATTAAGTAAAACAGCCTTTAATTTTTCACCTTGTTGGATAATAGCCGTTTCTAACATTTCAGGAGTTAGTCTAAAGTCATTTTCTCTAGTATCAATTTCTACGATATCAGCTCCTACAAGGTTAACTATTGGCTCATATCCTGGATAAGCGGGGGCGGGTAATAGAACAACATCACCAGCTTCTAAAATAGCTATAAGAGATGCAGACAGAGCTTCTGTGGCACCTATCGTAACCAAGATCTCACTATCAGGATTATAAGTAAGATTATATTTATCCTTTGCAAAATCTGCAGCAGCTTGCCTTAGAGCTAATAAACCGCTCATACCAGTGTAATACGATTGATTCGCATCAATAGCTGATTTAGCTGCTTCTTTAACATGATCAGGAGTGGTAAAATCTGGTTCTCCAAGAGTTAATTTTACCATTCCAGGTATATCTGAAATAGATTGATCAAACTGACGAATTAAGGAGACCTCTATTCTATCTAAGTACTTATTAAATCGTTTCTCTAATGTCATCATAACCTCCTGATAAGAAATAATATATTTAATTATACAAGAAAAATAATTTGTGTCCAGTTTTCCGTCATTAAATGATAAAAAACCTGTTAATAACAGGTTTTTTGTCATTTTAGTTTATTCATTTCAAATAATGGTGATAAAGGACGTTTCTCGTGAATACGGATAATAGCTTCACCAATCAATTCCGCAATTGAAATTTGTTCAATCTTATCAATCAAACGTTCTTCAGGGAGGTAAATCGTATCTAACACAATTAATTTTTCAATAGCTGAATTTTGAATATTATCCAAAGCCGGCCCTGATAAAACAGGGTGAGTACATGAAGCATAAACAGCTGTTGCCCCTGCTTCAGCTAAAGCGTCTGCAGCATGGCAAATAGTACCTGCAGTATCAATCATATCATCAATTAAAATACATTTTTTACCTTTGATATTACCAATAATATTCATTACTTCAGATGTATTCATTTTAGTAACACTACGGCGCTTATCAATGATAGCAATCGGTGTCTTTAAACACTGTGCCAGCTTACGTGCACGTGTTACACCACCATGATCAGGACTAACGACAACAACATCATCACCAACCAATCCCTGACGATCAAAGTAATCTGCAATAAGGGGAGCCCCCATAAGGTGATCAACGGGAATATCAAAGAATCCCTGAATTTGAGCTGCATGTAAATCAACTGTTAAAAGACGATCAACACCAGCAACTTCTAGCATGTTCGCAACGAGTTTCGAAGTAATAGGTTCACGAGAACGTGCCTTGCGATCTTGACGAGCATACCCATAGTAAGGCATTACCACACTAACAGACTCCGCACTAGCACGCTTTAAAGCGTCAACCATAATTAAAATTTCCATCAAATTATCATTAACTGGTGAGCTTGTTGATTGTAAAATAAAAACATGATGGCCACGAATAGACTCTTCAATATTAACTTGAATCTCACCATCAGAAAATTGGCGAACTGTCGATTGACCTAGCGGAATTCCAATCGTCTGAGACACTTTTTTCGCTAGTTCTTTGTTTGATGACAGTGCAAACAATTTTAAATTAGAATAAGACATGATTTCCTCCAAAACTTTAGTCCTATACCATTTTAACGCTTTTTACACAATTTTTCAATCCAAAATAAACCATACCTAATTAATAAACAAAAAGGAGACCACGAAAGATCTCCTTAGTATTCATTAATTTGGGTAAATATAGTAAACAGAGCCAGAAGCACTAGGGTTAAATGAACCACGGTAATTGCCAATGCTCATATTTCCAGCATAGTTTGATTCCATAACTTGGATAGATGAATTGTTAGCCACTGACGTTACTACTGCAACGTGCCCGTAACCACCACCATCATATGGCCAAACAGCTACTGCACCAACACGAGGGGTAGTTCCTACAGAATAACCAGCTGCACGTGCACTAGCACCCCACTGATTAGCATTTCCCCAATAGTTACCAACCCAAGAAGCCATTGACTTAGCTCCCCAAGTACATTGTCCCATTGGGTATGTGTTACTTGAATCATAACTTCTGACAACAGGTTTTGATACCGATCTAGGTGTTGAAGAAACAACTGCTTTAGGTGCTTCAACTGCTTTAGTTACTACAGAAGGTTGAGCAACTTTTGGCTCATTAGTAGCTGTAGCTGTAGTTTTAGCAACAGTAGTTGCCGAAGAAGTAGCCGTAAGATTAGAAGGCTTTATTTCAGTTCTCGGTTGTGTTTGAACTGTTTCAGTAGGAGCTGTGGCAGACTCAACTTGTGCTGCTGCCTGTGCTTGTGCTACAGACTCAGCTTGTGCTTTCGCTTCAGCTTGTGCTTTCGCTTCAGCTGCTGCTTGTGCTTCAGCTGCCTTACGCGCAGCTTCCTCAGCTTGTGCTTTTGCCTGAATTAAAGATGCTTTTTCATTTTGGACTGTAGTCAATTGAGCAGATAACTCTAATTGAGCTGCTTCTAATTGTGCTCTTTGTGTTGCTAAGGCTGCTTTATTATTTTCGATAGCTTGCTTGTTAGCTGCTACAGTATTTATAGCATTTTGATTTTCAATTTGTTTAGCTTCTAAGGCCGCTTTGTCAGCCTCTTGTTGTGCTAACATCTTTTCATTAGCTGAAACAACCTCACGAATAGCAACAACACGATTAACAGCATCAGATACTGATTTCGAATTTAAAATAGTATTAATATAGTTAGTCAAGTTACCCTTTTGAGCACTACGAACTTGCTTTTTCAAAGATTCGTTACGTGCAACAATTTTATTAGAAAGAGTTTGAATCTCTTGACCTAACTGCTGAGATACAGCCTCAAGTTGAGCATTTTGCGCTTCTAATTCTGATTGTTGAGACTCTAAAGCACCAACTTGTCCTTTAATAGCAGTCACCTGGTTTTGTGCTGCTGCTTGTTGCCCTGATAAAGTATTGATTACTGAATCAGTAGCAGCAATTTTCGAGTCAAAGTCATCAGCGTTTACTGTTACGGCAGCAGTTCCAAGAGTTACTCCACTCACAAGGACTGCTGATAATATTCTTTTTTTCATTTTTATTAAACTACTCCTTTACGATAAGACATTAAATATTTTACCAAAAAATTCACGAAATTATATTACGTCATTGTTACATTTATATTTGAAATCAACTATTTCTAAATGAACCATAATCAAATCTAGAAAACGATAACCTTCTTCTATTCACTCTATCAATATAATTGCTCCATAGTGAAACTAAAAGAGAAATAAAAAAAGAGTATAATTACTCTTAAAATTATAATATTTACGGAGAATAAGGGATTCGAACCCTTGCGCCAGTTACCCGACCTAACGATTTAGCAAACCGTCCTCTTCAGCCTCTTGAGTAATTCTCCAAATTAATATTGATGGGCACGAGTGGACTCGAACCACCGACCTCACGCTTATCAGGCGTGCGCTCTAACCACCTGAGCTACGCGCCCAAGCAAATGCTTGGTTTTACTTTAATGTAAAGTAAGCGGGTGACGAGAATCGAACTCGCGACAACAGCTTGGAAGGCTGTAGTTTTACCACTAAACTACACCCGCTAAAAATCTTATATAATAAATGGCGCGAGACGGAATCGAACCGCCGACACATGGAGCTTCAATCCATTGCTCTACCAACTGAGCTACCGAGCCTATTGCGGGAGCAGGATTTGAACCTACGACCTTCGGGTTATGAGCCCGACGAGCTACCTAGCTGCTCCATCCCGCGATATCTTTAAAGGAGGATGTGGGATTCGAACCCACGCACGCTTTTACACGCCTGACGGTTTTCAAGACCGTTCCCTTCAGCCGGACTTGGGTAATCCTCCATATAACAAAAAATATGGACCTTGTAGGACTCGAACCTACGACCGCTCGGTTATGAGCCGAGTGCTCTAACCAGTTGAGCTAAAGGTCCAAAGTCTCAATAAAATAAATAGCGGCGGAGGGGATCGAACCCCCGACCTCCCGGGTATGAACCGGACGCTCTAGCCAGCTGAGCTACACCGCCATAAAAATATATCCATCGGGAAGACAGGATTCGAACCTGCGACACCTTGGTCCCAAACCAAGTACTCTACCAAGCTGAGCTACTTCCCGAAAAATATGCACCCTAGAGGAGTCGAACCTCTAACCGCCTGATTCGTAGTCAGGTACTCTATCCAGTTGAGCTAAGGGTGCTAAATATTATATGCCGAGGACCGGAATCGAACCGGTACGATGTTTACCATCGCAGGATTTAAGTCCTGTGCGTCTGCCAGTTCCGCCACCCCGGCCTCTAACAAGCGAACGACGGGGTTCGAACCCGCGACCCTCACCTTGGCAAGGTGATGTTCTACCACTGAACTACGTTCGCACTAAAGACACTATTTATCCTATAAAAATTGTAATGCCGGCTACATGACTTGAACACGCGACCCTCTGATTACAAATCAGATGCTCTACCAACTGAGCTAAGCCGGCAATCTACTAATGCGGGTGAAGGGACTTGAACCCCCACGCCGTTAAGCGCCAGATCCTAAATCTGGTGCGTCTGCCAATTCCGCCACACCCGCATTTCTAAATGACCCGTACTGGGCTCGAACCAGTGACCCATTGATTAAAAGTCAATTGCTCTACCAACTGAGCTAACGAGTCTACGGTCCCGACGGGAATCGAACCCGCGATCTTCGCCGTGACAGGGCGACGTGATAACCGCTACACTACGGGACCTATGGGAGTTAACGGGATCGAACCGCTGACCCTCTGCTTGTAAGGCAGATGCTCTCCCAGCTGAGCTAAACTCCCTTTGCTAAGCGACTACCTTATCTCACAGGGGGCAACCCCCAACTACTTCCGGCGTTCTAGGGCTTAACTTCTGTGTTCGGCATGAGAACAGGTGTATCTCCTAGGCAATTATCACTTAACTATTGAGCCTTATTCACTCAAATTGAATATCTATAGTCTAACAAGAAACCGTAACGTTGTCAATATCTCTTTTGGATAAGTCCTCGAGCTATTAGTATTAGTCCGCTAAATGTGTCACCACAATTACACTCCTAACCTATCTACCTGATCATCTCTCAGGGCTCTTACTGATATAAAATCATGGGAAATCTCATCTTGAGGTGGGCTTCGCACTTAGATGCTTTCAGCGCTTATCCCTTCCCTACATAGCTACCCAGCGATGCCTTTGGCAAGACAACTGGTACACCAGCGGTAAGTCCACTCTGGTCCTCTCGTACTAGGAGCAGATCCTCTCAAATTTCCTACGCCCGCGACGGATAGGGACCGAACTGTCTCACGACGTTCTGAACCCAGCTCGCGTGCCGCTTTAATGGGCGAACAGCCCAACCCTTGGGACCGACTACAGCCCCAGGATGCGACGAGCCGACATCGAGGTGCCAAACCTCCCCGTCGATGTGAACTCTTGGGGAGATAAGCCTGTTATCCCCAGGGTAGCTTTTATCCGTTGAGCGATGGCCCTTCCATACGGAACCACCGGATCACTAAGCCCGACTTTCGTCCCTGCTCGAGTTGTAGCTCTCGCAGTCAAGCTCCCTTATACCTTTACACTCTACGACTGATTTCCAACCAGTCTGAGGGAACCTTTGGGCGCCTCCGTTACCTTTTAGGAGGCGACCGCCCCAGTCAAACTGCCCGTCAGACACTGTCTCCGATAGGGATTGCCTATCTGGGTTAGAGTAGCCATAACACAAGGGTAGTATCCCAACAACGCCTCAAACGAAACTGGCGTCCCGTTATCATAGGCTCCTACCTATCCTGTACATGTGGTACAGATACTCAATATCAAACTGCAGTAAAGCTCCATGGGGTCTTTCCGTCCTGTCGCGGGTAACCTGCATCTTCACAGGTACTAAAATTTCACCGAGTCTCTCGTTGAGACAGTGCCCAAATCATTACGCCTTTCGTGCGGGTCGGAACTTACCCGACAAGGAATTTCGCTACCTTAGGACCGTTATAGTTACGGCCGCCGTTTACTGGGGCTTCAATTCATACCTTCGCTTACGCTAAGCACTCCTCTTAACCTTCCAGCACCGGGCAGGCGTCACCCCCTATACATCATCTTACGATTTAGCAGAGAGCTGTGTTTTTGATAAACAGTTGCTTGGGCCTATTCACTGCGGCTGATCTAAAATCAGCGCCCCTTCTCCCGAAGTTACGGGGCCATTTTGCCGAGTTCCTTAACGAGAGTTCTCTCGCTCACCTGAGGCTACTCGCCTCGACTACCTGTGTCGGTTTGCGGTACGGGTAGAGTATATGTATCGCTAGAAGCTTTCTTGGCAGTGTGACATCACTAACTTCGCTACTAAACTTCGCTCCTCGTCACAGCTCAATGTTAAAGATATAAGCATTTGACTCATATCACACCTCACTGTTTGACCAGACACTTCCAATCGTCTGGTTTAGTTAGCCTACTGCGTCCCTCCATCACTATATACTCTAGTACAGGAATATCAACCTGTTGTCCATCGGATACACCTTTCGGTCTCTCCTTAGGTCCCGACTAACCCAGGGCGGACGAGCCTTCCCCTGGAAACCTTAGTCTTACGGTGGACAGGATTCTCACCTGTCTTGCGCTACTCATACCGGCATTCTCACTTCTATGCGTTCCAGCGCTCCTCACGGTACACCTTCTTCACACATAGAACGCTCTCCTACCATGACACTTTGTGTCATCCACAGCTTCGGTAATATGTTTAGCCCCGGTACATTTTCGGCGCAGGGTCACTCGACTAGTGAGCTATTACGCACTCTTTGAATGAATAGCTGCTTCTAAGCTAACATCCTAGTTGTCTGTGCAACCCCACATCCTTTTCCACTTAACATATATTTTGGGACCTTAGCTGGTGGTCTGGGCTGTTTCCCTTTCGACTACGGATCTTAGCACTCGCAGTCTGACTGCCGATTATATCTCGTTGGCATTCGGAGTTTATCTGAGATTGGTAATCCGGGATGGACCCCTCACCCAAACAGTGCTCTACCTCCAAGAGACTTAACATCGACGCTAGCCCTAAAGCTATTTCGGAGAGAACCAGCTATCTCCAAGTTCGTTTGGAATTTCTCCGCTACCCACAAGTCATCCAAGCACTTTTCAACGTGCCCTGGTTCGGTCCTCCAGTGAGTTTTACCTCACCTTCAACCTGCTCATGGGTAGGTCACATGGTTTCGGGTCTACAACATGATACTATGACGCCCTATTAAGACTCGGTTTCCCTACGGCTCCGTCTCTTCAACTTAACCTCGCATCATATCGTAACTCGCCGGTTCATTCTACAAAAGGCACGCTCTCACCCATTAACGGGCTCGAACTTGTTGTAGGCACACGGTTTCAGGTTCTATTTCACTCCCTCCCGGGGTGCTTTTCACCTTTCCCTCACGGTACTGGTTCACTATCGGTCACTAGAGAGTATTTAGGGTTGGGAGATGGTCCTCCCAGATTCCGACGAGATTTCGCGTGTCTCGCCGTACTCAGGATACTGCTAAGGTTAATCTATCATTTTAAATACGAGGCTGTTACTCTCTTTGGCTTACCTTCCCAGGTAATTCTTCTATAATGATTAATCCTATATCGCAGTCCTACAACCCCGAAGTGTAAACACTTCGGTTTGCCCTCCTGCCGTTTCGCTCGCCGCTACTAAGGCAATCGCTTTGCTTTCTCTTCCTGCAGCTACTTAGATGTTTCAGTTCACTGCGTCTTCCTTCTCATATCCTTAACAGATATGGATACTAGTCATTAACTAGTGGGTTCCCCATTCGGACATCTCTGGATCAGCGCTTACTTACAGCTCCCCAAAGCATTTCGTCGTTAGTCACGTCCTTCTTCGGCTTCTAGTGCCAAGGCATCCACCGTGCGCCCTTATTAACTTAACCTTATTAACCTAGTTTCTTTAAACTAGAAAACTCATTAAATATTCACAGCGTTTTCGGTTTATTTTCTTGTTACTTTCTACAATCTATTTCTAGATCGTGGAATTTGATATAGATATTCAATTTTCAATGAACAATTTGAACCTTTCGATTCAATGGAGCCTAGCGGGATCGAACCGCTGACCTCCTGCGTGCAAAGCAGGCGCTCTCCCAGCTGAGCTAAGGCCCCACAAGACCTCTCAAAACTAAACAAGACGCAAATGGCAGGTTTCCTTATCCTTAGAAAGGAGGTGATCCAGCCGCACCTTCCGATACGGCTACCTTGTTACGACTTCACCCCAATCATCTATCCCACCTTAGGCGGCTGGCTCCTAAAAGGTTACCTCACCGACTTCGGGTGTTACAAACTCTCGTGGTGTGACGGGCGGTGTGTACAAGGCCCGGGAACGTATTCACCGCGGCGTGCTGATCCGCGATTACTAGCGATTCCGACTTCATGTAGGCGAGTTGCAGCCTACAATCCGAACTGAGATTGGCTTTAAGAGATTAGCTTGCCGTCACCGGCTTGCGACTCGTTGTACCAACCATTGTAGCACGTGTGTAGCCCAGGTCATAAGGGGCATGATGATTTGACGTCATCCCCACCTTCCTCCGGTTTATTACCGGCAGTCTCGCTAGAGTGCCCAACTTAATGATGGCAACTAACAATAGGGGTTGCGCTCGTTGCGGGACTTAACCCAACATCTCACGACACGAGCTGACGACAACCATGCACCACCTGTCACTTCTGCTCCGAAGAGAAAGCCTATCTCTAGGCCGGTCAGAAGGATGTCAAGACCTGGTAAGGTTCTTCGCGTTGCTTCGAATTAAACCACATGCTCCACCGCTTGTGCGGGCCCCCGTCAATTCCTTTGAGTTTCAACCTTGCGGTCGTACTCCCCAGGCGGAGTGCTTAATGCGTTAGCTGCGGCACTAAGCCCCGGAAAGGGCCTAACACCTAGCACTCAGCGTTTACGGCGTGGACTACCAGGGTATCTAATCCTGTTTGCTCCCCACGCTTTCGAGCCTCAGCGTCAGTTACAGACCAGAGAGCCGCTTTCGCCACCGGTGTTCCTCCATATATCTACGCATTTCACCGCTACACATGGAATTCCACTCTCCCCTTCTGCACTCAAGTCCTCCAGTTTCCAAAGCGTACAATGGTTAAGCCACTGCCTTTAACTTCAGACTTAAAGAACCGCCTGCGCTCGCTTTACGCCCAATAAATCCGGACAACGCTCGGGACCTACGTATTACCGCGGCTGCTGGCACGTAGTTAGCCGTCCCTTTCTGGTTAGTTACCGTCACTTGGTAGATTTTCCACTCCTACCAACGTTCTTCTCTAACAACAGAGCTTTACGATCCGAAAACCTTCTTCACTCACGCGGCGTTGCTCGGTCAGACTTCCGTCCATTGCCGAAGATTCCCTACTGCTGCCTCCCGTAGGAGTCTGGGCCGTGTCTCAGTCCCAGTGTGGCCGATCACCCTCTCAGGTCGGCTATGTATCGTCGCCTTGGTGAGCCTTTACCTCACCAACTAGCTAATACAACGCAGGTCCATCTCACAGTGAAGCAATTGCTCCTTTTAAATAACTAACATGTGTTAATTACTCTTATGCGGTATTAGCTATCGTTTCCAATAGTTATCCCCCGCTATGAGGCAGGTTACCTACGCGTTACTCACCCGTTCGCAACTCATCAGTCTAGTGTAAACACCAAACCTCAGCGTTCTACTTGCATGTATTAGGCACGCCGCCAGCGTTCGTCCTGAGCCAGGATCAAACTCTCATTAAAAGTTTGAGCTTTGCTCTTTTCTGTCTCGCTGACAGATTTATTGTTTTTTTGTCATTGACGGATTTACAATGTAAATCCACCCTGCACATTCGTTCGTCTTGTTCAGTTTTCAAAGGTCTAATGATATACCATAAAAATATATCCATCGGGAAGACAGGATTCGAACCTGCGACACCTTGGTCCCAAACCAAGTACTCTACCAAGCTGAGCTACTTCCCGAAAAATATGCACCCTAGAGGAGTCGAACCTCTAACCGCCTGATTCGTAGTCAGGTACTCTATCCAGTTGAGCTAAGGGTGCTAAATATTATATGCCGAGGACCGGAATCGAACCGGTACGATGTTTACCATCGCAGGATTTTAAGTCCTGTGCGTCTGCCAGTTCCGCCACCCCGGCCTCTAACAAGCGAACGACGGGGTTCGAACCCGCGACCCTCACCTTGGCAAGGTGATGTTCTACCACTGAACTACGTTCGCACTAAAGACACTATTTATCCTATAAAAAATTGTAATGCCGGCTACATGACTTGAACACGCGACCCTCTGATTACAAATCAGATGCTCTACCAACTGAGCTAAGCCGGCAATCTACTAATGCGGGTGAAGGGACTTGAACCCCCACGCCGTTAAGCGCCAGATCCTAAATCTGGTGCGTCTGCCAATTCCGCCACACCCGCATTTCTAAATGACCCGTACTGGGCTCGAACCAGTGACCCATTGATTAAAAGTCAATTGCTCTACCAACTGAGCTAACGAGTCTACGGTCCCGACGGGAATCGAACCCGCGATCTTCGCCGTGACAGGGCGACGTGATAACCGCTACACTACGGGACCTATGGGAGTTAACGGGATCGAACCGCTGACCCTCTGCTTGTAAGGCAGATGCTCTCCCAGCTGAGCTAAACTCCCTTTGCTAAGCGACTACCTTATCTCACAGGGGGCAACCCCAACTACTTCCGGCGTTCTAGGGCTTAACTTCTGTGTTCGGCATGAGAACAGGTGTATCTCCTAGGCAATTATCACTTAACTATTGAGCCTTATTCACTCAAATTGAATATCTATAGTCTAACAAGAAACCGTAACGTTGTCAATATCTCTTTTGGATAAGTCCTCGAGCTATTAGTATTAGTCCGCTAAATGTGTCACCACAATTACACTCCTAACCTATCTACCTGATCATCTCTCAGGGCTCTTACTGATATAAATCATGGGAAATCTCATCTTGAGGTGGGCTTCGCACTTAGATGCTTTCAGCGCTTATCCCTTCCCTACATAGCTACCCAGCGATGCCTTTGGCAAGACAACTGGTACACCAGCGGTAAGTCCACTCTGGTCCTCTCGTACTAGGAGCAGATCCTCTCAAATTTCCTACGCCCGCGACGGATAGGGACCGAACTGTCTCACGACGTTCTGAACCCAGCTCGCGTGCCGCTTTAATGGGCGAACAGCCCAACCCTTGGGACCGACTACAGCCCCAGGATGCGACGAGCCGACATCGAGGTGCCAAACCTCCCCGTCGATGTGAACTCTTGGGGAGATAAGCCTGTTATCCCCAGGGTAGCTTTTATCCGTTGAGCGATGGCCCTTCCATACGGAACCACCGGATCACTAAGCCCGACTTTCGTCCCTGCTCGAGTTGTAGCTCTCGCAGTCAAGCTCCCTTATACCTTTACACTCTACGACTGATTTCCAACCAGTCTGAGGGAACCTTTGGGCGCCTCCGTTACCTTTTAGGAGGCGACCGCCCCAGTCAAACTGCCCGTCAGACACTGTCTCCGATAGGGATTGCCTATCTGGGTTAGAGTAGCCATAACACAAGGGTAGTATCCCAACAACGCCTCAAACGAAACTGGCGTCCCGTTATCATAGGCTCCTACCTATCCTGTACATGTGGTACAGATACTCAATATCAAACTGCAGTAAAGCTCCATGGGGTCTTTCCGTCCTGTCGCGGGTAACCTGCATCTTCACAGGTACTAAAATTTCACCGAGTCTCTCGTTGAGACAGTGCCCAAATCATTACGCCTTTCGTGCGGGTCGGAACTTACCCGACAAGGAATTTCGCTACCTTAGGACCGTTATAGTTACGGCCGCCGTTTACTGGGGCTTCAATTCATACCTTCGCTTACGCTAAGCACTCCTCTTAACCTTCCAGCACCGGGCAGGCGTCACCCCTATACATCATCTTACGATTTAGCAGAGAGCTGTGTTTTGATAAACAGTTGCTTGGGCCTATTCACTGCGGCTGATCTAAATCAGCGCCCCTTCTCCCGAAGTTACGGGGCCATTTTGCCGAGTTCCTTAACGAGAGTTCTCTCGCTCACCTGAGGCTACTCGCCTCGACTACCTGTGTCGGTTTGCGGTACGGGTAGAGTATATGTATCGCTAGAAGCTTTCTTGGCAGTGTGACATCACTAACTTCGCTACTAAACTTCGCTCCTCGTCACAGCTCAATGTTAAAGATATAAGCATTTGACTCATATCACACCTCACTGTTTGACCAGACACTTCCAATCGTCTGGTTTAGTTAGCCTACTGCGTCCCTCCATCACTATATACTCTAGTACAGGAATATCAACCTGTTGTCCATCGGATACACCTTTCGGTCTCTCCTTAGGTCCCGACTAACCCAGGGCGGACGAGCCTTCCCCTGGAAACCTTAGTCTTACGGTGGACAGGATTCTCACCTGTCTTGCGCTACTCATACCGGCATTCTCACTTCTATGCGTTCCAGCGCTCCTCACGGTACACCTTCTTCACACATAGAACGCTCTCCTACCATGACACTTTTGTGTCATCCACAGCTTCGGTAATATGTTTTAGCCCCGGTACATTTCGGCGCAGGGTCACTCGACTAGTGAGCTATTACGCACTCTTTGAATGAATAGCTGCTTCTAAGCTAACATCCTAGTTGTCTGTGCAACCCCACATCCTTTTCCACTTAACATATATTTTGGGACCTTAGCTGGTGGTCTGGGCTGTTTCCCTTTCGACTACGGATCTTAGCACTCGCAGTCTGACTGCCGATTATATCTCGTTGGCATTCGGAGTTTATCTGAGATTGGTAATCCGGGATGGACCCCTCACCCAAACAGTGCTCTACCTCCAAGAGACTTAACATCGACGCTAGCCCTAAAGCTATTTCGGAGAGAACCAGCTATCTCCAAGTTCGTTTGGAATTTCTCCGCTACCCACAAGTCATCCAAGCACTTTTCAACGTGCCCTGGTTCGGTCCTCCAGTGAGTTTTACCTCACCTTCAACCTGCTCATGGGTAGGTCACATGGTTTCGGGTCTACAACATGATACTATGACGCCCTATTAAGACTCGGTTTCCCTACGGCTCCGTCTCTTCAACTTAACCTCGCATCATATCGTAACTCGCCGGTTCATTCTACAAAAGGCACGCTCTCACCCATTAACGGGCTCGAACTTGTTGTAGGCACACGGTTTCAGGTTCTATTTCACTCCCCTCCCGGGGTGCTTTTCACCTTTCCCTCACGGTACTGGTTCACTATCGGTCACTAGAGAGTATTTAGGGTTGGGAGATGGTCCTCCCAGATTCCGACGAGATTTCGCGTGTCTCGCCGTACTCAGGATACTGCTAAGGTTAATCTATCATTTTAAATACGAGGCTGTTACTCTCTTTGGCTTACCTTCCCAGGTAATTCTTCTATAATGATTAATCCTATATCGCAGTCCTACAACCCCGAAGTGTAAACACTTCGGTTTGCCCTCCTGCCGTTTCGCTCGCCGCTACTAAGGCAATCGCTTTTGCTTTCTCTTCCTGCAGCTACTTAGATGTTTCAGTTCACTGCGTCTTCCTTCTCATATCCTTAACAGATATGGATACTAGTCATTAACTAGTGGGTTCCCCCATTCGGACATCTCTGGATCAGCGCTTACTTACAGCTCCCCAAAGCATTTCGTCGTTAGTCACGTCCTTCTTCGGCTTCTAGTGCCAAGGCATCCACCGTGCGCCCTTATTAACTTAACCTTATTAACCTAGTTTCTTTAAAACTAGAAAACTCATTAAATATTCACAGCGTTTTCGGTTTATTTCTTGTTACTTTCTACAATCTATTTCTAGATCGTGGAATTTGATATAGATATTCAATTTTCAATGAACAATTTGAACCTTTCGATTCAATGGAGCCTAGCGGGATCGAACCGCTGACCTCCTGCGTGCAAAGCAGGCGCTCTCCCAGCTGAGCTAAGGCCCCACAAGACCTCTCAAAACTAAACAAGACGCAAATGGCAGGTTTCCTTATCCTTAGAAAGGAGGTGATCCAGCCGCACCTTCCGATACGGCTACCTTGTTACGACTTCACCCCAATCATCTATCCCACCTTAGGCGGCTGGCTCCTAAAAGGTTACCTCACCGACTTCGGGTGTTACAAACTCTCGTGGTGTGACGGGCGGTGTGTACAAGGCCCGGGAACGTATTCACCGCGGCGTGCTGATCCGCGATTACTAGCGATTCCGACTTCATGTAGGCGAGTTGCAGCCTACAATCCGAACTGAGATTGGCTTTAAGAGATTAGCTTGCCGTCACCGGCTTGCGACTCGTTGTACCAACCATTGTAGCACGTGTGTAGCCCAGGTCATAAGGGGCATGATGATTTGACGTCATCCCCACCTTCCTCCGGTTTATTACCGGCAGTCTCGCTAGAGTGCCCAACTTAATGATGGCAACTAACAATAGGGGTTGCGCTCGTTGCGGGACTTAACCCAACATCTCACGACACGAGCTGACGACAACCATGCACCACCTGTCACTTCTGCTCCGAAGAGAAAGCCTATCTCTAGGCCGGTCAGAAGGATGTCAAGACCTGGTAAGGTTCTTCGCGTTGCTTCGAATTAAACCACATGCTCCACCGCTTGTGCGGGCCCCCGTCAATTCCTTTGAGTTTCAACCTTGCGGTCGTACTCCCCAGGCGGAGTGCTTAATGCGTTAGCTGCGGCACTAAGCCCCGGAAAGGGCCTAACACCTAGCACTCAGCGTTTACGGCGTGGACTACCAGGGTATCTAATCCTGTTTGCTCCCCACGCTTTCGAGCCTCAGCGTCAGTTACAGACCAGAGAGCCGCTTTCGCCACCGGTGTTCCTCCATATATCTACGCATTTCACCGCTACACATGGAATTCCACTCTCCCCTTCTGCACTCAAGTCCTCCAGTTTCCAAAGCGTACAATGGTTAAGCCACTGCCTTTAACTTCAGACTTAAAGAACCGCCTGCGCTCGCTTTACGCCCAATAAATCCGGACAACGCTCGGGACCTACGTATTACCGCGGCTGCTGGCACGTAGTTAGCCGTCCCTTTCTGGTTAGTTACCGTCACTTGGTAGATTTTCCACTCCTACCAACGTTCTTCTCTAACAACAGAGCTTTACGATCCGAAAACCTTCTTCACTCACGCGGCGTTGCTCGGTCAGACTTCCGTCCATTGCCGAAGATTCCCTACTGCTGCCTCCCGTAGGAGTCTGGGCCGTGTCTCAGTCCCAGTGTGGCCGATCACCCTCTCAGGTCGGCTATGTATCGTCGCCTTGGTGAGCCTTTACCTCACCAACTAGCTAATACAACGCAGGTCCATCTCACAGTGAAGCAATTGCTCCTTTTAAATAACTAACATGTGTTAATTACTCTTATGCGGTATTAGCTATCGTTTCCAATAGTTATCCCCCGCTATGAGGCAGGTTACCTACGCGTTACTCACCCGTTCGCAACTCATCAGTCTAGTGTAAACACCAAACCTCAGCGTTCTACTTGCATGTATTAGGCACGCCGCCAGCGTTCGTCCTGAGCCAGGATCAAAC
The DNA here is from genome assembly GCF_003812445.1 of Streptococcus sp. FDAARGOS_522. Taxonomy (NCBI): domain Bacteria; kingdom Bacillati; phylum Bacillota; class Bacilli; order Lactobacillales; family Streptococcaceae; genus Streptococcus; species Streptococcus sp. FDAARGOS_522. Next base: position 1,529,551 of record NZ_CP033808.1, read on the forward strand.
TCTCATTAAAAGTTTGAGCTTTGCTCTTTTCTGTCTCGCTGACAGATTTATTGTTTTTTTGTCATTGACGGATTTACAATGTAAATCCACCCTGCACATTCGTTCGTCTTGTTCAGTTTTCAAAGGTCTTTGCCTCTCTTGAGACAACTTCTATATTCTAGCAAACTTATTCTGCTTTGTCAACTACTTTTTTTAAGTTGTTAACTACGCGCTAATAGAAACTGCTCTCTCGAGACAACTTATTCATTATACTAAATATTTCTACTTCCTGTCAATACTATTTTTGCATTTTTTCTTTTATTTTTAAAAAGTTAATATTATTTATAGTAACTAACCTTCTATACTTGTTTAATGGATAGCATTTTTACCGTTGTCATGTTCATATTTTATCTTCTTAATTCACAAATTTAAACTTCATCTTCATAAAAAATACCCCTCAAATTTTATCTAAATTTGAGGGGTGTTTGAAATTTATAAAGTTCTTTAAAAATATATGATGACTTATTTTTTATCTTCTTCTTGCATTTTTTCTTTGATTTCATCGTATGATAACGCTCTTGCTTTATCTTCATCATTTTCTGTCTCAGGCATTTTACCTGTCTCGAAAATCGACTTAATCTGAGCAGCATCAAGAGTCTCATATTTTAAGAGGGCTTCTGCAATTAATTTATGAGTATCACGGTTTTCGTTGATAATATCAGCTGCCTTATTACGTGCTTCATTAAGAAGGTGACGAACTTCATCATCAATAAGTTGTGCAGTTTGAGCAGAATATGATTTTTCAGGTGACATTTGGCCAGCCATCATTGCGTGGTTACCTTCGTATTGAACTGGTCCAAGTTTCTCGCTCATACCATATTCAGTTACCATAGCGCGGGCCATGGCAGTGGCTTGTTCGAAGTCATTTGAGGCACCTGTTGTCTGAGCGTTGAAAATAATTTCTTCCGCTACACGTCCTCCCATAAGACCTGCTAATTGCTCTTTCATATCATCTTTTGAAAGAAGCATTTGATCTTCTTTAGGTAAAGCAATCATATATCCACCTGCACGACCACGTGGTACGATAGTAACTTTATGAACAACTCGCGCATTTGAAAGAATCAAACCGACAATTGTGTGCCCAGCTTCATGGTAAGCAACCATAGCTCTTTCTCTGTCAGAAATAGTACGATCTTTTTTAGAAGGACCAGCAATTACACGGTCTTCTGCTTCATCAATATCTGAAGCATCAATAACTTTTTTATTTCGTCGCGCAGCAACTAAAGCAGCTTCATTGAGAACATTCTCCAAATCAGCACCAACAAATCCTGGGGTTTGTTGAGCTACTACTTTTAAGTCAACATTATCTGCTAATGGTTTATTTTTAGCATGTACTCTCAGAATTGCTTCACGACCTTTTACATCAGGTTGTCCAACTAGAACTTTTCTATCAAAACGTCCTGGACGCAGTAATGCGGGATCTAACACGTCACTACGGTTGGTAGCAGCGATAACGATAATACTTTCGTTTCCTTCAAAACCATCCATTTCAATTAAAAGTTGGTTGAGCGTTTGTTCACGTTCATCGTTTCCGCCACCCATACCAGCTCCACGTCGACGTCCAACAGCATCAATTTCATCAATGAAAATAATAGCACGTTCAGCTTTTTTAGCGTCTTCAAACAAAGAGCGTACTCGACTAGCTCCAACACCGACAAACATTTCAACAAAATCTGAACCGGAAATACTAAAGAATGGAACCCCTGCTTCACCGGCAACAGCTTTTGCTAATAGGGTTTTACCTGTCCCTGGAGGTCCTTCTAATAGAACCCCTGCTGGAATTCGGGCACCTAGAGATTTATATCGTTTAGGATCTTTAAGGAAGTCAACGACTTCTATTAATTCTTGCTTTTCTTCCTCTGCTCCAGCAACATCCGAAAATCGAACTTTAACCTCATCTTTACTAGATGATCTTGCTTTATTTTTACCAAAGCTCATGGCACCACGAGCGCCACCGCCACCACCTTGGTTCATCATCATCATAAAGAAACCAATCATGATAACTAAAGGTAAAAAACTGGCAATATAAGAAATCCATGTCCCACTTGAACTTTCATGTTTGACCTGAATATTAGTGTTATTTTCTTCAGCAGCGCTAACAAGAGATTTTATTGAAGAGTCATTTGGTAGTATAACAGAATTAAATCCTGTAACTTTAGTAGCAACACTACCACCTAAAAAAGTAAAACTATTAGCTGATTTAATTGTTTTGGCTTTCTTATATGTCCCACTAACTTCAACAACACCACCACTTGGCTGGTATGAAATAGACTTAATTTCTCCAGCTTTTAATTGTTTAACAAGTTTTGTATAAGAAATTTGCTGGTTTTGAGAGCTAGATCCTTTTAAATAGTATTGAAAGGTTGTAATAACCGCAATAATCAATAATATGTAAATAAAGGAATTTTTCAGAAAACCATTATTTTTATTATTTTTCATAGTTTAAGAGAGTACCTTTTTTCTATTTTGAGTAAATTTCTTCTTTTAACACACCGACATAAGGTAGGTTACGATAGTTTTCAGCATAGTCTAAACCGAATCCCACAATAAATTCATTTGGGATATCGTAACAAACGTAATCAGCATCAATATCTACCAATCGCCCTTCTGGCTTATCAAAAAGGGTTGCAACTTTGACAGAGTTAGCTTGACGATACTTAAACATATCTCGAAGGTATTTTAATGTACGTCCAGTATCAATGATGTCTTCAATAAAGATTACATCTCTTCCTTCAATATTAGTATCGACATCTTTTAAAATTTTAACTTCTCCACTACTAGTTGTACCACCATGATAGCTTGAAACAACCATAAAATCAATTTCAACATGTGTATCAATATGCTTTAATAGTTCAGCCATAAAAGGCACTGACCCCTTTAATACACCTACTAATAATGGATTCTTACCTGCATAATCTGCAGTTAATTTAGCTCCTAATTCTTTCGTTTTCAGAATAATATCTTCTTCTGAATATAAAACCTTTTTTATATCATTTTCAAGCATGATGTCACCTTTTTTCTAAATTTTCAATATAAAGTTTGTCCTTCATTATATCATGTTCAGAAGGTTTTCTCAAATATGTTCTACCTGCAACAATCACAAATATCAACTCTTTATTTTGCTCCCCAATAACAGCTTCTTCTCTGTCTTTTAGAGTTATTTTCTCATCAATAAATAGACGGCGAATTTTTTTAGTGTGATTTCCTAAAAATATCCTATCCCCTTCTTTTCTTCTTCTTAAAATAATCGGAGAAGTATCATAAATAGGAATAGTAATGTCTGCTTGAGAAATGAATTTTCCATAGGAAAATAAATATTGTGAGAATATTTGTATATTATGCAATTCTAATCTTTTTTCAACCTTAAAACTATCCGTCTTAGGATGGATTTTTGTAATATGAAAACTCTCGTAATCCTTATGAAGAAAATAGCCCGATTTAATAGTATAGTCAATATTGGCTTTAGTTCTAATCAATTTTAATATTACTCTGAACTGTTCTTTACTCACTTGTAAATCTGGAAATTTGCTAATGTAATCTTGCAATAAAAATTCTTGGACAGAATGAGTTTGCCTTAAAAAATCATAGCAGTTTGTTACTTCGATGCTCCTTGTTAGGTCTGTTAAAGCCGTGAATAAACACTCTGTTTCCTCAGAGAGAGTTATGAGAGAATCTTTCAATTGATTATTTTCTCTTTCCAAAGCAGGAAAGTAGACGTTTCTTATTCGATTTCTTAAATAATCAGACGAAGCGTTGCTAGCATCTTCAAAATGAAAAATATTTGGTAATAACTCCTTTTTATATGGAAGAAATGGTCTAATCAATTGACCGTTTGCAAAAGCACTCACTTGCTTAATCCCTGATAAATAGCGTAGCCTGCTTCCTCTTAAAATTCTCATAAATACAGTTTCAGCTTGATCATCAGCATGGTGAGCTGTTACTAAAGCCGTGTAACCTTCTTCACGCATAACTTTTGAAAAAAAATTGTAGCGATGGTTACGCGCTCTATCTTCTGAAAATATTCCTTGAAAATAAGAGATAAAGACAGGGACATCATGTATCTGTCCCCACTGTCTGATATATTCTTCTTCTTTTTCTGATTCTTTTCGCTGTCCATGATTTATGTGTGCAATACCAATACTAATCGATAACTCTTTTTGATACTGGTATAAAAATTGCAACAAATTTATTGAATCAATGCCACCAGAAACAGCAATTAGAACTTTCTGATGAGCGGTAAATAACCCTTTAGATAAGGTATCTTTCAAAATAGTGTTATACATATTATTTTAAAACCTGGTAAACGTCGTCAGCAATCTTAGTGATATCATCGTAAGATGATTTATCCGTAAAGATAATCATAATAAAAGGTTGTTCTGCATAAACAATAGCCGCATCATGTTTGTAGTCATAAGCATCTCCAATTTTATGTGCTACTTTAACTGGTATATTTTTAGGGATTCTTGTATTATCAAAATCAGTCTTTGATAGGTAATTAACAATATCTCCATTTTGATAATAAATTGCTTCCATCATTTTACCCGCAGCTTGTGGAGAAATCTGGCGTTTCTTCATATCCCAGTGCATACCAGAAATTGTGTCTACTTGTGTTTGAAACATTGAATCGTATTGATTATTGACATAATAACCTAGCATATTTGTTGCAACATTATCTGATTCCTTGGCAGTTGCTTCAAGTAACTCCTTAACGGTATATAATTTATGATCAGCTTTTTTCTCTAATTTCCCACTACCACTTGGAGCATAGCTATTAGGAAATTGATTAACATTATCTTTGTATTCAAATTTGCTGTCCAATGACAGTTTTCCTAATTTTACTTGCTCTTGGCTAGCATAAAGTGTTGCTAATTTTGCAATACTTGCAGAGTACATTGACCTATCAATATTAATACCAGCTACTGTCTGTGTATTTAATTGTTTGATGTATATACCATATTTATCTTTATTATATTTTTCCAATAATACTTCTTGAACCTTAGCCATACGATTATCAGCAACCGATAGATCTTCTACTGATATCCAAAAACCACTGTCCGTTTTATAATAAATACCATGTTCTGTTTCTGCTTGTTCTACTAAATGCACTCTGGAATAAGGTTTTAAATTATTTTTAACTTCACTAACACCATTTGTGTAAGGTGCTTCATAAGTCACAAAAGAAGGTTTTAACCAATAATCCAATGAGACAGATTGCTGCTTAGAAACTAAATCATTAAAAATAGCTTCACGACTAGCCTTTATGAACTGTCCATTGGACAAAGTAAATACTGGAATTCCATTTGAATTAATTGTAAGAGAAACAATCGACAATAAAGTATTTGGAACTAAAGTCTCTCCTGTTATGGTTAAAGCTTCATCTTGAAAACTGCTTATTTCAATTTTTGTAGTTGGTCTCTCTGGAATAGTATCAAAATACATTTCCTTATCCACAACTGTCTGAGTTAAGGCGTATCGTCTATTTTGAGAAAGCGTTAGTGGCTCCTCGGTACTTATAGCTGGGATTGATACAAAATATAAGCTACATAATAAGAAGGTTAAAACTTTCTTCATTACTTTTCTCTGCTCTCAATCTTTTCTTTTTCTACAATTATTTGCCTAAGTTGATAGTTCTTATCAGCTAACTCTTCTAGTTTGTCATCCGAGTAGGCTAGAAAATGTTCTATTGTTTCAATTAAATTATTCATAATTATTTTGGTAAAAGGTCTGGTAATGGGTAAATCATTTCGCCAGTCTTAGAGAAATAATACTTCGCTCGAGCATATTTTTGAACGTAATCTGGATTTTTTAGTTGTTTTGCTAGTAACTTCTGGTTCTCAGTTCTATTAGTTAATGTCTGATAGTCTTTCGTTAATTTTACAACTTCTTGACGACGTTCTTGTAAAGTTCTGTAACTCTTAACTAAATTATAAGTGGGTAAAATAAATAAAAGCATGACAAAAATAAGAACCCAACCCATTAAACGATTTTTTCGGCGTAACTCCTCAGCTTCGTAACGTTTTTTTAGATTCTCATCGTTAATATATTGATTATTTAACTGAACAACATTAGGCTTGCTCATCTGTTTCTATCCTTGTTTCATTAATAATTTCATACATCTTGATAGCATCTTCTTTCTTAGTGCTATCTTTCATTTCTAATACTTTAACGGTCAACAATTTATTACCAAAACGAATTTCAACTTGGTCATTAAGCTTTAGGTCAGTTGATGACTTTGCTAATACGCCATTCACCTTGACACGTCCTTTGTCTGCAACTTCTTTAGCAACGGGACGACGCTTAATGATACGCGACACTTTTAGATACTTGTCTAATCTCACTGATGATCACATCCTTCTATCTAAATTAACTCTACTATTTTAGCATTTTTTTTGGAAAATATCTGAACTGATAATATTTGTCAATATAATGTAACAAAAAGAGAGCTAATAGCTCTCTTAATTCTCTCAAATATCAAGTAAAAAACTTCTATTTTAATAACCTCTAAAAATATTTATGTCTTTCAAAAGTTGAGATGTTTGACGTGAAACATAATGTTGCTCGTACTATTCTTCTTGAACCAAACATTTTCTAAAAGAGTATCCAAATTTCCTTGCAACTTTTCACTTAGTTATTCTTCTACTGGTTTACGTGACTTAATCTCGATAAAACATTCGGCAAATTTTAGAAGTTCTTCAATAATTTCATAATTTTTCTTATGTTTGATATTAAAAACAACTTCCATCTTACCATTTGTTTCGCTAATTCTAGCCTTAAGTTGAGTTTTTGATAGTGCTTCAAAATAATCTTGAGTTAAAAAATACTTCAAAGATGCTTTTTCAAATAGGATGCTTATTTCATTACCTTTTCTTTCTACTAATTCAGTAAAGGCAAGGTCCAGATAAGCTTTTAAAAGTCCTATTTCTAAAAGGTATGCAACTTGATCAGGATATTCTCCAAAACGATCTATTAACTCATCTTGTAAGGTTTCATAATCAGCCCTAGTTTCTAATTCACGAATACGCTTATATATTTCTATTTTTTGGCGCTCATCTGATATATATTCTGCTGGTAAATAGGCGTCAATTTGTAAGGCTAATTCAGCATTACCTTTTTGACGAATTAATGATTTCCCTTGTTTGGTGGCAATCGCTTGCTCTAGAAGCTGTGAATACATCTCGAATCCAACCGAATCAATAAAACCACTTTGTGAAGCTCCTAAAATATTTCCTGCACCACGTATAGATAAATCACGCATCGCTATTTTAAAACCAGATCCCAATTCTGTAAACCCTTTGATTGCATCTAGTCTTTTCTCAGAAATTTCTGTTAAAACTTTATCAGGTCTGTACATAAGGTAAGCATAAGCAATGCGATTACTTCTACCCACACGGCCTCTTAATTGATAAAGGGTTGACAAGCCCATATGATCTGCATTTTCAACAAAGAGGGTATTAACATTTGAAATATCGACTCCTGTCTCAATTATTGTCGTTGCAACTAAAACATCGTAATCTCCATTGATAAAGTCTATTAATGTATTTTCTAATTGAATTTCAGACATTTGACCATGAACAAAACCAATACTAGCTTCTGGTACTAACTCCTGAAGTTCTGAAACTTTCTGATCAATAGTGTCAACTTTATTGTAAACATAAAAAACCTGTCCTCCTCTGTCTATCTCACGAATAATAGCTTCTCTAACTAAACCAGGATTTGTCTCCAAAACGTAAGTCTGCACAGGATAACGATTGGTTGGAGGTGTTTCAATCACTGATAAGTCTCTAATGCCAAGCATTGACATATGTAATGTTCTAGGTATTGGGGTCGCTGTCAAAGTTAAGACATCAACTTTTGTTTTTAATTCTTTTAACTTTTCTTTATGCTTTACACCAAATCGCTGTTCCTCATCAATAACTATTAACCCTAAATCCGAAAATACAACATCTTGAGAGAGAAGCCGATGTGTTCCAATAATAATATCAACTTGGCCCTTAGATAATCTTTTTAGTGTATCTGTTTGTTCTTTTTTGCTACGAAAACGACTAAGTACATCAACTGTAACAGGATAATTGCTAAAACGTTCTTTAAAATTTTCAAAATGCTGCTGAGCTAGAACTGTTGTTGGGACTAAAACAGCAACTTGTTTATGGTCATTGACAGCTTTGAAAGCCGCACGCATAGCAACCTCTGTCTTACCAAAACCAACGTCTCCAACCAATAATCGATCCATCGGACGATTACCTTCCATATCCTGTTTAATTTCTTTTATAGACCGCAATTGATCCTCTGTCTCTACATATGCAAAATCATTATCAAAGTCATTTTGCATATTATCGTCAGGAGAAAATGCAAATCCTTGTAATTGACTACGCTCTGCATAAAGTTTCAACAAATCATCAGCAATATCTTCTACTTGCTTTGCAACTCTCTGTTTTGCTTTTTTGAAGCGACCATCATTTAACGTATTAATTTTAGGCTCTTTGCCATCTGCAGAGACATATTTTGTTAGAAGTTCAATTTGTTCTACGGGGATAGAGATACGATCAGCATTTTGATATTGAATAGTCAGATAATCACGATGAATACCTTGTATCTCAATTGTTTCAATACCTAAAAATTTTCCTACGCCATGAACATTATGAACAACATAATCGCCAACTGAAAGTTCATTATAATCTTTTAGACGTTCTGCATTACTAATATTACTGCGTCTAATTTTCCTTTTAACACGCCTATGATAAATCTCACGTTCAGTAATCAGAACAATTTTCTCATCTGCAAAATAAAAACCATTTGAAAGATGCCCAACAATAAGTTGTGACTCCTTTGGAACGATATCGTTTTTATCTGAAATGATTAAATCTAACCCATATTCTTTTAAATTTTCTTGAAGGAGATTTAAACCTTTTTGAGAATCTACTTGCAACAGTACTGTCGCTCCAGATTTCTTATAACGATTGATTTCATCGACCAACAATGGAAATTGATTAAAAAATTCTTGCATTCCATATTGAGTAAAATGATGAAGTTTATCAAATTTCAGATTTCCTAATCCTTTGTGGAAATTTGAAAAGAAGGTTGCTGGTTGGTATTGTCTTAATTGCTTATAAGGATCTGAAAAATAGTTCAAACTAGAATGAGACTTGCCTTGTTGTAAATCTTCCGTCAGAAGGCTAGCTATTTCTAAATCTAACTTAGCATTTCGATCTACAATTTTTTGAAAATCATCAACAAAAAGTGGAGTTCCCTCAGGAATATAGTCTAATATTCCCCATTCTTTTTCATAAAAGATACTTAGAAAACGACGAATATCTGAGTGCTTAAAATGATTTTCAGTTGTAGATAAAACCTCGCTCAAATAGGCGCGTTGTACCTCACTAGCTGTTACTAGATAGCCCTCAAGTTTTTTCTTTGCACGCTCGAAATCTGCATCTTGTAAAATAATATCATCTGCTGGCGAAATCTGTACTGACTCTAATTGTTTAAGAGACTTTTGAGTGTCAATATCAAACTGCCTGATGCCATCTATTTCATCTCCGAAGAATTCCAAGCGATAAGGATATTCTTGTGTCATCTCAAAAATATCTAAAATATCTCCTCTTTGGCTAAATTCACCAGGACTAAATACTTGAGAAACTTTCTGATAACCTAAATTGACTAGGTTCTTACTCAATTTATCTAAATAACATTCTTGACCGATTTCAAACTTATATTGACTTTTCGAGAAAACTTCCGGATTTGGTAATAGTAACCTTAAACCACTGATACTAGTAATCAAAACACCGTTTTTTTCTGGATCTTTTAGAAACCTCAAGGCACTGAGTCGTGAAATTGATTTATCTAATGAAGAGAAAATAAACTCTGCTGCAGGAACGTCATCAGCAAAAAATTGATAAACGTTATCTTCTCCAATTAAACTTGATATATCACTTGATAATTTATCAGAATCGTTTTGAGTGGCAGTGACTACCATAATTTTTTTAGATAACTTCTCGTAGGCTGATGCTATGGCAATAGCTTTACTTGCTCCTGAAAACCCCATAACTAATTGGCGACTATTAGTTACTAATCCAGAGTGCCATGTCCGCACCACTTTATTTTGGCTAAATAATTCTATAATATTCATTTTAAACCGTTGTATTTCTGCATTGTTTTTTGAAAATCATTCGTCTGTAAATAATAATTGACAGCATTGTCAACCTTATCAAGAGTATTTGATATCATAATTTCATCATTTTTATCAAACTTCCCTAGAACATGATTAATAACTGTCATACGTCCATTCGGACGTCCTATACCTACTTTAATACGATCAAATTCTTGAGTACCTAAATGAGCAATAATAGACTTGATACCATTATGTCCCCCAGCAGATCCTTTTTGACGAAAACGTATTTTACCGACTTCCATGTCTAAATCATCATATATGATAATCATATCCTTAATAGAAATGTTGTAGTAAGTAAGTAGGGCTTTTACAGCAATACCACTGTTATTCATAAAAGTAGTTGGTTTGATAAAATAAATTTTTTCACCGTTGATAAAATCACTACCTATCTCTGCTTTAAAATTTTTATCTTCTGTAAAGTTGACGTCAAGGTTTTTTACAATTCTGTCAACAGCCATAAATCCAATATTATGTTTTGTATCATTATATTTACTTCCTGGATTTCCTAATCCAACAATCATTTTTACCATTATCTTCTCCATTAAAACGCAAAAATGGTTAAGGATAATAACAATATCCTTAACCTAAAAGTTAACAAATTGATTATTTATTACTAGACATTGAAACGGAATTCCATGATATCGCCATCTTGAACAATATACTCTTTTCCTTCTTCACGTAACCGGCCAGCTTCTTTTACTGCTTTTTCAGATCCATATTGAATAAGGTCATCATATGACATCGTTACTGCACGAATAAAACCTCTTTCAAAATCTGAATGGATAATACCCGCAGCTTGTGGAGCTTTTATACCACGCTTAAATGTCCAAGCGCGAACCTCTTTTTCACCAGCAGTAAAGTAAGTTCCAAGGCCTAAAAGATGATAAGCAGCTCGTGTTAATTTATCAACACCAGATTCTGTTAATCCAATAGCTTCTAAAAATTCTAACTTATCTTCATCATCAAGTTCAGATATTTCTTCTTCAGCTCGAGCAGAAATCACAACTACTTCTGCACTCTCTGTTTCTGCAAATGCACGAATTTGATTAACATAGTCGATATCATCAGGATCAGCTACTTTGTCCTCATCAACATTAGCAACATATAAAACAGGTTTAGTTGTTAATAAAAAGAGACCTTTAACAACTTTTGCTTCCTCTTCTGTAAACTCAATGGTACGAGCTGATTTCCCATCTTCCAAAACAGGTTTAATCTTTTGTAAAACATTGAACTCTGCTACTGATTCTTTATCTTTTTGAGTTCGTGCCATTTTTTCAACACGCGCATAACGTTTATTGATTGACTCTAAATCAGCTAAGATTAATTCAAGATTAATAGTATCAATATCTGCTATAGGATCAACGAAGGCATCCTCACGACCTTGTTCACGCATAACATTTTCATCATCAAAAGCACGTACCACATGAACAATAGCATCCACTTCACGAATATTAGCTAAAAATTTATTACCTAGACCTTCCCCCTTCGAAGCACCTTTAACAATACCTGCAATATCAGTAAATTCAAAGGTTGTCGGAACTGTTTTTTTAGGCGTAATCAATTCTGTCAATTTTTGTAGACGCTCATCTGGTACTTCTACCATACCAACATTGGGATCAATAGTCGCAAAAGGATAATTAGCAGCTTCTGCTCCTGCTTTTGTAATTGCGTTAAATAAAGTTGATTTACCAACATTTGGTAAGCCTACAATACCTGCTGTTAAAGCCATTTAGTGAGTCTCCATTCAAATTTCAATCAAGACTATTATATCAAAAAATAGAAGAAAAAGCGGTATGATAAGAAGAAAATTTCAGATTTGCTTATCATTATGCTACTCTTTCACCCTAATTTAAATTATCCACTCCGAAACAAAGGGAAGACCTAGAGCTTATAAGAAAGTTAATATAGCTAAGATAATTAGTAGAAATAGAATAATATTTCGAAAAATTAACCAATAAATTTTATTATATTTTTACAGATCAAGATTTTTTTCATAAATACGTTCAACTTTAACTTCATTTGTTTTAGCTAAAACATGTTCATCTAAGCTCACGTCAAAAATCTCAGCTAACCTGATTAAATTATCCAAATCTGGTGTGGTATCCCCATTTTCCCATTTTGATATGACTTACCGAAAAATAAACAACTGTTCTGCAACTTTCGTCATTGTCAATGGCCACCTTTCTTCTTTCGATAACATTAGAATAGCTAATTTTCCAACGGCATACTAGCAATTATTTAGGAAAGTATTGGTTGCAAATATAGCTATAATTATTTGTTTAAAAGGACTTTCATGGTTGCAGTACTTTTTTTAATTTTCGCTCAAAATCATAACGACTCATCATAATCACATGCTGACAGTTAGTGCATTGAATTTTAATATCAGCTCCTACTCTAAGCACTTTCCATTGATTAGCTTTTTTACCAGTCTCTTTAATCACACAGGCGTGCGGTTTTTTCATTTCAACAAGTGATCCAACTTGATACATCTTTTCTCCTTACATATATAAATACCTTTTTTGACATTTTAAACTAATCTGATCTAACTCAACTATTTCGCCATCTATTTCAATCAAACTATTTTTAGGAAAATATACGGTCATAGCTTTGAAAGTCTGGTGTTTTATACTTTTAGAGGTAGTATGCCTTTTAAAAACCAAAGATAATAAAATACTTAATCGTTTTAGAAAAGTATGCCCTTTAGCGTAAACCATATCTAACTCTGCAGTTAAAGCACTTGCTTTAGGCCAAATAGTAATGCCACCTCCAAAATAAGTGTTATTTGCTAATGCGAAAAAATAAAGGTCATTTAGTTTTATCCGCTGTCCTGTCTCTCCTTCCACTAATACTTGTACTTTAGAAGAATGTAATAATGATTTGATAGCTATAACAATGTAAGTTATTTTTCCTAGACGATATCTATTCAAAATATTTTTTATTTTAGAGTTAGACGCTTTCCAAACGACATAGGCTGCAAAACCTAAATCTAAACTATTCAAAATCAGCCCTTTATCATAAATAAAGCAATTAATTTCCTTTAATCTTTCTGTCTGAATAGCGGTAAGGGTTTCTTTGAGGTTAGGAATTTTCAAAGCTCTGGCAAAATCATTTCCCGAACCAACAGGATAATAAGCGCACGGAATATGTTGGGGAGATAAGTCATTACTTTTGATAAGGTACCATCTCCTCCTATAATCATTAGATGATCACTTTCTTTAAAAGACCTTAGTATATTAATGACTTGTTTTTTTTCATCATCTTTCTGTTCTGTATAGAACACAGAAATATCTTCAGTATGATAAAACTCCTGAATTTGACCAACAATAGTGGAGGCATTTTTATTACCAGCATGGGGGTTAGCTATTATATATAGAGTCATATTACTCATCATTATAGCATATCTTAGAATAAGAAAACTACCCAAGAATAACTTGGGTAGTTTTCTTATTTAGTTAGTACGAACAGGAGTTATTAATTGTATGAAATCTTCAGTATCTTCACCAGGTGTCAAAGTAAATGGACGTACTGGAGAAATAAATCGAATCGTAACTGTTTCGCTTTTTACTGCTTTTAAAGATTCAATTAGGTAAGTTGGATTAAAACTAATATTTAAACTATCACCTTTAAGGCTAACAGTATCCAATTCCTCATTAACTTTACCAACTTCTGGAGAGTTTACATGAGCTGAGACTGTTTCATTTTGAATTTCTAAACGAACAGTACCGTTCTGAGTTGCATTCGAAATTAAATAAGCACGTTCCATAGCATGGCGTAAAGCATTTGTATTAAAGATAATTTCGGTTTCAAACTGATTAGTTAGGAGGCGATCAGTATCAGGGTAGTTTCCTTCAAGCAAACGTGTATAGAAGCTGATATTTTCACTTCTAAATAACATTTGACTATCTGAGAAGAAAACCTCTACAGTTTCAATATCATCTGTAAAAACAGCCGAAAATTCTCGAAGGGATTTACTTGGAACAACCAAATCAAAATTATTAGCCGATTTCTCTAATTGGAAAGTGCGTTGACTCATACGGTGTGAATCTGTCGCAACAGCCTTAAAGTATTTATTTTGACTGATAACCAAATGAACACCTGTTAAGATTGGACGGCTTTCTTGTTGGCTAGCAGCAAAAGCAGTTTCATTAATAATTGATTTTAACAGTTTAGTTTCTAATGTTAATGGAGTATCTGTTGTCATTTCCTGCAGACGAGGGTATTGATCGACATCCTTACCTTTCAAAGTAATCTCTGATTTTCCACTAGTAAGAACAATTTGATGTTGTTCAATCTCTGTAAATTCTAAAGTTACATCTGGTAAACTTGAAATAATATTAATAAAGAAACCAGCTTCTAACAAAATAGAGCCTGGATTCGTTACTAGTAAACCTGCGTTTTCATTTGAAGCAGGAATAGTATTTTCAATTGAAATTTGTCCATTTGACCCCGTTAAAATGATAGCATCTCTAGTCACTTCTATTTTAACAGTTGAAAGGATTGGAATCGCATTTTTATGACTAATAGCTCGTTTGGTTACCGTTAGAGCATGCAAGAAGAAATTTTTATTTATTGAAAAATGAATCATAGTATATCCTTTATATATTAGTATAAATTTAGTAGTAATAGTAGGTCCTGTTAAAGTTGTGAATAAGTATTATAACTTTAGTATTCATAAGGAAAATAACTTGTTCACAACCTGTGGAAAAGTCTCGTATTTTTCTGATACTTATCCACAAAGGCTACCTGATTTTATTTTTGATAGTTTCTATCTCAATTCGTAAGTTGTCATCTTGAGCAACCATATTTTTTAATTTATTATAAGCGTGGAGAACAGTTGAGTGATCTCGTCCCCCAAATTCTTTACCTATTTTGGGGAGACTGTTATCTGTCATCTCACGAGCTAAGTACATGGCTACCTGTCTTGCAAGGACAATATCTTGTGTTCTTTTAGTTGCTTTTATCTCTTTTACAGTTACGCCATAGAATTTACCAACCTGTATTTGAATTTCTTCTATAGGAATGACAGTAACAATAGGACCGTCATTTTTACGTGCTCTGATAGCTTCTGCAGCTATATCTACTGTAATAGTTTTAGCATGCTTAAAGTCAGCAACTAGACTAATATTTTTCAAGGCTCCTTCTAATTCACGTACGTTGGAATCAAATTCTCCTGCTAAGTATTCAATGGTATCTTGAGGAAAATCATAAGGATATTCTTGAATTTTATTGGTTAAAATAGCAACTCGTGTTTCAAAATCAGGTGGTGTGATATTTACTGGGAGTCCCCAACTAAAGCGCGTGACTAGACGTTCTTCTAGATCATTTAATTGATTTGGATTTCGGTCACTGGTCAATACGATTTGTTTATCGTTTGTATGTAAAGCATTGAAAGTATTGAAGAACTCCTCTTGGGTCCCCCCTAAGGTTTTCTTAGCAAGCGACTGAATATCATCAATCAGGAGTAAGTCCAAGTTGCGAAACTTTTCTTTTAATTCTTCCATCGAATCTAAACGAATATGACTGACGAATTCATTAATAAAATTCTCAGCAGTGATGTATAAAACCCTCGCGTTTGGATTATCTCTTAAGACTTGATTTCCAATAGCATTTAGTAGATGCGTCTTTCCTAGACCAGGTCCCCCCCAGATAAATAGAGGATTATAAGTCGTGCCAGGACTATCAGCTACAGCAATTGATGCTGAAACAGCCCATCTATTTTCATCTCCTTGAACAAAATTAGCAAAAGTATATTTCTCTTTAAGATTAGAGTCGATTTTTCTAATTGGTAAAGTATTTACTTCATTGCTAGATTGCTGGTAGTTAGAAAAACTAGTTTCTTGTAAATGTAAATCGTTTGAGACATAGTTAGCTGTAATTTCAGCATTGAAAATTTCAAAACCAGCTGTTAGGATAACAGGCCCCAAATTTTGTTCCCAGAATAGCTTTTTCATTTCAATGTTATCTAAAGTAATAACTGCAGTTTGATGTTCAATTTTGAGGAGTCTAGCCTCTAGAACAAAAAATTCATAAGCTGCTGGTGCTATTTGAGAACGAGATAGCTCTAGTACTCTATTCCAAAATAGTTGTTCGTTTTCCGTCATAGCTTCTTCCTTATTGTCTTGTGGATAATTA
Source organism: Streptococcus sp. FDAARGOS_522 (assembly GCF_003812445.1). NCBI lineage: Bacteria > Bacillati > Bacillota > Bacilli > Lactobacillales > Streptococcaceae > Streptococcus > Streptococcus sp. FDAARGOS_522. Next base: position 1,545,890 of record NZ_CP033808.1, read on the forward strand.
TTGTTATATTGTACCATAAAAAAATAAAGTTTTCCACAGATGTTGAAGAATAAAATCAACAATGTTAATTAAAGTTTTCCACAGTCTGTGGAAATTAGAAAAGCTTAGAGAATCAACAGAAAAATAGCAAAATACCTTGTGGATAAGTTTGATTAAATAAAAAAATAATCAACACCCTTATTTTAGAGTGTTGATAATTCTGTTTAATTCTTCTTGGTTAGCGAAAGCAATCTTTATATTGCCAGCACCATCTTTATTAATAGTAAGTTTCACTTTGCTACCAAGAAATTGAGCTAACTCATTTTCTTGATGTTTTAGAAAGACATCTTTATTTTGAAGTGACTTATGATTTGTTTTCTTTTCTTGTTTTAATAACTTCTCTAGTCGTCTTACACTAATATCTTCAGTGAGGATTCTCTGATACCAATCTTTCTGTTGACTAGCATCTGGTAGACTGAGTAGTGCACGCGCATGACCAGAGGAAAGTTTTCCTTCTTCAATAGCTGAAGTAATTAGTGGCGGTAAATTTAGTAGTCGTATCGTATTTGATATATAGGGACGAGATTTTCCCATATATTTTGCTAACTCTTCATGTGTCATACTTTTCTTTTGTAGAAGTTGAGAGTAGGCTTTAGCCTCTTCAATGGGTGACAAATTAGATCGTTGTAAATTTTCGACAATAGCTAATTGCATACTATCATCATTATTATAGGATTTTATAATTGCAGGTATACTTTCCAATTTAGCTAACTTTGCGGCTCTTAGCCGTCGTTCTCCGGCTACCAGTTCGTAACCAAAGACTGCTGACGGTCTTACAATAATGGGTTGAATAAGGCCATTAATTTTAATAGAGTCGGCTAATTCTTCTAGTTCTTTTGTATTAAATTCTAGGCGAGGTTGATACGGATTTGGAGCAATATGATTGATGTTGATCGTTTCTAAATATTCCATTTTAGACCTCAGATTCTATAGACTTACTAAAGGGATTGGTCTATCTGACCAACCCCTTTAATTTTACTATATCTTAGTTAAAATAACTAGAATTGATTTAGTTATTTGCTCGTTGTTTAGCTAAATCTTTACTAGTTTTAGTAAGTTTTATAGTGACTGTTTGTTTATTTTCACCACGATAAAAGGTTACTGTTATGGAATCTCCTACCTGGTGGCCATAGAGTAAACTTTGTAAATCACTTGGAGATGCTACTTCTTTATCGTCAACTTTAGTAATGACATCGTATTTCTTTAGTTTGCCTTGAGCTGGCATGCCAGATTGGATAGATGCTACTACAATACCATTAGTAACATTACTTGGGATTTTCAGTTTACTAATAACATCGGATGGTAAATTACTTAATCCAGCCATAGAAATACCTAGAGCAGGTCTCTCTACTTGTCCGTTACTCTCAAGTTGATTGATAATCTTAACAACATCATTTGAAGGAATGGCAAATCCCATACCTTCAACGCTATTTCCTGACGATTGTCCTGAGGTTTGATTTGATGTAGAAGAAATTTTACTAGAATTAATTCCAATAACCTGTCCTTCAATATTGATAAGTGCTCCACCTGAATTACCAGGATTGATAGCAGCATCAGTCTGGATAGCATTTGTAGAAACTGTTTGTCCTTCTTCATTAGTCATTGTTACAGTTCTTTTTAAACTAGATACAATACCTTGAGTTACAGAATTTGCATACTCAGTTCCAAGAGGGCTTCCGATCGCTATAGCAGTTTCACCAATGTTGAGTTTTGATGAATCAGCAAATTCTGCAATATTTGAAACTTTATCTGATGGAATTTTGACGACGGCTAAATCAGAGTAGGTATCTGACCCAACAAGTTTCCCAACTGCTTTTGAGCCATCGGCTAGTTGAATTTCAATTTGTTTAGCCCCATCAATGACGTGGTTATTAGTGACAACATAGGCATTTTTACCATCTTTTTTATAGATGACTCCAGAGCCTTCACCGTAAACTTGTAAGCCCTTATCAGTGTTGCCTCCCTGATTACCAAAAAAATGACTATAGAAGTCTGATAGGTCAGAACGACTCTCTTGTTGTTTATAATTGATAACAGAAACAACACTATTTTGTACCTTTTTAACAGCTTTTGTTGTAGGCGTTATGTTATTATAATTTACTTTACTAGTTTTAGTGACACCACCATTTGGAATATTGTCATTATGATTCATGACAAAACTAGCAAATGCTCCACCAGCAAAGCTAACAATAATGATTAGAGAACACTTTAGAAGTGATGAGACTAATTTTTTTTTCACAAATAGCTACCTCCGTAAACTTTTATACTAATCTTATGACAAGCTTCTTAATTATACCTTAAAAGCTAAAAAAAGGAAATATCCACAACTTGTGGATAACCTTGATTATAATTATAGAATGCCTATAAAATAAGGGGATATGTAAGGATAAACATGTGGATAAATTGTGAAAATATTGTGGATTATGTTATAATGTAGCTATGAAATTAAAAATAATTACAGTTGGAAAATTGAAAGAGAAATACCTTAAAGAAGGTGTTGCAGAGTATCAGAAACGTCTGAATCGCTTTTCTAAAATTGAGACAATTGAGCTAGCTGATGAAAAGACGCCTGATAAAGCTAGTATATCTGAAAATCAAAGAATTTTAGATATAGAAGGGGAACGTATTTTGAGTAAAATAGGTGAGAGGGATTATGTCATTGGTTTGGCTATAGAAGGGAAACAATTGCCATCTGAATCATTTAGCCATCTAATCGATCAAAAAATGATATCCGGCTACTCTACTATTACTTTTGTTATTGGTGGTAGTTTGGGCTTATCTCCAAAAGTGAAAAAACGTGCTGATTATTTAATGAGTTTTGGACTGCTAACATTACCTCATCAACTTATGAAATTAGTCTTGATGGAACAAATTTATCGTGCTTTTATGATTCGTCAAGGCACTCCTTACCACAAATAATCGTTCCATTTATGAAACAACTGCTAAAAACAAATAAAAAAGCCTAGATAATCTATCTAGGCTTTCATTATCTGATTCCAGCAGGATTCGAACCTGCGACCGTTCGCTTAGAAGGCGAATGCTCTATCCAGCTGAGCTATGGAACCATCAACTCTGTTATTCTACCAAAATATTAGGCAGGCTGTCAAGTTTTCATATGTACTATTTATGAGTTGGAAATATATTTTTTTGCTCATAAGTAGGTTCAATTTTTTTGTAAAAATTATTGAACAAAAGTATAGACAAACCTTTTTTTTCTGATATAATATTAAGAGTACTAAGGAAACACCTAACCTATGGTCCGTTGGTCAAGGGGTTAAGACACCGCCTTTTCACGGCGGTAACACGGGTTCGAATCCCGTACGGACTATTGATAACTGCTTTGCAGTTTTTTATTTATCCGGCATAGCTCAGTTGGTAGTAGCGCATGACTGTTAATCATGATGTCGCAGGTTCGAGTCCTGCTGCCGGAGTGATAAGACACATCTAAACGTTGATTTGTCGGCGTTTTTTGTTAATAAAATAGGATGAGAATACTCTCATCCTATTTTATTTTTTCCAAATTTAAAATAATAGACAGTAAATAATACTATTCCAGTAATAGATAGGCCTACCCCAAATTTAAAGCCGTAAGGGATAAAAATTAATGTTACTTTGCCTTTTCCTTTAGGAATATTTATTTTCATAAAACCTTTCTGAGCTTTGAAAATTTTTATTTCTTTATTATTTTGATAAGCTTTCCAACCCCTATCATAGGGAATAGTGAAGAAAAGAGAACTTCTATTAGGACTTGTATAATTAGCAATAACTTTATTATGATCAGTTCTTACTTTTACTTTTCGTTTATTAATAACAGTCATAGCTTTTTGATAAGCTTCTAACTTGAGCCCATAAAAGTGAGGAATTGGGAAAGAAACTTGATCATTGTGTGGAAATTGAAATTTTACTTTGATACGACTGTTTTCAGCAAAGGAACCAATATTAAAAAATGAATAAGCATTATCAAGAGTATTAGGTACAAATGGTCCATTATTAACGGAGATTTGAACAATTTTATTTTCCTCATTATTAAAATTTATAAACGGCATACTAACATATAACTGACTGTTTTTAGGGATAGTTATGTTATAGGTAATTTCAGTATTCCCTTGTTTATTCTTTTTAACAAATACTTGTTTATTAAGAGTGGTTTGCCCAGAAACGCTATTTGGAATAAGATGCTCAAAATACGTCTCTTTCAAACCACTTAATTGATTTAAAAGAGTTGTCTGATTATCCAAAGTATTCACAGTAAATGGTTTATCTTGATATACTTGATTCGTTAGTATAGCTAATTGACTGGCAAACTGATTTTTGTAAAGAATGGTTTGTTTATCTTGAGCTTTTCTGATAAAACCAAATTTATCAAAAGGATATTCTGTAAGGTTATATTTTACACCAAATAGACTATCTGCGATCAAAGTATTATTTTGATAACGTAAATTTAAATTTGTACCATCTGATTTAAAGCCAAGTCTATCAAGCACTTGACTGGAAGAACGATTTCTAATAGATGAAAATTGTGAAATACCATTATAATTATATTTCATAGAGTCGTTGCCGGTTTGTCCTAACCAGCGCTCTGTACGGAAGAATGTAGAGCTATTTCTCTCAGTCTTTCTGATAAGTTTGCTAATGCTGTGATTATATTTAGCATATCCTTGCCTAGATGGAAATACCCACTCATTGTTAAGACTATTTAGTTGGTAAAAAGTGTTTAAAGTCATCTCTAACACAACAAAACCAATAAGAAAGGGATAAAAAACTAGTTTAGGTATTTGCTTACTGACAAAACTAATAGTTAGAATAATATAAGCTGAGAGGAAAGTTAAGGTTAAAAGAAGTAATTCAAGATTAAGGTAATGATAATGCTTTTTAAATAAAAACGTGATTATGAAACCACTTACTAAAATTAAATTGACCCCTAAAATCTTTTTCCAAGAAATGTTGTCTAAATACTCAAGGCATTCAGCAGCTAGCAGACAGATAAGTACTGAAAGTACCCAAGAGTAGCGATGGAGAAACATATTTGGAGCATGCATCCCTTGCCAAAATAAATCTAGAGGTGTTATATAAAAACTAGCAATAACAAATATTAGTAAAAATCCATATGCTAATCTAGTCCTTCGAGGAACTTCCTTTATTGTAAAGTAAAGTAAAGAAAGGAGTAAAGGAAGTAAACCTACATAAATCATAGGAATAGAGCCAAATTTTGTTGTATCATAGGCTCCAATCATATTTTTAGCAAACAAATCCATGTACCAAGAATTTTCTGTAAACATCTTCGATACCTTTGTCAACTTTTCACCATGAGTAGTTAAATCAAAATAAGTTGGCAAAATCATAATGCTACTAGTCATACCAGCTAAAAGAGATAAAAAGGTAAAATGAAGAAATTGTTTAAATGCAACCGTACTATCAGTATTACGGGTTATTTGTACGATGAAGTAAAGGCTAGTAAAGATGGCAGTCATAAAACCAAAATAATAGTTTTGGATGAATAAGGCTGTCAGAGAGAGGAAATAAAGTATAGGTTTTCTTTCCCATAGTAGCTGATCAACTCCTAAAACAACAAGGGGAATTAGAATAAATACATCTAGCCACATATTAATTTCAATTTGGCTAATTGAGAAACTCATTAAGCTATAGCAAGTAGAAATTACTAAAAGTAAGATACGATTAACTTTACAATGACGTTTACAAAGAGTGACAAACATTGACAAACCTATCAACCCTATTTTACATATTGTTAAAAGGTAGATAGCATCAGGCATATTTTTTAGATTAAAGAAATAAACTATTGGGGATAAAAAACTTCCCAAATAGTAACTACTCAGAGCATAAAAATTTAAACCTAAACCGCTTGTAAAGGTATAGAATAAGCTGTTTGAACCATGAAGAATATTTCTTAATGCTTGATTAAAGATAACATATTGATGAAAGCCATCGCTTGCTAATATGGTTGTTGGACTTCCCCAATAAATATTCTTAGTAAAGAGGATGCAGACTATGATTATGAAGGGGAGTAGAAAGCTTATTGTATAGTAAGGTATACGAAGCTTATAGTGGTTAATTGTCATATATATCTCCTAAGATAAAAAGGCTGGACACTATTTGTTCCAACCTTTTTATTTAAATGATTAATATAGTTTTAAGATTTTCAATCTTGACACGTTTATTAGGTTAGAGATATGCCAAAGGATTATTTCCAGAGTTGAGCGACCTTAGCTTGTACTTCGGCATTTTCAAGAAATTCATCGTAAGTTTCATCGATACGATCGACAACTCCGTTTTTAGAAAGAACAATAATATGGTTCGCTAAAGTTTGAATAAACTCGTGGTCATGACTTGCAAAAATAATAGATTCTTTGAAATCTTTTAGTCCATCGTTGAGACTTGAAATAGATTCCAAATCTAAGTGGTTTGTTGGATCATCAAGAACAAGAACATTAGATTTTAATAGCATTAATTTCGAAAGCATAACGCGTACTTTTTCACCCCCAGATAAGACATTAACAGATTTGTTAACCTCATCTCCAGAGAAAAGCATACGACCTAGGAAGCCACGTAAGAAGGTATTATCGTCTTCTTCTTTACTAGCAAATTGACGAAGCCATTCTAAGATTGACTCGCCAGAAGCAAAGTCTCGTGAATTGTCTTTTGGAAGGTAAGAACGACTAGTTGTTACTCCCCATTTGATTGTTCCTTCATATTCGATATCCCCCATCAATGCTCGAATAAGTGCAGTAGTTTGGATATCATTTTGTCCAATAAGTGCAGTTTTATCACCAGGACGAAGAATGAAACTGATATTATCAAGGATTTTTTCCCCATCAATAGTGACAGAGAGATTTTCAACGGTCAATAAATCATTTCCCATTTCGCGTTCGGCTTTAAAGTTAACGAATGGGTATTTACGGCTTGATGGTACAATCTCTTCAAGTTCAATTTTATCAAGCATTTTTTTACGAGAAGTTGCTTGTTTTGATTTTGAAGCATTCGCTGAAAATCGTGCAACGAATTCTTGAAGTTGTTTAATTTTTTCTTCTGCTTTAGCATTACGATCAGCTTGTAAACGAGCTGCTAATTCTGATGATTCTTTCCAGAAATCATAGTTACCGACGAACAGTTTAATTTTTCCCAAATCAAGGTCAGCCATATGTGTACATACTTTATTCAAGAAATGACGGTCGTGGGAAACTACAATAACTGTATTTTCAAAGTCAATCAAGAAATCTTCTAACCAAGTAATAGACTGGATATCAAGTCCATTGGTAGGCTCGTCAAGGAGAAGTACATCTGGTTTACCAAAGAGAGCTTTTGCAAGGAGAACTTTAACTTTGTCTCCATTAGCTAGTTCACTCATATTTTGATAATGAAGCTCTTCTGAAATATTTAGATTTTGGAGTAATTGAGAAGCCTCACTTTCAGCCTCCCATCCACCGAGTTCAGCAAATTCTCCTTCTAATTCCGCAGCGCGAACACCATCTTCATCAGAAAAATCTTCTTTCATGTAGATAGCATCCTTTTCTTTCATGATACTATAAAGTGTTTCATTACCCATGATAACGACATCAATGACGCGCTCATCTTCATAATCAAAATGATTTTGGCGAAGTACAGAAAGGCGTTCATCTGGGCCAAGTGCAATATGTCCTGTTGTTGGTTCAATATCACCAGCTAAAATTTTAAGGAAAGTTGATTTACCAGCGCCATTTGCTCCGATAAGACCATAGGTATTTCCTGCTGTAAAGTTAATGTTAACTTCATCAAATAATTTGCGATCACTAAAACGTAGTGAAACATCTGAAACTGTAAGCAATTTTGTTACCTCTTGTGTATATTCTATCTGCTATTCTACTAGAAAAAGCTTTAATTATCAATCGATTACATTGGCATAAGAATGTCTTCATCAAGACGTCCATGATTTTTTTGAAGACTAAATCCACGTCCAGAAGCTTGTGATGTTGGAGTTACTGTTATGAAGGCTGTTTCGTCAATTTCTGCTATTGCCTCTTGTAATTTAGCAAACTCATAACCAGCAATAGTGGTCATAAGCATGATTTGATTAGTTCCAGAATATCCCCCTTTAACGGGAATTTCTGTTACTCCTCTATCTGCGACAGTATTGATATATGTCTTAATTTTTTGGTGCTCTTGAGAAACGATTAAGACAGTGCTTAAGGTTGTAAAACCAGTTTGGATAGCATTAATAATATAACTAATAGTTATCAACCCAATAATAGAAAACATAACCGTATCACTGTCAAAAGCTAGGAAACCAACAATTGTAACAAGTCCATCAATCAATATAACCCCTTGTCCAAGGCTTATAGGAGTATATTTTCCTAAGAATTGAATGATAATCCCCGTTCCACCAGTTGAAGAGTCACTCCAAAAAACAATCCCCAAACCACATCCTACAATAACACCTCCAAAAAGTGCTGCGAGGAGTGGGTTGTGGGTCAAAGTTGGTACACTTTGTGTTAACTTAATAAAAACAGGAAAAATCCAAGAACCATAGACAGTTTTTAAAAAGGTTTGTTTACCTAAGCCAAAGTAGCAAAGAAGGAGCAATGGAATATTGATAATCATAATAAAAAAAGCAGAATCCCAACCAAATACTTCATGAAAACTAACTGCCAAACCACTAATCCCCCCCGTGACAATATGATTATGAAGGAAGAAAGCGTTGAAACCAAATGCAACAATTAGAGATCCAATATTTAATAGTATAAAATTCTTAATTTTTTTAGACATGATAAGCTCCTTAACTTTAGTAATAATAACATGATAAAAAGAGAAAGCTGTCAATAAATAATATTGACAACTCAGTCATAACATTTTTATTTTATCAAAACTTATTATTACCTATTATCTAACAGCGAGACTTGGTAGTCAAGTAAATTTAGAAAAGAAATTTCTCGATATTTTTAAGTTGAATGCCGATTTTATTGGTATATAATAGAAAACATGATAATACAAGAAGGAGAATTTGCTATAATGCGCAGAGATGATATTATAATGCCACAAGATGGAAGAAAAATGGCTGTATTATTGGGTTTTATTGGTGGTTTTATTGACGTTTATAGTCACATGCAGTTTCACTCCCTTGTTGCAACACAGACAGGTAATATTATCTTGATGGTGGCAAATCTCGGACAAAATGATTTTCACTTTTTTATCACTAAATTATTTTCTATTTTCTTTTTTTCAATTGGTTTTTTGGTTGGTATTGTGATTAAAGAACGTGCAGTAACAGCTTTTTGGCGTCTATATGCATTATGTCCCCTTTTACTGTCTACTATGTTTATTCCTTTTGTTGAAAATGTAAACCACAATATCTGGGTAGCTTTATTAGCCTTTAGCACAGGTATTTTAATGTTGACATTTTCAGGAAGTCGCATTGAATCTGAACCATATACTATCTTAATGACTTCTGGTAATTATCGAAAAATGCTACAATTTTGGTATGAGTATATTGTTAATCGTCAGAGAACGGCTATGCAAAAAAGACGAGCTATCAATTATTCACTGGTAGTTCTAGCATTTATTGTTGGAGCATTGGTAGCTGCAATAGTTTACGATATCTTTGCATATAGAGCTATTTTAGGTGTGACGATAACGCTTTTAATTATTATGATTCATTATACGATTGAAATTATTAAGAACGATTTAACGTTACATAATGTTTAATCATCTTAATAAGGTGAATGTTTCTTGTAGAGATGAATTGCAATAGGGCTTGTGACATGATAAGATAACTATATGAAATGATATCTTTGGTATATTAAGGAGTAAACATGACGAAACCAATTATCTTAACAGGTGATAGACCGACAGGAAAGTTGCATATTGGACATTATGTAGGTAGCTTAAAAAATAGAGTTCTACTTCAAAATGAGGGTAGCTATACTTTATTTGTCTTTTTAGCAGACCAACAAGCATTGACAGACCATGCTAAAGATCCGCAAACTATTGTTGAATCAATTGGTAATGTTGCACTTGATTATTTAGCTGTTGGGCTAGATCCAAACAAGTCGACTTTATTCATTCAAAGTCAAATTCCTGAGTTAGCAGAATTAAGTATGTATTATATGAACTTGGTTTCACTTGCACGTTTGGAACGTAATCCAACTGTAAAAACAGAAATTGCTCAAAAAGGTTTTGGTGAGTCTATTCCAGCAGGATTCTTAGTTTATCCTGTTGCACAAGCAGCTGATATAACCGCTTTTAAAGCTAACCTTGTTCCTGTAGGGACTGACCAAAAACCAATGATTGAACAAACACGTGAAATAGTTAGATCTTTCAATCATGCTTATAATTGTCAGGTTTTAGTTGAACCAGAAGGAATCTATCCAGAAAATGATGCAGCAGGTCGTCTGCCAGGGTTAGATGGTAATGCAAAAATGTCTAAGTCATTAAATAATGGAATCTTTTTAGCAGATGATATGGATACAGTTAAGAAAAAAGTTATGAGTATGTATACTGATCCAAACCATATTAAAGTAGAAGAACCAGGACAAATCGAAGGTAATATGGTATTTCATTACCTTGATGTTTTTGGAAGAGATGAAGACCAAAAAGAGATTACTGCTATGAAAGAACACTATCAAAAAGGTGGACTTGGAGATGTTAAAACAAAACGTTATCTACTTGATATCTTAGAGCGTGAATTATCACCTATTAGAGAACGTCGCCTCGAATATGCTAAAGATATGGGACAAGTTTATCAAATGTTACAAAAAGGTAGTGAGAAAGCTCAAGCTGTTGCAGCCTCTACTTTGGATGAGGTTAAATCAGCCATGGGTTTGAACTATTTTAAATAATATATTCCTATAATAAAAGAGAGCTAGATATATCTAGCTCTCTTTTATTATAGGAATGCCTAAGGAGTGACATTACTTTGTTATTAATAAGGAGTGTATGTAATGGTAATCTACATTGTTTAATTTGCAACAATTTGTGTCCCTGCATTTTCTGCTAAGACATTATCAATATTTTCAAGTGAAGTAATGATAGCACGCGCTTCTGGTTTATTTTCAACAAAAGCAATCGCAGCTTCTACCTTTGGTAGCATACTGCCAGGGGCAAATTGATTTTCAGTGATATATTGTTTCATTTGTGAAACAGTAACTTCTTCTAATTTTTCTTGATTAGGTTTATTAAAATTAACAAAAACGTTGTCAACGCCAGTTAAGACGATGAATAAGTCAGCATCAACAAGTTCTGATAAAGTTTGACTGGCAAAGTCTTTGTCAATAACAGCTTCAACCCCTTTTAATGCCTTTGTATTAGCATCTTCAATAACTGGTACACCTCCGCCACCTGCGCTAATAACAACCACACCAGAGTCCACTAACCGTCTAATAACAGAAGCTTCTTTGATACCAACCGGTTTTGGTGAAGGAACGACTTTACGCCATCCACGACCAGCATCTTCTTTAAATTTTGAACCTGTTTCTTGGGCTTGTTTCTTGGCATCTTCTTCAGATAAGAATGGGCCAATAGGTTTTGTTGGATTAGTGAAAGCTTGATCTTTTTCATCAACAATAACTTGAGTTACCACTGTTGCAACCTCTTTGTCAATGCCTTGTTCTTGTAATTCATTGTTAAGAGCATTTTGTAACCAAAAACCAATACTTCCTTCTGTCATGGCAACACAAGTATCCAAAGGCATTGCTGGATTTTTTTCAGAATCTGCAGCTGCTTGCTGTAGCAATAAGTTACCAACTTGGGGACCATTTCCATGAGTAACAATGACATCATGGCCTTCTTTAATCAGTTTGACCAGTGATTTTGATGTGTTGATTAATGCTTCTTGTTGTGCTTTTGCTGAAGCATCTGTTGATAGAATAGCGTTACCACCTAAGGCAACTACGATTTTTTGATGTTCTTTTACCAATTTATCCCTCTTTCTAATGACTAACCTGCTAGGATTGCAGCAATGTCAATTTGTCCAGTCATAATTTCAATAATACATAGTAAGCAAAGCGCTAGAATGACAATGGCACTAATTTTTTCATATCCCACAAAGATAGGAAGCTTGTCATCTTTTCTCATTTTAATATAGAGAATCATACCTAGAGTGTAAGCAATCATTGTCAAAAGTAAGTAATCAAAACCACCAGCGTAGATAAGGTAAACAGCATAGATTGTAGCGAGGATACCGATAATTAAATTCTTTTGATGTCCTGGAGTTGACTTATCCTCACGGAGTGTGAATTGTAATTGATATAGTGCTGTAAAAGCATAAGGAATTAAGATAGCAGATGATGCTAATGCGAAACCAAAACGATAAGCACTTTGTGTGAATAAGAACGTGATTAAGAATGCTTGTACACAAAGATTAGTGACTAAGAGTGAGTTGATTGGAGCTTTGTTTTTATTTTCTTTTGCAAAGAATTTAGGAAAAGCACCTTCTTTAGCAGCTTGATATGGTAATTCTGCTGCAAATAAAGTCCAAGCAAGAATAGCGCCAAATACTGAAATGATAACACCAAGGTTAACTAAGATAGCGCCCCAGTGACCAACAGCCTTTTCTAGAACGTAAGCCATAGCTGGTGTTTTTAAGTTTGCAAGTTCTGGACGTGACATGATACCAAGTGATAAAACAGAAATCAATACATAAAGTGAAATCATAGTGAATAATGCTAGGATACTTGCTTTACCAATATCAGAGTGTTTTTTAGCACGACCTGAGAAGACAACGGCGCCCTCAATACCAATAAATACCCAAACAGCGGTTTTCATAGTTGAATTGACTTGGTTGAAAATTGATTGATGTAATCCATTTCCCCAGATATCAAGACTAAAAATGTTAAATTTGAAAGCTAATAACGCTGAAATTAAGAAAATAATAACAGGTACTAATTTTGCAAAGGTAACTATGGTATTAATAAATGCAGCTGTATTAACACCTCTTAAAATTAAGAAATGGACAACCCAAATAACTATACTTGCTCCAATAATTGAAATGATATTATTTCCATTACCAAAGAATTTAAAGAAATAACCGAGTGAACTGAATAAGAGTGCAGCGTAGGCAACATTTCCAAGCCAAGCTGATAACCAATAACCCCATGCAGAGTTAAATCCCATAAAGTTTCCAAACCCCTCTTTAGCGTAACTAAAGATTCCAGCTGTTAGGTCCGGCCTTTTTTCAGATAAATTTTGAAAACTTAAAACGAAAGTCCCCATCCCGATAGCAGTAATTACCCAAGCAATAAGCATTGGTACCAAACCGGCTCTGGAACTCATATTTTGCATTAAATCAAAGATTCCGCCACCGATAAGAGAGCCAATGACAAGCATTGTTAGTGGTAAAAGACCTAATTTTTTTTCTTTTTCCATTTTATACCTCATTTCCTAAAATAGGGAATTGACTATATGTCAACTCCCTATAGTCGTTTAATTTAAACTTTTGGAATGAAAAGATTTCCAAGGGTTGCAGCCATTACAGCTTTAATAGTGTGCATACGATTTTCAGCTTGGTCGAAATGACGGGCATATTTGCTACGGAAGACTTCATCAGTAACTTCCATTTCCTTGACTCCAAATTTTTCAGCGACGTCTTTGCCATAAACGGTATTTGTATCATGGAACGCAGGTAAGCAGTGTAAGAAGATAAGATTATCATTATTAGCTTTTTTAATCAGATCCATGTTTACTTGATATGGTTGAAGAAGTTCAACGCGTTCTTTGAACTTATCTTCTTCTCCCATCGATACCCAGACATCAGTGTAAAAGACGTCTGCTCCCTTTACAGCTTCGTCTACATTATCAGTAACGAGAACGTGAGCCCCAGACTCTTTGGCATATCCTTCAGCCAATTTAACAATCTCTTCAGCAGGGAAAAGTTCTTTTGGAGAAAAGATGTGTACATTGACTCCCATCAAAGTCCCAGCCACTAAAAGTGAGTTGGCAACGTTGTTACGTCCGTCACCACAGTAAACAAGAGTAATACCTTCAAGTTTACCGAAGTTTTCTTTGATAGTAAGGTAGTCAGCTAGCATTTGTGTTGGATGCCATTCATCTGTTAAACCATTCCAGACAGGTACTCCAGAAAATTCAGCAAGCTCTTCAACCATTCTTTGGCTAAAACCACGGAATTCAATACCATCAAACATACGTCCTAAAACCTTAGCAGTATCTTCTGTTGATTCTTTTTTACCAAGTTGAATATCATTTGCACCAAGGTATTCCGGATGAGCGCCTAGGTCAATTGCTGCAGTTGTAAAGGCTGCGCGAGTACGAGTAGATGTTTTTTCAAATAAGAGAGCAATATTTTTACCTTCAAGATAATGATGAGGAACACCACGTTTTTTAAGGTCTTTTAAATGAGCTGAAAAATCAATAAGATATTCAAATTCCTCACGAGAAAAATCTTTTTCTGCTAAGAAACTACGTCCTTGAAATACTTGTGTCATATGTTAATGTCTCCTTTAAATTAAATATTTTTCGAGTGTTTGACAGGCTTCCCCGTCTTCCATATAAATATCCCCAGTAGCTTGATACCCAAGTGTCTGGTAGAAATCTTTTGCTGTCAATTCAGCATGTATAGTTAGATAGTGATAACCATTTTCTTTTGCATAATTTTCTAGTGCTATAATAATTTTGGTACCATAGCCGTTACCACGATAACCTTTTAAAGTCGCAATTCGAGTCAAACGAGCTTCTGTTTGAGTTTCAGGAAGAAAGCGTCCTGTTGAAACTGGCTGTTTCCCATCATAAAGAACAGCATAAATAGTATCTTGCTCGTCATTATCATCGAATTCTTCTTCCATTTTTATATTTCTTTCGATAACGAAAACAGAAAAGCGAATATATAGGCTTGCAGCTCTTTGGTAAGGCAAGTGATTGACTAATAGCTTCATAAATTTTAAAGGTCTTCACGTTCAAATGGCATTGACATGCAGCGTGGTCCACCACGCCCACGAACTAATTCACTTCCATTAATCTTAATTAATTTCAATCCTTTGGACTCTAAGATTGCATTTGTGATTGTATTTCTGTTGTAAACGACAACGACACCTGGTGCTATAGTTAATGTATTTGAACCATCATTCCATTGTTCACGTCCAGCAGCGACTAAGTTGTCACCCCCACAACGAATCAATTCCACTTTCTCAACTCCTAGGTTTTTCGCTAGAAGATCTGCCAAATCACCTTTTTCTTCTTCAATATGAAGATCTTGGTTTTCGTAAGTTACAGAGTAAACGCGAAGATCGCCTTCAATTTCTGGGTGAATTGTAAACTTGTCATAGTCAACCATTGTAAAGACTGTGTCAAGGTGCATAAATTTACGATTATTTGCAAATTCAAATGCTAAAACCTTTTTAAAACCTAAATTTTGTTTAAAAATATTGACTAAGAGTTTTTCAATAGAGGCAGCATCAGTACGTTGAGAGATACCAACGGCAAGGACATCTTTAGAAAGGACAAGCTCATCTCCACCTTCAATACGAGTTGTTTCTTCACGTTCATAGACCATAGGGACTTTTCCACCGTACTCTGGGTGATGTGTAAAGATATATTTACCGTATAAAGTTTCGCGATTACGTGTTTCAGAGAACATATGATTTAATGAAACTCCATTCCCAATAGTTGCAAATGGATCACGTGTAAAGTAAAGATTTGGCATCGGATCTATGGCAAATGGATAATTAGATTCGACAAGATCAGTTAGACCTTTTTCAGAAGATGGGATTTCAGGTAGCTCAGACTTTTGGATACCTGCCATAGTTTTTTCGATAAGTTCTTTATTATCTTTGATATTGAGTAATAATTCTCGAATAGCTTTTTTAGTAGCACGACCGCGAACATTTGCTTCGCCAATGTACTCATCGATAAACTGTTCACGAATTCCTTGGTTTGTTAACGACTCGGCAGCAAGATTTTCAAGGTAAAGTACTTCGACTCCTTCGTTGCGAAGTGCTTGTGCAAACGCATCGTGTTCTTTTTGTGCATCTTCCAAAAATGGGATATCATCAAACAAGAGTCTCTCTAAATAATCAGGCATCAGATTTTCTATTTCTTTACCTGGACGGTGTAGCATAACTTTTTTAAGTTTTCCAATTTCTGAGAAAACATGAATTGGATGTGTTTGAGTCATATTTTACTCCTTTCTTAGTTAGAGATTTGTATTGAAACAGGATTTATCTCTATATCTACATTTACATTCTACTTTCTTTTGAATATAAAATAGGGAAGTTATTCGCATTAAAAGTGTTAAGAATGTCACGATTATATCCAAAAAAATTTAAATTTATAGAAATGAAAGCGATTTCTATGCAATTTCTTTCTTTTATCGTTGGAAAGTGAGAAATTATTAACCTAAAAAAATAACGAAAAGTAAAATTTTTACTTTTCGTTTTAATGTTATAGCGTTATTTCACTGTGTTCTTTATCTAATATGATGGTCTGTGTTTTAGCTTTTAGAAAACGATTTGTATTGGTGGCGATAAAGTCCAACGCTTCTTTAAAAATAATTTCTCTTCCATTATCAATTAATTCGATAACTAAAAAAGCGTTCTGAGTATTATCGGTAATCATAGTACGTTTTCCATCACGCCAATTAAAACAGCGGCAAACTGCTCCAACATCATCAACATAGGCAAGCTCACCTGAAAGAGTTGGTCTGTTAAAATCTTCGCCAATCAAGTAAAATTCATCACCACCATTGGTAATAGTTAGTTTTAAATCACCTCTAAATGTATCACTATCCTCAGCACCAATAGGTAATCCAAACCTAAGGCTAGCGGCATTATAGATATCAACTAGAGGATTTATACTAGTAATTTCGTTTCCTGAATTAACTCGCTTCAATAATGCTTCGATACTTGAACGTGCACCTTTTTTAGTTTTAAAGGTTTGATATGCTTTACGATAAGTTTGAATAACTCTGTTTTGACTGAATTCTTTCTCTTGCAAATATTTTTTTGCTAAAGAATGACTATCAGACAGTAACTGTTTAAGTTCTGTTTCAAGGTTCCTGTCCATGTGATAATCTTTGATTAAGATTACTCCAATTTTAGAAGTTGGAAACAAATTCCAGTACGATGAATCAACAATAAATTTAGTCATGAAGGCCTCTCAATTTTTTTAAAAGATATCAGAACAATTACATTTTCTCAAAAGCGTTTTCAAAATTCAACGAAAAACATTCTTTCTACGAATTTTTTTGCTATAATGAAGGAGGATTTATCGTGACAAGAAAATTTTATACATTAAAAAATTTTCATTATACAAAAAATGTTCGCATCTAATGATTAGAAAGGTCTAGAAAATCAGGTGATTACAAAAGAACAATATTTTTATTTCAGACAACTAGATGATTTTAAACACTTTACTATTGAACAATTTGACCATATTGTGAGCCACATTAAACATCGTACAGCTCTAAAAAATCATACCTTATTTTTTGAAGGTGATTACCGTGAAAAACTGTTTTTAATCCAGTCAGGACATGTAAAAATTGAACAATCAGACGCTTCTGGTTCTTTTATTTATACAGATTATGTTAGACAAGATACGGTTTTTCCTTATGGAGGTCTCTTTTTGGATGATGATTACCATTTTTCAGCAGTGGCTATTACGGATATTGAGTATTTTTCTCTGCCAATGGCTTTATACGAAGAATACTCTCTTCAAAATATCAATCAAATGAAGCATCTTTGTCGGAAATATTCTAAGCTATTACGAGTTCATGAAATACGACTTCGTAATATGGTGACTTCAAGTGCCAGTATGAGAGTTATCCAATCGCTTGCAACTCTACTTTTGCAAGTTCCTACAGAAAGGGGACATTTACCTTTTCCTATTACAACGATTGAAATTGCCAATATGAGCGGAACTACTCGCGAGACAGTTAGTCATGTTTTAAAGGAATTACGCCAAAAAGATATCGTTGAAATGAAAGGAAAGAAGCTTCTCTATAATAATAAAAATTATTTCAAGAAATTCATTGAATAAGGAGTTTATATGAATAAAAAAGAAACAAGACACCAATTAATTCGTTCCTTAGTCTCTGAGACTAAGGTGCGTACACAACATGAGTTAAGGGAATTACTAGAAAAAAATGGCGTTTCAGTGACGCAAGCAACATTATCTCGAGATATGAAGGAACTTAATTTAATTAAGGTTAACGAAAGCAGTGATAATGCTACAGAAACTTATTATGAGATTCATAGTATATCTCAGAAGCGTTGGGAAGAACGGTTACGTTTTTACATGGAAGATGCCCTAGTCATGCTGTTTCCAGTTCAAAACCAAATCGTTTTGAAGACACTACCTGGCTTAGCTCAATCTTTTGGCTCCATATTAGATTCGATTTTATTACCTGAGATCTTAGCAACTGTCTGTGGTGATGATACTTGTTTGATTATTTGTAATAATAGTGAAGAAGCTCAAAAGTGTTTTGAGAAATTAAGTCAGTATACGCCGCCTTTCTTCTTCTCAAAAAAATAGAAAATTAAGAAGATTTTTTCATTACTTTAAAGAGCTAGAAGCTATTAATTCTATGCTCTTTTTATATTGACAAATGATTTTAGCGTGATATGATAGTAACAATATAATTTTAATGGGATTTTTTATATCTACTATCTAAGAAAAGAGGATTTTTTGATGTCAAATTGGGATACTAAGTTTTTGAAAAAAGGTTTTACTTTTGATGATGTTCTGCTTATTCCTGCTGAAAGCCATGTTTTACCAAATGAAGTTGATATGAAGACAAAGTTGGCTGATAATTTGACATTAAACATTCCAATCATTACAGCTGCAATGGATACAGTTACAGATAGTAAGATGGCTATTGCTATTGCGCGTGCTGGTGGGCTTGGTATCATTCATAAAAATATGTCAATAGTTGATCAAGCAGAAGAAGTTCGTAAAGTTAAACGCTCAGAAAATGGTGTTATTATTGACCCATTCTTCTTGACACCAGATAATACTGTCTCTGAAGCTGAGGAATTGATGCAAAACTATCGCATTAGTGGAGTTCCTATTGTAGAGACACTCGAGAATCGTAAATTAGTTGGAATTATTACTAACCGTGATATGCGTTTCATTTCTGATTATAAACAACTAATCTCAGAGCACATGACAAGTCAAAATCTTGTAACAGCTCCTATTGGTACAGATCTTGAAACTGCAGAGCGTATTCTTCATGAGCATCGTATTGAAAAGCTACCTTTAGTAGATGATGAGGGACGTCTTTCAGGACTTATTACTATTAAGGATATCGAAAAAGTTATTGAATTTCCGAAGGCAGCAAAAGATGAATTTGGACGTCTCTTAGTTGCTGGTGCAGTAGGTGTAACCTCTGATACTTTTGAACGTGCAGAAGCTTTGTTTGAAGCAGGTGCAGATGCTATTGTCATTGATACAGCACATGGACATTCAGCTGGTGTGCTCCGTAAAATTGCTGAAATTCGTGCTCACTTCCCTAATCGCACATTGATTGCGGGAAATATTGCTACAGCAGAAGGAGCGCGTGCACTTTATGATGCAGGTGTGGATGTCGTTAAAGTTGGTATTGGTCCAGGTTCAATTTGTACGACTCGTGTCGTTGCTGGGGTAGGTGTTCCTCAGATTACAGCTATTTACGATGCAGCGGCTGTTGCGCGTGAGTACGGTAAGACTATCATTGCTGATGGTGGTATTAAATATTCAGGTGATATTGTAAAAGCACTTGCAGCAGGTGGAAATGCAGTTATGCTAGGTTCAATGTTTGCAGGAACAGATGAAGCGCCAGGAGAAACAGAAATTTTCCAAGGGCGTAAGTTCAAGACATACCGTGGTATGGGCTCAATTGCAGCAATGAAAAAAGGTTCAAGCGATCGTTATTTCCAAGGTTCTGTAAACGAGGCTAACAAATTGGTTCCAGAAGGTATTGAAGGTCGTGTAGCATACAAAGGTTCAGTAGCCGATATTGTTTTCCAAATGCTTGGTGGCATTCGTTCTGGTATGGGATATGTAGGTGCAGCGAACATAAAAGAACTTCATGATAATGCTCAATTTGTTGAAATGTCAGGAGCTGGTTTGAAAGAAAGCCATCCCCATGATGTTCAAATTACAAATGAGGCACCAAATTATTCAGTACACTAAAATAAGGACAAAAAGCATCCCCTATGAGGATGCTTTTTGTTGCATAAAAGAAACAAATATAGTAAAGTTTTTGTATGAAAAATTATGGAAAAATTTTAAAAGAGTTGAGAGAAGACAAAGGTATATCCCTAAGTTCTCTAGCCAAAAGTGCTCAATTATCAAAATCAACTCTATCACGTTTTGAAAATGGTGAGACACAAATAGGTATTGATAAATTTATTAAAGCTTTACAAACGTTGGAGGTTAGGGTAACTATCAATGAAGTATCCATTCTAGATTCAAAAGTTAAGGCTGGAACTTCTAATACTGATTTAGAGCAATTAACTTTACTGGAATCTTATCGAGATAATGAAGATATCATGAGAATTTTCAGTTTCCAAAAACAACAATCCTGTGATAGAATAGAAAGCAATGTTCTCAAAATATTGGCTAAACTTTTTATTTCAAATTTAGGGTTAAATATGAGGCTGCCTCAAGATGAGATTAACCTGGTAGTTACTTATCTGAATGGTGTGACACAGTACAATGATTTTTATTTCAAAGTCATCTGCTATTTTCAAGATATTTTACCTAAAGATGTTATTTTAAATAAGATTAGTAATATGACTAAAGAACAGTTACCTTATTCTAAATCACTGGTCAATTTATTGATAAAACAAGTCATTATAGCTTTGGAAAAAGATAGTGTTGATAAAGCTATAGTATTTGCTGATTTTGCTAATAAAGTTAGTCAATAGATTCTCTAGGATTGAAAATAGGTAATACTTAATATTCCATTGTAAGGAGAAAGAATTGGAAGGTTTACTTATTGCATTGATTCCCATGTTTGCGTGGGGAAGTATTGGATTTGTTAGTAATAAAATTGGAGGCCGTCCAAATCAACAAACATTTGGAATGACTTTAGGAGCATTGCTATTTGCGATTATCGTATGGTTATTTAAACAGCCAGAGATGACTGCCTCATTGTGGATTTTTGGTATCTTAGGTGGTATCCTATGGTCAGTCGGCCAAAATGGTCAATTTCAAGCAATGAAATATATGGGAGTCTCTGTTGCTAATCCACTGTCAAGTGGTGCACAATTAGTAGGTGGAAGCCTAGTTGGTGCTTTAGTCTTTCATGAATGGACTAAGCCAATCCAATTTATTTTAGGATTGACAGCGTTGACATTATTAGTTATCGGCTTCTATTTCTCAAGTAAACGTGATGTCTCAGAACAAGCTTTGGCAACACATCAAGAGTTTTCAAAAGGATTTGCTACAATTGCTTATTCAACTGTAGGTTACATCTCATACGCAGTTTTATTTAATAACATTATGAAGTTCGACGCTATGGCCGTTATTTTACCCATGGCTGTTGGAATGTGTCTAGGTGCAATTTGTTTCATGAAGTTTCGTGTTAACTTTGAGGCTGTTGTTGTTAAAAATATGATTACAGGTCTCATGTGGGGCGTTGGTAATGTCTTCATGTTATTGGCAGCAGCTAAAGCAGGGCTAGCAATTGCTTTTAGTTTTTCTCAACTTGGAGTAATTATCTCTATTATTGGTGGTATTTTATTTTTAGGTGAGACAAAAACGAAGAAAGAGCAGAAATGGGTTGTCATGGGTATCCTTTGTTTTGTTATGGGTGCTATATTACTTGGTATTGTTAAATCTTATTAAAAAGCAACAGATTAATCTGTTGCTTTTTTTTCATTAATACTAATAGTACCATCACTAACATTAAAGATTTTGAGTTGATCAGGTAAAGCACTTAAATGCTCTAAACTTGTTGTAGTAATAAATGTTTGAACATTCTCTTTGATTCCCTCTAAGAGTTTTAGTTGACGATGGTTGTCAAGTTCACTCATGACGTCGTCAAGTAAGAGAATCGGATAATCGTTGGTAACGGTTTTTATTAGCTCAATTTCTGCTAATTTCAATGATAAAATAAGGCTTCTTTGTTGCCCTTGGCTACCAAAAGTAGCATTGATATCATTAATAAAGAAAGTAATATCATCACGATGAGGTCCGATGCTTGTGTTTTTCTTAAAGATGTCTCTTGAGTGGCTTTTAGATAATTGGTTTAAAAAATGTTCCCTAATACTTGACTTATCTGTAAACTCTATTGACGATTTGTAGTGAATAGATAAATGTTCTAACTCAGTACTGATAATGTAGTGATGCTTGTCCGCTTCATCATTTAGGGCTTGGATAAAATCAAAACGGTGTTCAATGACACGACTTCCATAATCAGCTAATTGTTCATCAAGGACTGATAAAAAAGTTTTGTCGACGTTATTAGTAGTTTTTAGATAAGTGTTTCTTTGTTTTAATACATGATTGTAATTTGAAAGTTCAGCTAAGTACGTTGGCTTAATTTGTCCAATATCTATATCTAAAAATTTCCGTCTTAGGCTAGGTGCACCTTTAACTAATTGAAGATCTTCAGGGGCAAAAAGTACGACAGTCATAGCCCCAATATAATCAGATAATTTTGCCTGTTTAAGATGGTTAACCTTAGTGATTCTTCCTTTTTCAGATAATTGAATATCTAAGCTAAGATGGCCGCTTTTGCGGATTACCTCACCTGTAATTTGTACATCATGGTGTTTAAAATGTACAAGTTCTTTATCAGAACGGGTACGATGACTTCGAGTCAAAGCCAAGAAGTAGATTGCTTCTAAAAAATTTGTCTTTCCTTGAGCATTGCGGCCAATGAAAATATTGAGGTTGGGTGAAAAATCTACTTGTGCTTCTTCATAATTACGATAATGTTTTAAAGAAATATTTTTTATCCACATTTTTATGTCCCTGGAAAGCGAACTGGTTTTTTGCTAGTTTTTGATTTATCTTTGTTGGTGTTTTTATTCATTTCTTTAACGATTGCTGAAACACGCTGTTTTTCAGCTATTTCTACATTACGTTCTTCAATTTCTTGATCTGATGGCTTCCTTATAATGATCTCGACATTTTGATCAGGAATAGTAATAATATCCCCCAGGCGGAGTTTCTTTCCACGCCTATTTTCAAGGTCACCGTTAAACAATACTTGATTATCCGCTAAAAATTTTTTAATGGCTCCGCCACTTTGAATGATACCAATCTCTTTTAGAAGTGATTGTAAAGTAATATATTCATCAAATAATTTATAATCCATGACTTTTTAATCTCCAATTTTAGATATCACATCATTATAGCATAAAATTATTTTTTGAGTTGAACTTATGATATGGAGACAAGGTATAAAAAATGGGAGTAAATATTGGTTGACGACTTTGTCAATTTTGAAGAAGATTGAAATTTAGAATTAATCATATCTTGGATGTTTAATCTTTTTTAACGCCTTTAAAAATGATATAATCTTAGCTAACAATACAGAACACAAAGGATATTGAATGAAAATAGTTGAAGGCGTTTCTCTACATTTAATTAAAAACCAACAATTTAAGACTAATCATCTTACTTTTCGATTTTCAGGTGATTTTAATAATAAAACAGTAGCACGTAGATCGCTCGTTGCTCAAATGTTAGTTACTGCAAATGCTAAGTACCCTAAGGTACAAGAATTTCGAGAAAAGTTAGCTTCCTTATATGGTGCTAGTTTATCAACTAAGATTTCTACTAAGGGTCTTGTTCACATTGTTGATATTGATATTGTATTTGTTAAAAATACCTTTACTTTAGAACAAGAAAATATCGTTGAACAAATTATTACATTCTTGGAGGATATGCTGTTTTCTCCTTTAATTTCTTTAGAACAGTATCAAACATCTATTTTTGATACTGAGAAGAAAAACCTTATTCAATATTTAGAGGCCGATATTGAAGATAATTTTTATAGCAGTGACTTAGCACTAAAATCTTTATTCTACAATAATAAGACACTTCGTTTACCTAAGTATGGTACAGCATCTTTAGTGGAATCAGAAAATTCATTTACAGCTTATCAAGAATTTCAGAAGATGCTTAAGGAAGATCAATTAGATATTTTTGTCGTAGGAGATTTTGATGACTATCGAATGATTCAGGCATTTAATCGTATGGCATTTGAGCCACGTCACAAAGTATTAGCTTTTGATTATACGCAGACTTATGAAAATATCACGAGAAGTCAAGTAGAAGATAAGGACGTTAATCAATCTATTATGCAATTGGCTTATCATCTTCCAATAACTTATAAAGATGAAGATTATTTTGCTTTAATAGTATTTAACGGTTTATTTGGTGCTTTTGCCCATTCCTTGTTGTTTACAGAAATTCGAGAAAAGCAAGGTTTAGCCTATACTATAGGTAGTCAATTTGACAGCTTTACAGGTCTCTTTACGATATATGCAGGTATTGATAAAGAGAATCGTGAGCGTTTTTTGAAGCTTATTAATAAGCAATTCAATAATATTAAGATGGGCAGGTTCTCTTCTACATTATTGAAACAAACAAAAGATATATTGAAAATGAACTATGTTTTAGCTTCTGATAATCCTAAGGTCATAGTTGACCACATTTATCATGAACATTATTTAGATCAGTTTCATACTTCAGCACTATTCATTGACAAAGTGGACGATGTAACAAAATCAGATATTGTCAGCGTAGCAACAAAATTTAAATTACAAGCTTTTTAATTTTTGGAAGGAAACTAGGATGACAGTTAATAAAATAACTTATCAGAACCTTCAGGAGGAAGTATATAAGTTAACATTAGAGAGCGGGCTAAATGTATACCTTATTCCAAAACCATCATTTAAGGAAACTGTTGGAGTATTGACAGCAAATTTTGGATCACTCCATACAAGATATACGAGGAATGGTTGTGTAGAACATTATCCGGCAGGAATTGCTCACTTCTTAGAACATAAATTATTTGAACTGGATAAAGGACAAGACGCTGCAACTCAATTTACTAAATATGGCGCCGAGAGTAATGCCTTTACAACTTTTGATAAAACTAGTTTTTATTTTTCAACTATAAGTCACATTACAAACTGCTTAGATATACTACTTGACTTTGTATTGACAACAAACTTTACAGAAGAGTCAATTACTAAAGAAAAAGACATTATCAAACAAGAAATTGAAATGTATCAAGATGACCCAGAATATAGGCTTTATCAAGGAGTGTTATCGAACCTTTACCCCAACTCTCCATTAGCATTTGATATCGCTGGAGATTACCAATCAATCTCTCAAATAACCTTAACCGATTTACAAGAAAATCACAAAGACTTTTATCAGTTGTCTAATATGAATTTAGTTCTTGTTGGACAATTTAGTCCACAAGAAATTATAACTTACCTTCAAAAAAATTCTCATTTAACAAATTACTCACAGAATATTGACCGAGATTCTATTAGTCTTGAACCTGTTATAAAAAACAACTCTTGCCATATGACAGTGACAAAACCTAAATTAGCTATTGGTTATCGAAAATCAAGTCATATGAGACATGGTTCTTACCTAAAAGAGAAAATCGGATTACAGCTATTTTTTGCAATGCTTTTAGGATGGACTTCTACAATTAATCAAGACTGGTACGAATCTGGTCAAATTGATGACTCTTTTGATATAGAAATTGAAGTTCATCCAGATTTTGAGTGCGTTATTATTTCTTTAGATACGACAGAGCCAATTGCTTTTTCAACTCAGTTGAGGTTATTGCTAAAAAATGCTTTGCAATCATCTGATCTTACCGAAAGCCACTTACAAAACGTTAAGAGAGAGCTCTATGGCGATTTTTTAAGGAGCTTAGATTCTATTGAAAATCTCGCAATGCAATTCGTCACCTATTTATATGATGGAAAAACGATGTATTTAGATTTGCCATCTATCGTTGAAGAATTAGACTTGGAAGATGTCATTACGATTGGTAAGGATTTCTTAGATAATGCTGACACATCTGACTTCGTTATTTTTCCAAAATCTTCGTAAATAATCTGAAATTTTGATATAATAAGGAAGCTTAGACATCTATAAAGTTGGTATGTCAAAAGTCTTTTACTAGTTTTGAAATAACATAATATAGGAATACTATGTTTCCAAAAGGAGAATTTATGGTGAAGAAAGAAAATATTCCGAATCTATTAACTGTAGTCAGAATTTTAATGATTCCGTTATTTATAGTATTAACTTCAGTAACAACAAGTACAACTTGGCATATTGTTGCAGCTATTGTATTTGCTATTGCAAGCTTGACCGATTACCTAGACGGTTATCTAGCACGTAAATGGCAAGTAGTAACAAATTTTGGGAAATTTGCAGACCCATTAGCTGATAAAATGCTAGTTATGAGTGCTTTTATCATGTTAGTTGGACTAGGCTTAGCACCGGCTTGGGTTTCAGCTATTATCATTTGTAGAGAGTTAGCAGTTACAGGTTTGCGTTTACTTTTAGTTGAAACAGGTGGAACAGTACTTGCTGCAGCTATGCCAGGGAAAATAAAGACGGCTACTCAAATGTTTGCAGTTATTTTTTTGTTAGTACATTGGATGACACTTGGTAACATCATGTTATACATTGCTTTATTCTTTACCTTGTATTCAGGCTACGACTATTTTAAAGGTGCAGGCTTCTTATTTAAGGATACTTTTAAATAATGACAAATATTATTACTGTTAATAATCTCTTTTTTAAATATGATAGTAATCAAACACATTATCAATTGGAGAATGTATCGTTTCATGTGAAACAAGGAGAATGGCTATCTATTATCGGTCATAATGGTTCTGGGAAATCCACTACTGTTCGTTTAATAGATGGGCTTTTAGAGGCGGAGTCAGGCCAGATTATCATTGATGGACAAGAGTTAACCGAAGATAATGTCTGGGAGTTACGTCACAAGATTGGCATGGTATTTCAAAATCCTGATAACCAATTTGTAGGGGCAACTGTTGAAGATGACGTCGCCTTTGGTTTGGAAAATAAAGGTATTCCTTTGAAAGACATGAAAGAAAGAGTGGGCCAAGCACTTGATTTGGTAGGCATGTCTGAATTTAAAATGAGGGAGCCTGCACGTTTATCTGGAGGGCAAAAGCAGCGTGTAGCCATTGCAGGAGCTGTAGCTATGCGTCCACAAGTTATCATCTTGGATGAGGCGACTAGTATGCTTGATCCTGAGGGACGATTGGAACTGATAAGAACGATACGAGCTATTCGTCAAAAATATAATCTTACTGTTATTTCAATTACACACGACTTAGATGAAGTTGCATTGAGTGATCGTGTCATCGTTATGAAAAATGGTAAAGTTGAGTCAACATCCACTCCAAAAGCGTTATTTGGTCGTGGAAATCGTTTGATTAGTTTAGGTTTAGATGTTCCCTTTACAAGTAGGTTAATGGCAGCACTGGCTGCTAATGGTCTTGATATAGGGACAGAGTATCTTACAGAGAAGGAATTAGAAGAACAATTATGGGAATTGAATTTAAAAATGTAAGTTATACCTATCAAGCCGGCACTCCTTTTGAAGGGCGTGCCCTTTTTGACGTTAATCTGAAAATTGAAGATGCTTCCTATACCGCATTCATTGGGCACACAGGTTCTGGAAAATCAACTATTATGCAACTTTTGAATGGTTTACATATTCCTACAAAAGGTGAGGTAATTGTCGATGATTTTTCTATTAAAGCAGGGGACAAGAACAAAGAAATCAAATTTATAAGGCAAAAAGTTGGTTTAGTTTTTCAATTTCCAGAAAGTCAGCTTTTTGAAGAGACAGTTTTAAAGGATGTTGCTTTTGGACCACAAAATTTTGGTATTTCTCAGATTGAAGCTGAAAGGCTGGCTGAAGAAAAATTAAGGTTAGTTGGTATTAGTGAGGATTTATTCGATAAAAATCCATTTGAACTTTCTGGAGGGCAGATGAGGCGGGTTGCTATAGCTGGTATTTTAGCGATGGAACCCAAAGTACTAGTACTGGATGAGCCAACAGCTGGACTTGATCCTAAGGGAAGAAAAGAATTAATGACTCTTTTTAAAAATCTTCATAAAAAAGGAATGACTATCGTCTTAGTGACTCACTTAATGGACGATGTAGCGGATTATGCTGACTATGTGTATGTTTTAGAAGCAGGGAAAGTAACCTTATCAGGACAACCAAAACAGATTTTTCAAGAAGTAGAACTTTTAGAAAGTAAACAATTAGGAGTTCCCAAAATCACCAAGTTTGCTCAAAGACTATCTCATAAGGGATTAAATTTACCTAGTTTACCAATTACTATTAACGAATTTGTGGAGGCTATTAAGCATGGATAAATTGATTTTGGGACGTTACATACCAGGTAATTCTCTCATTCATAAATTAGATCCTCGAAGTAAGTTACTAGCCATGTTACTTTTTATCATTATTGTTTTTTGGGCAAATAATGTAGTGACAAATGTGATCGTATTCATTTTTACGTTGGTTATTGTGGGTTTATCTCAGATAAAATTTTCCTATTTTTTCAATGGTATTAAACCGATGGTTGGTATTATTTTATTTACCACCCTATTCCAGATGCTGTTTGCACAAGGCGGGCAGGTTATCTTCTCGTTTTGGATTTTTAGCATCACTAGCCTTGGGTTACAACAAGCAGCACTTATTTTTATGAGATTTGTTTTAATTATCTTCTTTTCGACATTACTTACCTTAACTACTACTCCGTTAAGTTTAGCAGATGCTGTTGAATCTTTGTTAAAACCATTGGAAGTACTGAGAGTACCAGCACACGAGATTGGTTTGATGTTATCCCTTAGCTTACGTTTCGTTCCTACTTTAATGGATGATACAACACGTATCATGAATGCTCAAAGAGCTCGTGGAGTTGATTTTGGAGAGGGAAACCTAATTCATAAGGTTAAGTCCATTATCCCTATTTTGATTCCATTATTTGCTTCTAGTTTTAAAAGAGCAGATGCGTTGGCAATTGCTATGGAAGCAAGAGGTTATCAAGGCGGAGCCAATCGTAGTAAGTACCGTTTATTGAAGTGGACTGTTCGGGATACTTTTAGTATATTACTTATGTTATTATTGGGTTTGAGTTTGTTTCTATTAAAAAATTAAAAGGTTAAGATCAGTTTATGGTCTTAGCCTTTTCATTTATATAATGTGAAAAGCTCAACAACTTTACTTAAAGAAAACTAAAAATTATTTTTTGGAGGCCTTTTCTTTATTAATTTACAATTTATTTGTAATAAATTTCATCTAAGGCAAAACAATTAGTAATATTTACAAGGTATGATAGTACGCGTATCAATTAATGAAAGAGAGCATATATTATGTCAATAACCTCGGTTAAAAAATCAAAACCATTTAAATTAGGAGTGGCAGGTCTTTTAGTGGGTGCTTCATTAGCTTTACCACTTTCAGTAAGCGCAGCATCTTATACCGTGAAATCAGGTGATACCTTATCAGCTATTGCTAAAAATCATAAAACTACGGTACAAGAGTTAGTGTCTCTCAATAGTATCAGTAACGCTGACGTCATCAGTATAGGTGATGTTTTAAAATTGGATAATTCTACAACTAGTCAAGCAGAAGCAAAATCTCAACCAACAATTGAAAATTCAATGAATTCTTCATCAAATTTGAGTTCAAGTGATTCAGCCGCAAAAGAAGAAATAGCTCGTCGTGAATCAAATGGTAGTTATACTGCACAGAATGGACAATATTATGGAAGATATCAACTGTCTCAATCTTACCTAAATGGCGACTTATCTCCTGAAAATCAAGAAAAAGTAGCGGACAATTATGTGGCTTCTCGTTACGGATCTTGGTCGGCAGCGCTATCATTTTGGAATAGTAACGGTTGGTATTAATAAAAGTTGATAAAACAAAGAGATTTACTTAAAATTAAATCTCTTTGTAATATTTTTAACATCTATTCAATTGTTAAGTAACAAATAAAGTATAATATAGGTGACATGAATAAAAGAAGAAAATTATCAAAAATGAATGTAAAAAAACAACATTTAGCTTACGGAGCTATCACTTTAGTAGCCCTTTTTTCATGTATTTTGGCTGTAACGGTCATCTTTAAAAGTTCACAAGTTACTACTGAATCTTTGTCAAAAGCAGATAAAGTTCGCGTAGCCAAAAAATCAAAAATGAATAAGGCAACATCTAAATCAAAAGTAGAAGGTGTAAAACAGGCTCCAAAACCAAGTTCTCAATCTACAGAAGCTAATTCTCAGCAACAAGTTACTGCGAGTGAAGAGGCAGCTGTAGAACAAGCAGTTGTAACAGAAAATACCCCTGCTACCAGTCAAGCACAACAAGCTTATGCTGTTACTGAGACAACTTATAGACCTGCTCAACACCAGCCGAGTGGCCAAGTATTGAGCAATGGAAATACTGCAGGGGCTATTGGCTCAGCAGCAGCAGCACAAATGGCTGCTGCAACGGGAGTTCCTCAGTCTACTTGGGAACATATTATTGCCCGTGAATCAAATGGTAATCCTAACGTTGCTAATGCCTCAGGAGCTTCAGGACTTTTCCAAACGATGCCAGGTTGGGGTTCAACAGCTACAGTTCAGGATCAAGTTAATTCAGCTATTAAAGCTTATCGTGCTCAAGGTTTATCGGCTTGGGGCTACTAGTGAATAGCTATAAATTAACTTTACACTATTGTCAACAATAATTACAAATTGCTAAAACAAGTAAATTAAAACGTTACAGCTTTACTGTAGCGTTTTAATTTATTTTTAGGAAAGATTAGAAAATTGATAAACTTTATTCCCCAAAAATTTCTTTGCTATAACGTCTTCCTGTCGGCGTGGCAGCAAGTCCTCCTTCTGCAGTTTCACGAAAAGCAGTCGGTAAACTTGATCCAACTTGATACATTGCATCAATAACTTCATCTACTGGAATTTGCGATTCAATACCAGCCAAGGCCATATCAGCAGCAACAAGTGCAAAACTTGATCCAAGAGCATTCCGCTTCACACAAGGGACTTCAACTAAACCTGCAACAGGGTCACAGATAAGTCCAAGCATATTTTTAATAACAAATGCTATAGCTTGGCTAGCTTGGAAAGGAGTACCTCCAGCAGCCATAACTAAAGCAGCCGCAGCCATAGCACTAGCTGACCCAACTTCAGCTTGGCAACCTCCTTCTGCACCTGAGATAGAGGCATTATTACCAATGACAAGACCAAATGCGCCGGCTGTAAATAGAAAATTAAGTTGCTCTTCTTCTGTTAAATTAAGCTTTTCAATGGCTGTAGAAATCACAGCTGGTAAACATCCTGCACTACCTGCAGTTGGTGTTGCACAGACCAGTCCCATCTTAGCATTTAACTCATTAACAGCCATAGCATTCCTAACGGCAGCTAGGATTGTGGTATCTGAAATAGTTTTTCCTGATTGTAAATATTGATCCATCTTGACAGCATCACCGCCTGTTAAACCACTGATTGATTTACTAGGGGTCAATCCATCAATAACAGAAGCTTTCATAACCTCAAGGTTTCGGGACATAATATAACGAATTTCTTCACGACTTCTACCAGTCATTTCAATTTCCGTTTGGATCATGAGCTCTGCTATGTTACCCTTATGTTGGCTATTAGCTTGCTCTACCAGCTCTTCAATTGTATAAAACATAGTTACCCTTTCTCTTAATCAAAGAAGTTGACATTGTGTAAATGAGGAATAGCTTCTATCTTTTTGACAGCTTGTTGACAATCTCGTGAATCTACTTCTATAATCATGATAGCTTTTTCTCCTGCACTTTCGCGTGTTACATTCATTTGAGCAATATTAATGTTAAAGTCAGATAAAATATCAGTTACTTTAGCAATCATGCCAGGTATATCTTGATGAACGATAATTAAAGTAGGAGTATTCATTGTTAATGAAACTGAGAATCCATTCAACTCAGTAACTTGGATGTTTCCGCCACCAATTGACACTCCTGTAATACTCATGCTCCTATCCCCATTTTTAACAGTTATTTTCGCAGTATTTGGATGTGGTGAATTACTATCTTTTAGGATATCCCAGTAAATCTTAATTCCTTTTTGATGAGCAATTTCAAGAGAGTTTTTAATATCTGGATTATCTGTATCCATTCCTAGAATCCCTGCAACCAATGCTTTATCAGTACCGTGTCCTTGGTAAGTTTTAGCAAAAGAATTGTATAAATGAAAGGTTACTTCACTAGGTTCACCAAAAATAGAATGGACAACTTTGCCAATGCGGACAGCTCCTGCAGTATGACTACTTGATGGTCCAATCATAACAGGACCGATAATGTCGAAGACCGATTGAAATTTTAAATGTTTCATAGTTTTTCCTCGTGATTTTTGTACATTCTCATTATAACAGATTATTTCTAAAAAATATCATAAAAAGATAAAAAAACTGCAATGTAATAAATATTTATCATAACAAAAACATACAACTTGACAACAAATAGTGCTATAATATATAAGCACTTTTATAGTGTTTCTTAGTCAATATGATTGATCTAAGAACAACTTGGCCCTTCAAGCCTAAGTTAAAAATAAAACTTTTTGATGGGAGAATTCTTATGACTGATAATTCAAACATTCGTGTCGTTGTAGGCATGAGTGGAGGTGTTGATTCATCAGTAACTGCCCTACTTTTAAAAGAGCAAGGTTATGATGTTATTGGTGTTTTTATGAAAAATTGGGATGACACAGATGAATTTGGTGTTTGTACGGCTACTGAAGATTATAAAGATGTTGCTGCTGTTGCTGATCAGATCGGCATACCATACTACTCTGTCAACTTTGAAAAAGAGTATTGGGACAGGGTTTTCGAATATTTTTTAGCAGAATATCGAGCAGGTCGTACCCCAAACCCAGATGTTATGTGTAATAAGGAAATTAAATTTAAAGCATTTCTAGATTATGCGATGACATTAGGTGCTGACTATGTAGCAACAGGTCATTATGCACAAGTAACACGTGATAAAAACGGAATAGTTCATATGCTCAGAGGAGTAGATAATAATAAGGATCAAACTTATTTTCTAAGTCAATTATCTCAGGAGCAATTGCAAAAAACGTTATTTCCACTTGGTCATTTACAAAAACCAGAAGTTCGCCGTATAGCTGAAGAAGCAGGACTTGCGACCGCTAAGAAAAAAGACTCTACTGGTATTTGTTTTATTGGAGAAAAAAATTTCAAGGATTTCCTGGGTCAATATTTACCGGCTCAACCAGGTCGTATGATGACTGTTGATGGTCGTGACATGGGTGAACATGCTGGTTTAATGTATTATACTATTGGTCAAAGAGGGGGCCTTGGTATTGGTGGGCAACATGGTGGAGATAATAAACCTTGGTTTGTAGTTGGAAAGGATTTAAGTAAAAATATTCTTTATGTCGGTCAAGGTTTCTATCATGACTCATTGATGTCAACTAGCTTGACAGCTTCTGAAATCCACTTTACACGTGATATGCCTAATGAATTTAAGCTAGAATGTACGGCTAAGTTCAGATATCGTCAACCTGACAGTAAAGTTACAGTTTACGTAAAAGGTAATCAAGCAAGGGTTGTGTTTGATGATTTACAACGAGCAATCACACCAGGTCAAGCTGTTGTTTTTTATAATGAACAAGAATGTTTAGGTGGTGGGATGATTGATCAGGCTTATCGTGATGATAAAATCTGTCAATACATTTAATTGACACTTAATTATTAAGTGAGGTAATCGTATGATTTCAAAATTTATTTTAGCTTTCATGGCTTTTTTCGCCATTATGAATCCCATTTCTAATTTGCCAGCTTTTATGGCTTTAGTAGCTGATGATGATCAGAAGATTTCACGTCGAATTGCAGCAAAAGGAGTATTACTTGCTTTTGTCATTATTGTAATCTTTGTATTAAGTGGCCACTTACTTTTTAACTTATTTGGGATTACCCTAGCCGCCCTAAAAATATCTGGTGGGATATTGGTCGGCATTATAGGTTATAAAATGATTAATGGTATACATTCACCAACCAATAAAAACCTAGAGGAGCATAAGGATGATCCAATGAATGTGGCAGTTTCACCATTAGCAATGCCCCTTTTGGCAGGTCCGGGTACTATTGCAACTGCTATGGGTTTATCAAGTGGTGGTTTATCTGGCAAACTCATTACTATACTTGCTTTTGCCATACTATGTGTGATAATGTATGTTATTTTAATAAGTGCAAACGAAATTACTAAATTTCTTGGAAAAAATGCAATGACTATAATCACCAAAATGATGGGACTTATTTTGATGACTATCGGGATAGAGATGCTAATAACAGGCATAAAAATTGGTTTTCATTTAACATAGTCTGTCCCCTCTGGTTGACTTTTAAAAGATAAATGCTAAAATAAATTTAACAATAACTATGATGGTCAAAGCTCATGGAATTTGTAAGTCTTTTTGACGTACAATTTTCGAGAGTTTTGGCTATTTTTGTGTTTTAATGAATTAGACTTTGAAATTGGAAAGGAATAAAATGACACATAATTTTGCAGAAAACTATGATATTATTGTTGTTGGAGCGGGTCATGCAGGTGTGGAAGCTAGTCTAGCTGCTAGTCGTATGGGATGTAAGACACTTCTAGCTACTATCAACTTAGAAATGTTGGCATTTATGCCTTGTAATCCTTCTATAGGTGGCTCTGCTAAAGGTATCGTTGTCAGAGAGATTGACGCTTTAGGTGGTGAAATGGGTAAAAACATTGATAAAACCTATATCCAAATGAAAATGCTTAATACAGGTAAGGGGCCTGCTGTCCGTGCCTTAAGAGCACAAGCTGATAAAGCCCTCTATGCACAAACAATGAAGCAAACTGTAGAAAAGCAAGAAAACCTTACCTTAAGACAAGCTATGATTGATGAAATACTTGTTGAGGATGGAAAGGTTGTGGGGGTTCGTACAGCAACTAATCAGAAATTTTCAGCAAAATCTGTTGTTATAACAACAGGTACTGCTCTTCGAGGAGAGATTATATTAGGTGAGCTTAAGTACTCTTCGGGTCCTAATAATAGTTTAGCTTCTGTGACATTGGCAGATAATTTAAGAGACCTAGGATTAGAAATTGGTCGTTTCAAAACTGGAACACCTCCTCGTGTAAAAGCCTCCTCTATTAATTATGAAGAGACAGAGATACAACCTGGGGATGAGCAACCAAATCATTTTTCATTTATGTCTAGAGATGAAGATTATATTACTGACCAGGTACCGTGCTGGTTGACCTATACGAATACTTTGAGTCATGACATCATCAATCAAAATCTACACCGTGCTCCTATGTTTTCTGGAATCGTTAAGGGAGTTGGTCCTCGATATTGTCCGTCAATTGAAGATAAAATTGTGCGTTTTGCTGATAAAGAGCGCCACCAACTCTTCTTAGAACCAGAAGGTAGACACACTGAAGAAGTTTATGTTCAAGGGCTATCAACGAGTCTTCCTGAGGATGTTCAAGTTGATTTATTACGTTCTATAAAAGGGCTTGAAAATGCTGAAATGATGCGTACAGGCTATGCTATTGAGTATGATATTGTATTGCCTCATCAATTAAGAGCAACACTCGAAACAAAAGTAATTGCTGGTTTGTTTACTGCAGGACAGACTAATGGTACTTCAGGTTATGAAGAAGCTGCTGGTCAAGGGTTGGTTGCTGGGATCAACGCTGCTCTCAAAGTTCAAGGGAAGCCAGAACTTATTTTAAAACGAAGTGATGCTTACATTGGTGTCATGATTGATGATTTAGTTACCAAAGGGACTCTAGAACCATATCGTCTGTTGACAAGTCGCGCAGAATATCGTCTGATTCTTCGTCATGACAATGCAGATATGCGTTTAACAGAAATCGGTTATGAGATTGGCCTAGTAGATGAAGAGCGTTATGCGATATTTAAAAAGCGTCAAATGCAATTTGAAAATGAATTAGAACGTTTAGATTCTATAAAGTTAAAGCCAGTTTCTGAGACAAATAAACGGATTCAAGAATTGGGTTTTAAACCTTTGACAGATGCTTTAACTGCCAAAGAATTTATGCGCCGCCCACAAATCACATATGCAGTAGCAACGGATTTTGTTGGTTGTACTGATGAGCCATTAGACAGTAAGGTTATTGAACTTTTGGAAACTGAAATTAAATACGAAGGCTATATTAAAAAAGCTTTAGATCAAGTTGCAAAAATGAAACGAATGGAAGAAAAACGTATTCCCCCTCATATTGACTGGGATGACATTGATTCTATCGCAACAGAAGCTAGACAAAAATTCAAAAAAATTAACCCAGAAACGCTAGGTCAGGCTAGTCGTATTTCAGGAGTTAATCCAGCCGATATTAGTATTTTAATGGTTTACCTTGAAGGAAGACAAAAAGGTCGTAAAAATATCAATTGATAATAGTGTTCGCCCCTGTTTATCAGGGGCGTTTTGTGTTATAATTAGGTCTTAAGAGGTTATTTAATGAAAAGATTTCGTTTTGCAACCGTCCATTTAGTTTTAATAGGCCTGATTTTATTTGGACTATTAGCTATTTGTGTTAGGTTATTTCAATCCTATACGGCTCTATTATTGGCTATTTTTGTTGCTTTATCTTTTGTTGTTGCCTTATTATATTACCAAAAGATAACTTATGAACTATCTGAAGTTGAACAAATTGAATTACTTAATGATCAAACAGAAGTTTCTCTTAAGAGTCTTCTTGAACAAATGCCAGTTGGTGTTATACAATTTGATCTTGAAACAAATGATATTGAGTGGTTTAACCCTTATGCAGAATTGATTTTTACTGGGGATAATGGTCATTTTCAGTCTGCTACTGTTAAAGACATCATTACTAGTAGACGTAATGGAACGGCTGGGCAATCATTTGAATACGGTGATAACAAATATTCAGCTTATTTGGATACAGAGACGGGTGTTTTCTATTTCTTCGATAATTTCATGGGGAATAGAAGAAACTATGATAGTTCAATGCTACGTCCAGTTATTGGTATTATTTCCATTGATAACTACGATGATATTATGGATACTATGTTAGAGGCTGATATGTCAAAGATTAACGCCTTCGTGACTAGTTTTATTTCTGATTTTACCCAGTCTAAAAATATTTTTTATCGTCGTGTCAATATGGATCGATACTATATTTTTACCGACTATAGTGTTTTAAATACATTGATAAAAGATAAATTTGATATTTTAAATGAGTTTCGAAAACGCGCTCAGGAAAACCATTTATCATTAACATTAAGTATGGGAATTTCTTATGGTGATGGTAACCATAATCAAATTGGGCAAATTGCTTTAGAAAATCTTAATACAGCACTCGTTCGCGGAGGAGATCAAATAGTAGTACGTGAAAATGATAGTAGTAAAAAAGCACTTTACTTTGGTGGTGGTGCTGTTTCAACTATTAAACGTTCACGAACACGTACTAGAGCTATGATGACTGCTATTTCTGACCGTTTGAAAGTAGTTGATAGTGTCTTTATTGTGGGACACAGGAAATTGGACATGGATGCACTAGGTGCATCTGTAGGGATGCAATTTTTTGCTAGTAATATTGTTAATGCCAGTTATGTAGTTTATGACCCAAATGACATGAATTCTGATATTGAAAGAGCAATTGATTACTTGCAAGAAGACGGCGAAACACGTCTCGTAAGTGTTGAGAGAGCTTTTGAATTAATTACTCAAAATTCTTTATTAGTCATGGTAGACCATTCTAAAACAGCTTTAACCTTATCTAAGGAATTCTTTAACAAGTTTGCAGATGTTATTGTGGTAGATCATCATAGAAGAGATGAAGATTTTCCCCAAAATGCTGTCCTTTCATTTATAGAAAGTGGCGCAAGTAGTGCCAGCGAATTAGTTACAGAATTGATTCAATTTCAACAAGCTAAAGATAAATTAAGCCGCAGTCAAGCAAGTATTTTAATGGCTGGTATCATGCTTGATACAAGAAATTTTGCATCTAATGTAACGAGTAGAACTTTTGATGTGGCAAGCTATTTACGCGGTTTAGGTAGTAATAGTATGGCTATTCAAAAAATATCAGCTACAGATTTTGATGAATATCGTTTAATTAA
The DNA here is from genome assembly GCF_003812445.1 of Streptococcus sp. FDAARGOS_522. Taxonomy (NCBI): domain Bacteria; kingdom Bacillati; phylum Bacillota; class Bacilli; order Lactobacillales; family Streptococcaceae; genus Streptococcus; species Streptococcus sp. FDAARGOS_522. Next base: position 1,584,041 of record NZ_CP033808.1, read on the forward strand.
TGAATTGATTTTAAAAGGTGAGCGTATTTATGATAACATCATTGTTGCTACCGGAGAAGAACATAAAGTTTACTCGCATGTTATAGCTAGTAAAGCAGCTGACACCATGTTGACAATGGCAGGTATTGAGGCTACTTTTGTTATTACTAAAAACAGTTCAAATATTGGTATTTCAGCGCGCAGTAGAAATAATATCAATGTCCAGCGCATTATGGAAAAACTTGGTGGTGGCGGACATTTTAGTTTTGCTGCTTGTCAAATACAAGACAAGTCTGTAAAGCAAGTTAGACGTATGTTACTGGAAATAATTGACGAAGATTTAAGAGAAAATAGTACAGTCGAAAATAGAAGGGATTAATTGAGATGAAAGTTATTTTTTTACAAGATGTTAAGGGGAAAGGAAAAAAAGGTGAGGTTAAGGAAGTACCTACTGGTTATGCTCAAAATTTCTTATTAAAAAAGAATCTAGCTAAAGAAGCAACGACACAAGCTATCGGTGAATTAAAAGGAAAACAAAAGTCCGAAGAAAAAGCGCAAGCAGAAATTTTAGCACAGGCACAGGAGCTGAAAACACAATTAGAATCCGAAACTACACGAGTGCAATTTATTGAAAAGGTAGGTCCAGATGGTCGTACGTTTGGTTCTATCACAGCCAAAAAGATTGCTGAAGAGTTACAAAAACAATACGGCATTAAAATTGACAAACGTCATATTGATTTAGATCATACTATTAGAGCGATTGGTAAGGTTGAAGTACCAGTAAAATTACATAAACAGGTTTCTTCACAGATTAAGCTTGATATCAAAGAAGCGTAAACTGAGAGATGATAAAGGTTGACAAGTCAGGAGGAATGAAGTTTGGCAGAAGTATCTGAGCTAAGAGTACAACCTCAAGACCTGTTGGCAGAACAGGCCGTTTTAGGATCTATCTTTATCTCACCAGAGAAACTGATTATGGTGAGAGAATTTATAAGTCCAGATGACTTTTATAAATATTCACACAAAGTTATCTTCAGAGCGATGATTACCTTAGCTGATAGAAATGATGCAATTGATGCTGCTACTGTTAGAAATATTTTAGATGACCAAGGTGATCTTCAAAACATTGGTGGGTTGGGCTATATTGTTGAATTAGTTAATAGTGTTCCAACAAGTGCTAATGCGGAGTTTTATGCCAAAATAGTTTCTGAGAAAGCCATGTTGCGAGATATCATTTCTAAGTTGACAGATACTGTCAACATGGCCTATGAAGGAAATGATTCTGATGAAATTATTGCTACCGCTGAGAAGGCTTTAGTTGATATTAACGAACACAGTAATCGTAGCGGGTTTAGAAAGATATCTGATGTTTTAAAAGTTAATTACGAAAACTTAGAATTACGTTCACAGCAAACCTCAGATGTCACAGGTTTACCAACTGGATTTAGAGATTTAGACAGGATTACTACAGGTTTACATCCAGATCAATTAATCATCTTAGCGGCTCGTCCTGCAGTAGGTAAAACAGCCTTTGTTTTAAATATTGCTCAAAATGTTGGAACTAAACAAAATAGACCTGTAGCTATTTTTTCACTTGAAATGGGGGCTGAGAGTTTAGTTGACCGTATGTTGGCAGCAGAGGGAATGGTTGATTCTCATAGTTTACGAACTGGTCAGTTGACGGATCAAGATTGGAATAATGTAACGATTGCTCAAGGAGCTTTGGCGGATGCGCCAATTTATATTGATGATACGCCCGGGATTAAAATTACAGAAATTAGAGCACGCTCTAGGAAGTTATCTCAAGAAGTTGATGATGGTTTGGGTTTAATCGTCATTGACTACCTCCAATTAATTTCAGGAACTAGACCAGAAAATCGTCAGCAAGAAGTTTCTGAAATTTCAAGGCAGTTGAAGATTTTAGCTAAAGAATTAAAGGTTCCTGTTATCGCATTAAGCCAGCTCTCTCGTGGGGTTGAGCAAAGGCAGGATAAACGACCGGTCTTATCTGATATTCGTGAATCTGGATCGATTGAACAAGATGCTGACATTGTTGCTTTCTTATATCGAGATGATTATTATCGTAGAGAGGGCGAAGAAGCAGAGGAAATTGTAGAAGATAATACCGTTGAGGTTATTTTAGAAAAGAACCGTGCTGGTGCGCGTGGGACAGTAAAATTAATGTTTCAAAAGGAATATAATAAATTTTCTAGTATAGCTCAATTTGAAGAATAGGAGATGTTAATATGAGTGATGCATTTGCAGATGTTGCAAAAATGAAAAAAATAAAAGAAGATATCAAGTCACATGAGGGACAGATGGTCGAACTTACTCTCGAAAATGGTCGTAAGAGGGAAAAAAATAAAATTGGGCGCCTAATTGAAGTTTACCCATCTTTGTTTATCGTAGAGTATAAGGATACTGCAGCTGTACCAGGAGCAATTGATAATACTTATGTAGAGTCTTACACTTATTCAGATATTTTAACTGAGAAAACTTTAATTCGTTATTTTGATGACGAGTCAGCAGAATAGTATGAAAACCTCGACTGAGGTTTTTTGTTTCTATAAAAAAATTTACTAATTCTCTATTGGTGGTTAGAATTAAGAATCTTTCTTATTATAATCGGAAATACTTATTAGATGTCTATTTGTATTTAAGGTTTAAGAGACATAAAAACTTGATTCAATATTATTTTCATGATATAATATAGCTTGTGTGAAATAACAGCAGAAAAATATGAAGCTCGTCAACAGGTGGTTAACTAATCTAGTACCCTTTGCTGTTTAGGCGAAAATCCCCTGCACGAATCAGGATTTTTTAAATCGTTATTTCCTCAATTATTTTAGAGGAGGACATTTAGATGTCACGTTATACTGGTCCATCATGGAAACAATCACGTCGCCTTGGTTTATCACTTACAGGCACAGGTAAAGAATTGGCACGTCGTAACTACGTACCTGGTCAACACGGTCCTAATAACCGTAGCAAGCTTTCAGAATATGGCTTGCAGTTAGCTGAGAAACAAAAACTTCGTTTTTCATACGGACTTGGTGAAAAACAATTCCGTAACTTGTTCGTACAAGCTACTAAAGCAAAAGAAGGAACTCTTGGTTTCAACTTTATGGTTCTTTTAGAGCGTCGTCTTGATAACGTTGTTTATCGTTTAGGACTTGCAACAACTCGTCGCCAAGCTCGTCAATTTGTTAACCATGGTCATATCCTTGTTGATGGTAAACGTGTTGATATCCCATCATACCGCGTTACTCCAGGACAAGTTATTTCAGTTCGTGAAAAATCAATGAAAGTACCTGCTATCCTTGAAGCTGTTGAAGCTACTTTAGGACGTCCAGCTTTCGTATCATTTGATGCTGAAAAACTTGAAGGTTCATTGACTCGCCTTCCAGAACGCGATGAAATTAACCCAGAAATCAATGAAGCACTTGTCGTTGAATTCTACAACAAAATGCTTTAATTTTAAGATTAAACTTACTGAAAGCCTACAACAGTGGGCTTTTTCTCTTATCTTAAAACATTGATTTCTGGGTTTGCTTACTTTTTTGCTAACTTTTGATTTTTTTGCTATATTGAGTTAATTGCTGTTTCAAAGAATGAGACAGCTTTTTTTGCATTCTCTTTTGATAAATGGCTATAAATATCCATAGTCATAGATAGAGTAGAGTGCCCTAACCTATATTGGAGTTCTTTGTAGGGGATACCTGTGTTGAGCAATAAACTAGCGTGAGTGTGACGAAAACCATGAAAGCCTATATTCGGTACATTCGCTCTTTTAAAATGTGTTCTTAATCGAGTTTGTAAGGTTCTATTGTTGGGGTACTTATGGATAAAATCAGAAAATACCACTGTTTCTGAACGACCTAACTTCCATGCTTCTTGAATCTGTCTTCGTCTATACTGCTTAAGCATTGTAATTGTTTGACTATCTATGTCAATATCACGATAGCTTGACTTTGACTTTGGACTATTAATTTCTTGCTTGTAATTTAGCGTTTTTGTGATATGAACAACGGCATTATCCAAGTCGATATCTGACCAGTTTAGAGCTAACGCTTCATTAATGCGACAACCTGTAGCTAACAAAAACTTATAAAGTGTGACTTCGTAGAAGTTTCTATATTTACTTTTATCTAGATTGTTTAAGTAGTTGAAAAATGTTCTTAGCTCATCATTTTCAAAATGCTTTACTCTTTTAGTGTTAGCTTTCTTAGTGTTGCGAGGGAGAATGACCTCACGAGCAGGGTTGAATGGTATAGCTTGCATGATAACACCATATTGTAGTATACGTTTATTTAGCGCGTGTATTCTGTCATAATGGAGATAAGCTTTTCTTTCTCCTTTATTAGTTTTATCAGCTAGTTTATTGATGATAGACTGTATAAGTGGTGTCGTTAACTTATCAAGCTTATATGCTCCAAAAATTGGTATGACATGAACGGTTAACAGCTTTTCAGTAGCTAGCTGAGTATTGTATTTTACGGTATGTTTGTAACTATCCCACCATAAGGTTGCAAGTTCCTGATAGCTTGTTACGGAAGTAGCTTTGAAGCGAGTAGAACCATTTTTTATAAACTCAACAGCTCCTTGCTTAGCTTTTTCTCTAACTTCTTTCTTAGTTCGTCCTGTTATTTTAGTGGTTACTTTCTTACCTGTTACTTTATCAGTACCAAGATAAACACTGGCACGATAAATTACCGTACCATCTTTCTTTTTTACTTCATTTATTTTCACGATTATAAACCTTTCCATCAGCAGGCAAGCTATTATTAAAAGGGTTTTAGATTAGTTTATATCATGGTATAATAACGGTATCGGGTTAATATCCGAAATATTATAAATAGAAAATTGTGATATAATATTGTTGTTTTTTAAGACCTTGCGAGCGTGGAAAACTTGCGAGGTCTTTTTTTGTTTGGTTTTAGTAAGTTGGTAAATTTTTAGATAGCCCAGAAAAGCTGGCTGTCTCTTGGCTATTGTTAGCCGTATATATCAAAAATTGTAATTCATTCATGGCTATTCCTTTAAGGTTACCCCCCATCATTAAAAAATGTTGTTCAATCCGAGTTTGGAAACCGGTGGGAAGGGTCAACTGTCCAAATATTCGCTTTTTTTCTCACACGACCCCCCTCCCCAGGGAGAAAAACTAGAAAGGAGATGTGAATTTTTGGATGAATTAAAACGTTTAGAATAGCAATCTCATCACATTTATAAGCAAAATTAACACAGACAGTAGCAAAAGAACTTCCAAATTATTCAACGTTGAGTAATTTAGGTAGTTCAGCCCTCTACCTCATCGCTACCCTTCCAGATGACCAAAAGCAAGAACAGCTTGAATAACCTATGGCTTCCTATGGTGGAAGGCTGACGCTCCTGAATCGTTCAACGTTGAGAGATTTGGCAACTCCGTTGACATGTTGCTGTAGTCCCTAAATGTTGGTACGTGCCAACATAATACGTCAACCTATTTCAATAGTCCTAAAACGCTCGGTAAATTCACTTAAAGAACTTGAAAAAACTTGATATATCGGTCGTTTATTAATTTATTTTTTCCGTTGTGATAGCTTCTAAGATCAGTAGACTTTTTTAGCATATAGTATTCAGAAATCGGACTTTTCGGCTCTCCTAAAAGGTTGTTAAAGATAATTATTTGGTGAAAAATGATGGAATTTCGAGTGTGAACAGAGAGCGAACTCCGAGAAATTGGCTTGAAGCTAGAGCGAAGTAAGAGAAATATAGTAAACGGTGTTTCATATTGAGGGAATAACTCATGGATGATAAGTACTATCTCCATTATCACTGCTAGTTGTGTCACCAACCTGATTTTCAAATTCATTCGGTGCATAGTAATCTCTTGAGTCTTGGATTTCCTTAATTGCAGAATTTAATTCCTCTTCCGTCATTTCACTTGATGAAGATGTATCACTTGAATCTTCCACACCCCGAGTGCCACCTCTACCACCACTATTTGAAGTTTCACTGCTTGACTGTGATTCCTGACTTTTGTCCGTAGTTGATGAAGGTGCAGGCTGTTCTTGTGTACTTGTTTTTGTATTATCTTTGCTAACTTCTTTCTTCTTGGAGTCTTTGGTAGAACCAGAATTTTTTGATTTAATTTCTATCAATTTTTCATATATTTTTTGTGTTAAAGATTTCTGTTGGCTTGCTGTTAGATAGTGAGATGTCCTAATAACAACAGTTCCAAATACATAGTGAGAACCTGGATTAAACATACCTGCACTGTCAAATGCACTCAGGTATATATTACGTTTTTCTGCTTCTTCTTTGGTTTTAAAAACCTCAATATTTCCTCCTGCATCGGTCCCCTTATCGAGCACATCCTTACCTTCTACAGCTTCAGTTACCTGGTTATCAGTAAAGTAGATTGAGGCAGTATAACCACCTTGTTTATTTAGTTTTCCATTAGGGTCATTGCTTTCTGTCACTGACTGAACGCCTGTAACTGTATCAATCTCTTTTAAGCGCTCCTCAACAAAACTTTGACTGGGATTGGTTATTTGGGCTAGTTGCTTAACACTATTTGTATATGCTAAAGAACTATCAGCTAAAGACTGAGTAGCTTTTGAATAATCTATTGGTTGATTAAGCGACTTGGTTTGTTTCTTGATAGCTTCGGTTTTATCTGCTACCTTTGGAATTTCTCTTAAGTCACTTTTGGCAGTTGCTACTGCTGCTTTTAGGTTGTCTAAAGTCCTTACATCTAGCGGCTGCTGGTTTGACTTAACGAGCTTTTCAGCTTTGGCAATCTCACTTTTTAGCGTCTTATTCTTTGACTTAACTGTCTGAACAGCTTTATTAAAGTTTGTGACAGCCTCTTGGTGAGGGGCGTAACTTAGGAAATAATAAGCTGAACCACCACCAATAGCTAGCAATGCGACCAGCACAACAATAATTCTCTTTTTCATGTTTGTTTCTCCTCTATGCGCGTGAGTTAATGCGGAAAATCAATATCTAAACCCGCTAGTCCCTCTAAAATATTTATTATGCTTTCCCTTTCTTTTGGCGTTAGTAAAGAAAAATAAAAAATAAGCTTTTTAAAAACATTTGGGGTATCCCCACCGTCAATAAATTCAATAAATTTCTTTGTATAAAGCGTTTAAATACAGATACCATGGTTTTATTTATATAGATGAAACCCTTGAAAATAGTGGCGCGTGGGTTAGTTGTCACCATTGTCAGATATAAATTTGACAACATTTTTAACGGTTTCTAGTTTCTCACCTTCCATAGCTAGAATATCCAATAAGGTGAAACGAATGTCATCACGAAGTTTAACTATACCCGTAAGCAGCATGATGATATAGTCGTTTGTATCTTCTTGAAATTCTGCTAAAAAAGCATTGAATTTCTCACTGTCTTTTATTTCGTGTTCTTCTTTCATTCGAATACCATAATAATCATAATATTCTTTTAAATTTGAAAGTATCTTATCGCGAGTATCTACATTTTTCAACATAGATATATCCATAAGAGTAACCATGTCTTGTAAATCAAAATACTCTCCTGTATCATCTTTTCGAGCTAATTCAAAGCTGGTTAGCATTGGGTCTTTTTTATCATCGCTATACCCCAACAGATACCCCACAGACACGTTAAAATAATCCGCTAGGGCTTGGGCTTTGTCTGGTTTGATTTGGCTTTCACCATTCTCTATTTTCTGATACCCTCGGCGACTCATATTCAAAAACTCAGACATATCCTGCTGAGTCTTTTTTTGATTAGCTCTTAATTCTTTCAATCTATTCATAATTTATTACCTCAAGTCGATTATATCATAAAAAGAAAACTAAGCTAACTTTTTTTACACTTTTTAGAATCACCTTCTTGACAACGAATTATAAGTTAGCTAAAATAAAACCTGTTAACTAACAAAAAGTTAGCAAAGAAAGGAGTTGAAATTATTGCTTATTACCTCAACACAAGCAAAAGCTATCCGAAGAAAACAAGCTGATAAACAATTAACTTCTAAATCAGCAAGCGCTGAAATTGGAGTTACAGAAGTGACTTATCGCAAAGTTCGTAATGGCGGAGAAGTAAAAAATGGCATTTATCAAAAAGTCATGGAATGGCTTGCTGAAGATTACTAAAGAAAGGACAATTTATTGAGAACAGAAACATGGAATGGATATGATATCCGATTTGTAGAGCACCAAGGCGAATGGTGGGCAGTTCTTGCTGATATTTGTCACGCGCTAGACTTAAAACCAAAACGTGTGAAAGAGCGTTTAGTTGATGAGGTCGTTTCAACCGACCACGTCGCAGACAGTTTAGGACGTCAACAAGAAATGCTAATTGTTAACGAGTTTGGAATTTATGACACTATTTTTTCAAGTCGTAAACCAGAAGCAAAATCATTTAAGTTTTGGGTATTTGAAACCATTAAACAGTTAAGACAAGCAACTGGTCTAGAAGGCTTTGAGGTCTTTAGAATGCTGGATAAGGAACATCAAAAAGAAGCTATGGCAAGATTGACTAATAGCTTAGATAGGGTATCTAAGAAAGACTTGATTAAAGCTAACACAATCACAAATAAAGCCGTTTCCAACAAGTTTGGATATTCAAAAATGGTTAAAAAATCAGAAATGACACCAGATATGTTAGTTGCTAGAGAAATGATTTTAGATGATACTGTGGAACTCATGGGAATTAAAGAAAAGTTCGGATTGAATATCAGTGTGTCTGAGTCAATCTACAATAAAAATTAAAAAAAGCGCAAAAATGCGCGTGAAAACAACAAAAAAAGGCTTACCGAGACCAATCAGCAGAGCCTTTAACTAGTATAACTAAACTCAATTAATAAAGCAGGCAAGCTATTATTAAAGGGGTTTTAGTAAAAGATTTGATACTTCCATTGTATCATACTACCGCAGAGCAGGCAACGACTTAACAGTTGCAGTTCTCCCCGACAAAACAACAATAATCAAATAACGAGGTAAAACAGTGAATATCATAAAACAAGTAAAAAGTTCTTTTGGAGAACTTGAAATTGATTTTTATCTGGACAGGAATAGAAATATTTTTGTGACGATTGAACAATTAGCGCAGAGATTTGGATATAAGAGCCGAAATGCTATTGAAAAGATGATAGAGCGCCAACCCTACCTCAAAGAAAAGCGATTTTCAGTTACTGACAAATTGTCAGCTACTGATGGCAAACAATACGAGACCCGACTATTCAATAAGCGAGGAATTTTTGAGATCGGTATGCTGTCCAAAACGGAGAAAGGTAAAATCTTTCGTCAATGGATTTATGACCATATCGAAGAACTAGAAAGAGAAAACGCTAACTTTAAACTGATACGAGAGCTTGAAAAGTCTAATCATAAAGAATTAACACAAGCTATCAAGGATTGGGAACACTTTAATCAATGGAGCTACAAGGCTATTAGCGACCTTTTGCTAAAATCTGTCACAGGACAGACTGCTAAACAACTGAAACAGTCACGGGTAGGTTATGAAATTGCATTAGATTGCCTAAGTGCTGATGAGTTGACGCGATATAGAAAACTTGAACAAAAAGTAATTGTCCTATTGGAGCTCAATGCAGAATATAACGATATTAAAAAATTAGTCCTTTAACAACTGAATAGAGTACGCAAAAAAGTTTGATTTAGGGGTTGACTTATTAAGACGACTTAATTATAATAATTATGTCGTCAAAACTAAGGAGGTATACAATGACTGACAAAAGAGCAGTCGGCAGACCACCAAAGGGCGAGCAACCGAACAATATCAAGATAACGGTTAGAATTAGCCAAGGACTTGATGAAAAGGTACAAGCATATGCTGATAATCATGGCTTAACAAAGCCAGAAGCAATCAGAAAAGCCCTTGAAGATTTGTCAGACTAAACAAAAAAATAGCACAGTAACCGCCAACGCCAATTTTTGGTTACTATGCTATCGCTCGACCCACAAAGTGAGTACGTAAATATTATACATGCGTACTCTATTTCAGTCAACACAAAAAACAGAAAGGGAGTGCGCTTTTTGTGTGCTCAAAAATCAAAACAATATGATTAAGAAAAAAAGAAATCCGAGAGTACTATTTAAAAATGTCGCTTATAAACTATCTGAAATTGAAGGGAAAACATTAACAGAAATCGCTTCTTTTCTTGGATTTGGGAATTCAGAAGTTTGCAGAAGTACCCTATATAATTGGAAGCGTAGAAAATGGCTAACATTCGACCTTAAAAACGGTCATTATCGCAATGTTGAAGTATTACATGAAGTTACTCTTGAAAAGATGGCTAACAAGGAATTAAAAGAACAAGGACTCATTTATAAAGCTAGCATTTACTATGAACAAGTGGTTTCAACATCCGAAATTATAGAAGACATTAAAACCAAAACACAAGATAGAATTAAAGCTATCCACTTACAACAAAAAGCGCTAGAGCGTATCCCTAGCGAGTTATTCGCAGAATTATACACTAACATGAACTAATCATAAAACTAGCATGAATCTAGTATAAGAAACAAGCAATTACACAGAAAATAATAATTAAGCGAGAAAAAACATAATGAAATATAGAGTAGAAACAAATCCTTTTTCAAAAGATAGATACACTCCTGAACAACGAGAAATGCTCAAAAAACGCCAACTCAGCAAAGATAAAGCGGAAGCCTATTTTGCTCGACTATATAACCATCATATCGCTAGGGTGATTATTGCTAATGTAATGGCAGAGTATACGACTACATTCAGGAAAAGTGCCACTACTTTTGAAGAAGCATGGGGCGCTTTAGGTTATAAACAAACCACAGAGATTGTCTTTAGAGCCGTTAACGGTTTACCATGTTCAGAGAAAGACACAGGGGAATTAGAAACTTATTTAAGTGAGGTATCCGCATGAGGAGTATTGAAGAATTAAATGAAATCGCTAACGACATTTTAGTAGATTATGAAGGTCTTTGCGGTCAACTTATGGATATTCTAAATGTCCTAGATTTGGCTGCTCAAGAATATAGTAAGGAAACAACTAGTGCAATTATAAACACGAGTTGTCGCGCTTTGAAGTGCCTTATTTCTGACCATGATAAGATGACACATAAATACAGAAAGGAGTTGTAACCATGCAAGAACTTAACTTTACACTAACACAGACACTTATTTTATTCATTGTTTTAGGTCTCATAGGGCTTCTTCTAAGCCGTTCTAAGCCATTAATAGAGATTGACTTACCAGAAGATACCCAAGCACCTAAACCACGTCAGAATGCAAACTATGGGGCTTATATTCAAGCACAGAACCATTATTACAATTAGGGGGAACTGAATGACATTGCCTGAAAATTATAGACGTGTCCTTAATCTGATTAAGGTTGGGGCAGACAATCCCATTACAGGGCAGAGATTGGCTTAATACTGAAACGCGAAGAACGCTCCGTCCAAAGTATCATCAAGTAGCTTAATCACGCGCTACAACGTCCCTATTATTGGCATTAGACACGGATTCAATCGTGGTTACTTTATCCCAGCTAATAAAGAAGAATTACTAGATGGTGCTAAAGCCTTTTATAATCAAGTACAAAAGGAACAACAACGCCTAAGTGTCTTATTGAATGCCGATTTAACCAGTTATAAGGAATTACTCAAAGGAGGTTAGTATGAACGTATTTAGTCAAGATTATGAAGCAAAACTCTTAGAACAAAATCTGACCGCTTTTAATCGCTTCTTAGAAGTATACCAGCAACCTAAACCAAGAGTTTTAGGGTTGATCACGGCTGAACAGGTCAAAGAGGAATTAAATATCAAAGGTAAAACCCTAAAGCGGTGGGAAAACGCTGGGTTAAAACGATACCAACCACCACTAGAAGACACAAGGAAACATTATTACAAGGTCAGTGATATTCTTATCTTTTTGGGGGTGGATGTGTAGATGGCTATTTATGAAGCAAGAGGCTTTAGCTCTTATTTGTACCCCTACAAAGGACAATTAGAACCGTTTGACTATATCGCACAGTTTAAACCAATGAAAACGCCTGAGGCTATCGATATTGAAGAATACAAGCGAACACAAGCTCCGTACTGTTTGAGTGGCAAGGTAACCCCAGAGAAAAACGGTAGCTATAAGCGCAATAATGCTAGTCTAGTCTATCGTGATTTGATTTTTCTTGACTATGACGAGATAGAAACAGACGTAAACCTGCCTAAAATCGTTTCTAAGACACTTTGGGAATACAGCTATATTTATTTATCCAACGATTAAACACACCCCTGAGAAGCCACGCTATCGCCTTGTCGTGAAGCCTAGTGACACTATGGACAAAACGACGTATAAACAAGTGGTCAAGGAGATAGCTAATAAGATTGGACTACCGTTTGATTTAGCTAGTCTTACCTGGTCGCAATTACAAGGCTTACCCGTCACAACAGGCGACCCAGAAGACTATCAGCGCTATGTGAACCGTGGTCTTGATTATCCTGTCCCTAAAGCACCCAACCGACAGGTTACTACTACTTACACGTCACGCCCTAGAAGTCAGCGTTCTATTACCATGAGGGTCATAGATACCTTGTTTAATGGTTTTGGAGACGAAGGCGGACGTAATGTAGCCTTAACTAAATTTGTTGGTTTGCTATTTAATAAATGGGTGGATTGTGATTTAGAGACGGCTTATGAGCTGGTACAAATAGCTAACAGCGTGACAACTAAGCCACTACCCATTGATGAGATAGACAAAACTTTTAGAAGCATACTCGATACAGAACTAAGAAAGAGAGGAATCAAGCCATAGAAAAGGAAGAATTGAAAGATTATCAAAATAAACTATCACAAGCCACTCAACCTGCTTTTGCCCCTGCATTCAGGACGCGAAAAGGTAGAGGAGACAAAGAATATGTCATTAGTAGCCCCTACAATGTCGGTAAGGTTTTTGAATTCTACGAAAATATCTTCACAGGTATTAAATACAACGAATTTGAAAAAACTATTGAAATCACTAAAACACTCCCTTGGTCTAAAGAAAAAGGGCTATGGACGAATGAACAGACCAGCCTTTGTATTGCATTCATTGATGATAAATATCGGTTTACCCCTCGTAAAGAACATATAGAGGTAGCTATTACCGCTTTAGCTAAAAAGAACTCTTACCACCCCATTAAACAGCGTATTGAAAGTCAAAAATGGGATGGTAAAGCTAGAGGAGAACGCTACTTTATTGATCTATTAGGCTGTGCTGATAATTCCTATAATAGAGAAATTGCCAAAGTATGGCTAACAGGTCTTATAGCTAGAATTTATCTCCGTAAAGTAAAGTTTGAAGTCGTTCCTATTCTCATTGATAAAAGACAAGGAACTGGAAAAAGCACTGTTACTAAGCGCTTGCTTCCTAGCTACCACACCGATTCAGAAATCAAGTTTGGTAAAAATGATAGTGATTATCAGAAGATACAAGCCAATGCCATCATCGAGCTAGGGGAGCTAAAAGGTATGTCAAAGGCAGAAATTGAAACGGTTAAAAGCTTCATTTCCTCAGATAGTGATACTTATCGTGAACCTTATGAACGTAAAGCCACTCCTCATCCAAGGCACTGTGTCTTTATCGGGACAGCTAACAAAAAATCTTTTCTTAAGGATAGTGGAACAGAAAGACGCTTCTTCCCTATTGAATGTGGTATCAATGACGTGGAAAAACATCCTATGGAGGTGGAAGAAGATTATTTCTTACAGATACTCGCTGAAGCCAAAGTATGGTTTAACAATTATGAACCACTAACACCATCTAAAGAGTTGATGAATCAGTTAGCTGATATTCAAGAAGATTATAAAGTTGAAGACGTTGACAAAGAAATCATTGACCAATTACTGAATGAGTTTCAAATTGTTGAAGGTTGGGATAGTTTATCACAGTATGAACAACGGCAATACGTCCTAAAACAGTTGGGAGAACCTTTAGATAATGCTCAAAGTTATAGTGACTACCCTTCTGCACAGACAAATTGCTTACTCCAGGTCACAAGTCCTAACCATATTGCTTATCTGGGGTTTAACCAAAAACCAACGCAAGGCGGTAAAGCTCTTATTTCTCAAAAAATACGTGACCATTTAGATAATGATGACGGCTGGAAAAAAGGAGAGAATCCCGCAAGAAAAAGACTATTTAAAGGTGGCACTCCCGTATCTTACTATGAACGAGTTTAAAAACTACACTAATACTACATAAAAACTACACGTAATAACACAAGCCAAAACATTGGTATTATAAGCTTTATACTCTATTGTAGTATTAGTAGTATTTAATACTATAGATAATAATATTTATAACTAATAGTGCGCGTGCAAAAAAAGAAAGTCTTTTGGTCAAATTAATGCTACTAAAAACACAAAATGTCAAAAACCCTTGATACAACTGGCTTTAGCCCTGTGTTTTTTGCTGTGCTATTTGATTTTTTAAATGTTAATAACACACATTTTAGAGAGAAAAGAGGGACATATGAATCCTAACTATACAAATCATGGCATAAAGAAAATGCATTACCATTATGATGACCTGCCAAACGACCAGCTATACCGATTGGAGCTTCCCAATGGTCAATGCGGTTATGACTTCATCAGCAAAATCAATTTCAACACCAAGTCTAAACCTGGTGATTGTGATTTTACAAGACCAGAACTCATACGCCGTGGTTATCGCTGGGTCTTTGACTGTGGCTTTGCTATACCCGTTGAGAAAGGAGAACAAACACAATGAAAATCAAGCTATTTTATCAAAAACACAAAGAATCACTGGATGATTTTGAATATCGAATCAATCAATTTACCCTATCGGTATCTGTGATAGACATTAAATTTTCAGAAGCAACTTATGGCAATTATGAAGACATGAGTACCACAACTTCTTTATTGGTCTTGTACAGGTAACTAAAATTACACACACGAGGCGGTAACACCGTCACTATACAAGGAGACTGCACCCTTTATAATGAGTTGGTCAAATATCTTCTATCTGGGCAACAACCAAACTGGGTAGCCATCATCAATTTATCAGACATTATAGCAATCACAAAGGAGAAATAACATGAGAACATTTTCAGACACACCAAAAACATTTACATTCCACTATACTTTTAAAGACTTTGATACTGCGCAAGTTGCCTGTCATGCCATTCTAGGGTATATGACTGGGAGCTATGAGCAACCAGTGATTGACGCAACTTATCACAATGATGATCAAGGTGGTCATGCTAACCAGTTAGTACTTGAATATGCCGAAGACAGAAAACTAAATAAGGTCTTCAAGCGTATCTGTGACAGCTTTAAGGACTATTACAACCAACCTGAGGATATGACGGATGAAGAACTTGATGACGTAGCTCAAGAAACTGAGTTACTAAAGGAGGTTGAAAGTACTGACAAGAAGCGCGTGGTTCCTTTATTTGACAATAGCCAAGAGAAAGCGGACAAACAAGACATATTCATGGCTTTCATCTCAGACCACAACCAACTCGCCGAACACGTTTCCATGAATTATAAAAAGATGACTCAAGAGGATTTAGGAGCTGTACTTGAATCTATCAGCCAAGGCTTTAATTATTTGTATGATATGGCTATTGAGGGTGAGTTACTGGTTAAATAAACAATCAGAGGGATTTCCCTCTTTTTGTCGTTTATCAATAGTTTTGGGTTATTTGAATACTAAGGAGAAAAGATGTTAGAACTAGCTATTGAGAGTATCATTAAACCAATGAAGAAACAGGAAAAGACTAGAGTTACAGGAACAATAAATGACCAATCTATCACCATAGACCTAGATAACCTAATCGTCCATTATGAGGGGCAAGAATTCTTACTTGAAACGATACCAGGAACTTATGGTGGTAAGCGCTACTTCTTCCTGTGTCCTGACTGTGAGAGACGTTGTAGAAAGTTATTTAAGGCTTCTCATGCCTTTGCTTGTGGTACTTGTCAGAAGCTTCATCAAGCGACATTCAATCGAAGTAAGACAGATTGTCAATACTATTGGCAACTAGCCTTTAAAGAGTGTCTGAAAGTAGATTCAAAAGCAAAACACAAACATGGTTATTATAGTTATGATGACTTTCCTAAGCGTCCAAAGTACATGAGAATGACTAAATACTTATATCATTGGAAGAGATTCCATTACTATATGGATAAGGGGGACAAATACTGGCTATAACATTCGGAAAAACAGATAGCTGTTATCAAAGCTAGATACGTGGATGACTTATCATGGGATGAGATACCCGACAAGCTAGGTTATTCAAGGAATACTGCATTCAAATTACATAGAGAAGCTTTAGAGGTATTAGATGAGCAAGAAGAACGCTATTCGTAAATTAAAAGAGTTTCATAGATGGCAACGTATCGCCAATAGCCTTGATTTAAGCTATAACGAGCGTTACCAGTTTGATATAAAATATCATCCCACGCGCAGAGAACACCTTGAAATAAGCCGAGAATGTGCCTTAGAGGAGCTAGACGCTATCAAGTATGCTATCAACCAACTGTCTAAGATAGACTACAGAAAGATATTGATTGAGTGTTACTTGATTAGTGAGAAAAAAACTCAGCAAGACATCATAGCAGAACTTAACAAAAGTCAAAGTTGGTACTACGAGACTAAGAAAAGAGCTTTGCTTGAATTCGCCCAGAGTTATAGGAATGGTGTGTTAATAACAACAGCATAGGCTCTTGGATATATGCAACTATACAGGTATAGTTTAAAGTGTTATAATAACTAAAAGGAGGTGCTACTATGCACGCTTTAGAAAAAAATACGCAGGTCAACTTTAAAACCAACAGTGATTTACTAGAGAAAGCTAAAGCTATTATCGCAGCCCAAAACCTTGACATGACAGCTAGCTTTAATTTGTTTTTAGAAAACATTGTACAAAATAAAGCCTTACCTTTTGAGACTGACACCGATAAAGAACGAGCTGAACTACTTGCAGGTTTACGAGCTGAAATTGCTAAAAGTTTTGACGATTTAGAGCATGGGCGGGTATACAACGCTAGTGAAGTGAGGGCTAACCTTGGTATCTGATAATAAAACCCATAGCCTTATTATCCCTGAAACCGTACAAGAACAATTACAGGAGATAAAAAGCTATATTGAAACTACTTACTTTTCGGAGCAGGCAGGGGCTAACACCGTCAACAATATTCTTTACGGGCTAGAACGTCTTGAATTTTTCCCAGAAGCAGGATTTAACGCAGATGACAGAGTAGGTGAAACTATTTATCCGCCACATAATACTCGTTGTATTGTTTTAGGGGACTACCTAGCTTTTTATCACATTTTAGAAGACAGAAAAGCCGTTTTTGTATCTGATATTATCCATAGCAAACAAGACTATATCAAACTGTTTAAGAAAAAATAAAAACGCAAGATTTACAGCAAACTAAAAAGCACCTTTATTGGGTGCTAGTTCTTGCCTGCTGAACTCATTGATTGACAGAGTTGTAAATTAAATTTTTGCTTACTTTTTGCTAACTTTGAAGGAAATTTTAATGTCAACTAATGTTGACAAAAAAAGTTTAAAATGTTGATTTAAAGCTATAAAGACTTGTAAAGCAACCTTAAGGAAGTCTCAAAAATACAGTACAACAAAATGCTTTAATTATTACATTACATACTTTAAAAGCCTATTTTATAGGCTTTTTTTGTTATATACTTTTTAGTGAGTCATTATATTTAATGAACCAAAAAGATTTTAAACTAACATTAGAATAAAAATCAACACTGTCAGTTTGTAATGAGTAATTTTTTACTTTGTAAAAAGGATATAGTAGAATTAACGTTACAAATACTTGAGAATGATAACTTATCTCGTCGAATCTTATATAACTAAGGAGATTTTATTATGAATCTAAATGATAGATTAAAAATAGAAGAAATGGAAGAGAAGTATGATAGCTTCAAACCTAGAATCAATGCATTAGTAGAAGCTATAGATGATTTTCAAAAGCACTATGAAGATTACGTGAAATTAAGAGAATTTTATGGTAGCGAAGACTGGTTTAGACTATCAGAACAAGCAGAAAATAATCTCAAATGCGGTGTACTGAGTGAGGATCAGCTCTTTGATTTTATAGGAGAACATAACGAGCTTGTAGGCCAATTTTTAGATATGTCTTCTCAAATGTATCGTCATTTATAATGTCAGTCCATATTAGTGTTGTTATCCTATAACGAGGATAAAATAAACCTAACTAAAAATGACCAGCCTATAAGGAAGGCTGGTTTTAAGTTTGAGGTAATAAACTGAGTAGCACTTGTGTAATTTGTTGAGGGCTTTCTTTTTTTCCTCGTGTTATCCACATTTGATAGACTCCAAAAATAGCATGACTGAGATAGACACTATAATACAAACGGTTGATATCAGACTTTGTTGCATCTGGATTGACCTCAGGTAATTCTTTAGAAAGCATTAATTGTAATTTATTAAGGGTGTAGGTCTGAATTTCTTTTGTTCCATTTTGGGTTAAGAGAGCAGCAAATAATGATTCTCTATCTAAGAATTGAAAAATTTCGAGCAAGGCATCTTCTTTTTTAAATTGATTGCGATCAAAAATATATTCGACTTTATTGAAGAGTGACTGTTGGTATTGATCAATCATTTCATATTTATCTTTATAATGAGTATAAAAACTAGAACGACTGATTCCAGCTGTTTTAGTTAGATTAATCGTTGAAATTTCATCGAAGCTCTGATCTTTTAATAACGTAATCATAGCTGCTTCAATAGCTCTTTTTGGTTTTTCTCTCCTCGTATCGTTTACCATATTAATTACCCCTTAATATTTTTGTACATTTTTAAACACAGTGTCCAAAAACGAGATTTTTATCTTGAAATTATCTATCATCACTGTATAATATATTTTATCAAAAAAATGAACAATATGTCCAAAATAGGAGAAAAAATGTTAGACGAATTAAAAGCAATCATAAAAAGCCCAAAATTATGGATTACGATGGCTGGGGTTGCACTGATTCCAACGCTATATAATGTTATCTTTCTAAGCTCAATGTGGGATCCTTATGGGAATACTAAAAATTTACCTGTGGCAGTCGTTAACCAAGATAAATCGGCTAAATTAAATGGAAAAACTATTTCAATTGGCAAAGATATGGAGGACAATTTGTCTAAAAATGATAGCTTAGATTTCCATTTTACAACGGCTAAAAGAGCAGAAAAAGAATTAGAAAAGGGTCACTATTATATGGTTATTACCTTTCCTAAAGATCTTTCTAGAAAAGCGACAACTCTCATGACAGAAAAACCAGAAAGGTTAAATATTACTTATAAAACTACTAAGGGGCGTAGTTTTGTAGCTTCAAAAATGAGTGAGACAGCAGCTAATAAACTAAAAGATGAGATAGCAGAATCTATTACAGGGACTTATACTGAATCAGTTTTTAAAAATATGGGTTCTATGAAAACAGGTATCAATAAAGCTGCTGATGGGAGTCAAGAATTATTAAATGGTTCTAATAAGCTACTGGATGGCAGTCAAACCTTGACAAGTAATTTAGATGTTTTAGCAAGCTCTAGTCAAACTTTTTCTGGAGGAGCTAATAAACTAAATAGTGGAATAAACCTTTATACAGATGGTGTGGGGACCCTATCTAACGGGTTAGAAACATTATCAGATGGTGTTACTGCTTACACAACAGGTGTGCATAAGTTGAGTGAAGGTAGTCAAAAATTAGATGATAAGTCTCAAGCATTGGTGGAAGGATCAGAAAAGTTGACGGATGGTTTACAACAATTGTCACAAGCAACTCAACTAAAACCAGAGCAAGAACGTACTTTGCAGAACCTTTCAGATGGATTAAAGAATCTAAATCAGATTATTACAAATTTACAATCGACAGCAACTACTGATAGCGATACTAATAGTAAGTTATTTAATTTTTTATCAACTATTGAATCAAGTACAAAGGCTTTGATGAATACGGCTGCTGCTGATAAACAAAAGCAAATGACTGCGGTACAATCAACGTCAGCTTTTAAAAGTTTAACCCCTGAGCAACAATCTCAAATTACCTCAGCGGTTACTGGAACACCTACTTCAGCTGAGACAATTGCAGCAAATATTTCTTCAAATATAGAAAATATGAAAACTGTGCTTAGTGAAGCATCTAGTTCAACCCCTTCTAATAATAACTCACAAAATCTTCAAACTTTGTCAGGAACAGCTAACAATTTAGTATTAAAAGCTATCTCAGATTTAGATAAAATTCAAAAATTGCCAACGGCTACTAAGCAGTTATATCAAGGTAGTCAAAAATTGACAAAAGGAATCACGGATTATACGAATGCTGTAGGGCAATTACGCAAAGGTGCAGAAACTTTAGATAGTAAATCCAATCAATTGATTTCAGGAACACAAAAAGCAAGTCAGGGAGCTCAAACTTTAGATAGTAAATCGGATCAATTGAGAGACGGAGCGGGGCAATTAGCTAGTGGTTCTGATAGAATTGCAGATGGTTCTAATAAGCTTGCTGGGGGAGGACATCAGTTGACAGATGGGTTGACAGAGTTGTCAGGTGGTGTTTCTCAATTATCAAGTTCTTTGGGGAAAGCTGGGGACCAGTTGTCCATGGTTTCTGTAAATAAAGATAATGCCAATGCAGTATCTAGCCCAGTCACTATCAAGCATGAAGATTATGATAGCGTTGATACGAATGGTGTTGGAATGGCACCATACATGATTTCAGTTGCGTTGATGGTGGTAGCTTTATCAGCCAATGTTATTTTTGCGAAAGCTTTATCTGGCAAAGAGCCAGATAATCGTTTTAGTTGGGCTAAAAATAAATTATTAATCAATGGATTCATTGCAACTCTAGCAGCAACTATCTTATTTTTTGCAGTTCAATTCATAGGTCTTAAACCAGATTACCCTGGAAAAACATACTTTATTATCCTATTGACAGCATGGACTTTGATGGCATTAGTAACTGCTTTAGTGGGATGGGATAATAGATATGGTTCCTTCTTGTCGTTATTAATATTATTATTCCAGCTTGGTTCAAGCGCAGGAACTTACCCAATAGAATTGAGTCCTAAGTTCTTTCAAACAATTCAACCATTTTTACCGATGACTTACTCTGTTTCAGGATTAAGAGAGACCATCTCGTTGACGGGAGACGTTAACCATCAATGGAGAATGCTAGTAATCTTTTTAGTATCATCGATGATACTTGCTCTTCTTATTTATCGTAAACAAGAAGATTAATAGAAAGTATCTAGTGATAGACTAACAGTATGATATGGTATGTCAAAGTATTTAGGAGGAGAAGATATGTCTACTTTAACAATAATTATTGCAACATTAACTGCTTTGGAACATTTTTATATTATGTATTTGGAGACGTTAGCCACCCAGTCAAATATGACTGGGAAGATTTTTAGTATGTCTAAAGAAGAGTTGTCATATTTACCCGTTATTAAACTTTTTAAGAATCAAGGTATATACAACGGCTTGATTGGTCTATTCCTCCTTTATGGGTTATATATTTCACAGAATCAAGAAATTGTAGCTATTTTTTTAATCAATGTGTTGCTAGTTGCTGTTTATGGTGCTTTGACAGTTGATAAAAAAATCTTATTAAAACAGGGTGGTTTACCTATATTAGCTCTTTTAACATTCTTATTTTAATACTACTTAGCCGTTCGATTTAGTTGAACGGCTTTTAGTAATCATTTTTTTCTCATAATACAGGTAGTTTAAGTAATTTGTCTTTAAAAATAGTATAATATAACTACGAATTCAAAGAGAGGTGACTTTGGTTATGACTGAGAACTGGTTACATACTAAAGATGGTTCAGATATTTATTATCGTGTCGTTGGTCAAGGTCAACCGATTGTTTTTTTACATGGCAATAGCTTAAGTAGTCGCTATTTTGATAAGCAAATAGCATATTTTTCTAAGTATTACCAAGTTATTGTTATGGATAGTAGAGGGCATGGCAAAAGTCATGCAAAGCTAAATACCATTAGTTTCAGGCAAATAGCAGTTGACTTAAAGGATATCTTAGTTCATTTAGAGATTGATAAAGTTATATTGGTAGGCCATAGCGATGGTGCTAATTTAGCTTTAGTTTTTCAAACGATGTTTCCAGGTATGGTTAGAGGGCTTTTGCTTAATTCAGGGAACCTGACTATTCATGGTCAGCGATGGTGGGATATTCTTTTAGTAAGGATTGCCTATAAATTCCTTCACTATTTAGGGAAACTCTTTCCGTATATGAGGCAAAAAGCTCAAGTTATTTCGCTTATGTTAGAGGATTTGAAGATTAGTCCAGCTGATTTACAGCATGTGTCAACTCCTGTAATGGTTTTGGTTGGAAATAAGGACATAATTAAGTTAAATCATTCTAAGAAACTTGCTTCTTATTTTCCAAGGGGGGAGTTTTATTCTTTAGTTGGCTTTGGGCATCACATTATTAAGCAAGATTCCCATGTTTTTAATATTATTGCAAAAAAGTTTATCAACGATACGTTGAAAGGAGAAATTGTTGAAAAAGCTAATTGAAAAAGTCAAATCACTGACTTCTGTGATTAAAATTGTATTTTTTATATCTGTTTTAGTGCTTATTATTGTTGAAATGATTCATTTGAAACGAACTATTTCTGTTGAGCAACTAAAGAGTGTTTTTGGGCAATTATCTCCAATGAATCTTTTCTTAATTATCCTTGTGGGGGTTATCGCTGTCTTACCGACAACTGGATATGACTTTGTACTGAATGGACTTTTACGTACAGATAAAAGCAAAAGGTATATTTTACAGACTAGTTGGTGTATCAACACTTTTAATAACTTGTCAGGATTCGGTGGCTTAATCGATATTGGGTTGCGCATGGCTTTTTATGGTAAAAAAGGTCAAGAGAAGAGTGACCTAAGAGAAGTGACTCGTTTTTTACCCTATCTTATTTCTGGTCTGTCATTTATTAGTGTGATTGCCTTAATCATGAGCCATATTTTTCATGCCAAAGCTAGTGTTGATTACTATTATTTGGTATTAATTGGTGCTAGTATGTATTTTCCTGTTATTTATTGGATTTCTGGTCATAAAGGAAGCCATTATTTCGGAGATATGCCATCTAGTACTCGTATAAAATTAGGTGTTGTTTCTTTTTTTGAATGGGGATGTGCGGCCGCAGCATTTATAATTATCGGTTATTTAATGGGCATTCATCTACCAGTTTATAAAATTTTACCACTATTTTGTATTGGTTGTGCCGTGGGGATTGTATCCCTTATTCCCGGTGGATTAGGAAGTTTTGAACTAGTTCTATTTACAGGGTTTGCTGCCGAGGGGCTACCTAAAGAAACTGTGGTTGCATGGTTATTACTTTATCG
Source organism: Streptococcus sp. FDAARGOS_522 (assembly GCF_003812445.1). Lineage (NCBI taxonomy): Bacteria > Bacillati > Bacillota > Bacilli > Lactobacillales > Streptococcaceae > Streptococcus > Streptococcus sp. FDAARGOS_522. The sequence goes on from NZ_CP033808.1 coordinate 1,607,392, forward strand.
TTTAGCCTACTATATTATTCCATTCTTTGCAGGTATCTATTTCTTTATCCATTATTTAGGTAGTCAAATAAATCAACGTTATGAAAATGTCCCGAAAGAGTTAGTATCAACTGTTCTACAAACCATGGTGAGCCATTTGATGCGTATTTTAGGTGCATTCTTAATATTTTCAACAGCATTTTTTGAAAATATTACTTATATTATGTGGTTGCAGAAGCTAGGCTTGGACCCATTACAAGAACAAATGTTATGGCAGTTTCCAGGTTTATTGCTGGGGGTTTGTTTTATTCTCTTAGCTAGAACTATTGATCAAAAAGTGAAAAATGCTTTTCCAATTGCTATTATCTGGATTATTTTGACATTGTTTTATCTTAATTTAGGTCATATTAGTTGGCGACTATCTTTCTGGTTTATTTTACTATTGTTAGGCTTATTAGTCATTAAGCCAACTCTCTATAAAAAACAATTTATTTATAGCTGGGAAGAGCGTATTAAGGATGGAGTCATTATCGTTAGTTTAATGGGAGTTCTATTTTATATTGCAGGACTACTATTCCCTATCAGGGCTCATATTACAGGTGGTAGTATTGAACGCCTGCATTATATCATAGCATGGGAGCCGATAGCATTGGCTACGTTGATTCTTACTCTCGTTTATTTATGTTTGGTTAAGATTTTACAAGGAAAATCTTGTCAGATTGGCGATGTGTTCAATGTGGATCGTTATAAAAAACTACTTCAAGCTTATGGTGGTTCTTCGGATAGCGGTTTAGCCTTTTTAAATGATAAAAGGCTCTACTGGTACCAAAAAAATGGAGAAGATTGCGTTGCTTTCCAATTTGTAATTGTCAATAATAAATGTCTTATTATGGGTGAACCAGCCGGTGATGACACTTATATTCGTGAAGCTATTGAATCGTTTATTGATGATGCTGATAAGCTAGACTATGACCTTGTTTTTTACAGTATTGGACAGAAGTTGACACTACTTTTACATGAGTATGGTTTTGACTTTATGAAAGTTGGTGAGGATGCTTTAGTTAATTTAGAAACGTTTACTCTTAAAGGGAATAAGTACAAACCTTTCAGAAATGCCCTAAATAGAGTTGAAAAGGATGGTTTCTATTTCGAAGTTGTACAATCGCCACATAGTCAAGAGCTACTAAATAGTTTGGAAGAGATTTCTAATACTTGGTTAGAAGGACGTCCTGAAAAAGGTTTCTCATTAGGATATTTTAATAAAGATTATTTCCAACAAGCCCCAATAGCTTTGGTAAAAAATGCTGAACACGAAGTTGTTGCTTTTGCTAATATTATGCCAAACTATGAAAAGAGTATTATCTCTATTGATTTAATGCGTCACGATAAACAGAAAATTCCGAATGGCGTTATGGATTTCCTCTTTTTATCATTATTCTCTTATTATCAAGAGAAGGGATACCACTATTTTGATTTGGGGATGGCACCTTTATCAGGAGTTGGTCGCGTTGAAACAAGTTTTGCTAAAGAGAGAATGGCGTATCTTGTCTATCATTTCGGTAGTCATTTCTACTCATTTAATGGTTTACACAAGTATAAGAAGAAGTTTACACCATTGTGGTCGGAACGTTATATTTCTTGTTCTCGTTCGTCCTGGTTAATTTGTGCTATTTGTGCCCTATTAATGGAAGATAGTAAAATTAAGATTGTTAAATAAGCTTTATTTGGCAATTAAAAAGAGCATGTCATGCGACATGCTCTTTTTAAATCATTTAATACCATTGATTGCTTGAATCTACTTTATAATATGATGTGCTTTTAAATATTGTTTAGCTACTGTAGCTGCTGATTTATGCTTTACAGCTACTTGGTAGTTCATTTCTTGCATTTCTTTTTCAGTGATATGACCAGCAAGTTTATTGAGAGCTTTTTTTACTTGAGGGTATTTTTTAATCGTATCTTGCCTTAGTAGCGGTGCTCCTTGATATGGCGGAAATAGATGCTTATCGTCTTTGAGAATTTGAAGTTGATACTGGATTAATTCACTATCGGTAGAGTAAGCGTCAATAATATTGACATCTTTACTATTGATAGCTTGGTATCGTAAAGCAGGTTCTAAGGTTGAGATATCAAGGTTTAAACCATAATGTTTCTGTAAACCAATACTCCCATCCTCTCTATCCTTAAATTCTAAAGTGAAACCAGCTTTTAGTTTATCTAATTTTTTTAGGTCACTGATATTTTTGAGTTGATTAGCTTCAGCGTAATCTTTTTTAACAGCTACAGCGTAGGTGTTTTGATAAGCCATAGGTGACAAAAGTGACAACTTATCTTGTTTTAAAATACCGTTTTTGGCTAAGTTGTAAACCTGTTTAGGGTTATTACTTACTTTAGGAGGATTTTTAAGTAAACTTGATGTAATAGTACCTGTAAACTCTGGGTAAAGATCAATGTCACCAGATTTTAGGGCTTGATATAAGAAAGTTGTTTTTCCGAAATTAGGTTTAAGCTTAACTTTGATATCTGTCTGATCCTCAATAAGTTCTTTGTACATATTAATTAAAATATCTGGTTCAGTTCCTAACTTCCCTGCAACAGTTATCGTTGCAGTATTTGTTCCAGGCATCCATTTTGGAGCATAGGATAGTCCTAAGCCTGCTAGTAAAAGTATACCAGAAACGGCTATGGTTCGTAATCTAGCCTTTTCTAGTAATCCAATTAAACCACTAAATATAATAGCTAAGACAGCAGAAGAGATTGCCCCTATGAGAATTAGAGAAGGATTGTTGCGATCAATCCCTAACAAAATAAATGATCCAAGGCCACCAGCTCCGATAAGACTAGCTAATGTAGCTGTACCAATAATCATAACAGAGGCAGTTCTAATGCCTGAGATGATAACAGGCATACTTAAAGCTAACTCAAACTTTTTAAGCCTTTCCCAACGTGTCATTCCAAAAGCAGTTGCTGCCTCAATGAGATTAGCATCAATTTGCATCAGTGCTGTTACAGTATTTTGTAAAATTGGAAATAGAGCGTAAATAATTAGTGCAACGACAGCTGGTACAGTTCCAATTCCCATAAAAGGTATAAATAAACCAAGCAAGGCTAAAGAAGGAATTGTTTGAAATATCCCAGTTATCTGAAGGACAACATGACTGATTTTTTTATAATGACTAATGATGATACCGAGTGGAATAGCAATTAAGGTTGCTAAAATAAGTGTTAGTAGTGATAGCTGGAGGTGTTCAATAAGACTTTGAGTCCAATCTCCAAAACGCTCTTGAAAGGTAGTGATTAGTGTTGTCATACTCAGTTCTCCTCTTCAAATAGGGTTCTAACAAATTGGTCAGAGGGATTATTTTGAATTATTTCTGGTCTATCCAATTGCACTATCTTACCTTCCTTAATAACACAAATTCTATCTGCAAGACGCATAGCTTCTTTCATGTCATGGGTGACAAACACTAATGTAATACCCAATTCAGACTGTAATTGTTTGGTGATATCTTGCAATTGACGTCTTGAGATAGGGTCTAAAGCAGAAAATGGCTCATCCATAAGTAGTACCTTAGGTTTAGCAACGATTGCTCGTAAGATACCTATGCGTTGTTGTTCACCACCAGAGAGCTCATGAGGATAGCGATTAAAGTAGTCCTTAGCAGGTAAACCCACCTTATCAAGAAGGTCGCTAGCGGCTTTTTTTTGGTCACCTTTTGACCAGCCCTTCATTTCAGGGATAAGTTCTATATTTTCTCCAACTGTTAAATTAGGGAAAAGTGCAATTTGTTGCAAGACATAACCAGTTTCTAAGCGTAATTGTCGCAAATCAAGTGATGTAATGTTTTCCCCATCTAAAGTAATAGCGCCTTGGCTTGGTTCGATGAGACGATTAATCATCTTGAGGATGGTAGTTTTACCACTGCCACTGGCCCCCACAAGGACAAAGAATTCTCCTCTTTGAATATGGCAACTAATATTATCAATGATGGTATGATCACCATATGATTTACTAACATTTTCAAATGAAATCATGTAATTTACTTTCTAGTGCGTAACGAGTGTAGGTCGTATGATATTAGGGTTATATTAGCATAAAGTAGACATTCAAACAACTATCTGACATTTAAATTGTCAGAAACGATAAACTAGAAGCAAAAACAAACACCTTGCGGTAGACAAGGTGTTTGTTGGAGATTTATGAAAAGGAAAGTTTTAGGATGGTTATAGTATATAAGGCCATGCTTAAACAAGTCTTAAAACGTTTTACTCTGTAAAATAAGTTCATCGAAAAAACGTTTAAGTGAAATTTTACCACCATACATGCTTTTTCCTTGAATAAGTTGTGCCTCATTATGGATATTCTGAAATCCAAACAATGCATTAGCATATTGCAGTGTTAATTCATTTTCAAAATCATCAATGTACAGATGAGCCATATTTATCATAGCTTTTTTAACGGCACGACGAATACGTTGTAAAATGATTTTTTGTTGGTGTTCATCGATAGAAAGTTCTTTTTGAAAATCAAATTGGGCAAAATTTAATTCTTGTTTTAATAAAAGTTCACAGATGTTAAGAATATCTGTGTAGGCTGTCTCTGAAGTAATACCTAAATAACTGAGTATTGAACGGATTTTAGTGAGGTTACTAGTCGTTATAGGCTTTTGATATGATGGCGTATTTTCTAGGAGATTTTGGATTGTATTTAATTTTTTTTGCATTTCGATAGTATCAGTGACACGTTTCACGACGCTTTTTACTTCAATAATATTAATGGGTTTATTAATAAAAAATTCGATTCCTGCTTTATATGCTTCTTGTCGTAAATCATTATCTTTGACTTGGGAAATCATAATAAATTTTAAATCGGAACGCTGTTTATAGATTTTTTGGACTAATGTTACACCGTCTAATATTGGCATTAATAAATCAATCAATACGATATCAACATCTGCAATCAGCAATTCGTTGTATGCCTTACTGGAGACATTATTCACTCTGACTACTGTATTATTGAAATCTTCTTCAATAATATCTTGTAAAATCATAGTGATAGTGGGGTCATCATCAATAATATAGAATTTCACGTATTATCTCCTAACTTAAATCGATTTTTACGGAATAACAGTGTAAATGTTGTTCCATTTGGCTGATTAGGACAAACAGTTATCGTTCCTTGATATTGCTCTTCCATTAAAATACGCACGTGGGATAGCCCGATTCCTCGATAGATATCACCATTAGCATCAAATTTAGTCGAAAATCCAGGTTTGAAAATCATGTGTTTCATTTTATCAGGTATTCCTGGTCCGTTATCACTAATCTCAATTTTAATAAAATCTTCTAATTCTTCTGTGTGAACACTGATTGTACCCTTTTTTTGTTTATCAATAGCTTCTACTGCATTTAAAACGATATTGGAAATAATGGTTAGTAAATAGTAATAGTTTGATATTATCAAATTACATTTATTATTTTCGAGAATAATGATATCTTGATGCCGAAATTGAATAATACTCCTAGTATAAGATAAAACAATTTGAAAGATATCTTTCAATGCCATAGTTGATTCATTTTTTACACTAAAATAGGTTCCTAAGCCTTTAATAATATTTTGGTAATCTTTCTTAACTTCGTGAACGTCCCGCGAAATATCTAGAGAGAGGTGTTGGTATTCTTTAGGTAGGTGATATTTGGATAACTCTTTATCTAATAAATAAGCATTTTTCATGATGTTTTCAATTTCAATGATATTTTTTTGCATAAAATAAACCTCGCTTTTGACGGCTGAAGTTGACCACATAAAATAATAGTATCGACGTTCGTGATCGTCTTTTTGTAAGAGAAGTGATAGATAACTATAAGTATAAGCCACAGCGCAACTAATAAAAGCTCGCAAAAGTGCTATGGCAAATAAAGTAGCGAATATAGTTATAGTATAATTGTTAAACTTTATGAGAAAACTAATTTCTACAAGGTTGGCAAAATAATCACAAATAATGATAGAAAAGAAAAAAGTACCTTTATTACGGTAGGAACGATGCCAATAAATAGTATAAAAGGTGATGCCATAACAAATATAAAACGCCATATCAGTTAAAACGAATTCAATTATTTGATGAATCTCAGCCTCGCCAGCGATACTTAATATGATTCCTCTGAAGATAGGAGAAGCAAAAGTAATTCCTAGACAGAGAAGAATTGGATTAATGTCGTCATTAAAATATAAAAAGACAGGCAAAATGAACAAAGATAAGGTCATAATAAACCCATCAGCAAGTATTGAGATATTTATTTGAGCAGCTAAGGCGATAACTATTGCAGAGATAATAATACGCTGCTTTCTTTCTAGATGTTTTTCTGATAATATATCTAGCATACAAATGTCCTTAAAGTTTTTTTGAAGATTTTTGATGAATTTTGATTATTTTTGAAAGCGCTATCTACAATAAGAGTATAAAAAAAAAGGAGGCAATAAGCAATGAAAAATTTACGTAACCGTAGTTTTCTTACTTTATTGGATTTTAGTACAGCAGAAGTTGAATTTCTTTTAAAACTTTCAGAAGATTTAAAACGTGCTAAATACGCAGGAATTGAACAACAAAAACTTGTTGGTAAAAATATCGCTTTGATTTTTGAAAAAGATTCTACACGGACACGTTGCGCTTTTGAAGTTGCTGCTCACGATCAAGGAGCTCATGTTACTTATTTAGGTCCAACAGGCAGTCAGATGGGTAAAAAAGAGACCTCAAAAGACACTGCGCGTGTGCTAGGTGGTATGTATGATGGTATTGAGTATCGTGGATTTTCTCAAGAAACAGTTGAGACTTTAGCCGAATTTTCAGGAGTTCCTGTGTGGAATGGCTTAACCGATGCTGATCATCCCACGCAAGTACTAGCCGATTTTCTGACTGCTAAGGAATGCTTACATAAGCCCTATAAAGATATTCGCTTTACGTATGTGGGTGATGGACGTAACAATGTCGCTAATGCCTTGATGATCGGTGCTTCTATTGTAGGCATGACTTATCATTTGGTTTGTCCTAAAGAATTAGAGCCAGATCCTGAACTACTCTCTAAATGTCAAGAAATTGCGAAAACTACTGGTGCTTCTATTGAAATCACTGATGATATTGCAGAAGGTGTCAGAGATTCAGACGTCCTATATACAGATGTTTGGGTTTCAATGGGAGAACCGGATGAAGTTTGGAAAGAAAGAATAGCTCTTTTAGAACCCTATCGTATTACCCAAGAAATGCTTAATATGACAGAAAATCCAAACGTTATTTTCGAGCATTGCTTGCCCTCATTTCATAATATAGATACTAAAGTTGGATACGACATTTATGAAAAATATGGTTTGAAGGAAATGGAAGTATCAGATGAAGTTTTTGAAGGCCCTCACTCAGTTGTTTTCCAAGAAGCTGAAAATCGTATGCATACTATTAAAGCAGTTATGGTAGCAACTTTAGGTGATTAGGAGGAATTTTCATGGCAAAAATTGTTGTTGCACTAGGAGGAAATGCCTTAGGAAATTCTCCAGAAGAACAATTAAGATTAGTAAAACATACTGCAAAATCATTGGTAGCCTTGATAAAAAAGGGACACGAAATTGTTGTAAGTCATGGTAATGGACCACAAGTTGGTGCCATTAATTTAGGAATGAATTTTGCGGCTGAGAGTGGTCAAGGAACTAATTTTCCTTTTCCAGAATGTGGAGCAATGAGCCAAGGATACATAGGCTATCATCTCCAACAGAGCCTTTTAAATGAATTACGTCAAGAAGGAATAAATAAGGAAGTTGCTACAATTATTACCCAAATTGAGGTGGATGAATCAGATCAAGCATTTAGCGCACCTACCAAGCCTATAGGTACCTTTTATGATAAGGAGACATCAGAAAAGATTGCTATAGAGAAAGGGTATACTTTTGTAGAAGACGCTGGACGAGGGTATCGTCGTGTTGTTGCTTCACCTGAACCTAAAAAAATCATCGAAATTAATAGCATTAAAACACTTATTGAAAATGATACCCTAGTTATCGCAGGTGGAGGTGGAGGCATCCCTGTCATTAATAAGGGAGGTTATGAAGGTATTGCAGCTGTTATTGATAAAGACAAATCTAGTGCACTGTTAGCAGGAGAACTAGCTGCGGATCAATTGATTATTCTCACTGCAGTTGATTATGTTTATACTCAATTTGGTAAAGAAAATCAAAAAGCTTTAACAGAGGTTAATGAGAATCAAATGATTGATTACGTTAACCAAGGTGAGTTTGCAAAAGGAAGCATGTTACCTAAAGTAGTAGCCTGTATGAGTTTCTTAGATCACAATCCGAAAGGAACAGCCTTAATCACCTCATTAAATGGTTTAGAAGATGCATTAGATGGGAAATTAGGAACACGTATAACTAAGTAATCTCAGATAAGTGCAAAGAAATGATTATTTAACCTTCATCTTTGCACTTTTTCTGATGAAGTCAATCTATTTTTATTATAGAGGAGGCGTGTCATGCCAGAAAAAATGACAAACAGTGAAAACAAAAAGAGTAAAGGTTTTCGAATGCCAGGTGCCTTTACAATATTATTCATTTTAACAATCTTTTCGGTTTTGGCTACATGGTGGATACCTGCTGGGTCCTATTCAAAATTACAATTTGATACAGCATCATCCAAACTAGTAGTAACAGATCCAAATGGTAAGACAGTTCATGTTCCAGCAACGCAAACACAGTTGGATAAGATGAATGTCAAAATTAAAATTAAAGAATTTACTTCTGGTGCTATTAGTAAGCCAGTTTCAGTTCCAAATACTTACAAACGTTTGAAGCAAAATCCGGCAGGCATTGGCTCCGTGACGACTAGTATGGTAAATGGAACCATTGAAGCTGTTGATATTATGGTATTTATCATGGTACTTGGAGGCATGATAGGAGTAGTTAGAAAGAGTGGCGCTTTTGAGTCTGGTCTTCTAGCTTTAACAAAGAAAACCAAAGGTAGAGAGTTTTTATTGATATTTTTAGTTTCCTTATTGATGGTTTTAGGCGGTACTCTATGTGGTATTGAAGAAGAAGCAGTTGCTTTTTATCCTATTTTAGTTCCAATCTTTTTAGCCATGGGTTATGATTCTATCATTTGTGTAGGTGCTATTTTCTTAGCAAGTTCTGTTGGGACATCATTTTCAACAATTAATCCGTTTTCTTCTGTTATTGCTTCAAATGCAGCTGGTATTAGTTTCACAGAAGGCTTATCATGGCGTACAGTAGGGTGTACTGCAGGTGCTATTTTTGTTGTGGTGTATCTACATTGGTATTCTAAAAAAATAAAAGCGAATCCAGAGTTTTCATATTCCTATGAAGATAGAGTAGAATTTAATGCTAAATGGGGCATGACAACTAACCATACCCCCTCACTCTTTACTGTCAGACAAAAAATTATTTTAAGTTTATTTGTTATTTCATTTCCTTTGATGGTTTGGGGAGTAATGTCACAGGGATGGTGGTTTCCAACCATGGCTTCTTCCTTTTTAGCTATTACAATTATTATTATGTTTTTAACAGCAACTGGGGCAAATGGTATTGGAGAAAGGGATGTTGTTGATGAGTTTGTTAATGGTGCATCAAGCCTTGTTGGGGTTTCATTAATCATTGGTTTAGCGCGTGGTATCAATATTATTTTGAACCAAGGTTATATATCAGATACGATGCTTTACACAGCTTCAAAATTAGCTTCACATGTTAGTGGCCCTGTCTTTATCATTGTTATGATGTTTATCTACTTTGTGTTAGGATTTGTTGTTCCATCCTCGTCGGGTTTAGCAGTACTTTCAATGCCAATTCTAGCACCTCTTGCAGATACTGTTGGGATTCCTCGTTCAGTAGTAGTAATGGCTTATCAATTTGGGCAGTATGCAATGTTGTTTTTAGCACCTACTGGACTAGTTATGGCAACCTTGCAGATGTTAGATATGAAGTACTCCCATTGGCTAAAATTTGTGTGGCCGGTTGTTTTATTCCTCCTAATATTTGGTGGCGGTTTGTTAGTTCTACAAGTTTTAATACTTTAAAGATTTCAGCTATTAGTCTCAAAAATATCTGAAGAGATATAATAAATTGAGTTTAAGTTAAATAAAAAAACGATAGGTGTAATCTATCGTTTTTTTATTTCCTTTCTCTAGTCTTTCTTCAATTTTGGAAAGGTGAGCGTAAACTGACTGCCATCATCAGGTTTAGAATCAACCCATATTTTAGCACGGTGTATTGTAGCGATTTGTTTTACTAAAGATAGCCCTAAACCAATTCCAGACTGACTATCCTTGGTTCGAGCAGAGTCCACTTGATAGAAACGGTTCCAAATTTTACTTTGGTCATCAACTGAGATACCTAGACCATTATCTTTAATAGAGAAGACAATTTGATTATCGGACTGTCTTAGACTAATAGAAATATGATTGTTTGTAAATTTAATAGCATTTGAAAATAGATTATCAAAAAGCCGTTTGAGTAGTGTTTGTTGACCTATAATCCAAAGGTCATCTTCGATTTGAGAGTCAAGGTGTATAGGGGTATTATCTAATAATCTACTTGAATCGGATACTAGTTGCTTCATCATAATTGAGAAATTAAGAGGTTCTAACTGAATTGATAATGGATTTTCTGCCTTAGTCAATTCTAGAAGTTGCTCAACTAATTTTTTCATTGATAGTGACTGACGGTGTATAACCTCAAAGGATTCTTTTGCTTCAATTAAATTTTCTGCGTAGTTTTTTCCGTATTCACTTTCAGAAAGTATAACTGTTACAGGAGTCCGTAGTTCATGAGAAACATCATTGTTAAATTGTTTTTCCCGAACAAATGATGATTCAATAGAAGCCAACATAGTATTGATAACAGCTGCTAGCTCAGTTAATTCATTTTCGTTATTTTTAGTGATAATTCGCTTAGTATAGTCCTCATTTTGGGTAATAAATTGAGCGGTTTCAGTAATTTCTTGAATCGGTCTAAAAGCGCGCTTTAAAATTAAATAGCCACCAACAGTTATTATAATCAATATAAGAGGAAGAACGATACCCAAACTAAATAACAATTCAGTTAATTGCTTATCCAGTCTGTCAACAGTACGGATAGCACGTAACCACTGATTTTTCCCAGAAATTGGAATATCAACATACTGAAATGTACGATTCTCCATGGAAAATAGAGATAATTTCTTTTTATGTTTATGTTGATGGTCTAAATCCTTTTTAAATCCTTTTGGAAAACCAGAATAGATAACTTTTCCATTTTGGTCATAGACTGAATAAAATATTCCATCTTCAAAAGCCTCATACCGATGACCTTTAGCTAACGCTTGACTCATTTGCACAGCTTTAGCTTCTAAATTTTTTTCAGATTTGTTTTCAGCAATGCTTTTTGAAATAAAAAATGAACCAATTAATACACCGATAACAAGGATAAAAATAAAAGAGCTGTACCAGAGGGTAATTTGAGTGATGATGCTAGACTTTTTAGGGTAATTTATTTTACTTTGGAATAACATATCCTAAACCTCGTTTAGTTTTTATTAGTGATCCGTCTCGGTTGTTATCTAGTTTTCGACGAAGGTTTTTGATAAGGACATCAATAATATTGGACTCTCCATCATAATCATAATCCCAAACGTGTTCACGAATTTGATGACGAGAGAGGACTTGGTCTCTGTGACGTGCCAAATACTCAAGGACTTCGTATTCCTTAGCTGTTAAATCAATCAAATTGTTGTTTCTCCAAACTTGCTTTGTAGATAAATTGATTGTTATATCTTGAATTTGAATATCATCAGAAGATACTTGTCTATTTGTACGTCGTAACATAGCTCGAATTCGGGCCATGAGCTCTCCAAATTCAAATGGTTTTACAAGGTAATCATCCGCACCAAAATCTAGACCTGCGATACGATCTTCAACGGCATCTCGAGCAGTCAACATAAGAATAGATACTTGACTTCCTTTGTTGCGAAGCAGTTTTAAAAAGGTGAAGCCGTCCATTTTTGGCATCATTACATCTAAGATAATCACATCATATTCTGCCACTGAAACAAATTGTAAGGCTTCTTCACCATTTGAAGCACTGTCAACACTGTAGTGTTGCTTTTTTAAAAGTTTTACAATACTACGGTTCAAGTCAAACTCATCTTCAACAACAAGGATTTTCATTTTTTGGCCTCCGTATGGCTTTTTTCCATTATATCACAAAAGGGAATGGAGTACTGAGGTCCTATTCCCTTTAATACACTAGTATTAGTCGTGATTTTTATGAGTTGTATTAAGCTTATTTGCCTTTATAAATGATGCTTTATCACTATCAAATTGGGCAATCTTAGGAGTATTTCCATCAAGTAGTTTTACTTTATAAACTAGCTTATTTGATTTGTTATTCGCAAGAGAAATTTCTTTTATTTTTGCATTTTTATATTTTGCTTGAATAGCTTGTAATGCAGTCTGAATATCTTTACTTGGTTGTTTTAATTGGGCATCTTTTGAATTGAGTTGGTTATCTGATGTTGTTGAAAGGATCTTCCCAGAATTAGCATCAATTTTATATTTTTTAGCTATTTTATTATCAATAACTTTGATTTCATAAAAAGGTGTATCACCTTTGGTATTTAATTCAATTTGTGAAATAAAGCCTGAGCGAGCTTCTTTTTTGGCAGTTTCTAAGGCAGTCTTATAATCGATTTTTGTCGAGATATTCTTTAATGTTTTTAGTGAGTGTTTTTCTCTATGATCGTGATGTTTATCGTGTCCTTCATGCTTATGTTCAAAAGACATGTGTTCTGAGTGATGGTTATGCGCTAATGCAGCTCCGCTTACTCCTATAGCTCCCCCAATACCAAGTAGCGTAATGGAAGCTAACCCTACGTATAATTTATTGCTCATGAATTTTTTTAAGTTGTTTTTATAGTTTGTCATACTGACTTCCTTCTTTCTTTTTTCAAACCTTGGATTAGGTTTGTTACTTCTGAGTATATAGTCGTAAAATGAATCTAAAATGAATTTTTAAAATTAGGAACAATATTTTCAGTTATAAAAAAGTGAGTTTTAAAAGAATGACTAACTACCTGAAGGTAAGAGGTAAATTTATACTTTTTTGTCAGATTTTATTTTTAAAAATAAAAAGCCCAGAAATATTGATTTCATAGGCTTTTTTATATTAGACTTCCTGCGAAACAAAATATGGTACAATAGTTCTATGAATTATGAAGCAAGCAAACAATTAACTGATGTACGATTTAAGCGCCTTGTTGGTGTTCAGCGCACTACTTTTGAAGAGATGTTAGCTGTGTTAAAAACAGCTTATCAACGTAAACACGCAAAAGGTGGCCGAACCCCTAAGTTAAGCTTAGAAGATCTCCTCATGGCTACTCTTCAATACATGCGAGAATACCGCACTTATGAACAAATTGCGGCTGATTTTGGCATTCACGAAAGCAACTTAATCCGTCGAAGTCAATGGGTTGAATCAACTCTTATTCAAAGTGGTTTTACGATTTCAAAAACTCATCTTAGTGCTGAGGATACGGTGATTGTGGATGCAACAGAGGTAAAAATCAATCGTCCTAAAAAAATCAACTAGCGAATTATTCTGGTAAAAAGAAATGTCATGCTATGAAGGCTCAGGCGATTGTCACAAGCCAAGGGAGAATTGTTTCTTTGGATATTGCAGTGAACTATTGCCACGATATGAAGTTGTTCAAAATGAGTCGCAGAAACATCGGACAAGCTGCTAAAATCTTGGCAGACAGTGGTTATCAAGGGATCATGAAGATGTATTCACAAGCGCAAACTCCGAGGAAATCAAGCAAACTTAAGCCACTAACTCTTGAAGATAAAACCTATAACCATACGCTATCCAAAGAGAGAATCAAGGTTGAGAATATTTTTGCCAAAGTAAAAACGTTTAAAATATTTTCAACAACCTATCGAAATCGACGCAAACGGTTTGGATTACGAATGAATTTGATTGCTGGAATGATCAACCGTGAACTAGGATTTTAGTTTCGCAGGAAGTCTATTCAATTATTTAACTTCAGTGAGAGTTAAATAATTTCTATTTTAGCTGTTAGAAACGTTGGTACATCAATGTTTCTAGAATGCTACATAATAAAAGGTAGAGTGAATGGTAGAGTAGTTATTGCGTTAGCTCAGCAATCTTTTCAAGATAAATCCCCACAGCTTCTAACTTTCGTTGTGGTGCTAATTCAGCGTAAGTATCCATTGTAGTTGAAATGGATTTATGTCCCATTCTGACTTGGAGTTCTTTCCAATTTGTTCCAGCATTAAGTAGCATTGAAGCATGAGTATGTCGGAATAAATGGAAACCATAGTTTGGTAATCCAAGACCTACTAACCTTTTCTTAAGAGTTGTTCTCTCGTTTCTGTCACACATATAGTTCCCATAGATTGTAGGGAAAATCAGTTTTGTTCTATGTCTGTTGTGCAATTCAAGATACTTGTTCATTTCGTGGTGGAAATCTCTGAGTTTTTCTATTATGGGGGGAGGGACAGAGCGATTTCCTGCATCAGTTTTTGGTGTAGCTTTACAGATAACTTCCCCTTTTGTCCCATCTTTTTTATTTGCGGTTTTCCACATCAATGTTTTACTGACGTTAATAGAAGAATTTTCAAAATCTAGGTCATCAATCGTCAATGCAAGTAATTCATTTATTCGCAAAGCGGAGGCTAATAGAGTATTACAAATTAACTTAAATCTACGATTGGCTCTATTGTTATCTAAACTTTCAAGATAATTAAGCCATATTACAAGACCATCATCATGTAATACCATGATGCGTTGCTTATTTGATTTTGGCTTAGGTGGTATCTTAACAGTGCTAACAGGATTAGTGATTAGTCCATAGTTTGTAATTCCATAGTCAAAAATATCTTTCAACTTATGGATAACAGCACCAAAATCTTTAGCACTACCTTTATCAGCACGCTTTATACCAGATTCAATGGACTCTTTTGATTTCTTTGCCAAATCGTTTAACCAAAGCTGGATATCCGCAGATTCAATTTTATCTGGTTTGTAATCTCCAAATTTAGGGATAATATAATTATCAAGATAACTTCTTACTCTGTTCAGAGTATTATGCGAGTTAACCCAGGTTTTATATGATTTAAACCATTCTTCAGCTAAATCTTCCAGTGTATCAATGACGATAACTTTTTCTCGTGTTGAGCCATTTTTTCAAATTCTAGTCGTGCTTGAATGATTGCTCTATCTAACTGTTTTAGTGTCTTGGCTGTAATGGTAGTAGTGACTTGCTTACCAGTTTTGATATCTTTTCCCAGAAATGTCCCCTTCAAAGTGTATGAGATGGACTTATCTTTTTTGATTTTTTTAATGACTTTTTTGCCATTATGAATAATTGTTTCAGTTTCCATATTTGCCTTTCTTCATGGATATTGAAGTAGGCTAAAATAGTTACCACTCTTTCTTTTAGATAAAACTATTTTAGCACAAATTTTCAGAATTAGGATTGTAAAAAGTTGATAATATCATCTAGTAGATAGAAGACGGTTCGAGTTCCCTCTATAGGAGGTTCTAATCTTTTTAATCCTTTTTGTTCCCAAGTTTTTAGTGTGTTTGGGGAGATATTTAGCTGTTTTAGCAATTCTCGCTGTTGTATTATCTTTAGTGGTATGTTCTGTTCTTTGATTTGAATGAGTTTGATAAGTGTTTGCAATAATTGTTCAATTTGTTCTAATTTTTCGTTATTCATTATTCTCTTTCTCCTCTGTGTTTGAATTATGGAGTCGATTAGGATTGTATCTTCGTGAATCTAGGTATTTGGCGAAGAAATATGTACGTTCAATGATAAGCCCTAATAAATTGGTATTGTTTGCTCGGGCATACCAGACCAATTCTTCAAATTCGGTAAAGTCGTTCTCTTCGATAATATCAACTACTTCATGTATAAAATCCGAGGAGTTCATCTCCATCAAGAATTTTTCTAAATTAAAGCCGCAACCGACTTCAATATCCTCAATGTTGTAGGGGGTCTTATCTGGATTTTCCGCATGGGTAAAGTAGTCAAATAAACCAGTGGGAGACATAACTACCTCCACATGTGCTGGACCGTTTAGTTTGTCACTGATGATATTTGATACTTGTGAATAGCTTTTCAGTGAATCAAAGAAGAAAGCACCGTGTTTGTGCGATTTCTTGAACTCTCCCGTCTGTCTATTAACGTCCTTATCGTGCCAAGGACTAAGAATAAACGGAATATGGAGTTCCTCTAATATATTCAAGTAGTTCTCTGGGGCGCTTTCCTCGTAGAAGAGAAAAGTCCATTTGGTTGAGCGCTGTTCTTTTGCCATAGGCAGTTACCTCATTTCTTTTGGGTTCTATTACTAAGGAGAAATGACAGGTCGTATGCAAAGTTTTTTTGGAAAAATTGAATTTTTTGTGATTATTGATTATTGACCTATTGGGGGTCGTAGTCACCCCAATAGGTCATGATAGAAAAGAATATAAAAAGGGGCTGTCTGGCTTTTGCTTAACGCAAGCCACAGCCCCAAGGGATTAACGTTTTTGTTCAGTGAACCACAATTGGTTACGAACTCGAATAGGAGAGGAGAAATAATAGTCTGCGTGTTGGCTGACGATTTCTTCTTTTAATTGTGCTTCCATCTCTTTTAGGATTTTTTGCCCTTGTTGGTCTCTAGGGACTTTTAGAAAAATAGTGATGGTATCTTTTCGTATATCTACGATACACTTACGAACAGCTCGGTTAAATCCGTTATGGATTGGGTTGATAGTAGTAACCGTCTGATGTTCAAGATTGCTTATCTTCTGTACTCGTTCACGCTGAAACAGGAAGTGTCGCAACAGAAAAGTGTGATAGACAGATTGGATATAGTTCCAAAGACTATCTGTTTTCAACCGTTGTATTATTTCTAATCCAACCAAAAATAAGGCAAGTAGAAGAGAAATAAGTGCAAATCCATGACAAACGGAACTAATGATATCCGTAATACTTTTGACCGTATCTAAATTGACAAACGTGATGTTTGTTAATTGAACGGAAAGATAATTGAATAACCATCCAAATGCAGAACAGATAGGTGCAAATAGAAATAAATATAGTATGAGATTAAAACTTCTCATAAAGTAGGTTTTATTGGTCATAGAATACCTCGTTTAGTGTAGTAGGTTGGACAGAGTAAGGGCAGAACTTGGTAGGGATGTTCATTATCGATAACTTGAATGATACCTGTCCCATGTCCTATTGGAATAACAATACCCTCTGGGTCTAGGTCTGGAAATAAAAATTGAGTAGTTTTCTGATTGATATTTCCAATTTGCAACAATACGTTTAGCTGTTCCCTCACTGAAATTGGAATAGTATTGTGGTCAAAACGCTGGCTTACCAAAAACAGATGGATTTTGGTAGCACGTCCTAATAAGGAAATCTGTGAGAGTAGGGAGAAAAAGGCTTCTTTGATATTCTTATTGACTCCCTCTGATAGAGCGAGGACTTCATCAATAACAATAGTTAGATGGGTAAATTGATGATTGGGATTATCATACAAGATAGCTTGTCGTTTCTGAATGAGAGTTGCACACTGACTTAATTGTTCATTGACCTGTGAGACAAAATCTGATTTTGAACGGTTTTCAACAGGGTGTATAACAGCAACGTGATTTTCTCTTGCCCATCGACTTGGGGTATCAAATTTAGGGTCAATGATAATCAAGTCAGACATATGCTTTAGTACACTCAAGAAATAAGTGAGAGCGTACGATTTCCCAGAACCTGAATTTCCAGCAATAGCCCAGTGATTAACCTTATCTAAATTGAGTTCAAAGTACTTCATGATAGGGATTTTCCCCTGTGGCAAGCTAGCTGAAAACTTATCCAAATCTGGAATGACTAAACGTTCTGAAATTCCCTTTTTCCAAGGGAAAAATAATCCACGCTGAGTGTGTAAGTCATCTGTTTCTAGAGGGACAAAATCGGTAGCGTTTTGTTTTAGAAGCGTATATTGTGGATAAAGTGAAGCATTGGCAATCAGAAAGATTTTCTTGTACAAGTCATCATCAAGGATATAAGCACATGGTAGACGAGGGACAAAGATAAAGCCGTCTGCTTGAATAACAATATTAAAAGAATTGGTGTAGCTGGTTTCTCCCTGCATTAAAGCCCCCAGAGCCATGTTTAGGCTCTGGAGCAGGTAAGATTGCAGGTAAGATTGGTTTAGCACATCACGAGATTGTGAAGTCATTACCGAACCTCCTTGATACCATTTGCTTTGAAGTAGATGTTATATTTTACTTCGCAGGCTTGTAGTGTGTCAAATTGAATCATGGATTGAAAAGCTGGAAGCTCAATCGTTTCTTCAAATTTTACTTGGAAAGGGTCTTGCCCTTCCTGTACAAACCATGCTTTATAAGCTACGATTTCTCCGGTTGGTTTTCCTTCTTCAAACCGTTGTTGTGGTTCAAGTTCGGTACTAAGTGAGTAAATCGGTTGTTTTTGACTGATAATTTTATCAGCCAATGTAGTTGTATAACCACCTTTTGTGGTTTTCATTTTAAACGCCATAGGGCAAATCCTCCTTATGAATAAGAGATAGTGTGAATGCGACAGGCTCGGTTTGGGTCATGAGCTGGACTTTGTTTTTTAGGTTATCTGACCACCTCCTCATTACTAAGGAGAATGAGACAGCTAAACGCAAATTTATTTGTTGAATTTTTAATTTTTTTTTTACAAAAAATCCAGTGACAGAGACACTGGATTTGAGGAATTAGCGGTAAGCTTTTAATAAAGGAGCTAATTTTTTTAGCGCTTTACAATAATGGGATTTAACAGTTACATCACTCATTTTCTTATAATGTTCAGTGATATAGCGAGCCGTTTCTTTATAGCTTGAACCTTGTTCCGCTATCATTTCAACAATCTTACTGTCAATTTCTGATAGGGATGCTTTAGCTTCACGAATAGCTTGTCTTAACTCCTCTAGGATTAAAGCTTCTTCGGGATTCAAATCAGAACTTGCAATGACATCATAACGTACAGACTTTTTGGCATTTTTGCTAGCTATTGTTTCGTCTTTGATTCGTCTATTGTGGTATCGGTCACGACGTTCTGCGTTACTTTGTTCTTGTTGAAGCAAACGAGTTACTTCATCCCAATTTTTAGCTTTAATAGCTTCTTTGATTTTACGCTCACGACGTTCTTGTACTTTATTACTCATAATGATGAGCTCCTTTCTGTCCTTTGGACAGAAGGAAACAAAATGAGCAAATATTGAACGCTGAGTATACCAAAAGGCACAACAAAGAAACAGCGAAACAATTCTATGCAAGACATGACCTTTATCGTCATGTCATCATATTTGTTTCAATCTGTCCTTTGATGGCCATCAATTTGGACTATTAAAATTTATATCAAGAGTTTTTCTTGATATATTCAGTATAAGGAGTAATGTTCTTTTATTTTTTACTTCTTTTTTTACTTCAATAGACTAATTTGTAAAACGAGACGCAAAAAAAGACTAGGCGATTCACCTAGTCTTTAAAGAGCAAATTTTCGTATCTCCTCTTCACTTAATAATTTAATAAAGGCCTGTTGTACGTTATCTAAAGCGTGAGCCATTGACAGCAACTCCTTATTTAATTGTTCTTGGAAATAGTATGTTACTTGGGTGTTATTAGTCAATAACCCCACAATATGGCGATTGACGCTTGTATTGTCTAAATTAATATCATATAGGTCAACTAAATCAATAAGGTCGATTTCGCTTAGTCCTTGAGCTGCAGCTTCTTCAATTCTTTTCTTATCCTCTAGTGAAAATCTTGTTGGCTCTAATTGAATAGTGTGCCTTTCTTGAATTGGTCTTGTTGCATAAGGGTTGGAAACCCAACTGATAATTTCATCAAAAGTTCTTTCCTCAGTCCTTTCTATATCATTGGATTGATAAATATTAATGCCTAGATTTGCCAACTCTTCTTTAGAATATTTTTGATATAACTCTGCGATATCCTTACCTTGACTGAGTAATTTCATATAGTCCTCATATATCTGTTTGAATTTCACTCCATCTATTTGTTGACCACCAGTCATACTAAACGAATAGGTTGTTCTTCCTTTTTGAGAAATAACTAATGGGACGGATGTAAGGTAAGATTTTGGAATATTCTCTTTATACATTCTTTCTAATATATCATTTACCATAAATCCGATATTAAACAAGGGATTTTCTTTGAGTTTTTTTATTAGATTAGGGATAATTTCTGTCGAAACATTATCATACCACCATTTATTGATGAGAGGATCAATGTTTTCTTGCCTAAATGTTGAGGGTATGTCATTTCCGCCTAATTCAAATAGGATACCACAGACATTAACTTCAAATGATTTAATTAAATTATCCCCTAACATCAACCAAAGAATATCAAACATTTCTTCAAAATCAATGACAGTCAATTCATTGATGGTACGGGTTCTAAAACTTCTAGCGGGGTTATAACTTTTTCCACCAACCCATACGTCAATGTCATCTTTCTTGTGAAAAGTATCCATTTCAGTTTCAGTAGAAATCATAAATCTTTTTCTTTGAATATTGAAATTTGCAAATGTCTTGGCAATACTTAGACAACTTGATTGGATTGAAATTAAATCATCACTCATGAAAGAATATAGTTTTTCATCTACAGCCTCTAAATCTCTATATAAAATAGAACTGAAAAAATAATGAAACAGATTCTCAATAAACTCATCTAACTCTCCAAAAACGATATACGTATAGCTCGAAGCGGTTAGAGCATTTAAATAAACTAACATCGAACTCGTAATTGGTCGCTTACCACTTTCAACTTGACTAACTTGACCTGCATTGCCTAGTTCGCTTTGTGTAATATTGTATTTTTTTCTTAAATTTTTGATACGAGTAGGTATTTCTTGTGAATAATTTTCTTCAAAAAATTTCATATATAATCCCCCTATAATCATGGAAAAGTAGAAAGTAGTAGAAATAGTTGTTATCCTAGTTGATTAAAAAAATCTCTGATTTCCTCATCTTTTATAAAATAATATACAATTTTCCCCTCTCTTCTAGTGTCCAAGATGTTTTGATTGGCTAGTTTACGAAGATGGTGGGAGGCAGATGCCATACTGAGATTTAATAAACAGGCTATATCGCAGACACAGAGTTCTTCGACGGCAAGGAGATAAAAGATGATATTTATCTGTTTATTATCGGTAAATTTTGATAAAATGCGAAGTGATTTTTGGACTTTTTCCTTTTCAAGGTAGTTCGTTGCGGTTGTAACATTTTGTTGATTTATAACATCCACTTGACAGATACTATCTTTTTTCATAATTTTTTCTCCTAGCCTAACACAGCCCATAGCATGTCAAAGCTGTTGTTTTCAATCAGGATATACATCCCCAATCCTAAATAGACAACGGCAATAAACCATCTGCTATATTTTTCCAAAGTTTCTCCAACAGAAGGGACTTGTGCTAATTTTTGTGCAGAAAAAACCAAGAGATAAATCATGACTAGAAAAGTAAGTAAAGTCACTATCAAATTCGCTAAATTTAAGGTGGTAAAATATGGGACAAAGACACCAATATTGTCAGCGCCACAACTTGCAAAAGTAATCATAGCGACTAGAAAAATCAGGTTTTTATTGTCTTTTCGCAAACCATCTTTTGCAATAGCTTCTCCATCAGAATCTCCTAAAAGCAAAACTTTTAGGCCTAGGAAAATTGGAATCAAACCGAGTAAACCTAAAATCTCTTTACTAGGAATATAATTTAAGACAAATGCAAAAAGCAAACTTAGGAATATTAGACTAACAGAGCCTAGAAATTGTCCTAAATAGATGTTAATGATGTCTTTTCTGCTTTTTCTTTTGGCAAAAAATAACATTAGGATAATAAGTAAGTCTACGGCTGTCCCAGAATACAGGATTATTGAAGTAACAACATTTTGAATCATAAAATACCTCATTCAAATATATTTTTGAATGTATTCTAACATTAAACTTTGTAGATGTCAACTTAAAATCCACCAAAATATAGATAATAAGTTAGTGTACCAAATATTAAAAAGCCCTGCCATCGAAATGATAGCAGGGCTTAACTTCAATATCCAGATGATATATTTATCTAAAAAAGGTAGAGTAAAAGGTAGAGTTTTTATTGATTTGTAGTGCGATATAATGAGTTTCAAAAAATCAAAAATCGCTTAAAATCAATATTTTGACGTCTATTGACGTGTACTGAAACCCTTACTTAACCTCAGTAAAAACAACGTGTTTACGAAGTTTTGGTGAGTATTTTTTCAATTGAAGACGGTCTGGAGTGTTACGTTTGTTTTTTGAAGTAAGGTACAAGCGTTCACCAGATTCTTTATGTTCAAGTGTAATATTTACGCGCATGGTATCTCCCTTCTATTATTTAGCTTCGTTAGCTTTAGCGATTTTACGTCCTTTGTAGTATCCTTTGAGTGATACACGGTGTGAACGTGAGTAATCTCCAGTAGTTTCGTCGAATTGTACAGATGGAGCTGTCAATTTGTAGTGTGTACGACGTTTGTTTTTCTTCGCTTTTGAAGTGTGACGTGCAGGTACTGCCATTTTCTTATTCTTCCTTTCGATGTGTAAGTTTTGATTTTCATCAACTTCACTATGATAACATATCTTTTTTGTAAAGTAAAGTTACTTGACAAAACTTTTTATTTTTACAATTTCATGGTGAAAATACTATCAAACTAAAGCAAATGATATATGCTTGTTTAAAATATAAGAAAAAATGGTAGAATGTTTAAAGAGAAAACTAATCGAAGAGGTAAACTTATGAAACTTCAAAAACCAAAAGGGACTCAGGATATCTTACCTGGAGAATCAGCAAAGTGGCAATACGTTGAAAATGTTATACGCAATCTCTTTAAACAATATCATTATGATGAAATTCGTACACCAATGTTTGAACATTACGAGGTTATTAGTCGCTCAGTTGGGGATACAACGGATATCGTTACAAAAGAGATGTATGATTTTCATGATAAAGGAGATCGTCACATTACGCTTCGTCCAGAAGGAACAGCACCTGTTGTACGTTCTTATGTTGAAAATAAACTATTTGCACCAGAAGTTCAAAAACCAACCAAAATGTATTATATTGGATCAATGTTCCGATATGAGCGCCCACAGGCTGGTCGTTTACGAGAATTTCATCAAGTAGGCGTTGAGTGCTTTGGATCAAATAATCCAGCAACTGATGTTGAAACAATCGCAATGGGACATCATCTATTTGAAGATTTAGGTATCAAAAATGTTAAACTTCATCTTAATAGTTTAGGGAGTCCAGAAAGTCGTCAAGCCTATCGCCAAGCTCTTATTGATTACTTAACACCCATACGTGAACAATTGTCTAAGGATAGTCAACGTCGTTTGAATGAAAATCCATTGCGCGTACTAGACTCTAAGGAGCCAGAAGACAAACTAGCAGTTGAAAATGCTCCTTCTATTTTAGATTATTTAGATGAGTCAAGCCAAGCCCACTTTGATGCTGTGTGTCATATGCTTGATGCTCTAAATATTCCATACATCATTGATACTAATATGGTTCGTGGTCTTGATTATTATAATCATACTATTTTTGAGTTTATCACTGAGATTGAAGATAATGAATTAACGATCTGTGCTGGAGGCCGTTATGACGGCTTAGTATCCTATTTTGGTGGACCAGAAACTCCAGCATTTGGTTTTGGATTAGGTTTAGAACGCTTGCTCTTAATATTAGGTAAGCAAGGGATTCCTTTACCAATAGAAAATACTATAGATCTGTATATAGCTGTATTAGGATCAGAGGCTAATCTAGCTGCCTTAGATTTGGCACAATCAATACGTCATCAAGGTTTTAAAGTAGAACGTGATTATTTGGGTCGTAAAATCAAAGCACAATTTAAGTCTGCAGATACTTTTAATGCTAAAGTGATTATGACATTAGGTAGCAGTGAAGTAGATTCGAGAGAGGTCAGTTTAAAAAATAATCAAACACGTCAAGAAGTTAAAGTTAGTTTTGAAAACATTAAAACAGGTTTTTCATCTGTGCTTAAACAATTAGGATTGTAAAACAGTTCCTAAAAACTCTCCTTAATGGGTGGGGTTTTTAGGTGCTTTTTGTTATAATAGGTTGGAATGAATATTTTAAATGGAGAAAACAGATGAAACGTAGTATGTATGCTGGGCGTGTTCGTAGTGAGCACATAGGAACATCGATTACTTTAAAAGGATGGGTTGGTCGTCGTCGTGACCTTGGAGGTCTTATTTTTATTGATCTTCGCGATCGCGAGGGAATCATGCAATTAGTTATTAATCCTGAAGAAGTATCAGCCTCAGTTATGGCAACCGCAGAAAGTCTCCGTAGTGAATTTGTTATAGAGGTTAGCGGTGTAGTGACAGCACGAGAACAAGCTAATGATAATTTACCAACAGGAGAAGTTGAATTAAAAGTGCAAGAATTATCGGTTCTTAATACCTCGAAAACAACACCATTTGAAATTAAAGATGGTATTGAGGCAAATGATGATACACGCATGCGTTACCGTTACTTGGATCTTCGTCGTCCGGAAATGCTTGAAAATTTCAAATTACGTGCGAAAGTAACACACTCAATCCGTAATTACCTTGACAACTTAGAGTTTATTGATGTCGAAACTCCGATGCTAACAAAATCAACTCCAGAGGGGGCACGAGACTACTTGGTTCCATCACGTGTCAACCAAGGACATTTTTATGCCCTTCCACAAAGCCCTCAAATTACAAAACAGCTATTGATGAATGCGGGATTTGATCGTTATTATCAAATTGTCAAATGTTTCCGTGATGAGGATTTACGTGGAGATCGTCAACCCGAGTTTACACAAGTTGACTTAGAGACATCATTCCTTAGTGATCAAGAAATTCAAGACATTGTTGAGGGTATGATTGCTAAAGTAATGAAAGACACTAAAGGTTTAGAGGTTTCTTTACCATTCCCAAGGATGGCATATGATGATGCAATGAATAACTACGGGTCTGATAAGCCTGATACAAGGTTTGATATGCTTTTACAAGACTTGACAGAAGTTGTAAAAGAAGTTGACTTCAAGGTATTCTCAGAAGCTTCAGTAGTTAAAGCGATTGTTGTCAAAAATAAGGCGGACAAGTACTCTCGAAAAAATATTGATAAATTAACAGAAATTGCAAAACAATACGGTGCCAAAGGTTTAGCATGGCTAAAATATGCAGATAATACTATTTCAGGTCCGGTTGCTAAGTTCTTGACAGCTATTGAAGGTAGGTTGACAGAAGCTTTACAGCTAGAGAATAATGACTTAATTCTATTTGTAGCAGATAGTCTTGAAGTAGCTAACGAGACTTTAGGAGCGCTTCGTACACGCATTGCAAAAGAACTTGAACTCATTGATTATTCTAAATTTAATTTCCTATGGATTGTTGATTGGCCAATGTTTGAGTGGTCAGAAGAAGAGGGACGATATATGTCGGCTCATCATCCATTCACCTTGCCAACAGCGGAGACAGCGCATGAGTTGGAAGGGGATTTGGCTAAAGTACGTGCAGTTGCCTATGATATTGTTTTGAATGGATATGAGTTAGGCGGTGGTAGCCTACGTATTAACCAAAAAGATACACAAGAGCGTATGTTCAAGGCTTTAGGATTTAGCGCTGAATCAGCTCAGGAACAGTTTGGTTTCTTACTTGAAGCTATGGATTACGGCTTCCCACCACATGGTGGATTGGCAATAGGCCTTGACCGCTTTGTTATGTTGTTAGCAGGCAAGGACAATATTCGAGAAGTTATTGCATTCCCTAAAAACAATAAGGCTAGTGATCCAATGACTCAAGCTCCTAGTCTCGTTTCAGAACAACAATTAGAAGAATTATCACTTACTGTAGAAAGTTATGAAAACTAGACGAACCCCTTTAGAAAAAAAGGTAAAATATATTATCAGTGTATGGGCTAAAAAATTTGGTCTCTTACACACTTTAAAAAGTATCTCACGAGAAAAATATGCAGAGAAAATTTCGGCTTCATTACTGTATGGTATTCTATCCAGTGTTGCTGTCAATTTCTTTTTTCAACCTGGACATGTTTATTCAAGTGGAGCAACTGGTTTAGCTCAGGTTATTTCAGCTGTCAGTAAACACTGGTTTTCTTTTGAAATACCAGTTGCTTTAGCTTTTTATGCTATTAATATCCCTTTGCTGATATTATCTTGGCGTAAGATTGGACATAAATTTACTATTTTTACGTTTATCACAGTAACTGTAAGCTCTATCTTCATTCAATTAATGCCTCAAATCACCCTTACAACTGATCCCTTAATCAATGCTATCTTTGGTGGCTTAATTATGGGAGCTGGTGTTGGTTTTAGCTTTAAGTCTAGAATTTCTAGTGGGGGAACAGATATTATCAGTTTGACAATTAGAAAGAAAACAGGCAGAGATGTAGGTAGTATTTCTTTTATTATTAATGGTATTATTTTATTATTTGCAGGTCTTTTATTTGGTTGGAAGTACGCTTTGTACTCGATGGTGACAATTTTTGTATCAAGTAGAGTTACAGATGCCATTTTTACAAAGCAAAAAAAGATGCAAGCGATGATTGTTACCAGTAAGCCTGATTGCGTCATTAAACATATCCATCGTGATTTACATCGTGGTGTAACCTGTATCAATGATGCTGAAGGTACTTATAATCATGAGAAAAAAGCAGTTTTAATAACTATATTAACACGTGAAGAATTTAGTGATTTTAAATATTTAATGCTAAAAGCAGATCCAAAAGCCTTTGTTTCCGTTGCAGAAAATGTTCATATTATTGGACGATTCGTTGATGATGATTAACTGTATATATGACTTTTGGTCAACTGCCACTAAGGAAACATTATGATGTTATTAAGCTAAGTTGTTTAAACAACTTTAGCTTTTTTGAATAAGGAAGGATTAAGCCTATGTTGAAACTGGATTTAAAAACAAAGATAAAAGAAGCTATTTTAATTGCCTTGGGTGTGGCTCTCTATACTTTCGGATTTGTCAAATTTAATATGGCTAATCATTTGGCTGAAGGAGGTATTTCCGGTGTCACCTTGATTATCCATGCACTTTTCGGAGT
Organism: Streptococcus sp. FDAARGOS_522; assembly: GCF_003812445.1. Taxonomy (NCBI): domain Bacteria; kingdom Bacillati; phylum Bacillota; class Bacilli; order Lactobacillales; family Streptococcaceae; genus Streptococcus; species Streptococcus sp. FDAARGOS_522. The sequence goes on from NZ_CP033808.1 coordinate 1,634,553, forward strand.
TAATCCAGCACTTTCATCACTTCTCCTTAATATCCCGTTATTTATATTAGGGGCTAGGATTTTAGGGAAAAAATCCTTATTGTTAACTATATATGGTACAGTGTTAATGTCTTTTTTCATGTGGTTTTGGCAACAAATCCCTGTAACAGTCCCTTTGAAAAACGATATGATGTTAGTTGCAGTAGCTGCTGGAATTTTAGCAGGAACTGGTAGTGGTTTAGTATTTAGATATGGTGCAACTACAGGTGGTGCAGATATTATTGGTCGTATTGTGGAGGAAAAATCTGGAATAAAATTAGGGCAAACCTTATTGTTTATTGATGCTATAGTTCTAACGTCTTCACTTGTTTATATTAATTTACAACAGATGCTATATACGTTAGTAGCTAGCTTTGTATTTAGTCAAGTGTTAACAAATGTTGAAAATGGGGGCTACACTGTTCGTGGAATGATCATTATTACCAAAGAATCAGAATCTGCAGCAGCAACCATTTTGCATGAAATTAATAGGGGTGTAACTTTTTTACGGGGCCAAGGTGCCTACTCAGGTAGAGAGCATGATGTCTTGTACGTAGCTCTTAACCCAAGTGAAGTGCGTGATGTGAAAGAAATCATGGCTGATTTAGACCCAGATGCTTTTATTTCTGTTATAAATGTAGATGAAGTTATTAGCTCAGATTTTAAAATTCGACGAAGAAATTACGATAAATAAAAATACAGGCTGTCTGGCCTGTATTTTTATTTTGGTCCTCCACTTAAGAAACTACCAAGCATAATAGCTGAGATAGCAGTTCCCTTGTAATGGCTAGCTTTTGTTTTTACCAAGCGACTAAGATCAAATATGCTTTTAGGAGCATCAAATTGATGTGTTAAGACGTATTGATTGATAAGTGAGTCAATTTTTGTAGCTAGGAGTGAGTTCATCCCCTCTTTTTCAAGTTGACTAGCGAGCTCGAAAATAGCTTGACGAAAATAATCATCTGCTTGTATTACTTCTTCGCTATAAACTTTACTAAGAGCATCTAATATTTCTTTTTCTGATGGCATGGCATTCTCCTGTAACTTATTGTGCTATTATTATAATATAAAAAATTAAGACTGTCATAAATTTGACAGTCTTAGTAGTGTCATTTCTTACATTTCATTCGGAGCATCAACTCCTAGGAGGCGAAGAGATTCTTTTAATACTGTAGCAGTTGCATAGCAAAGTGCTAGACGACTACTGATTTCAGCGTCTTCATCTAAAATACGTGTGTGGGCGTAATATTTATTGAAGCACTGAGCTAAATTGATAGCGAATTTTGCAATAATAGAGGGCTCAAAATTATCTGCCGCACGTACAATAATACGAGGAAAATCTTGGATGAGTTTGATGATTTCCCAGCTTTCAACATCGTTGAGACTGTAATTATCGCTATTAGATGGGTTAAAGTTAGCTTTACGTAAGATTGATTGAATACGAGCATGTGCATATTGTACATATGGCCCAGTTTCACCTTCAAATGATACCATTGCTTCTAAGTCAAAGTCATAACCATTTGTACGATCAGTTTTCAAATCGTAAAATTTAATAGCACCTACACCAACTGCTTGAGCAACTTTATCTTTATCTGCTAGGTTAGGGTTTTTAGCTTCAATCTGAGATGCCGCACGATTAATAGCTTCTGCAACAGTAGGTTCAAGGAGAATTACATTTCCTTTACGAGTTGATAATTTTGCTCCTCCTTTTGTTACAAGGCCAAAAGGAACATGAGTCATATCATCGGACCAATCGTAGTCCATTTCTTTAAGAACAGCTTTTAGTTGTTTAAAGTGTGCAGACTGTTCGTTTCCTACAACGTAGATTGATTTTGCAAAATCGTAGGTACGTTTACGGTAAAGTGCAGCAGCTAAGTCGCGTGTAATGTAGAGAGTTGCTCCATCGGATTTCTTAATGAGAGCAGGATGTTCAATACCGTATTTTTCTAGGTTAACAACTTGTGCACCTTTAGATTCGACCAGGAGGTTTTTAGATTCTAGCAGTTCAAGCACTTCCTCCATTTTGTCGTTGTAGAATGCCTCGCCGTTATAGCTATCAAATGTAACATTCATTTTATCGTAAAGACGGTTGAATTCTAATAATGACTCGTCACGGAACCATTGCCATAATTCAGTTGCTTCAGGATCGTTAGCTTCAAGTTTACGAAACCACTCACGTGCCTCTTCATCAACGCTAGGGTCTGTCTCGGCTTCAGCATTAATACGGACATAAAGTTTTAAAAGTTCATCAATGGGATGAGCACGGACAGCCTCTTCATTGCCCCATTTTTTATAAGCAACGATTAACATTCCAAATTGTTTACCCCAGTCGCCAAGGTGATTAATTTTAACAGGATGATAGCCAATTTTATCAAAAATATTAGCTAAACTATCACCAATAACTGTTGAACGAAGGTGTCCAATTGAGAATGGCTTAGCAATATTTGGACTAGACATGTCAATGGCAACATTTCGTCCTTCACCAATATTTTGAGTAGCATAGGCAGAACCATCAGATAAGACTTGTTTTAGAACTTGACTTGAGATTGCGGCTTTATCAAGGAAAAAGTTAACGTAAGGTCCAACAGCTTCCACCTTTTCAAATTGGTCGCTTTTAATTTGTTCAGCAATGTCACTAGCAATTATTTGAGGTGCTTTGCGTAGAGTTTTAGCCAAAGAGAATGCTGGGAAAGCTAAATCTCCCATGCTCGAATTTTTTGGGGTTTCTAATAAAGAAAGAATGGTCGATTGTTCCATATCTGGAACAACTTTTTGAATTTCACTCGCAATTAGATGTTTTGTATCCATGGTATCTCCTATTTTAATTAGTAATATAGTCACCCTATTTTAACATAATTATGAAAAATAGACGAGAACTTGTTGATTAAATTCATAATGCATTCTGTAAAGAACTAGCCTACTTTATAGCTTTTTTACAGAATGATTACGATATCACTACTAAGTGAAAAAGACAATTTTTTTTGATATAATTTGGTAAGCATAATTCTAACTAAAAAGGATTGAATAACATGAATAAAATAGAACGCCAAAAACGTATTAAACGTTTAATCCAATCAGGGCAGATTGGCACACAAGAAGAAATTAAATTACATTTAAAAAATGAAGGAATCGATGTCACGCAAGCGACTCTATCAAGAGACTTGCGTGAGATTGGTCTTTTAAAATTGCGTAGCCCAGAAGGTAAGCTATATTATAGTTTATCAACAGCTACTTCAAATCGATTTAGCCCAGCCTTACGCTCCTATATTTTGAAAGTATCGCGAGCAAGTTTTATGTTAGTTTTAAATACTAATTTAGGGGAGGCTAGCGTTTTAGCAAACTTTATTGATGAGAAAGGGCTGCCAGAGATTTTAGGAACAATGGCAGGAGCAGACACCTTGTTGGTGATTTGTCAAAATGAAGATATTGCCAAAGTTTTTGGAAAAGAACTATCAGTAGGTTTATAAATATAATGATTGAGGAGCTGAGCATGGCAGCCAGCCCCGTTAGTTAGGAGTGAGAAATGGCCAAGCCAACGATATCACCGGGAATGCAACAGTATCTGGATATAAAAGAGAATTATCCAGATGCTTTTTTGCTTTTTAGAATGGGTGATTTTTATGAATTATTTTATGATGATGCGGTAAAAGCAGCACAAATCCTGGAGATTAGCTTGACTAGTCGAAATAAGAACGCAGAAAAGCCAATCCCAATGGCAGGTGTTCCCTATCACTCAGCTCAACAGTATATTGACGTTTTAGTTGAATTAGGTTACAAAGTAGCCATTGCTGAGCAGATGGAAGATCCTAAAAAAGCTGTGGGAGTGGTAAAGCGTGAGGTAGTGCAAGTTGTTACCCCAGGAACGGTTGTGGAGTCAACGAAGCCGGATAGTGCTAATAATTTCTTAGTAGCGATTGATTCGCAAGATCAACAAACATTTGGTCTAGCATATATGGATGTCTCAACTGGAGAGTTTCAGGCAACCCTTTTAACAGATTTTGAGTCCGTCCGTAGTGAAATACTAAATTTAAAAGCTCGTGAGATTGTAGTAGGATATCAATTGACGGACGAAAAAAATCACCTACTGACGAAGCAGATGAACTTGCTTTTATCATACGAAGACGAACGACTTAATGATATTCATTTGATTGATGAACAGTTAACTGATTTGGAAATATCTGCTGCGGAAAAACTTTTACAATATGTGCATAGAACACAAAAGCGTGAACTTAGTCATTTACAGAAAGTAGTTCATTATGAAATAAAGGACTATTTACAAATGTCATATGCAACGAAAAATAGTCTAGATTTACTGGAGAATGCTAGAACAAGCAAGAAGCACGGAAGTCTTTACTGGTTGTTAGATGAGACTAAAACAGCGATGGGAACTCGAATGCTGAGAACTTGGATTGACAGGCCTTTGGTAAGTATGAATCGAATCAAGGAACGTCAAGATATTATTCAAGTGTTTCTTGATTATTTTTTTGAGAGAAACGATCTCACAGAAAGTTTAAAGGGTGTATATGATATTGAACGTCTAGCAAGTCGAGTATCTTTCGGAAAAGCCAACCCTAAAGATCTATTGCAACTCGGACAGACCTTATCACAAATTCCTCGGATTAAAATGATTTTACAGTCCTTCAATCAACCTGAGCTTGACATTGTTGTCAACAAAATTGACACTATGCCTGAATTAGAAAGTTTAATTAATACGGCGATAGCCCCAGAAGCACAGGCTACTATCACTGAGGGAAACATTATCAAGTCTGGATTTGATAAGCAATTGGATAATTATCGAACAGTGATGCGTGAAGGTACAGGTTGGATTGCTGATATTGAAGCTAAGGAAAGAGCAGCAAGTGGTATCGGTACTCTTAAAATTGATTATAATAAAAAAGACGGTTATTACTTCCATGTTACCAATTCCAATTTATCACTAGTACCGGAGCATTTTTTCCGTAAAGCGACGTTAAAAAATTCTGAACGCTATGGAACAGCAGAACTAGCCAAAATTGAAGGTGAAGTGCTCGAAGCTCGCGAGCAATCTTCAAATTTAGAATATGATATTTTTATGCGTGTTCGTGCTCAAGTAGAATCTTATATTAAACGTCTTCAAGAGCTAGCAAAGACTATTGCAACCGTTGATGTTCTACAGAGTTTGGCAGTAGTTGCAGAAAATCATCACTATGTTCGTCCCAAATTTAATGATGAACATCAGATTAAGATTAAGAATGGGCGTCATGCAACCGTTGAAAAAGTGATGGGAGTGCAAGAATATATTCCCAATAGTATCTATTTTGATAGTCAGACAGATATCCAGTTGATTACAGGACCAAATATGAGTGGTAAGTCGACCTATATGCGCCAGTTAGCTTTGACAGTTATTATGGCACAAATGGGAGGTTTTGTATCGGCAGACGAAGTTGATTTGCCTGTATTTGATGCAATATTTACTAGGATTGGTGCTGCTGATGACTTAATTTCTGGGCAATCAACCTTTATGGTAGAAATGATGGAAGCGAATCAGGCTGTAAAACGAGCCAGTGATAAATCTTTGATTCTTTTTGATGAATTAGGTCGAGGGACAGCCACTTATGATGGTATGGCATTAGCTCAATCGATTATAGAATATATTCATGACCGTGTTAGGGCAAAAACAATGTTTGCAACTCATTACCATGAGTTGACAGATTTATCTGAACAATTGACAAGGCTTGTCAATGTACACGTGGCTACTTTAGAGAGAGATGGAGAAGTTACCTTCTTACATAAAATTGAATCTGGACCTGCGGATAAGTCTTATGGGATACACGTCGCAAAAATAGCTGGTTTACCAATTGACTTATTGGATAGGGCAACTGATATTTTATCACAGTTGGAAGCTGATGCAGTACAGTTGATCGTATCAGCCCCCCAAGAAGCTGTTACTGCTGACTTAAATGAGGAACTAGATTCTGAGAAGCAACAAGGACAATTATCACTTTTTGAAGAACCTTCAAATGCAGGTAGGGTTATTGAGGAGTTAGAAGCGATAGATATAATGAATCTAACTCCAATGCAAGCTATGAATGCTATATTTGACTTAAAGAAATTATTATAAAATAGCCTTTGGGCAACAAAAAAGAGACTAAATAATTCATTTAGGCTCTTTTTTAATTATTTAACAAGATTGATATTTGTTGCTTGTGGTCCACGTTGACCATCTTGAATATCAAATGTTACTTTTTGTCCTTCTTCAAGAGTTTTGAAGCCATCAACTTTAATCTCTGAAAAATGAGCGAAGACGTCTGTTCCAGTTTCGCTAGAAATAAAGCCAAAACCTTTTTCTGAGTTAAACCATTTCACTGTACCTTGTGTCATTTGTTTATTACCTTTCTAAAAATGTTACTGTAAAAAATTAAAAAGGTAAAAATGTTAAACAAAAATACAACTTCAAAACTTATTACGCTCCCTAAGTCTAACAGGTAATAGGAGTGATGTCAACTAAAAATTGTGTTATTGTCAAATTAATATTTTGAATATGGTATAATGGCTAAGATATCACAAAAAAAGTTACAAAAAATCTTAAAAAAAGGAGGGATGAACTTGTCTAAAATTATTGAATTACCGGATATATTAGCTAACCAGATTGCTGCTGGTGAGGTTGTTGAAAGACCTAGTAGCGTCGTTAAAGAATTAGTTGAAAATGCCATAGATGCAGGAAGTAGCCAAATTACCATAGAGGTTGAAGAATCTGGTCTTAAAAAGATTCAAATAACGGATAACGGTGAAGGGATGACTAGTGAGGATGCTGTTCTCAGTTTACGACGTCACGCTACATCCAAAATCAAAAGCCAGAGTGACCTTTTTCGTATTCGGACCTTAGGTTTTCGTGGTGAAGCCCTACCATCAATCGCTTCGATTAGTTTAATGACGATAAAAACAGCTACAGAGCAAGGGAAACAAGGGACGTTACTTGTTGCTAAAGGGGGAAACATTGAAAAACAGGAAGTTGTTTCAAGTCCTCGTGGAACAAAAATTTTAGTTGAAAATTTATTCTTTAATACGCCTGCCAGATTGAAATACATGAAGAGTTTACAGTCTGAACTAGCTCATATTATTGATATTGTTAATAGACTCAGTCTAGCGCATCCGGAAGTTGCTTTTACACTGATAAATGATGGTAAAGAAATGACTAAAACTAGTGGGACTGGCGATTTGAGACAGGCGATTGCAGGTATTTATGGTTTAAATACTGCAAAAAAAATGATTGAGATTTCAAATGCAGATTTAGATTTTGAAATTTCGGGTTATGTAAGTTTGCCTGAATTGACACGAGCTAACCGAAACTATATTACCCTATTAATTAACGGTCGTTACATTAAAAATTTTCTTTTAAACCGCTCAATTCTAGATGGTTATGGTTCAAAGTTGATGGTTGGAAGATTTCCAATTGCTGTCATTGATATTCAGATAGATCCTTATCTAGCAGATGTCAACGTTCATCCGACTAAGCAAGAGGTGAGAATTTCTAAGGAACGAGAATTAATGAGTTTAATAAGCTCAGCAATTTCTGAGAGTCTTAAACAATATGATTTGATTCCGGATGCTTTAGAGAATTTAGCTAAAACTAGTACCCGAAGTGTAGATAAGCCTATACAAACAAGCTTCTCACTAAAACAGCCTGGTTTGTATTACGATAGGACTAAAAATGACTTTTTTATAGATGCAGATACTGTATCTGAACCTATTGCTAACTTTACAAACCTTGACAAAAGTGACGGTTCAGTTGACAATGATGTAAAAAACTCTGTTAATCAAGGAGCAACGCAGTCTCCTAATATAAAGTATGCTAGTAGAGATCAAGCTGATAGTGAGAACTTCATTCATTCTCAGGACTACCTTAGTAGTAAACAGTCACTTAACAAACTTGTTGAAAAATTAGATTCGGAAGAAAGTTCGACTTTTCCAGAGCTCGAATTTTTTGGTCAAATGCATGGGACCTACTTATTTGCTCAAGGGAATGGTGGGTTGTATATTATTGATCAACATGCAGCTCAAGAGCGTGTAAAATACGAGTATTACCGTGAAAAGATAGGTGAGGTTGATAATAGTCTTCAACAATTGTTAGTACCATTTCTATTTGAATTTTCAAGTTCAGATTTTCTTCAATTACAAGAAAAAATGTCATTATTACAAGATGTTGGTATTTTCTTGGAACCGTATGGTAATAATACTTTCATTTTAAGGGAACATCCAATTTGGATGAAAGAAGAAGAGGTAGAGTCTGGCGTTTATGAAATGTGTGATATGTTGTTGCTCACTAATGAAGTCTCAGTGAAAAAATATCGCGCAGAGTTGGCTATTATGATGTCTTGCAAGCGATCTATTAAAGCAAACCATACGCTAGACGATTACTCAGCACGTCATTTATTAGATCAGTTAGCGCAATGTAAAAATCCTTATAATTGCCCTCATGGAAGACCTGTTTTAGTTAATTTTACAAAAGCTGATATGGAGAAAATGTTTAAACGAATCCAAGAAAATCATACAAGCCTCAGGGATTTAGGAAAATATTGATAATTACTTGTTAGGGAAGAAGGGAGAAAAAGTGAAAGAGTTTTTTGCTTTGCCAAAACAGCTACAGTTAAGAGAATTATTGCGTTTTATTTCCATTACAGTTGGTTCAGCGATTTTTCCTTTTATGGCAATGTATTATGTTCAATATTTTGGAAATCTAGTTACAGGAATTTTGATCATCATAACTCAACTATCAGGGTTTGTAGCGACCTTATATGGAGGCCATTTGTCAGATGCTATAGGGAGGAAAAAAGTTGTGATTGTAGGTTCACTGCTGGCAACCATTGGTTGGGCTATAACTATAGCTGCAAATGTTCCAAATCATATTACGCCACACTTGACCTTTGTAGGTATCCTTATCATTGAAATAGCTCACCAATTTTATTTCCCTGCCTATGAAGCTATGACCATTGATTTGACGAACGAACAGAATCGTCGCTTTGTTTACACTATAGGTTATTGGTTGGTTAACATCGCTGTAATGCTAGGTTCTGGGATTGCTGGGATTTTCTATGATCACCATTTTTTTGAATTATTAATAGTTCTTCTTATTATTTCAGCGATTTGTTGTTTCGTGGTTTACTTCAAGTTTGATGAGACAAAACCACAGGAGGGAACCTTCAAGCATGATAAGGGAGTTTTAGGAACTTTTAAAAATTATAGTCAGGTTTTAGTGGATAAAGCGTTTGTTGTTTATACTTTAGGAGCAATTGGTTCCAGTGTTGTCTGGCTCCAGGTTGATAATTATTTCTCGGTCAATCTTAAGCAAAATTTTGAAGTAGTGTCCATTTTAGGACATACAATCACAGGTGCTAAAATGCTTAGTTTAGCAGTCTTTACAAACACTCTATTAATTGTCTTACTAATGACAACTATAAATAAATTCATAGAGAATTGGCCTTTGAAACGTCAACTAATATTAGGGAGCTTGATTTGTGGTTTTGGAATGCTTTTTAATATCTCTCTAAACACTTTTGGAGCTATTTTGATTGCCATGACGTTTTTTACCTTTGGCGAAATGATTTATGTTCCAGCTAGTCAGGTTCTAAGGGCGGAGATGATGGTGGAGGGAAAAATTGGATCATATTCTGGATTTTTAGCTATCGCACAACCTGTTGCAAGTGTATTAGCAGGTGCCATGGTTTCGCTCAGCTATTTTACAGGAAAAATAGGTGTTCAAATAACATTGACCATTTTTATGTTAGCAGGTCTGGTTTTAATCTTATATGCTACCAAAATGAAAAATATTGAGATAGGAAAATAGAATGTACGATTATATTAAAGGAAAATTGAGTAAAATAACAGCTAAATTTATTGTTGTGGAAACAGCTGGATTGGGATACGTGATATATGTGGCAAATCCCTACTCTTTTTCAGGTTACGTTAATCAAGAAGTTACCATCTACTTACATCAAGTCATTCGCGATGATGCACATCTTTTATTTGGTTTTCATACGGAAAATGAAAAAGAAATTTTTCTTAATTTAATTTCAGTATCAGGAATTGGTCCAACGACCGCTTTAGCAATTATTGCAGTCGATGACAATGAAGGTCTCGTAAGTGCCATTGATAATAGTGATATTAAGTATTTGACTAAATTTCCAAAGATAGGAAAAAAAACAGCACAACAGATGATCCTTGATTTGTCAGGGAAGTTTGTAGAAGCTTCTGGTGAGAGTGCGACTAGTCGTAAGGTTAGCTCTGAGCAGAATAGCAATCTTGAAGAAGCTATGGAAGCTTTGTTAGCGTTGGGGTATAAGGCGACTGAATTGAAAAAAGTAAAAGCCTTTTTTGAAGGTACGAACGAGACTGTGGAGCAATACATCAAATCTAGTTTGAAGATGTTGATGAAATAATTTAGAAGTAATGAGGTTTCACATGAAACGATGTTCTTGGGTGAATTTAGATAATCCATTATATGTAGCTTACCATGATAAAGAGTGGGGGAGAGCTGTTCATGACGATCATGTACTCTTTGAGTTACTATGTTTAGAAACTTATCAATCGGGTTTATCTTGGGAAACAGTATTAAATAAACGTCAGGAGTTCAGACAAGTTTTTCATCACTATAATATTGAAAAGGTAGCTGCAATGTCAGATGCGGATTTAGAGATAATCTTACAAAATCCTAGGGTTATTCGTCATCGTCTAAAACTTTTCTCAACACGACAAAATGCTAGGTCAATTATATTAATTCAGAAAGAATTCGGAAGTTTTGATCGCTACATTTGGTCTTTTGTAGATAATAAAGTACAGGTTAACTCAGTTAACAACTACAACGATGTGCCTGCAAGTACTACCTTATCCGAACGCTTATCTAAGGATTTAAAAAAACGCGGTTTTAAATTTGTTGGTCCAACTTGCCTCTATTCTTTTATTCAGGCCGCGGGTATGGTTAATGACCATGAAAATATATGTGATTTCAAGTAATATCAATGTGATATGTTTTAAGTAGCACTTTTGCTACTTTTTTTGCTAAAATGTAGTCATTATTTCGAATAGATAAGAGGGTGAAGTTGTGAGGGCTGAAATTATCGCTGTAGGAACAGAAATTTTAACAGGACAGATCGTTAATACAAACGCACAATTTTTGTCGGAGAAAATGGCAGAATTGGGAATTGATATTTATTTCCAGACAGCTGTAGGAGACAATGAGGAACGTTTATTATCGCTTTTAGATATAGCTAGTCAGCGCAGTCAATTGGTTATCCTATGTGGTGGACTTGGACCTACAGAGGATGATTTAACGAAACAAACTTTGGCTAAATTTTTAGGTAAATCATTAACAGTGGATTTATTAGCTAGTCAAAAATTGGATCGTTTTTTTGCAAGTCGTCCTCAGTTTGCTAGAACGCCAAATAATGAACGACAAGCTCAATTGGTTGAAGGCTCAATACCTCTACAAAACCTTACTGGTCTAGCTGTTGGTGGTATCGTTACATCTAAGGGAGTCCAATATATGGTTTTACCAGGTCCGCCTAGTGAATTAAATCCAATGGTTATGGAGCAGGTGGTACCTATTTTGTCAAATAATGGTACAAAATTATATTCACGTGTATTGAGATTCTTTGGTATCGGTGAGAGTCAGTTAGTCACAATCTTAGAAGACATAATTAAGAATCAGACAGATCCAACTATAGCACCATATGCAAAGGTTGGTGAGGTAACTTTAAGGTTATCAACGAAAGCTGAAAATCAGGATGAAGCCGACTTTAAATTAGATAGCTTAGAAAAAGAAATACTTGCTCTTAAGACATTAGATAACCGTAAATTAAAAGATTTATTATATGGTTATGGTGATAATAATAGTATGGCACGTACTGTTTTAGAATTATTGAAAGTACAAAATAAAACGATTACTGCCGCAGAGAGCTTAACAGCAGGGTTATTTCAATCTCAGTTAGCAGAATTTTCTGGTGCTTCGCAAGTTTTTAATGGTGGTTTTACGACCTATAGTATGGAAGCAAAATCACAACTTCTCGGCATCCCTAAGAAAAAATTGCAAGAATATGGAGTTATCAGTCATTTTACAGCTGAGGCAATGGCTCAGCAAGCTCGCCAACTTTTAAAAGCAGATTTTGGTATCGGTTTAACGGGAGTTGCTGGTCCTGATGAGTTGGAAGGATACCCTGCAGGTACAGTTTTTATTGGGATTGCAACCCCTGAAGGCGTTTCTTCTATTAAAGTATCGATTGGAGGGAAGAGCCGCTCAGATGTCCGTCATATCAGTACTTTACATGCTTTTGACCTGGTGCGTAGGGCTTTATTAAAGATATAATATTTGTTATAATTAGTAGAACGATTTCTAAATTTGAATCAACCTAGATTCATAGAAATATAAGGAGAAGACATTGGCTAAAAAAACGAAAAAAGCAGAAGAAATTACTAAGAAATTCGGTGATGAACGTCGAAAAGCCTTAGATGATGCTTTGAAAAATATTGAAAAAGATTTTGGTAAGGGCGCAGTGATGCGCTTAGGTGAGCGAGCTGAACAAAAGGTTCAAGTAATGAGTTCAGGTTCTCTTGCTTTAGATATCGCTTTAGGAGCAGGTGGATATCCTAAAGGACGTATCGTCGAAATTTATGGACCAGAGTCATCTGGTAAAACAACGGTTGCCCTTCATGCCGTAGCTCAAGCCCAAAAGGAAGGTGGGATTGCTGCCTTTATTGATGCTGAGCACGCTCTTGACCCAGCCTATGCTGCGGCTCTTGGAGTTAATATTGATGAGTTACTCTTGTCTCAACCTGACTCAGGTGAGCAAGGTCTTGAAATTGCAGGTAAATTGATTGATTCAGGCGCAGTTGATTTAGTTGTTGTCGATTCAGTTGCAGCCCTTGTTCCTCGTGCTGAGATTGATGGTGATATTGGTGACAGCCACGTTGGTTTGCAAGCTCGTATGATGAGTCAAGCAATGCGTAAATTGTCAGCATCCATTAACAAGACAAAGACAATCGCAATTTTTATCAACCAGCTAAGGGAAAAAGTAGGCGTTATGTTTGGTAACCCTGAAACAACACCTGGTGGTCGTGCTTTGAAATTTTATTCATCGGTTCGTCTAGATGTTCGTGGTAATACTCAAATCAAGGGGACTGGTGAGCATAAAGATCATAATGTTGGTAAAGAGACAAAAATCAAAGTTGTTAAAAATAAAGTTGCTCCACCATTCCGTGAAGCTTTTGTCGAAATTATGTATGGTGAAGGTATTTCTCGCACGGGTGAGTTAATTAAAATTGCTAGTGATTTGGATATTATCCAAAAAGCAGGTGCATGGTACTCATATAATGGTGAGAAAATTGGACAAGGTTCTGAAAATGCCAAAAAATATTTAGCAGATAATCCAGCAATTTTTGATGAAATTGACCATAAAGTGCGCGTGCACTTTGGAATGACTGAAGATGATTCGCCAGTTCAGTCTGAGCTCGTTGAAGAAAAAAATGAAGCTGATGATCTTGTTTTAGATTTGGACAATGCTATTGAAATTGAGGAATAAAATAGCAACTATACATCTTGAACTTGAATAAATGTAACTAAAATAAGTTCTGACAGTGGTTGGAACTTATTTTTATACTAAAAATAAGCTTAAAAATCCCTAAAATATATTTATTTTTATTAGTAAATTGATAAAAAATAGGTCTTAAGTCCCATGTTTGATTTTTGTGACTATGTTAAACTATAACTATCATGGGATAGAAAGTGAGAAGGCACATGATTAAGATTTATACTATTTCAAGTTGCACAAGTTGTAAAAAAGCAAAAACTTGGCTAAATGCTCATCAACTTCCATATAAAGAACAAAACCTAGGTAAAGAATCACTAACACGTGATGAAATTTTAGAAATATTAACAAAAACTGAAAGTGGTATTGAAAGTATCGTTTCTTCTAAAAATCGTTATGCTAAGGCGCTCAATTGTAATATTGAGGAGTTGAGTGTAAATGAAGTTATTGATCTTATTCAAGAAAATCCACGTATTTTAAAGAGTCCAATTCTAATTGATGACAAACGTCTTCAAGTAGGTTATAAGGAAGATGATATTCGTGCTTTTCTACCTCGCTCTATTCGTAACGTTGAAAATGCAGAAGCTCGTCTTCGTGCAGCACTTTGAGCTTTAGATAAGCATAAGTGAGAGTCACACGATAACCTGTAAAAATCACCTATAAGGTAGGGAGTAAAGAAATCAAAGAATCACTTCTTGGTTTCTTGTGCTCCCTTTTTGATTTTCTAATATAGTGTTTATCAATTTCTTGTACAAATACTTTATTTAAGTTATAATAAGTGAAAGAATTAAAGGAAAGAAGGTGTAGGTATGGGATTTACAGATGAAACTGTTCGTTTTAGATTAGATGATAGTAACAAAGTAGAAATTAGTGAAACATTAACAGCTGTTTATCGTTCATTAGAAGAAAAAGGTTACAATCCCATCAATCAAATTGTTGGTTACGTATTGAGTGGGGACCCTGCTTATGTACCTCGTTACAATGATGCTCGCAATCAAATTCGTAAATATGAACGTGATGAGATTGTAGAAGAGCTCGTTCGTTATTATTTACAAGGAAATGGAATAGATTTGTAATGAGAATAATGGGACTTGACGTCGGCTCGAAAACTGTTGGCGTTGCAATTAGTGATCCACTCGGTTTCACTGCACAAGGTCTTGAAATCATTAAGATCGATGAAGAATCTGGAAATTTTGGTTTTGACCGCTTAGCAGAGTTAGTAAAAGAGTACAAAGTTGATAAATTTGTAGTTGGTCTACCTAAAAATATGAATAATACAAGTGGTCCTCGTGTAGAGGCTAGTCAGGCATATGGCGATAAAATCACTGAATTATTCAATCTTCCAGTTGAATATCAAGATGAACGTCTAACGACTGTTCAAGCAGAGCGTATGCTAGTTGAGCAAGCTGATATTAGTCGTGGTAAGCGTAAGAAAGTTATCGATAAATTAGCAGCTCAACTAATCTTACAAAATTATTTAGACCGCATGTTTTAAGCATTCGGCATAAAAAGGAGAAACAATGGCACATAATCATAACCACGATCATAACCATGAACATCAACATGAAGTAATCACTCTTGTAGATGAGAATGGGAACGAAACACTTTTTGAAATCCTATTAACTATTGATGGGCGTGAAGAGTTTGGCAAAAACTATGTTCTCCTCATTCCTGCAGGTGCGGAAGAAGACGAACAAGGTGAAATTGAGATTCAAGCTTACTCATTTACAGAAAATGCCGATGGAACTGAAGGAGACCTTCAGCCTATACCAGAAGATTCAGATGCAGAATGGGACATGATTGAGGAAGTTTTCAACAGCTTTCTAGATGAAGAATAATATTGAAGCGATTGAGCAATTGTTCAGTCGTTTTTTTTTTCGAATAATAATAGTGATGATGTAGTAAAAGGAGGTGATGTTAATGTCAGATACTCAGCTAACATTAGAAGAACAAGAATTTTTCAAACAATATATGTCTAGAAAATACCACTACTTTAGGGATATTATTCGTTACGGTCAAGTGTTGGCTAAATTGACTAAATAAGGTTTTCTGATATACTGGTAGTATGTAAATATGAGGAGAAAAATAGTGGTAGAAAACCTAGAAAAACCAATTGGAGTGAGCTATAAAAATAGCCCATCAATGAGTAAACGAACGGCTATCAGAATGAAGAAATCTAGTCGATTTTCAATTTTATTATATAGTGTTTTGTCAACTCTCTTAGCAATTGCAAATCCGTTATTGACTTATTTTGCAAATGGTTTGCAGACTCAGAATCTCTATACAGGTTTGATGATGACCAAAGGACAGATTCCTTATAGTGATGTTTTTGCTACAGGAGGATTTTTATACTATGTAACGATTGCTCTAAGTTACCTTTTAGGGTCTAGTATCTGGTTACTTATTGTACAGTTTATTGCTTACTATGTATCTGGAATTTATTTTTATAAATTAGTTTATTATGTGGCACAAAGTGAAATTGTCTCGATAGGCATGACGTTGATTTTCTATATAATGAATATTGTCTTAGGATTCGGTGGTATGTACCCAATACAGTGGGCATTACCTTTTATGCTCATTTCGCTATGGTTTTTAATTAAATTTTGTGTCGATAATATCGTTGATGAAGCATTTATATTTTATGGCATTTTAGCAGCATTCTCACTATTTATAGATCCCCAAACACTGATTTTTTGGCTTTGCTCTTTTGTTCTCTTAACAGCAACCAATATTAAGCAAAAGCAGTCACTACGAGGATTTTATCAGTTTTTATGCGTTGTTTTTGGTATGATTTTAATTGCTTATACTGTTGGTTACTTTATGTTTAATCTACAGATTATCTCTTCTTATATTGACAAAGCTATTTTTTACCCCTTTACGTATTTCGCTAGGACAAACCACTCATTCCTTCTTAGTTTAGCAATTCAAATTGTTGTCCTTCTAGGGTCAGGTTGTCTCTTTGGACTATGGGATTTTATTCAAAATCGTAAAAAAGCATCTTATCAAATCGGCTTGAACTTTATTGCCTGTATTTTTATTATTTACGCTATAATGGCCATTTTTTCAAGAGATTTTAACCTTTACCACTTTTTACCTGCTTTACCATTTGGTCTTTTGCTAACGAGTAATAAAATTACTATTCTTTACCAAAAAGTGATTGACAGGCGTTCACATAGACGTCAGTATTTCTCTGGTAAATCTCTTATCGTAGACCTTTTTGTAAAGAAAACATATTATTTGCCCCTCTTACTAGTTTCTTTATCGATAGGGTTACTAGTTTATAATACTTATCAAAATGTTACTCTTAGTAAAGAAAGGCGTGACATTTCACATTATTTGACTACAAAAATTGATAGAGATGGTAAGATTTATGTTTGGGACAAAGTTGCTAGCATTTATAGCCAGACTCGGTTAAAATCTGCTTCTCAATTTGTTTTGCCACATATTAATACAGCGCAAAAAAATAATGAGAAAATTTTGAAGGACGAGCTGCTTCAGCATGGGGCTAAATACTTTATCTTAAATAAAAATGAGAAGTTACCAAATGAACTGAAATCTGATATTAAGAAGCACTACCAAGAAGTTCCTCTATCAAATATCACTCATTTTGTTCTATATCGTTTCAAATAGATTAAAAATCAATATATTGTGTCTGAGCAAAAAACTTGACACAATATATTGATTTTTTTTCTTTGCATGCTATAATTGTCACTGGAGGATATTTCACATGATGGTATTGGAAAGAGAACGATTTATGACAGAATCTGATATCAAAGTGATTAAACGTGACGGGCGTTTGGTCAGCTTTGATAAGTATAAAATCTACACGGCTCTATTAAAAGCTAGTAATAAAGTTATCAAAATGTCTCCTTTAGTTGAGGCTAAACTTGAGATGATTGCAGATCATGTCATCGCTGAGATCTACAATCGTTTTAAAGATAACATCAAGATATATGAAATACAAAATATCGTTGAACATAAATTATTGGAAGCTAATGAGTACGCTATTGCACAAGAATATATCAATTATCGTACCCAACGCGATTTTGAGCGTTCACAGGCTACAGATATCAATTTTTCTATTGGAAAATTAATTAATAAGGATCAAACTGTTGTTAATGAGAATGCTAATAAAGACTCTGATGTGTTTAATACCCAACGTGATTTAACAGCAGGTATTGTAGGGAAATCAATTGGTCTGAAAATGTTACCTTCTCATGTAGCAAATGCACATCAAAAGGGTGATATCCATTATCATGATTTAGATTACAGCCCATACACTCCCATGACAAATTGCTGTTTAATCGATTTTAAGGGAATGCTTGCAAATGGTTTTAAGATTGGTAATGCAGAAGTTGAGAGTCCAAAATCTATTCAGACAGCGACTGCTCAGATTTCACAGATTATTGCGAACGTTGCTTCAAGTCAATATGGTGGCTGTACAGCAGATCGCATTGATGAGTTTTTAGCTCCTTATGCACAGTTAAATTATCAAAAACATTTAAAAGATGCAAAAGAATGGGTTATTGAAGATAAACAAGAAGACTATGCGCGCGCTAAAACACAAAAAGATATATATGATGCCATGCAATCTTTGGAGTATGAAATTAATACTTTATTTACTTCAAATGGGCAAACGCCATTTACTTCGCTTGGTTTTGGATTAGGAACTAATTGGTTTGAACGAGAAATTCAAAAAGCGATTTTGAAAATTCGGATTCAAGGTTTAGGAAGCGAGCATCGTACTGCTATTTTTCCAAAATTAATTTTTACGCTTAAAAAAGGCCTTAATTTAGAAGAAAATAGCCCCAATTATGATATTAAACAATTAGCACTAGAGTGTGCGACAAAACGGATGTATCCAGATGTCCTTTCTTATGATAAAATTATTGACTTAACGGGCTCTTTTAAAGCCCCTATGGGCTGTCGTTCTTTCCTACAAGGGTGGCGAGATGCAAATGGTCAGGATGTAACATCTGGTCGTATGAATCTTGGAGTTGTAACAGTTAATCTACCGCGCATTGCCATGGAGTCTAACGGTGATATGGATAAATTCTGGGAGATATTTAATGAACGTATGAGTATTGCTAGAGATGCCTTGGTTTATCGTGTGGAACGTGTCAAAGAGGCTATCCCAGCAAATGCGCCCATTCTTTACCAGTATGGAGCATTTGGAGAACGTTTAGGAAAATATGACAATGTTGATCGACTCTTTAATCACCGCCGTGCAACGGTGTCTCTTGGTTATATTGGTTTATATGAGGTGGCGAGTGTTTTTTATGGTGGTGACTGGGAAGATAATCATCAAGCTAAAGCATTTACTGTAGACATCGTTCGTAAGATGAAGCAGTTATGTGCAGATTGGTCTGATGAGTATGATTATCATTTTTCAGTTTATTCGACACCATCGGAGAGCTTGACTGACCGGTTCTGTCGTTTAGATACTGAAAAATTTGGTATAGTAACTGATATTACTGATAAGGAATACTACACTAATTCATTCCACTATGATGTGCGTAAGAATCCAACACCTTTTGAAAAACTAGATTTTGAGAAAATCTATCCTGAAACGGGTGCATCAGGAGGATTTATTCACTACTGTGAGTACCCTGTTTTGCAACAGAATCCAAAAGCTTTAGAAGCAGTTTGGGACTATGCTTATGATCGGGTAGGTTATCTAGGTACTAATACACCAATTGATAAGTGTTACCAATGTCAATTTGAAGGGGATTTTACACCGACAGATCGAGGCTTTACTTGTCCAAATTGTGGTAACAGCGACCCTAAGACAGTAGATGTTGTCAAACGTACATGTGGTTACTTAGGTAATCCACAGGCTCGTCCGATGGTTAATGGTCGTCATAAGGAAATCTCTGCTCGTGTAAAACATATGAACGGATCAAGTATTAAAAATCAAGGCAATTAATTAAAACCTCTATTAAAACCTCTGGTCTATTATATGTTAAAATAAGAAGATAAAATAGAAGGAGTTATTAAGATATGGGGAAATACCAATTAGATTACAAAGGGCAAGCACAAGTACAGAAGTTCCATGAGAAGCACTCTACTGGAGAGAATGCTAATCAAAAATCACGTCTAAAAGATTTAAGGAAACAATTTTTGGAAAAGGCAAAGAAAAAATAGAAGGAGGATGCTATGTTGCAACTTGGAATTGTCGGTTTAGGAGGTATTTCACAGAAAGCTTATCTACCTTATATGCGTCAAGTGACAGGTGTGCACTGGCATCTTTTTACACGCCAAAAACAGATTTTAGAAGAAGTTAATATGCTTTTTGGTTCTTCTACAGCTTATGACAGTTTAGATAGTCTAGCCGAGCATCCTTTGGATGGAGTCTTCATTCATGTCGCGACTAGTGCTCACTTTGATATAGCAAAGCTTTTTTTAAAAAAGGGTATTCCAGTTTTTATGGATAAGCCTTTGACAGAAGATTATACTTCAACTAAAGCATTGTATGATTTGGCGAAGGATCATAAAACATTTTTAATGGCAGGTTTTAATCGTCGCTTTGCACCACGTATTATGGAAATGAAAAAAGTAGAAGATAAAAACCATATTCGCACCTTTAAAAATGCTGTCAATGCACCAGCGGATTTTCAATATAAGCTTTTTGATATGTTTATCCATCCTTTAGATACGGCGCTATTTTTGACAAATAATGTTGTTAAAAGAGGATACTTTGTGACTAAACGTGATGGGAATAAGATATTACAAGTATCAGTAACGCTAGAAACAGACAGTGAGATAATAGAAGCAAGCATGAACCTGCAGTCGGGGTCTCGTCGAGAAATAATTGAAATAGAGTCGCCAGAAGTAACCTATTCATTAGATGATTTGTCAAATCTTTCTGTTATTGATGGCTTTGATCGTCGTGCTATCGGTTTTGGCTCTTGGGCAAGCACTCTAGAGAAACGTGGTTTTGAACCAATGATTGATGCTTTTATTCAAGCTATCACTACAGGTGTCAATCCTATATCACCAAAGTCTAGTTTATTGAGTCATTTTATTTGTGACCAGATTAATAAAGCGAATGCTCCTTTTGGAATGCTTAACTTGAAGATAATGGAATAGGAAACAATATGAAATTACGGCGCCCAGTGTTAGAAGATAAAGAAGAAATTTTAGCCATGTATAAAGAGTTTCAAAAAGAAAGTAGTTCAATGGATGGTGGTTTTTATGAACCAACTATGCATTTTGAAGACTGGCTAGATCATAACCTAAATATGGAGTTAGGGATAGGTGTTCCTGATAATTTTGTTCCATATATTCAGTTTGTGTCTTTTGACAATGATAATAATGCTATAGGTTTCTTAAATTTACGTTTAAGACTAAATGATACTCTTTTAGAAAAAGGTGGACATATTGGTTATTCCATACGACCTCGCCAGCGTGGCAAAGGTTATGCTAAAGAACAGTTGAAGCTAGGAATTGAGCAAGCACATCTAAAAAATATCAATGAAATACTTGTGACATGCCATGTAGACAATGATGCCAGCAAGTCAGTAATATTAGCTAACGGTGGTGTTTTAGAAGATTGTCGTCATCAGACAGAGCGTTATTGGATAACCTAAAATAGTACTTTAAGATAATAATAAAAAGACCAGTTAGTTCTGGTTCTTTTCATATCAATAGAGAGGTTAGAAATGTCAGAAGAAGCAAGTTGGAATACTCCAAAGCCTGGGGAGTGGAAAAGCGAAGAATTAAGTCATGGCCATATCATTGATTATAAAGCTTTTAATTTTGTAGATGGTGAAGGTGTTAGAAATTCACTCTACGTAGCTGGATGTATGTTCCACTGTAAAGGGTGTTATAATACTGCTACATGGTCCTTTCGAGCCGGAATCCCTTATACAAAAGAGCTTGAAGATCAAATTATGAAAGATTTGGCACAACCTTACGTCCAAGGTTTAACGTTATTAGGTGGAGAGCCGTTCTTAAATACAGGTATTTTGCTGCCACTTCTTCAGCGTATCCGACGTGAATTGCCAGAAAAAGATATTTGGTCATGGACGGGGTATACTTGGGAAGAAATGATGCTGGAGACTCAAGATAAATTGGAGATGTTATCTTTGATTGATATTTTAGTGGATGGTAGGTTTGATCAAAGTAAGCGAAATTTAATGCTACAATTTAGAGGATCTTCAAATCAAAGAATCATTGATGTACAAAAATCTTTAAAAGAAGGTGAAGTCGTGATTTGGGAAGGATTAAACGATGGTGACAATAGTTATGAACAAGTCAAACGAGATGATTTACTTTAGTGTCAAAAATTAACTTTTAAATAGAAATTGAAAGTTATGTTTATCCACAGCTTGTTTATAAGTATTTGACAGTCTGTGACAAGATGTTGACGTTTATTATTGTTAATTTAACAAGTATTTTTGAAATCTAAAGGTATATAAAATGACATTAATGTTAAGTAATCAACTTTATATAAACAGATTATCCTCTGTCTATCCCCATAGTTATCCACAAGTTGTTGATAACAATTATTTTTTGTTAATATTATTTGAAACCTTGATATAGAGAGGTTTTTAGACCTTACAAGTTTGTCAAAAAGCAAGAGATACGATTATCTCTTGCTTTTTGTGTGAATAAATTGTGGATAAATAGTTACTTAAGTCTGTTTTTTAACAAAAGTTAATTGCTTAGAGTCTGAGAGTTCATTATCATAACAGAAGCCATCAAAGCGTAATTGCTTTAAGTGTTCTAGAGTTTGGCAATTATTTTCCATCATAGCAGTTAAACACTTTCCTCTTGCTTTTTTTGATATGGTAGAGTGGGTTTTTAATTGGCCATCTCGATCTTCAATAAAGTTAAGATGTATTAGTTTTTGACGCTCTTTAGGAGAAAAGACGGTTTCAAATTCATTAGAAAGCAAAGAAACCATAATGTCATCTGACTGCATAAAAGTATCGTAATTTTCACGCCAAAAAACTTTAAGAGAGTTATTGTTGATTTTGATTTTAGTGTTAAAATCTAAACGATGAGGGGATATTAGTGTCATAGCAGGAATGATGCCATAAAGAGCACTAGTAATAAAAACAGAATTTTCCATAAATTGTGCTTCACTTATGGATAAGTTGTGCCTTTTGATATTGCGGTACATAAGACCGTTGAATAACTTAATAGCAGGATTCAGAGTAAGTTGTTTACATTTAAAATCTTGCCATCTTTGAGCCTCACAACGAGCTGCACTTGTATTAATTCTGTAGATATCCTCTAAGTCTGAAACAGTTAAAGTAGAAAAATAATCAATTATAATTTGCGTTTGTGCACTCAGTTTAGGCCTTGCAATGTTTTGACACACTTTCATTTCTTTTGCAGTTGGGATCAAAATTTTTATCATATTGACATTATGTAAAATGAAGAGGCAAAAGTCAAGTAATGGTTAATTCTCTGGTTTTAGAACAACTTTAATTCGGATGCCATCAAAATCTTCAATAATATAATAATGATCTTGTTTTTCAAGGAAAGTCAGTTGGTAAAGTTGCGCTTTTTTTAAGCTATCTCTAAAAAGGTTGTCATCATTGTAAGCAATTGTCAATAAGAAAATTCCGGGTCTATCTTCTTGGTTTTTAGAAAGATTTGGACCAGCCCAATTATTAAAGGCTAGATGATGATGGTAGTTGCCGGATGCAATCCAACTAGCTGTCGGGATTGCAAATTTCTCATCAAAGCCAAAAACATTTTGATAGAGTTTTGAGCTAATCTTAGCATCTTTAACACTCAAATGAATATGACCAATACGAGTTTTTTCAGAAAGCTTATAATTATTAGGAACGTTGACAAGGCTGTCAAGTAAATTGTCAATATCTAGTCTTTCAGTAATACCAATAATTTGTCCACTCTCTCTGATATCCCACATAGAGATATCCTTATCATTATAAATTTCGATTCCATTACCTTCAGGATCACTTAGATAGATAGCATTGCTATAGCCATGGTCAGCTCCACCCTCTAGAGGGATATGCTGAGATAATAAATGATTTAGAGCTAGACTGAGATGGTATTCATCTGGTACTAAAATAGCAGTGTGATAAAGGCCATAGGTACTATGCTTTTCAAGTTCAGTTTTTTCAAGGATAATAAGAGGGATTTTTTGATTTACCCCTAGTAAGGCTCTAGTGCTGGATTTGTCAATAACAGTTAACCCAATGATATCGCTATAGAAGTTTACGAGGTTTTCGAGGTCATTTACTTTTAAGGTGATTGATTCAATGGAATGATTGGCTTTGTATGGATACGGCATAGTTAATCCTCCTATTATTACTATATAGTAACATATTACACCGTTCATTGAGAGAAATAAACTAATTTGTTTTGAAATATAGCTTATATTAGTAGTCTCATTAGACCAGACGAAGTTTATTTGCGAAACAAAAATTTAAGTGTTAGAGTAAAGTAAGCGCGTACAATTATATTTTGGAGGATAATATGGTAAGGCTAATATTTAGTGATATTGATGGTACTTTAATTAACAGTAATTTTAAAGTAACACCTAAGACACGGCAGGGAATTAAACAAATAGTAGCTCAAGGGGCTACTTTCGTTCCCATATCAGCTAGGATGCCTGAGGCAATTACTCCGATTATGGAACAAATTGGAATAGATTCTTATATTATTTCCTATAATGGGGCTTTAATACAAGATATGCAACAAAAAACAATTGCTTCCCACACAATGGATGGTCAAGTTGCCTTACAAGTTTGTTCTTATGTAAGCAAGCATTATTCGAAAATTGCATGGAATGTCTATCGTTATCATGAATGGTATTCCTGTGATAAAGAAAATGAGTGGGTCCAAAAAGAGGAGGAGATTGTTGGTTTACAATCTAAAGAGATGAGTTTGATGGAGTTAGAGAAGCAAGATAGGATTCATAAACTTCTCTTGATGGGAGAACCATCTCTGATGGGAGAATTGGAGAACACTTTGAAAGCTCAATATCCACATTTATCAATCGCACAATCTGCTCCTTACTTTATTGAAATAATGGCTCCAGGTATTGAAAAAGGAAAATCTGCTAAAACTTTAGCAGACTATTTAGATATTTCTCTTGCAGACTCTATTGCGTTTGGTGATAACTATAATGATTTAAATCTGCTTGAAATTGTGGGTAAAGGTTTTGTCATGGCGAATGCTCCTAAAGATTTACAAGAGAGAATTGGAAATGTAACTCAGGATAATGATAACGATGGTATTTATTATGCTTTAGTAGAGTATATGGAAAATTAAGGATAGCAAATCTAAATTTCTTTAAAAGCGTGTTATATCAACGAATGACTATTATTTAAATTATCTATCTAACAAGAATTTTCAAAAAAATCAAATTTAACTATTGACAATTATTTTTAAATGACGTAAACTTATAGGCAACCATAAACAAGGAGAGAATAATATGTTAATCAAATCGTCTATTATTAAACAAACAAATACTTATTATTACTTTAGTTTCTTTAGATAGACGTTTGTAGCCTCAAGGATACAAACGTCACGCAAAGTTTGTATCTATGAAGCTAAAGCATTTTATGATGAAAGCAGAGCCGATTAGATCATTTCAATAATCTAGTTGGCTAAGGCAATATTTTTTCGTCCTCTCGTGCACAGAGGAATTGAGAGAAATAATTAACCAACTAGATGTAGGGTCTAGTTGGTTTTTTGTTTTATGGAAAATTTGATGGTATTACAAGGAGACAGTAATGAAAAAAATAACAAAGATGGTAATTAGCAGCGTTTTAGCAACTGTTCTGATGACAGCTTGTTCACAATCTTCTCAAAATGGTCAATCTGATGTAAAACATATTGGTATTTTACAATATGTAGAACATCCCTCTCTAACTGCCACTAGAAAAGGATTTATAAAAGAATTAGCTAAAGAAGGCTATAAAGATGGCAAAAATATCAAAATTGAGTATAAGAATGCTCAAGGGGATCAGTCAAATATCCAATCAATTTCTGAAAAACTCATTAAAGATAATAAATTAGTATTGGGAATTGCGACTCCGGCGGCTCAATCGTTGACAACTGTGTCAACAGAAACACCTATTTTGTTTACAGCAGTGACAGATCCGGTATCAGCCGAATTAGTAAAATCAATGAAAAAACCTGAAGGTTTAGCGACTGGTACAAGTGACATGTCTCCAATTAAAAAGCAAGTATCCCTTTTGAGAAAAGTAATGCCTAAGGCTAAACGTGTTGGTATTATGTATACCACTAGCGAGCGTAACTCAGAAGTTCAGGTAAAACAAGCAAAAAAGATCTTCCAAGAGGCGGGGATTAAAACAAGTGTTAAAGGTATTTCTTCCACTAATGATGTACAAGATACTGCTAAGAGTTTAATGTCTAAAACAGATGTTCTTTTTGTACCAACAGATAATATTATAGCCAGCTCAGTAACGCTGTTAGGGAATCTATCGAAAGAATTAAAAGTGCCTGTTGTGGGAGGTTCAGCAGATATGGTACCAAGTGGTTTGCTCTTTTCTTATGGGGCTGATTATGAGGCTTTAGGTCGTCAAACAGCAAGACAAGCTGTTAAAATCCTCAAAGGTAAAGACGTCGCTAAAGTTCCTTCAGAATATCCTCAAAATCTAAAAGTAGTAGTTAATGAAGATATGGCAAAAGAGCTTGGAATTGATGTTTCAAGTATTAAAAATAATAAATAATCAGAAAGGTATTGTATGTTAGATATTATCTTATCCGGAATTTCGCAAGGATTACTTTGGTCAATTATGGCAATTGGCGTGTTTATCACTTTTCGTATCTTAGACATAGCCGATCTCTCTGCAGAAGGGGCTTTCCCTATGGGGGCTGCAGTTTGCGCCTTATGTATCGTTAATGATATTAATCCAATTGTGGCAACCATAGCGGGCATGTTAGGTGGTATGTTGGCAGGACTAGTATCGGGTTTTCTTCATACTAAAATGAAAATACCAGCCCTCCTCACAGGTATTATTACGTTGACAGGACTTTACTCTATTAATTTACTTGTTTTAGGAAGATCAAACGTCTCTTTTGCTCTCAAAAATACTTTGGTTACAATGGTAACAAGATTAGGTTTAAATAAACTTTCAGCAGTTTTATTAATTGGAATTGTTTGTGTAGGCTTGGTTATCTTAATTTTGTATCTCTTTTTAAATACCCAACTAGGATTAGCTCTAAGAGCGACAGGTGATAATGAGGCTATGGGACAAGCCAATAGTATTAAAGTAGATCGGATGAAAATGCTAGGATATATGATTGGGAATGGCCTGATTGCTTTATCTGGTGCACTTTTAGCGCAAAATAATGGCTATGCAGATTTGAATATGGGAGTGGGCACAATCGTTATTGGATTAGCTTCAATTATCTTGGCAGAAGTAATGATAAAATACTTACCTCTTGGCAAAAGGTTATGGTCAATTGTATTAGGTTCTGTTTTATACCGTATGATTATTGTTTTCATATTAACAACCGATATTGATGCACAGATGATAAAGTTGGTTTCAGCAATTTTGTTGGCTCTCATTTTGTATGTCCCAGAATTACGAGCTAAACTAGGAGTAAAAACCTCTAAATCGCTTACAAAGGAAGGATAAGAACATGTCATTACTTGAATTAGTCAATCTGCACAAAACTTTTGGAAAAGGAACTGTCAATGAGAACCATGTTTTACGTGGTTTAGATTTAACGATTGAAGACGGTGATTTTATTTCAGTAATTGGAGGTAACGGTGCAGGAAAATCAACCCTCCTTAACTGTATTGCTGGTCTAATCTCTATTGATCAGGGGGCAATCACATTAGACAACCAATCAATTACTAAAGACTCTGTAGAAAAACGGTCTAAGGATATTAGTCGAGTCTTTCAGGATCCTAGAATGGGAACTGCAACAAATTTGACGATTGAAGAAAATATGGCAATTGCACATAAAAGAGGCAATAAGCGTCACATTTTTAGACAGTCAGTGACTGACGATGACCGTCAACTATTTAAAAAGTCTCTATCACAATTAGGTCTAGGCTTAGAAAATCGAATGAAGACTGATGCTGCATTTTTATCTGGAGGTCAGCGTCAAGCCCTCACGTTAGCTATGGCAACTCTTGTTCGTCCCAAATTATTATTACTGGATGAACATACAGCGGCTCTAGATCCCAAAACTAGCGATATGGTTATGGAATTAACACAGAAAGTGATAGAAGAACAACGATTGACAGCCTTAATGATTACACACAATATGGAACATGCCATTGCTTATGGTAATCGTCTCGTGATGCTCTATCACGGGAAAATTGTTGTTGATGTTAAAGGAGAAGCAAAGAGAAACTTAACAGTTGCAGAATTAATGGAACTTTTCCATAAAAACTCAGGTCAACAGTTGATAGATGATGCCCTTGTCTTAGGTTAAAATATAAATTTCTCTAGTGAATGGACAGGATAACTAGGGAAATTTTTCTTGTTTGAAACGTGCCTTTTCTCTTGACTAATTCTGACCAAGTGATAGAATAGTTTTTGTAGTTAGCACTCTCTGTATAGGAGTGCTAAAAAATCAAAATATATCTCGTATGGAGGTTCGTTTATTATGTTAAAACCATTAGGTGATCGTGTGATCATTTCGTTTGTTGAAACTGAAGAGAAATCTGTCGGTGGTTTTGTTCTTGCAGGAGCAAGCCATGATGCGACAAAGACAGCCAAAGTTCTTGCTGTGGGTGACGGTATTCGTACCTTAACAGGGGAATTAGTTGCACCTAGCGTTGCAGAGGGTGATACTGTTTTAGTCGAAAATGGTGCTGGTTTGGAAGTTAAAGACGGTAACGAAAAAGTGACAGTTGTTCGTGAAAGTGACATTGTTGCTGTCGTTAAATAGGTTTTATTAAGCAAGAAAGGATATAGGCCTATTAGAGAAAAGTTGCTTTGTAAAGAAAGTAGACTTTGTTAAATTTTAGGCCTGGGTATTAAATTATGGCAAAAGATATTAAATTTTCAGCAGATGCCCGCTCAGCAATGGTGCGTGGTGTTGATATTTTAGCTGATACAGTCAAAGTAACATTAGGTCCTAAAGGCCGTAATGTTGTTCTTGAAAAAGCATTTGGTTCGCCTTTAATTACAAATGATGGTGTGACAATTGCTAAAGAAATTGAGCTAGAAGATCACTTTGAAAATATGGGAGCTAAACTTGTGTCAGAAGTGGCTTCAAAAACTAATGATATTGCAGGGGATGGCACTACAACTGCTACTGTTTTGACCCAAGCTATTGTACGGGAAGGTCTTAAAAATGTAACTGCAGGGGCGAATCCGATTGGTATTCGTCGTGGTATTGAAACAGCTGTTTCAGCAGCAGTTGAAGAGCTAAAAGAGATTGCACAACCAGTTTCAGGCAAAGAAGCTATTGCTCAAGTTGCAGCTGTGTCTTCACGTTCTGAAAAAGTTGGGGAATATATTTCTGAAGCTATGGAGCGCGTGGGTAATGATGGTGTTATCACTATTGAAGAATCGCGAGGTATGGAAACAGAGCTTGAAGTTGTAGAAGGAATGCAGTTTGACCGTGGGTACTTGTCACAGTATATGGTAACTGATAACGAGAAAATGGTCTCTGAACTTGAGAATCCGTATATCCTTATTACAGATAAGAAAATTTCAAATATCCAAGAAATTTTACCATTATTAGAAGAGGTTCTTAAAACAAATCGTCCATTGCTAATCATCGCTGATGATGTTGATGGAGAAGCTCTCCCAACGCTTGTTCTTAATAAAATTCGTGGAACTTTCAATGTCGTAGCTGTTAAAGCGCCTGGATTTGGTGATCGTCGTAAAGCCATGCTGGAAGATATTGCTATCCTAACAGGAGGAACTGTCGTTACTGAAGACCTTGGTTTAGACTTAAAAGATGCTACTATGCAAGTTTTAGGACAGTCTGCTAAAGTAACAGTAGATAAAGATTCTACTGTTATTGTCGAAGGTGCCGGTGACTCATCAGCAATTGCTAATCGCGTAGCTATCATTAAGTCACAGATGGAGGCTACAACTTCTGATTTTGATCGTGAAAAATTACAAGAACGACTTGCCAAGTTAGCCGGTGGTGTAGCAGTAATTAAAGTTGGTGCAGCGACTGAAACAGAATTAAAAGAGATGAAACTTCGCATCGAAGATGCGTTAAATGCAACGCGTGCTGCAGTTGAAGAAGGTATTGTTTCAGGTGGAGGTACGGCTCTTGTGAACGTTATTGAAAAAGTAGCGGCACTGAAACTTAATGGTGATGAGGAGACTGGACGTAATATTGTTCTTCGTGCTCTCGAAGAGCCTGTTCGTCAAATTGCTTACAATGCTGGATATGAAGGTTCAGTTATTATTGAACGTTTAAAACAGTCTGAAATTGGTACAGGATTTAATGCGGCTAATGGAGAATGGGTAGATATGGTTACCACAGGTATCATTGACCCTGTCAAAGTAACACGTTCTGCACTTCAAAATGCGGCATCTGTAGCAAGTCTTATCTTGACTACAGAAGCAGTAGTAGCAAATAAACCTGAACCAGAAGCTCCTACAGCTCCTGCAATGGATCCA
Source organism: Streptococcus sp. FDAARGOS_522 (assembly GCF_003812445.1). Taxonomy (NCBI): domain Bacteria; kingdom Bacillati; phylum Bacillota; class Bacilli; order Lactobacillales; family Streptococcaceae; genus Streptococcus; species Streptococcus sp. FDAARGOS_522. The sequence continues at coordinate 1,664,683 of NZ_CP033808.1, forward strand.
TCTATGATGGGTGGCTTCTAATCACTAACTTATCACAACATAAAACTCCCCTTTGTTAAAGGGGAGTTTTATGTTGTGATAATAGAGATATGATAGTCACTACCACTTGCGGTAAGAAGATCATAAGGATAGGCCATCCAATATTTGCCAGTAGTGGGAGGAAAAAAAGTAGCAAAACAATGATTGCTATTATCTTAGATTGAGATTGATAAGCTAAGAATTGAATTATGGCTAATAGAATTAAGTAACTAATAAGTATAAATAACATAGCAAAGAGCATTCCGTACCCAGCACCCATTGACGGTTCCTTTGGAGGGGCTAGAAAATAACTTAACTTAAAATAAGCGCCAACTATTAGGCCCATAATTAATTCGGTAAAAGTTATGAAAAAAGCAACTTTTAATAGTCTATTTTGCATAGGCTTGTCTCCTTAATGAGAGGTAATGGACAATTCAAAGTGCTCAATGGGAACGTAATGCTTATTACACATTAGTATTTTCTCTTGGTTAAAAATTGTTTCTTGTATTAATATGAATTGTCCATGATCGGATAGGGTATATTTGGTTGCTGAAAAATTGCCAGATGTCGCATATCCCAAATGGCTTTGTGAGTGGCTTGATATGCCTTCTTGATAGATACCTTCTTCAATGAAGTTTAACAACTGTTTAGTATCATGTAAAGAAATCTCAGCATCTGAAATAAGTTCGATAGGGATAAAAGAAAGTGTGTAAGCTAATGGTCCATCATCGGTGTGGTACCAACGATCAGCAATAACAACTACAGGGGTTTCTTGTTTAAGTGAAGCTGTGATAGCTTCTGCAGGAACCTCTACACGAAATTCTAATTCCACTTCTGTAATTTTGGAAGTTAGACAAGTTTTAATAGGGTGTTGTCTATTTTCGTAACCGTTTTCAGACAAGTTGCTAGAATTTTCTCTAATGAAATTACCTTTTCCTCTGATATTTTTAACCAAATGGTCTTCTTGTAATAGTGCTAATGACTTTCGTAAAGTAGCTCGACTAACATTAAGTTGCCCTGCTAATTCGGGCTCAGAAGGCAATTGCATTCCAGGAGAATAAGTACCGTCTTGGATCATGTTAAAAATCTTATTGTAGACTTGCACATGCTTTAGTTTATTTAGTTTATTATTTAGTTCATTTTTAGGCATTGTAACCTCCGTATACAAGTTAGTTTAATTGAAAAAATTAGAAAAATCAAGTTAAAAAATAAAACGTTTTCTTTCGATAAAAGCGTTTACAAAGGTTGTCTTGTATGTTATTATACAAGTGTAAAAAAATAGACAAGACATTAAGGAGGTCTTTATCATGCAGAATTATTCAGGTGAAGTCGGATTGCAATATCACCTACAGATTCGTCCAGGTGATGTAGGTCGTTATGTTATCATGCCAGGTGATCCAAAACGTTGTGCAAAAATTGCAGAACATTTTGATAATGCAGTTCTTGTAGCAGACAGCCGTGAATATGTTACTTATACAGGTACATTAAACGGTGAAAAAGTCAGTGTTACTTCAACTGGTATTGGTGGTCCATCAGCGTCTATTGCGATGGAAGAATTGAAACTCTGTGGCGCTGATACCTTTATCCGTGTTGGAACATGTGGTGGTATTGACCTTGATGTTAAAGGCGGAGACATCGTTATTGCAACTGGAGCTATCCGTATGGAAGGTACAAGTAAAGAATATGCTCCGATTGAATTTCCTGCTGTAGCTGACTTGGAGGTAACGAATGCTCTAGTTAATGCAGCTAAAAAGCTTGGTTACACAAGTCACGCAGGAGTAGTTCAATGTAAAGATGCATTTTATGGACAACATGAGCCAGAACGTATGCCAGTTAGTTATGAATTATTAAATAAATGGGAAGCATGGAAACGTCTGGGAACAAAAGCGTCTGAAATGGAATCTGCAGCTCTTTTTGTAGCAGCAAGTCATCTAGGAGTTCGTTGTGGATCAGATTTCCTTGTTGTTGGTAATCAAGAACGCAACGCTTTGGGTATGGATAACCCAATGGCTCATGACACAGAAGCAGCTATTCAAGTTGCTGTTGAAGCACTCCGCACACTTATTGAAAATGATAAATCACAATAAGCGAGGTTTTGGAAGTCATCATGCAATTTATTTATAGTATTATTGGTATTTTATTGGTATTAGGAATTGTGTATGCAATTTCTTTCAATCGTAAGAGTGTTTCTCTAAGTTTAATTGGAAAAGCTCTTATCGTTCAATTCATTATTGCGCTAATCTTAGTACGTATCCCACTAGGCCAACAAGTTGTTAGTGTTGTTTCAACTGGAGTTACTAAAGTAATCAACTGTGGTCAAGCTGGTTTAAATTTTGTGTTTGGTTCATTAGCAGATAGTGGAGCAAAAACTGGTTTTATTTTCGCCATTCAAACGCTTGGTAATATTGTTTTCTTATCTGCCCTAGTTAGTCTACTTTATTATGTAGGAATCCTTGGATTTGTAGTAAAATGGATAGGTAAGGGTGTTGGTAAAATTATGAAATCCTCAGAGGTTGAGAGTTTTGTTGCCGTAGCTAATATGTTTCTTGGTCAAACAGACAGTCCAATTTTGGTTAGCAAATACCTAGGTCGTATGACTGATAGTGAGATAATGGTTGTGTTGGTATCAGGTATGGGAAGTATGTCAGTTTCTATTCTTGGTGGCTACATTGCATTAGGCATTCCAATGGAATATCTCTTGATTGCTTCAACAATGGTTCCTATTGGCAGTATTCTCATTGCTAAAATCTTATTGCCTCAAACAGAACCTGTTCAAAAAATTGATGACATTAAGATGGATAATAAAGGTAATAACGCCAATGTGATTGATGCAATCGCTGAGGGTGCAAGCACAGGTGCACAAATGGCTTTCTCAATTGGTGCTAGTTTGATTGCCTTTGTTGGTTTAGTTTCTTTGATTAATATGATGTTAAGTGGATTGGGAATCCGCTTAGAACAAATCTTCTCATATGTTTTTGCTCCATTTGGTTTTCTTATGGGATTTGACCACAAAAACATTCTTCTAGAAGGAAACCTTCTTGGAAGTAAGTTGATTTTAAATGAGTTTGTTTCGTTCCAACAATTGGGTCACCTAATCAAATCTTTAGATTATCGTACAGCATTGGTAGCAACTATTTCACTTTGTGGTTTTGCTAATTTATCAAGTTTAGGTATTTGTGTTTCAGGTATTGCTGTTCTTTGTCCAGAGAAACGTGGCACCCTAGCTCGACTTGTTTTCCGTGCAATGATTGGTGGTATTGCTGTAAGTATGCTTAGCGCCTTTATCGTCGGTATTGTAACTCTATTCTAAAAGTTGACAAAAGAAAGAAGGATAGTAACGTGGAAGTAAAAGATATTTTAAAAACGGTAGACCATACTTTGCTAGCAACAACAGCAACATGGCCAGAAATCCAAACAATTTTAGATGATGCAATGGCTTATGAAACAGCTTCAGCATGTATTCCAGCCTCTTACGTCAAAAAAGCAGCAGAGTACGTTTCAGGTAAATTAGCTATTTGTACTGTTATTGGGTTCCCAAATGGCTATAGTACAACTGCAGCGAAGGTTTTTGAATGTCAAGATGCTATTAAAAATGGTGCTGATGAAATTGACATGGTCATTAATTTGACAGACGTTAAAAATGGGGATTTTGATACTGTTGAAGAAGAAATTCGTCAAATCAAGGCTGCATGTCAAGACCATATCTTAAAAGTTATCGTTGAGACATGTCAATTAACTAAAGAAGAACTTATCGAACTTTGTGGAGTTGTCACACGTTCAGGTGCAGACTTTATTAAAACCTCTACTGGTTTTTCGACAGCAGGTGCTACATTTGAAGATGTTGAAGTGATGGCAAAATATGTCGGCGAAGGTGTTAAAATTAAGGCAGCAGGTGGAATCTCATCATTGGAAGATGCTGAAAAATTTATTGCTTTAGGAGCTTCACGCTTGGGTACTAGCCGTATCATCAAGATTGTTAAGAACCAAAAAGTTGAAGAAGGCACTTATTAAATAATATAAAGGAAATAGGAAGGATGCTGGTCTGACTTCCTATTTTCAATTGATAAAGGAGAAGTTATGTCACAATTTGATCGCATTCACTTAGTTGTCTTAGATTCAGTGGGTATTGGAGCGGCACCAGATGCCAATGATTTTGTCAATGCAGGAGTTCCTGATGGTGCTTCAGACACGCTTGGCCACATTTCAAAAACAGTTGGACTTGCGGTGCCAAACATGGCTAAAATCGGACTTGGTAATATTCCTCGTCCCCAAGCGCTTAAGACCGTCCCTGCAGAAGAAAATCCAAGTGGCTACGCGACGAAGTTACAAGAAGTATCACTTGGTAAAGATACAATGACAGGGCATTGGGAGATCATGGGCTTAAATATTACAGAGCCATTTGATACTTTCTGGAATGGTTTTCCAGAAGATATCATCACAAAGATTGAGGATTTTTCAGGACGTAAAGTTATTCGTGAAGCGAATAAACCTTATTCAGGGACAGCTGTTATTGATGACTTCGGACCACGCCAAATGGAAACTGGTGAGCTCATCATCTATACCTCAGCTGATCCAGTCCTACAAATTGCAGCTCATGAGGATATCATCCCTCTAGAAGAACTCTACCGTATTTGTGAATATGCTCGTAGTATCACAATGGAGCGTCCAGCTCTCCTTGGTCGTATTATCGCTCGTCCATATGTAGGTGAACCAGGCAACTTTACGCGTACAGCCAATCGTCACGACTATGCAGTATCACCATTTGAAGATACCGTATTAAATAAACTAGATCAAGCTGGCATCGATACTTATGCTGTTGGTAAAATCAATGATATTTTTAATGGTTCAGGCATTAATCATGATATGGGACATAACAAATCAAATAGTCATGGTATTGATACTTTGATAAAAACAATGGGGTTATCAGAGTTTGAAAAAGGCTTCTCCTTTACTAATTTGGTTGACTTTGATGCTCTCTATGGTCACCGTCGTGATCCTCATGGCTATCGTGATTGTCTTCATGAGTTTGATGAGCGTCTTCCAGAGATCATTTCAGCAATGCGTGACAAAGACTTACTTTTGATCACTGCCGATCATGGTAATGACCCAACTTATGCAGGCACAGACCATACAAGAGAATACATTCCTCTCTTAGCCTATAGCCCATCCTTCACAGGAAACGGACTTATCCCAGTAGGGCATTTCGCAGATATTTCAGCAACAGTTGCGGATAACTTTGGTGTTGATACTGCGATGATTGGAGAGAGCTTCTTGCAGGACTTGGTATAATCATAGACAAAAATTTTAGAGGTTGAAATCGGATTATGGTTTCAATCCTTTTTTCGTTTTGTTATAATAGAAAAATAGCGGTTACAAGTACAAATACAGCTGTTTTATCAGTGTTGTAACTTTTCTTTAAGCAATTTACTTTAATATAAAGTGAATGAGAGGATAAGGTATGTTTGATTTTTTTAAGAAAAAAGTTGTTAAAGTGTGCTTAGTTATTTTTGGTATAGTTTTAGTATCACTTCTGAGTCTAGGATTCTTTTATTTTTCAAAGGGACAAGTACTTAGTCGTTTTGTAGCAGCACGTTCTCGTACGTCAGGTCAAGCGTTTGATAATATTAAAGAATACATGGTTTGGTCAGATACGGGAGAATCTATCACAAATGATGAGGCCAATTACGCTAATTTTGAGCCCTTGTCTAAAAGTGAGGCGCGTAAATTAGGGCAGGAAATAAAAGAAGGAAACAAAAATGATTCAATGTATCTAAAGCGTGTAGGTAGTCGCTTAGGTATATTCCCTGATTATCGTATTGCTAATAAGCCTATGTCTTTGACCTTGAAAACCAATGTTCCTAAATTGGATGTTTTGTTGAATCAAAAAAAGGTCGCAACAAGCAATTCAGATCATTTTTCAGTAACGGTGGAACGTTTACCTAGAACCCATTATACTGCTAGCCTTGAAGGGACTAGTGACGGAAAAGAGATTAAACTCAAAAAAGATTATGATGGTAAAAACCAAACTATTGATTTATCGGTCGCTTTTAAATCTTTTACAGTAACAAGTAATCTTATGGATGGTAATCTTTATTTTGGTGATAATCGTATTGCTAAATTAAAAGATGGTAGCTATTCCGTAGAGAATTATCCAGTGACTGATGGTTCAAAAGCTTATATCAAAAAGGTTTTTAATGATGGTGAGATAACCTCTCATAAACAAAAATTAATCTCTATCGCTGATAATCAGACAATCAAATTAGATGTTGATGGTTTATTAAATGAAAAAGAAGCTGGACAGAAATTGATAACTGCTTTCAATCAATTGATACTTTATGTATCAACTGGGCAAGACCCTCAGACTTTAGGAACAGTTTTTGGAAAAGGTGCCGAAAATGATTTTTACAAAGGATTGAAAGAAAGTATTAAAGCAAAATTTGTAACTGATAATCGTAAAGCGAGCCATTTCACTATTCCTAATATTGTCCTTAATAAAATGACACAGGTTGGGAAAGAAAGTTATCAAGTTAATTTTGCTGCCGATTATGATTTTAATTATGATAAATCAACAGATCCTGATAAGAAAACATATGGCCACATTATTCAGAATTTAACTGGTAATTTTATTATGAAAAAATCAGGAAATAGTTACCTTATTTCTAATGATGGTAAAAAAGATATCACAGTAGCTAAGGAAACTAATAAAGTTAAGGCTGATCCCGTTTCCATTTTTCCAGAGAACCTTGTAGGAAGTTGGAAAGGTGAAGTTGAGGACGGTACAGTAACGATGACTTTTGATAAGGATGGTAAAGTTACTCAGAAAAAAGTTTACAAGGATAGTAAATCTAAGGAAAGTAACCATTCTGCTAAAGTTACGAAGTTGGAGGATAAGGGAAATGGGCTCTACCTTTATCAATATGAATCAGGTACTGATACTACAACTTTTGTAACAGGAGGTATCGGTGGTCTTAAAGTTAAATACGCCTATGGAATAAAAATTGAAGGGAATAAGATCATCCCAGTAATCTGGCAGACATCTAGTGATGGAGAATTTGATTACCATAAACCACTACTCAGTAAGCCATTAACTAAGCAATAATGATTAAAAGGAGTTGGATAATTATTATCCAACTCCTTTTTTATAATTGTTTAAAATCTTCTCGAAAGTAGATGAAGGGGCCTCTACGCTAATAGTTTCGCAAGTTAGTGGATGAGATAGAGTCAATCGGTGAGCGTGTAGCATTAACCTTTCATTATTAGAAGAAGGGTTGTAGAGGGGATCTCCTATTAAAGGATGTCCGTGATGAGATAAGTGAATGCGAATTTGATGGGTTCTTCCGGTTTCCAGTCGGCATTTTATGAGACTACTATTTTGGGTATACTTCAAAACGTCAATGATTGTCATAGCATGTTGACCGTTTTTAGAATCAATGATTCGTTTACGTCTGTCATGACGGTTCCGTCCAATTTTGTCTCTCAAGACTTGATGCTTAGGTGAAAATTTTCCTTCAACTAAAGCCCAATATTCACGCCAAATTTCTTTTCGTTCTAAGCGTTGATTGATAAGGGGAAGTATAAATGGATTTTTAGCAAATAAAACAGCTCCACTGGTCTCCATATCTAGGCGATGAACAACATAGCATGTTTGTCCAGAATAGGCAGATACATGATTTAACAGTGCTATTTCATTTGGTTGGTTACCGTGAGTTTTCATACCTTCAGGTTTATTAACGATAATAAGATGTTCATCCTCATAAAGACAATCAATAAGCTCTGCTCTGCCCAGAGGAATTTTTTTAGTAGGGTAATCCTCATCATCAAAGATTAAGGTAATAGTATCGTTTTCTTGGACGACAGTTTGCCAATTAATGAATTCATTGTTTATAAGTACATGTTTTTTAACACGCAAAAAATGTCTAATCTTACGTGGAATCAAAAAATAATCTTCAAGGAGTTCTTTAACGGTATGTTCACCGTATGGATTTCTAATTTTTAATGAAAATGACATGGTTTTATTATAGCATTTTATTGAAAATTGATATAATAAGTCTATGAAATTATTTGATAAGTTTATAGACTTATTTCGTGTTGACGAAGACAACGACGAAATGACAAGAAAAAATGAACAAGAAACTAGAGAAGAAACTAGTAATTTGGATGGCGAAGAAGTCTATGATATTGATGATATTACCCGACCTAGTAAATCCCAGTATCAGCGAGGCATTCGTCACCAAAAGAAAAATGCTAAATCTCGACCTGAATGGCTACAAAAAGTTGATCGTTACCTCCCTTCTCCTAAGAATCCTATCCGTCGTTTTTGGCGGCGCTATCGTATTGGGAAGTTGCTTTTTATCGCCTTAATGGCTTTTATTCTTATATTTGGTAGCTATCTTTTTTATCTTTCTAAAACTGCTACAGTTAGTGATTTACAGAGTGCTCTAAAAACAACTACCACCATTTATGATAAGAATAAAGAATACGCTGGAAAACTTTCGGGACAAAAGGGAACTTATGTAGAGTTAAATGCTATTTCTGATCATCTCAAAAATGCTGTTATAGCAACTGAAGATAGAACTTTTTATGAAAATAATGGTGTAAACTTTAAGCGATTTTTTTTGGCAGTAGCTACACTTGGGAAATTTGGCGGAGGCTCAACTATTACCCAGCAATTAGCAAAAAATGCTTACTTGTCACAGGACCAAACGATTAAACGCAAGGCGCGTGAATTCTTTTTAGCGCTAGAATTGACTAAGAAATATAGCAAGGCTGAGATTCTGACCATGTATCTTAATAACTCTTATTTTGGTAATGGTGTTTGGGGTGTGGAAGATGCTAGTAGGAAATATTTTGGAACCAGTGCTGCTAATTTGACAGTAGATGAGGCTGCTACACTTGCTGGAATGCTTAAAGGGCCAGAAGTTTATAATCCTTATTATTCTGTTGAAAATGCAACTAACCGAAGAGATACTGTTTTGGCAGCGATGGTTGATGCAGGTAAACTAACCAAGTCTCAAGCTAAAGAAGCTGCTTCAATTGGTATGAAAAATAGATTAGCAGATACCTATGCTGGTAAAATTAATGATTACAGGTACCCATCCTATTTTGATGCTGTTGTCAATGAAGCCATTGATACTTATGGTATTTCAGAAAAAGATATTGTCAATAATGGCTATAAGATTTACACTGCATTAGATCAAAATTATCAATCAGGAATGCAAAAAACATTTGATGATACTAGCCTCTTCCCTGTATCTGACTATGATGGTCAATCTGCCCAAGGTGCTAGCGTAGCTTTAGATCCAAAAACTGGTGGTGTAAGAGGTTTAGTTGGACGTGTTCAAAGTACTAAAGATGCACAGTTTAGAAGTTTTAACTACGCGACTCAATCAAAGAGAAGTCCAGCCTCAACCATAAAACCTTTAGTTGTTTATTCACCAGCTATTGCTTCAGGATGGTCAATAGATAAAGAACTTCCTAATAAAGTTCAAGATTTTCATGGTTATAAACCAAGTAACTATGGTGGGATTGAGACTGAAAGTATCCCGATGTATCAAGCACTAGCTAATTCTTATAATATTCCTGCTGTTTATACTTTAGACAAACTAGGAATCAATAAAGCCTTTACTTATGGCAGGAAGTTTGGTCTAAATATGTCATCAGCAAACAAAGAGCTAGGAGTGGCGCTAGGTGGAAGTGTAACCACTAATCCTTTAGAAATGGCACAAGCTTACTCAACTTTTGCAAATGACGGTATAATGCATCGCGCTCATTTGATTACTCGAATTGAGACAGCTAATGGAAAATTAGTAAAGCAATTTACAGATAAGCCTAAGCGAGTTATTAGTCGCTCAGTGGCTAGTAAAATGACTAGTATGATGTTAGGAACATTCTCAAATGGTACAGCTATTAATGCCAATGTTTATGGTTATACAATGGCAGGTAAAACTGGAACAACCGAAACAGATTTTAACCCCAATTTGTCTGGAGACCAGTGGGTAGTCGGCTATACGCCTGATGTCGTTATTAGTCAATGGGTTGGGTTTAAGAAGACAGATAAACACCATTATTTGACAGATTCTAGTGCAGGTACAGCTTCAAATATATTTAGCACTCAAGCTTCATATATACTACCGTATACTAAGGGGTCTAGTTTTACTCATATTGAGAATGCTTATTTCCAAAACGGTATTGGTTCAGTTTATAATGCACAAGATGCTAGTAATACAACGAACCAAGAATCACGCTCAATTATTAATGATTTAAAAGATTCGGCAAGTAAGGCTGCACAAGATATTTCTAGAGCGGTGGAAGATTCAAATTTCCAAGAGAAGGTAAAAGATGCTTGGAATAGTCTAAAGGACTACTTTAGATAGCTTGCAGGATTATACAAATCATGTTAAAATAGCATTTATGGAGGCGTTATGGCACAAAAGAAAGCAAGCCTAGCGTGTACAGAATGCGGAAGCCGAAATTACTCAATCGGAGTAAGTAGCACCCCCAAGCCAACACGACTAGAAGTAAATAAATTTTGTAAATATTGTAAGAAATATACAATACACAAAGAAACGCGTTGATATAGCGTAACAAACTGCAAAAAGGAGAACTGATAATGTTTGTCAAAGGGATTTTTCAAGTATTGCGTGACACTACTTGGCCAAATCGAAAACAACGTTGGAAAGATTTTATTTCCATCTTGGAATACACTGTATTTTTCACAATCGTTATCTACATCTTTGACAAACTGTTAGCCGCAGGAGTCATGGACTTGATTAATCGATTTTAATAATAGATTATTTTAGATAGAAACAACCCAAACCCTTAGATTTTACTAAGGGTTTTTTGTGTGGAAAATAACATATATATCCGACTAGATTATAAAAAAATAATCTTTTGATTGTTTTTACTAGATTGTTGAGCAAAAAAATATTAAAAAAAAATATTTATTTTAATAAAATGTAAATAAATTAAAGAAAAGTGTTGAAATAAAAAGCTACAAGATATATAATTAGTTAAGGAACTCAAATTAAATTAAAATAAACGTGGTCCTATCCTAATAAATTAGGATTTTTAACTAACTATATAAAGGAGCGAATATGAATAATAACGAAAAAAAAGTAAAATACTTTTTAAGAAAAACAGCTTATGGTTTGGCCTCAATGTCAGCAGCGTTTGCTGTATGTAGTGGTATTGTACACGCGGATACTAGTTCAGGAATATCGGATTCAATTCCTCATAAGAAACAAGTTAATTTAGGGGCGGTTACTCTGAAGAATTTGATTTCTAAATATCGTGGTAATGACAAAGCTATTGCTATACTTCTAAGTAGAGTAGATGATTTTAATAGAGCATCACAGGATACACTTCCACAATTAATTAATAGTACTGAAGCAGAAATTAACAATACTTTACCTCAGGGACGAATTATTAAACAGAGTATACCAGTCGTAAGATTAAAAGTTGAGAGATTGGGAAGTGGTGCAATTAAGGCTGAGTCGATTAATAATATTAAAGCTGAATCAATTAATAAAATTCAGGGTAAATCAACTAATACAATTAAGGCTGAGTCCATTAATAAAATTAAAGTAGAGTCTATTAATACAATCAAAGCCGAATCAATTAATAAAATTCAAGCTAAGCCAATTAACACAATCAAAGCCGAGTCTATTAATACAATTAAGGCTGAATCAATTCATAAAATTAAACCTCAATCAATAAAAAGTACTAGTGCTACACATGTTAAAGTTAGTGATCAAGAACTAGCTAAGCAGTCAAGACGTTCTCAAGATATCATTAAATCATTAGGTTTCCTTTCATCAGACCAAAAAGATATTTTAGTTAAATCTATTAGCTCTTCAAAAGATTCGCAACTTATTCTTAAATTTGTAACACAAGCCACGCAACTGAATAATGCTGAATCAACAAAAGCTAAGCACATGGCTCAAAATGACGTGGCTTCAATAAAAAATATAAGCCTCGAAGTCTTAGAAGAATATAAAGAAAAAATTCAAAGAGCTAGCACTAAGAGTCAAGTTGATGAGCTTGTAGCAGAAGCTAAAAAAGTTGTTAATTCCAATAAAGAAACATTGGTAAATCAGGCCAATGGTAAAAAGCAAGAAATTGCTAAGTTAGAAAATTTATCTAACGATGAAATGTTGAGATATAATACTGCAATTGATAATGTAGTGAAACAGTATAATGAAGGTAAGCTCAATATTACTGATGCAATGAATGCTTTAAATAGTATTAAGCAAGCAGCACAGGAAGTTGCCCAGAAAAACTTACAAAAGCAGTATGCTAAAAAAATTGAAAGAATAAGTTTAAAAGGATTAGCGTTATCCAAAAAGGCTAAAGAAATTTATGAAAAGCATAAAAGTATTTTGCCTACACCTGGATATTATGCAGACTCTGTGGGAACTTATTTGAATAGGTTTAGAGATAAACGAACTTTCGGAAATAGAAGTGTTTGGACTGGTCAAAGTGGACTTGATGAAGCAAAAAAAATGCTTGATGAAGTCAAAAAGCTTTTAAAAGAACTTCAAGACCTTACCAGAGGTACTAAAGAAGATAAAAAACCAGACGTTAAGCCAGAGGCCAAACCAGACGTTAAGCCAGAAGCTAAGCCAGACGTTAAGCCAGAAGTTAAACCAGAGGCTAAGCCAGAAGTTAAACCAGACGTTAAGCCAGAGGCCAGACCAGAGGCTAAGCCAGAAGTTAAACCAGACGTTAAGCCAGAGGCCAAACCAGAGGCTAAGCCAGAAGTTAAACCAGACGTTAAGCCAGAGGCTAAACCAGAAGCCAAACCAGCAACCAAAAAATCGGTTAATACTAGCGGAAACTTGGCGGTTAAAAAAGCTATTGAAAACCAAAAGTATAGTAAAAAATTACCATCAACGGGTGAAGCCGCAAGTCCACTCTTAGCAATTGTATCACTAATTGTTATGTTAAGTGCAGGTCTTATTACGATAGTTTTAAAGCATAAAAAAAATTAAATTTATTTTTAAACATAAACCGAAAGGTCTATCCTTTCAAAATCTTAAGGCAAACCTCATCAGAACTTTGCCTTTTTTATTTGAATTTTAGAATGATTTAGTCGGTACTTTAATTGACAGCTTATTTTATTTTCTTTATAATATATATTGAAAATAGCAGTCCAATAAGCCGTAAAAGGCTTTTTTATTAAGGAAAGGAAAACTTATGTTAGATTCTTTTGATAAGGGTTGGTTTGTACTCCAAACCTACTCAGGTTATGAAAATAAAGTAAAGGAAAATCTCTTGCAACGTGCGCAAACTTATAATATGTTAGACAACATTTTGCGTGTGGAAATCCCTACTCAAACTGTAAATGTTGAGAAAAATGGGAAAACAAAAGAAATTGAAGAAAATCGCTTCCCAGGTTATGTACTTGTGGAAATGGTAATGACTGATGAAGCCTGGTTTGTTGTTCGTAATACTCCAAACGTTACTGGATTTGTTGGATCACACGGCAATCGCTCTAAACCAACACCGTTGTTAGAAGAAGAGATTCGTTCAATACTCATCTCAATGGGACAAACCGTTGATGTCTTTGATACTAATATCAAGGAAGGTGATGTTGTTCAAATCATTGATGGTGCTTTCATCGGACAAGAAGGACGTGTAGTTGAGATTGAGAATAACAAAGTTAAATTAATGATCAACATGTTCGGCTCAGAAACACAAGCAGAACTTGAGTTGTACCAAGTTGCAGAATTATAAAACAAAAAGGCTATGTTAGACGGTTGTTTATCATGGCTTTTTAGTTAACATGATCTAAACTTTATATTCTTTTTCAGAAAAAATAGCTATATTTTGCTATACTTTAATCAAATATCAATATTAGAAAGTGATTGCCTATGTTGTCTGTTGGTTTAGTTTTAGAGGGTGGCGGAATGAGAGGTCTTTATACTGCTGGAGTTTTAGATGCTTTTCTAGATGCAGGAATAAAAGTAGATGGTATCATATCTGTCTCTGCTGGTGCATTGTTTGGTGTTAATTTTGTATCTAGACAACGAGAGAGGGCTTTGCGATACAATAAAAAGTATTTATCCCACCCTAAATATATGAGTCTAAGGTCATGGCTTCGAACAGGGAATTTTGTTAATAAAGATTTCACCTATTATGAAGTTCCTATGAAATTGGATGTATTTGACGATGAAGCATTTAAAAAATCAAGTATTGATTTTTACGCAGTTGCTACAGAGATGACATCTGGTAAACCTGAGTATTTTAAAATTGATAGTGTTTTTGAACAAATGGAAATTTTACGTGCTAGTTCAGCATTACCAGTAGTCTCAAAGATGGTTGTTTGGCAGGGGAAAAAGTACTTAGATGGTGGTTTATCTGATAGTATTCCCGTTGATTTTGCCCGTGGTTTAGGATTTGACAAGTTGATTGTTGTGATGACTAGGCCGCTCAATTATCAGAAAAAGCCTTCAAGTGGACGATTGTATAAAACTCTGTATAGGAAATATCCTAATTTTGTAAAGACAGCCTCGAACCGGTACCAACAGTATAATAATAGCCTTGAAAAGGTCATGAGCCTTGAAAAAACAGGCGATCTATTTGCAATTAGACCAAGTAAGAGCTTGGTTATTGGCCGCTTAGAGAAGAATCCGGATAAACTTGATAGTATTTATCAGCTTGGTATGAAAGATGCTAAAAGTGGGATGCCTGAGCTGAATAGTTATCTAATGAAATAAAGAAAACAGTATTTCTCAATTGAGGAATACTGTTTTGTAATATCAGTCAGTTGGTTTGACATCTAATTGTGTTAAATTAGTGTGATATTTTTGATGTTTTAATTGCTTAATGCTTAGCATTGATAAGAAACTAACGATATAGAGACTTGCTAAGAAAAGCATGACCATAGAGACATTTGAAACGTCTAGAATCATTCCGATGATAACAGACGAAAAGCCACCTATTGCACGACCAACATTTAAGATAAGATTGTTAGCTGTTGAACGAATATGATGTGGATAGAGACGTGTAATCATGGCACCATAGCCTGCAAACATACCATTAACAAAGAATCCGACAACTGCCCCGCCTATAATCATAGAAGGCATTGTTGTTGCAAATTGAAAGAGATAGACACAAATTGCAGATGATAGAAGGAAACACCCGTATACTAAACGCGGTCCAAATTTATCTAACAATTGACCAAATACTAGCATGCCAAGGCACATTCCAAGAATGGTTGCAATCATCCATAATGATGAATTCTTGACAGAAACGTTTAAGTTGGTTTGGATAATAGTTGGTAACCAGTTCATCATGCCAAAGAATCCGGCAATCTGAACAGTTGTCATAACCATTAGTGCTAGGCTCTGTGTGGCTAATACAGGAGTATCAAATAAAGCTTTTATACTGATATCTAGAGGTTCATCATCTGCGTCTGTATTATATTGATCTAAGATATCTTTATCATCAATAGCAAATTGCATCCATAGGACGAGAACTATAGGGAGAAGGCCAAAGAGAAAAAGTCCCCGCCAACCGAGTGCTGGGGCTAGCCATCCTGCTAAGAGTGCTGAGCTAATAGATCCAACTTGACCAGCTATACCATTTAGTGAAGAAATCCGGCCCATTTTATTAGCTGGGACAATTCCTGCCATAATGGCAATAGCGATACCATATTCGCCACCAACACCAATTCCTGCAATGAAGCGCATGATATAGAGATATGATAAATTAGTAGTGAAGAAAACTAAACCAGTTGCGATTGAAAAGATTAGAATCGTCCATTTGAAAACTTTAAATTTATTGTAGCGATCAGCTAATAAACCAAATATTAGTCCTCCCACGAGCATTCCCAAGTTGGTAATTGTCCCAATCCAACCAGCCTGTGCCGCAGATAAATGAAGATCAGTAATGATAGTTGACATAGAAAATGCAAGGAACATGATATTTAAATCATCGGTCCCGGATGCGACAATGGCAGCGATTAGGGCGCGCCAATTATTCTTATTGATATTTAATGGTGACATAAGTCTCCTCCTTTAATGATGGCTCACAGACCACCGTTATTAAATACTGTCAATAGAAAAAATTCTAAAACAGAGATGTCATAGCTGCTTCAACTCATTATAATGTAAAAGAAAAAACTCAAGATGCTACCCTTGAGTTCTATAAACGCTCGCAAAAATAGTAGGATTTCTGTATAGAATCCTATTTTGGTCGCTTATATGTCTCACAGGACACGGTTAAAGCATTATGTCATTTGGAAATAGTATAGAGTAAGTTTAGTTTATTGTCAAGGATAAGTGGGGAGAGAACCTGCTGTTGAGGGTATTTTCACCTTTTTTATTGCTATTTTTCGTGTTATAATAAGAAGACTATACTTTTTTGACATGGAGAAGTGCGATGACATTCTATAATCACAAAGAAATCGAACCCAAATGGCAAGCCTTTTGGGCAGATAATCATACTTTTAAAACAGGAACAGATGCATCAAAACCTAAGTTTTATGCCCTAGATATGTTCCCATACCCATCTGGAGCTGGTCTCCACGTTGGTCACCCAGAAGGCTATACAGCAACTGATATTCTCAGCCGTTTCAAACGTGCCCAAGGTCACAATGTCCTCCACCCAATGGGTTGGGATGCCTTTGGACTTCCTGCTGAGCAGTACGCTATGGATACTGGTAATGACCCAGCCGAGTTTACAGCTGAAAACATCGCTAACTTTAAGCGCCAGATTAACGCTCTTGGCTTCTCATACGACTGGGATCGCGAAGTCAACACAACTGACCCTAACTACTACAAGTGGACACAGTGGATCTTTACTAAGCTTTATGAAAAAGGCCTAGCCTATGAAGCTGAAGTTCCCGTTAACTGGGTTGAAGAATTGGGAACGGCCATCGCCAACGAAGAGGTTCTTCCAGATGGCACATCAGAACGTGGCGGCTACCCAGTTGTCAGAAAACCAATGCGCCAATGGATGCTCAAAATCACTGCCTATGCAGAGCGCTTGCTAGAAGACTTGGAAGAAGTTGACTGGCCAGAATCAATTAAGGACATGCAACGCAACTGGATTGGTAAATCAACTGGTGCCAATGTAACCTTCAAGGTTAAGGATACAGATAAGGACTTCACTGTCTTCACAACACGTCCTGACACCCTTTTTGGTGCAACTTACGCAGTTCTTGCTCCTGAACATGCCTTGGTTGATGCTATTACAACAGCTGACCAAGCAGAAGCTGTTGCCGAATACAAACGTCAAGCAAGTCTTAAATCAGATCTTGCCCGTACAGACCTTGCTAAAGAAAAAACAGGTGTCTGGACAGGTGCCTATGCTATTAACCCAGTTAATGGTAAAGAAATTCCAGTTTGGATTGCGGACTATGTCCTTGCCAGCTACGGTACAGGTGCTATCATGGCTGTTCCAGCCCACGATGAACGTGACTGGGAATTCGCAAAACAATTTAAGCTAGACATCATTCCAGTTCTTGAAGGTGGTAATGTTGAAGAGGCTGCCTTTACAGAAGACGGTCTTCACATCAACTCAGACTTCCTAGATGGTCTCGATAAAGCGTCAGCTATTGCCAAAATGGTCGAATGGCTTGAAGCAGAAGGTGTTGGTAATGAGAAAGTCACTTACCGTCTCCGCGACTGGCTCTTCAGCCGTCAACGTTACTGGGGTGAGCCAATCCCAATCATCCACTGGGAAGATGGGACATCAACAGCGGTTCCTGAGAGTGAATTGCCACTGGTTCTTCCAGTAACCAAGGATATCCGTCCTTCAGGTACTGGTGAGAGCCCACTTGCTAACTTGACAGACTGGTTGGAAGTGACTCGTGAAGATGGTGTTAAAGGTCGTCGTGAGACTAACACCATGCCACAATGGGCAGGTTCAAGCTGGTACTATCTCCGTTACATTGATCCACACAACACCGAAAAACTGGCTGATGAGGAACTTCTCAAACAATGGTTGCCAGTTGATATCTATGTCGGTGGTGCAGAGCATGCCGTGCTTCACCTTCTCTACGCTCGCTTCTGGCACAAGGTTCTTTACGATCTCGGTGTCGTACCTACCAAAGAGCCATTCCAAAAACTCTTTAACCAAGGGATGATTTTGGGAACAAGCTACCGCGACAGCCGTGGTGCACTTGTGGCAACTGACAAGGTTGAAAAACGTGATGGTAGCTTCTTCCATGTGGAAACTGGGGAAGAGCTTGAACAAGCACCAGCTAAGATGTCTAAATCACTTAAGAACGTTGTCAACCCAGATGATGTTGTTGAACAGTACGGTGCTGACACCCTTCGTGTTTACGAGATGTTCATGGGACCACTTGACGCTTCAATCGCTTGGTCTGAGGAAGGTCTTGAAGGCTCACGTAAGTTCTTGGACCGTGTTTACCGTTTGATCACGACTAAAGAGATTACTAAGGAAAATAGCGGAGCCCTTGACAAGGTTTACAACGAAACCGTTAAGGCTGTTACTGAGCAAGTTGACCAAATGAAATTCAACACAGCTATCGCTCAGCTCATGGTCTTTGTCAATGCAGCTAACAAGGAAGACAAACTCTTTAGCGACTATGCCAAAGGCTTTGTTCAATTGATTGCACCATTCGCACCACACTTAGGTGAGGAGCTCTGGCAAGTCTTGACAGCCTCAGGTGAGTCAATCTCTTACGTGCCATGGCCAAGCTATGACGAAAGTAAATTGGTTGAAAACGAAATTGAAATCGTTGTCCAAATCAAAGGTAAGGTCAAAGCTAAACTTGTAGTTGCTAAAGACCTTTCACGCGAAGAATTACAAGATCTTGCCCTTGCTAACGAAAAAGTCCAATCCGAAATCGCTGGCAAAGACATCATCAAAGTCATCGCAGTACCAAACAAACTGGTTAATATTGTGGTGAAATAAGATAAAGATTTTACTAGAAATAGTGATATTTACGCGTATAAAATCCCAAAAGTTTATGAACTTTTGGGATTTTTCTATTTTTAGCTAAATCAGTCAGCTCGTACTGTTTTTTTAGCATAGTAAGTTTTTAATACCTCTTTTGTAATACCATGTTTTTGATAGATTTTTTCGATTTTTGACGTTAATATTTTTAGTTCTTTATTTTGGTTTTCAATAGAGTTATCAAATTTTTGATAGCGGTCGTTCAACCTTGTCTCAAGGTAAGCACGTTGTTCAAAATATAATTTTAATCTATTTTTTTCGTTAGTGGATAGGTTTGTCTTATCAATCAATTTTTTGACCTCACTTGTGCTATCCCATGTTTGATTATCAATAGAAGTATAGAATTTAGTTAGTAGACGTTTATTTTGCTTCTCTAGTTGGTTGATATCTTTGTTAATATACAATTCAATAACTTTTAAATCTTTTGCTTTTTTGACTTCAATATGTCGTTGGATATGGTCGATTTTAGCGTAGAGAGGAGCAGCTTCTTTATCTGCAACTTTTAACTTATGTTCAATAGTTTTTTGACTCATATGAACAGTTGATGTTTTTTGTGATTGTTCAGCCGTTACATGATTTGGTTGTAAACTCGTATATGTTGCTAAAGAGAGAACGGCAATAAGCGATAAGGAATGTATTTTTTTAGAATGTAACATATAAAAACTCACTTTCTTTTAGAATAACTTTTTGATCTATAGGTATTATAGGTTAAAAAAGCAATAACTTCTTTGAATTTTTGTAGGAAAAGTTAGGCAATTTTGTGGCAATTGAAATAAATCGTAAAAGTTGTTGAGGTTGAATCACTCTCAGCGATGATATTACCATGATGTTGCTTGATAATTTCTTTAGTCATTGCAAGTCCAATACCTGTTTGGCCGCCATGTCCTTTATAGAAGCGATCGAAAATATAAGGTAAGTCTTCTTTTGAAATGGCTGGTCCGTCGTTTGAGATAGTCAGTTTTTGATTTGTGTAAGAGATTTCAATATGAGAAACAGCATAGCGTAGTGCGTTACTAAGGATATTATTGATAGCTCGTTGAATCAACTCTTCGTTACCTTTTAGTAACTTTTCATGCTCGTCTGGTCTATAAGTGATACTAATTTTTTGTTTATTAGCTAGGGGTTTGAAATAAGCAATAATACTATTAAGTAATTCATTTAAAGAAAATTCATCTTTTTGATCACTTAAGTTACTGTCTAATTTAGAGAGTAAGATAATATCGTCTACGAGCTGTTTCATTTTTTTGCTCTCTTGCAGAATAACAGAGTGTGCGAGCTCGGCATCAATAATACCCTCTTGAACTCCCTCAGTATATCCTTGGATGGACATTAAAGGTGTCCGTAACTCGTGGGAGGCATTTTGAAAGAAGTTTCTTTGGCTCTCTTCTGCCTGGTAGATTCGATTTGCCATTTCTTGGCTCTCAAGTAGAAGAGGATCGAAATCAGAAAAGACAATTTCTTTTTGACTAGATTGATGATTGCCTTGATTTTTCCAAAGGCTGGAAATATAAGTTTGTACTGATTGAATAGATTCTCTAATTCCAGTGAAAGTCTTCCTCATAATAAATAGCATGGGAATATAGGTTAGTACTAAGATAACTATAAGAAAATGATTAATTTTAGTAATTAGATGCTGGGTGTAAGTAATGTCTGAAAAGTTAATCACATGAAAAAGTTGCGACTGTGCTTTAGGAACTTTTTTTATGCTACCATCAACAAGGATACCAGAGTAGTCTTTGGTCATTACATAATAGGTTTTTTTCTTGATGGTTACAAACATACCATCTTTTTCCTTGGAAATTTGCCACAATCTTTTTTGGGTAAGATAGCGAATAATATCATGGCTCTCTTTTTTATGATTATCAGTGCCATATTTCATACGATAATGCTGGTCAAAAATAGCATAGTAAGACCAAACAAAGATGCTATCTTGGTTAACCATATTTTCATCTGGTATTTTCTTGTTGTTATAGATACTATCTAAAATGGTGAAATTCGCCTGCATGGAATTCCTTGTCATTTGATGGACATAGTCTTTAATGACATAGTTGACAGAAAAATAGATGAGGTAAAAACCAAGAAATAGAGTGATGCTATTAATAAGGATAAGATTGCTAATTAAACTTTTCTTTTTCATTTGTCCTCTTTGATTAATTTGAAGCCGTAACCCCAGACAGTTTTGATACTAACTTGACTGTGGTATTGCTTAAATTTTTTACGTAATCGTTTAATAGTGTCATCAACTGCTCTGCTTTCAATATCATCAAATCCCCAAATACGATTAAGCAGTGTTTCCCTAGAAAAAGCAGTTTCAGGTTTTTCAATTAATACTAAAAGAAAATCAAATTCTGTCTTGGTTAAGGGCATTTCTTCATTTGATAATAGGGCTATTCGCTTTTCAGTATCCAGAGTTAAATCTAGGAACTGATACTGAGTGTCATTTTTGATTGCTTTTTCATCAAGGCGTTTGAACAATGCTTTAACATGTAGGCTAAGTTTTATAGGTGAAAAAGGCTTGGTGAAGTAATCGTCAGTTCCTAAATTAAAAGCCGTAATGAAATCAACATCAGAATCTCTAGCTGTTAACATGATAATAGGAACATTATCATATTGGCGGATGCTTTTCATAACATCTAAACCATTAGTTCCAGGCATCATTATGTCTAATATAACTAAATCGGGTTTTTGGGTTTTATAGGCTTCTAAGAGAAGGTCTCCAGTTTCAAATGCTCGAACAGTGAAACCATCATGTTCTAAAAAAGGAACCACCAAGTCACGAATATTCTTTTCATCATCAGCGAAATAAATTATTTTTGTCATGTATACCTCAATACCCATAGTTATAATTTGACTTTTAGCTAGCTGTTTATGTCATATCAAATATAACAAAAAAAGAGTTTTTTTCCTATTCTTTGAAGTGTTATAGTGTTATAAAACAAGATACTGCAGAGAAAAGGTCTTTAGGAACATCATTTTAAGCTCCTCAAAAAGGCACCCGTCACTAACTATTAATAGCTAGTAATTGATGCCTTGCTCTATTTTTTAAAGTATTTTATTCTCTTTTGATAGACTTTAGTTTGATTGTTGCCAGACCTAGCATAGAGAGACTAAATAGCAATATTGTATAGGTTATTTTAGGAGTGCTTTCGCCTGTTTTAGGAAGCTTGTTTGTCTTTACCTTTTGATTATCGGTTTGACTAGTCACCCCTAAGACACGCTTCTGAGCAACCTCACTTTCTTTAGTCATGCCTTTTTTGAATATCAACGCCTGGGGCTGATTTGGCGGATTGATAGGTGTGGTATTGAGAGAGTCATTATCATTGAGTGATTGACTATAATTCTCTGCGGAAGAAACTCTATCGCGACCATCAAGCTCTTGTTCGGTTGCTTTTATTTGGTTTAATAACTCTTCAACTTGAGCTTGTGTAGCTTGTCTATTGGAAAGCAGCAATTCTGCTTTCTTGATAAGGTTATTATAATTTTCTTTAGCAAATTGACTGGCGTTCTGATATTTAGATGATGTTTGTTTCAGAACATTTGCTTTAATTATCATATGGTGTAAACCAGAGTAATCAGTTTCATGACCATTTAATTGATTTTTAGCAATATCAAGATTTTCTAAGGCTTTGTCTACTTCTGATTGAGTGACGTTAGGTTTTTGTAGAAGGTTTTTCGCCAATTGGACTTGATTGATATAAGTTGATTGGCTTAATGGACTAGCATTAACAAATTGATAGTTTCCCTTGATTTCTGTTTCAGCTAAAATAGCTTTTGCCAGTAAAGAAGTATCTGTTTCTTTACCGTTAAGAGCTTGGCGACTTTCTCTCAAAGCAGCAATAGCATTATCAATACTTGTTTGTTCCACTCTATTTTTAATTAAAGTTTGTGCCTTTTCAAGATTAGCTAGGTAATTATTTTTTAAGTGAGTTCCAGCATTATAAAACACAGGTTGGGTAATAATGTCAGTTTGTTCTGCTAGGGCATTAATCAGAGGAGCTTTATTAATCAGCGTCAATTTTGTTAGGTTTACTTGACCTTCTTTTACGGATACAAGTAAATCATCTAAGTTCTCTAAAGTGCTATACCCACTAGGCAGAGTTACGTTTAAACGATAGTCTCCTACAGGTATGTTTTTACCATAGTCAGTAGGAGAATAAGTTGCTTTTGGTAGATCAACAACAGTATTTGTCTTAGTAACCAACTGGACTGTTGCTCCTTTTGGTAAAAGCTTGTCAAATTCAACGAGTAAGGCTGCTTTCTTGAGTAAGTTAACTTTAAATAAGACGTCTTTAAGGCTATCTTTTTCAGAAATAGTTACAGTGACACTTTTGGGACTGATTAGATTTGCTCGTTCCTCATCGTATAAGAATAGATCAAACGTATAGGTACCAAAAGGCAATTTCAGTAAATTGAGGTCTTTCCCGTGATGTTGCTTTTTGATGACATTACCTTTGTCATCTTTGACAGAGTAAGAGAAATCAATATCGACATTACTGTTAAGCTCAGGGCTAAACACTTTGACGTTTACTAAACCATTTTTATTGCCAATATTGATCAAATCTTCGAGTTTTGCTGATACTAGATTGCCTGCATAATCTTCAACAGTGTAGTAGACATGAGAGAAATCGTTAACCTCTTTAGGTAGAATAAAGCTACCATCCTTTTCTTGTTTGATAAATACTTTGTTATCTTCAACAAGGATACCGTCTTCTCCTTTTTGACGTAAGACGCTATTATAATGACCATCTTTATCTTTTTTTAAGTAAAAAACTTGTTCTCTAAAGATATCAGATTCCCCGTGTTCTACTGCAGGACGAGCTTTGAAGATACGTCTATCTTTGTCATAAGTTGCTGTTGTTAGTGTAGGAGCTTGTCTATCCAAAGTGATATCAAACACCATTTGTTGTGGCTTAGAGCCAGGGACATCAGAGTAATAAGTTAAAACGTATTTGTATTTTCCATCTTCTAAAGGAATACCATCAGTAGTGGTTCCTTTCCATTCTGTGTCATATAAAAATGTAGATTTTGGATTTTCAGTATTTCCGCTGTAGTAATTTTTATCTCCTGCTTGGGGAGCACTTACCCATAGTGGTTTTTGTAAATTAACATCATCTGCACGATAGACTTTGGCTCTTAAATTATTGAAATTACGTAAGAAAACACCTTTCACTGCAACGGCATCTTGATTTTGGTCATCATTAGGTGAAATGGCTAGATGAGGCTGGCCTTTTTGATCTAGTTGTAAGATCCATTTTCCATCTATAGACTTATAGCTTCCCAAGGCTTTCAATTGGATAGGACTAGTACCGTCTGTTGAGTAGATAGGTTCTGAACTTGTAGTCATTAAGGCAGTATAATCTTCTGAACCAGGAACTTCGTTTGTTTGTTTTGGTTGGAAATAAAATCCCTTTTCTTTGTTAGCAACAAGCTTATAAATGGATTTTTCTAAAACTTCTAAGTTTTGGAATTCTCCCTTAAATCCAACATAAGGAATACTAAGAACTTCCCCACCATCAACAGGGTCTGTAAAACGTACGTAGCCTTCTAGGAAATAGCCGTTTGGCATTACTTTTTTTAACATGTCATGGTATTTCGAAACATCTATATCAATTGTAATCGTTTTAGTTTGCCCTGGTTCAATCCGTATCGTTTTCCCTGTAAATGTACCAAGTTGTTGAGGAGCCAATGTGACAAAGCCATCTTTAACTTGATCAGTATTCAAATAGGTTGTATAGTGTAAATCTTTTGCAACTTTATTGATATTATGAACAGTAACATCAAAGGAAATTTTATCTTTAATATTTCCTAATGTAACGCTACCATAGTTGTTTTCCCCACCAGTTAGGTATAATCCTGTCTGAACTGCTGCTGCGACATCGATAATACCTGCTCCCTGTTGGCGTGGTGAGGTGTAAGCGCCTGTATCTTTGTTTAGGTGTGCTTTAGCAGTACTCATAAGAAGGTATTTGACAGTTCTTTCAATGTCACCTTTTTTAAGTTCTGGATGTTCTTTCAATAAGTATTGTTTAACTAGAGCAGTAGCACCAGCGACATGGGGAGAAGCCATACTTGTCCCACTCATCATATCATATTCATTATCATTGATAGCGGCGTAAATAGAGCCTCCAGGAGCAGATAAGTCAGGTTTTAATTGTCCGTCTGCTGTTAATCCCCAGCTTGAAAAGTCAGATAGGACACCTGCATTAGGGTTAGCTTGTTTATTTTTGATATTGTTAAATACAATTTTATAGCTTTTTTGAGCTAAAACATCTCCAAACTCTTTTTGGGTAAAAATGGCAGGAATAGTACTTGCTTCAGGATCTAAACTCATTGTTAGGTTAGCTTCCCCAGCTTTGTTATTAAAGATAATAGCTCCCACAGCACCGTGATTAATAGCATTGACGACTTTTTTTGTAAAAGTAATATCTCCACGTTCAATTAAGGCGATTTTACCATTTAAAGTTTTGTCCTTATAATCATTGTCGTTTCCTTTTCCTACGAAAACATAATCATATTGCTTCCCTACTTCAAAGGTCTTATCACTAACTTTAGGATCTGCATAAGCAGCTAATCCGTTGTTGAGATTTTTGTTGTTTTCTAATCCGATAATGTTAAAGACTTTATTAACCAGTGTTGTATTATTATATGATGCTACAGAAATGGCCTCACGAGCTGTTGATGGACTACCAATTAAACCATAATCAGGATAAAGAGCAGAAGGCTTTGATGCTCCACTCCCAAATGTACCGTCGTTACCTGCTGCTATAACAACAGAAACGCCAGCGAGTCTAGCCATCTCTAAAGCTTTTATAAGTCGGTCATCGGCATTAACTAAAGAGCCATTAGCTCCACCTAAACTTAAATTAATGCTATCAGCACCGAGTTTAACGGCATCTTCAATAGCTTTAACATAAAGGGCTGGTCCAGTTCCTCTTTTTTCATCAGAGAAGACTCTCATAAACATTACTTGTGCTTCAGGAGCAACACCATAGATTAATTCATTTGTATCTTTCTTGCTAGGATTAGCTGTTGCGATACTGGTTACGTGCATACCATGAGAAGTGCTTTTCACCTCTTTTAGCTCTGTATTGACATCAACATAGTTGTGACCAAAGATTACTTTGTTGTTATACCATTTTCCATAGTTTATACCAGCTTTTGCTTTAGCAGCATTCATTTGCTGTTCGTTTTGGTATTTTGCTTTTGTCGAATCATTTAGTTGGAGAGCATCGTGATTGGTATCTAGTCCTGAGTCAATAATTGCTACAACAGTTCCCTCTCCTTTGTAGCCTGTGTTCCATACTTTGGGGACAGTGATAATTTTATTACTATCAATGTTTTGAGGGGTTTCTTTAGAAATAGCTGGTGTAGGTTTGACTGCTAAATTTTGTTTGGTTAAAGGAGTTTTAGAAACTTCTTGAGTGCTTTCAACCGGTTGATTTGCGGCTGGGGAAAATGTCTCGGTGGCTTGAGAGTGAGACTCAGCTACTGGTTGTGTTTCTGTTGGACTATTATTATTAGCCTTTGTAACAAGATTGTCTTGAGCTGTCGACGCAAGGGCTGATGACGTGTTGTTAGTAGGTGTCTCATTTGCTATGCTCGTTGGACTGTCTTTTACTTGCTGTTCAACTGCAATATCAGATGGCTTATTTATGACAGAATCAGCAGCTACATTTGTGATACCGCCTAAAAAAAATAGGGTTCCCAAAAGTACAGATACGGCACCTAACTTATATTTCCGGATTGAAAAACGCTGTTTTGTGTTCATAAAAATCTCCTTTTCTTGTAACATAATAATTACAAAAACTATTAAAACATAAAAAATCAAAATTTTCTACAATTTTCTGAATTTTCATTACAAATTATTTTGTGGTCAATTTAAGACCGTACCTAAAGTATTTTTTAAAAATCATTCTATGAAAATAATAATATTGTCCAACTATATGGCTACAATATCAAAGGTTTATAGAATAATTATAGGATATTTATTAGGCTAATTGCTGGCAAAGCTAAATAATCGTTCCCCTTCTTTCTTAGTAATCACCGTTGTGCTATAATAACTGAATATACTGAAAATTTAGGGGGATATGATGGAAAAAGGATTTAAAGATGGAGTGAAAGATGCCTTGCCCACAGCTTTAGGGTATATCTCAATAGGCTTGGCGTTTGGGATAGTTGCTTCAGCATCAGATTTATCTGCAATAGAAGTGGGTCTTATGAGTGCCTTGGTATATGGGGGATCTGCTCAGTTTGCTATGTGTGCGCTATTATTAGCAAAAGCAGACTTGATGACTATTACGATAACAGTATTTTTAGTTAATTTGAGAAATATGTTAATGAGTTTACACGCGACTACTATCTTCAAGTCTGCTCACCTAATGAATCAATTAGCCATAGGAACTCTAGTAACAGATGAGAGCTACGGCGTTTTACTTGGAGAAGCATTACATCACAAAGTCGTATCGCCTAGTTGGATGCATGGTAATAATGTGATGAGTTATTTGACATGGGTAATCTCAACGATAATAGGAACTTTACTGGGGAGTACTATTCCTAATCCAGAAATGTTTGGTTTAGACTTTGCATTAGTCGCCATGTTTATAGGTCTCTTTGTATTTCAGTTGTTTGGGATGTTATCTGATGGAAAGCGACTTGTTGTATATGTTCTTGCTTCTGTAGGTTTAAGTTACTTCTTATTAGCCACTTTTTTGTCAGGAGCCTTATCAGTATTGCTTGCGACTGTTGTTGGATGTAGTGTGGGAGTTGTTTTAGATGATAAATAGTACCGTTTTTCTTGCTATTCTTTTAGGTTTTGTTGTTTCTTGGGTGCCAAGAGTCGCTCCATTCATATTTGTAAAATACAAAGGGCTACCAAATAGTCTTGTGAAATTTTTAAAATTTCTTCCTCTTTCTATTTTATTTGCCCTAACATTCTCTAGCTTTTTTTCAGTTAAATTAGGACAATTGCCAACACTAAAATGCTTAGATTTATTGGCTGGCATACCAACTCTAGTTGTCACTATTCGATATCGAAATTTATTTTACACTGTTCTTACTGGTATCGTTACTATGGCTTTATTGAGATTACTATTTTAACGTGTAGGAATGGGAGATTAATAAAAACACAAAAAACGCATCTATTTCTAGATACGTTTTTTGTGTTTTTGTCTAGACAGGAACTTTTGATAGCCGATATGTAATAGTTTGACTAATTGTTAATAATATCAACAGATTTTTCTGTATCTTGATAATATGAGTTGATTGTAAGATTGCTTTTTAAAGATATCTACGTGTTGCTGTTTTAAAATTTATAAAAAGGTCTATAGTGGTTTGTATAGTTTAAAACTATATAAATCACTAAAAATATAAAATATTAAAAGCTATTGATATTATAGTTTTCATGGACTAAAATAATTCATAAAACTAAAAGGGTTAGTTATTAGCTATAACTTGATGGAGGAAATTATGGTAAAAGTTTCAAATTTAGGGTATCCACGTCTTGGTGAACAGCGCGAATGGAAGCAAGCGATCGAAGCTTTCTGGGCAGGGAATCTTGAACAAAAAGATTTAGAAAAACAACTAAAACAATTACGTATCAATCATTTAAAGAAACAAAAAGAGGCAGGTATTGACCTTATTCCAGTGGGGGATTTTTCTTGTTATGATCATGTTTTGGATTTGTCATTTCAATTCAATATAATCCCAAAGCGTTTCGATGAGTATGAGAGGAATTTAGACCTTTATTTTGCTATTGCAAGAGGTGACAAAGATAATGTCGCATCATCTATGAAAAAGTGGTTTAATACCAACTACCACTACATAGTCCCAGAATGGGAGGTTGAGACTAAACCTCACTTGCAGAATAATTACTTACTTGATCTTTATCTAGAAGCTAGGGAAGTAGTTGGTGATAAAGCAAAGCCGGTTATCACTGGTCCAATAACCTATGTTTCCTTATCATCAGGAATTGTCGACTTTGAAGCGACTGTTCAGCGGTTATTACCACTTTATAAGCAGGTCTTTCAAGATTTGATAGATGCAGGCGCCACCTATATTCAGATTGATGAGCCGATATTTGTAACTGATGAAGGTGAACTTTTAGTAGATATAGCTAAGTCTGTCTATGATTTTTTTGCAAGAGAAGTACCACAAGCCCACTTCATCTTTCAAACCTACTTTGAATCAGCAGTCTGTTTAGATAAACTCTCTAAGCTGCCAGTAACGGGATTTGGCCTTGATTTTATACATGGTAGGGCGGAAAATTTAGCTGCTGTTAAGCAAGGTCTATTCCGCGAAAAAGAATTATTTGCAGGAATTGTTAATGGTCGAAATATCTGGGCAGTAAATTTAGAAGAAACGTTGGCTTTATTGGAAGAGATAGGTCCCTTTGTTAAACGTTTGACCCTTCAACCTTCTTCAAGTCTTTTACATGTACCGGTGACGACTAAATACGAAACACATTTAGACCCTGTGTTAAAGAATGGCTTATCATTTGCTGATGAAAAACTAAAGGAATTAGAACTATTAGCTAGTGCTTTTGATGGTAATAAAACAAAGGGATATCACGAAGCTTTATCTCGTTTTTCAGCTCTTCAAGCTGCTGATTTTCGTCATGTAGCATTGGAATCATTAGCAGAAGTAAAGCTTGAACGAAGTCCGTATAAATTACGCCAAGCTTTGCAAGCTGAAAAATTACAGTTACCGATTTTACCAACAACAACTATTGGGTCCTTTCCTCAATCACCTGAAATTAGGAAGAAACGCCTTGCTTGGAAAAGAGGAAATCTATCTGACTCAGATTATAAAGATTTCATAAAAACTGAAATTAGAAGATGGATTGCTATTCAAGAAGATCTTGATCTTGATGTGTTAGTACATGGCGAATTTGAGCGTGTGGATATGGTTGAATTTTTTGGTCAAAAGTTAGCTGGTTTTACGACAACCAAATTAGGCTGGGTACAGTCTTATGGTTCAAGGGCGGTCAAACCACCTATCATTTATGGTGATGTCAAACATATTCAACCCTTAAGCCTTGAAGAAACGGTTTATGCCCAAAGCTTGACTAAGAAACCTGTTAAAGGCATGTTGACAGGTCCTATTACTATAACGAACTGGTCATTTGAGCGAGATGATATTAGCCGATCTGATCTTTTTAATCAAATTGCTTTGGCTATAAAAGATGAGATTCAACTTTTGGAACAATCAGGCATTGCTATTATACAAGTGGATGAAGCAGCCCTTCGAGAAGGTTTACCCTTACGCCAGCAAAAGCAACAGGCTTACTTAGATGATGCTGTTGCGGCCTTTAAAATTGCAACTTCATCTGTGAAAGATGAGACACAAATTCATACACATATGTGTTATTCAAAATTTGACGAAATTATTGATTCTATCCGTGCACTAGATGCAGATGTTATTTCTATTGAAACGAGTAGAAGTCATGGGGACATCATTGAAAGTTTTGAAACAGCAGTTTATCCTCTAGGAATTGGCCTGGGTGTTTACGATATTCATTCCCCTCGCATACCTACTAAGGAAGAAATTATTGTCAATATTCAACGATCACTAAAATGTCTATCAAAAGAGCAATTTTGGGTAAACCCTGACTGTGGCTTAAAAACACGTCGTGAAGCAGAAACAATTGCTGCCTTGGAGGTTCTTGTTTCAGCTACCAAAGAGGTTCGTCAGCAATTAGATAATTAATAGGTTAATCAGTAAAGGATTGCCATGAGGGAGGAGTAAAGAAGATGTCCAAGTTTTTAGAGAAATTAAAAACAGATATTCTAGTAGCTGACGGTGCAATGGGAACTCTCCTTTATACTTATGGGCTAGATACTTGTCATGAATCCTACAATGTAACACATCCAGAAAAGGTTCTAGCCATTCATCAAGCTTATATTGAAGCGGGTGCAGATGTTATTCAGACGAATACCTACGGGGCTCAACGTCATCGATTAAAGAACTACGGTTTGGAAGATCAGGTTGTCTCTATCAATCAAGCAGCAGTTAATCTAGCTCATCAAGCGACTTTGGGTAAAGAAACATTTATTTTAGGTACTGTTGGAGGTTTTCGTTCTCAAAGACAATGCGATTTAACATTGGATAATATTGTAGAAGAAACTTTGGAACAAGTTGAGGCTTTATTGGCGACTGGACAGCTAGACGGATTATTGTTTGAAACTTATTATGATATTGAGGAGATAACGACAGTTTTAAAAATTGTGAGGGAGATGACTGATCTACCAATTATTACTAATATTTCTCTTCATGAAGCAGGGGTAACATCAAATGGAAAGCCTATTGTAGAGGCGCTCAGCCAATTAGTTATGTTAGGTGCAGATGTGATTGGCTTAAATTGTCACCTTGGACCCTATCATATGATCCAATCATTGAAGCAAGTTCCTTTATTTGCCCAGTCTTATTTGTCAGTTTATCCTAATGCAAGTCAGTTATCTTTAGACGGTGAGAATAGTCAATACCAGTTTAGTCAGAATTCAGAGTATTTTGGAAAATCTGCAGAACTTCTCGTAGCAGAAGGAGTTAGGCTTATTGGTGGTTGTTGTGGGACAACTCCAGATCATATTAGAGCTGTGAAACGATCTATTAGAGGATTGAAACCTATTGAACGAAAGGTTGTTACTCCTATAATACCTGTAAAAGATTTTGTTAGGCGTATCAGACGAACAGATACTCTAGTGGATAAGGTAAAAAAAGAAGTAACAATTATCGCAGAATTAGATCCTCCAAAACATTTAGATATCGTTCAGTTTCAAAAGGCTATACGAGCGATTGACCAAAAAGGTATTGCAGCAATTACTTTAGCAGATAATTCACTATCTAATACACGTATTTGTAATTTAAGTATAGCTAGCTTGCTTAAAGATGAAATTAGTACACCCTTTTTACTACATATAGCTTGTCGTGACCATAATTTAATTGGCTTACAGTCTAGACTGTTGGGCATGGAATTATTAGGTTTTAACCATATTTTAGCCATAACAGGAGATCCGACTAAACTTGGTGATTTCCCAGGAGCGACTAGTGTTTATGATGTGACTTCCTTTAAACTCCTTTCTCTGATTAAACAACTTAATCAAGGTTTATCTTATAGTGGTGCTAGCTTGAGACGTCCAACCGATTTTACAGTTGCTGCTGCCTTTAATCCTAATGTGAAAAACCTTACTCGAACCGTAAAATTGATTGAGAAAAAAGTAGCTTCTGGTGCTGATTATTTTATGACACAACCAATATTTGATCACTCTGTGTTAAAGGAATTAGCTGATCTTACTAAAACAGTTGAACAACCCTTTTTTATCGGAATTATGCCAATAACAAGTTATAATAACGCTGTTTTTCTACACAATGAAGTTCCTGGTATTAAACTTTCTGAGTCATTTTTATCTGCTCTTGAAAAGGTAAAGGACGACAAAGAAGCTTGTTTAACTTTGGCCTTAAACGAGAGTAAGTCCTTGATTGATGAAGCCTTGAACTATTTTAATGGTATCTATTTGATTACTCCCTTTTTACGCTATGATCTGACTCTTGAGTTAATTGACTATATACAAAAAAAGCAAGTAAGAAAGTCCTCTTAACTTTCTTACTTTTTAGTTGGTCGTTTATTATTATAATAAAAGTTACGTACCAAAACAGAGGTTAAACTAGATTTTTAAGCCACCTTCTATACTAAGATAAATTAGTTAATTTAAGTTTTCTTTAAGTTTATAGACTTAGAATAAAGCGTTATTTTGATGGGTAGCATAAAATCAAGGCATAATATAGATGTCAGCGATTTTTTTAGACTAACGAAATAACGATGTAAAGCTTAATAGGGGTGTATCAAATACTCACTTATATAGTACCAAAAGCCTATAGCCTGTTGGCTAGCTTGACCGTATTCAAATATTGAATAAATCTTGGTTGAGAAAGGGAGGTATAAAAATGGTATGTGTCGATTTTATTGATCAAAAAGTTTATAGTGAAGCAGAAGGTCTATTTGTTTCCGATTTAGACTTAGGCATTAAAGGTTTAATAAGAGCACGTTATCCTTTTGCTCTGGATAGTGACTTTATTTCGTATGGAAATTTAAGTCATTATTGTATGAATTATCTTGACGAAATTGTTCAGCGAGCGAATCAGAAAAATGAGAAGATAAAATATAATGTGACTACCTTGATGAAAGAAGAAGAGAAGCCCTTCAACGTTGAAGAGCGTTTGAACAAGCAAGCAACTATCGGTCAACGAATTGCTGATGATGTTGCGCGTTTTGGCGGATCTTGGACTTTTATTATCGTTTTTGTATCCATTATGGCTATTTGGATGTTGGTTAATATCATGAAGCCTTTTGGTATTCAATTTGATCCTTACCCATTTATCCTGTTAAACTTAGCTTTATCAACGATTGCTGCAATCCAAGCACCACTTATTATGATGAGTCAAAATCGTGCTGCTGATTATGATCGTTTGCAAGCTCGAAATGACTTTAATGTCAATAAAACCTCTGAGTTAGAAATTAGATTATTGCACGAAAAGATTGACCATATGGTACAACAAGATCAGTTTGAATTGTTAGAGATTCAAAAGTTACAGACAGAAATGCTAGTATCATTGGGAAATCAGTTAGCACAATTGAAACAACTACAAAAATAATCTTTTAGCAGTTATTTAAAAATACTGATACAATACTAAGAATTTAAATTAATACTGCAACTTCCTATAATGGAGAGCAGTATTTTTACTTTATTAATAACAAAAACCCCTTAGATGATGTGTCTAAGGGATTTTTGTATCGGAATAATCGAGTTGGTGAATTATTAGGCTAGTGTCTGTCCGAAAGCGTCTGCTGCTAAAATAGCTTGAGCAAACATTTTGGGATCGAAAGGGGTATTTTTGTATTCATTAGTAGTCATTGCAATTTCAACAATTTTTGGAATATCTTTTTCTGATAAAGAGACGTCAGCTAGAGTTGTTGGCAAACCTAGTGACTTATTAAAACGAGCTACTTTTTCAAGTTCTTCTAGTTCGTTGAAATAAGCATGTAAAACTAACACACCAAACGCAACTACAACGCCATGTAAGAATTCACCTTGTCTTTGAATAGCGGTTGTACCATAGTAAAATGCATGCGCGTGACAAGAATTGTAGTAGAAATCAGGTTGATTAACTAAATTAGAAGCATAGCCAGTTGAGATTAAGATATCAAGCGCAATTTCTTCAACTGCACGCGAAGCTAAATTAGCTTCAACGTCTTTTAGACCTTGTTCACCAAATTGATAAAAAGCTTCCTTTGAAGACAGAGCGACTGCTTGTCCTAACACTGCAGTATGTGGTAGTTTATTGGTCTTAGCCTCTAAGGTAGCACGTTCTACTTCAGGGGCTTTTGAAATACCGTCCCCAATACCAGCCCAAAAATATTTGCTTGGTGCCTGTGCAATGATCCGTGTATTGATAAAAATATGAAGTGGAGACTCGGGATAGCCGTATCTTAAGAAAGAATGGTCATCATTATATACAACTGCAATGGCAGTACCTGCGGAGCAATTAGAACAAATAGTTGGGATAGTAAAGCTATTTTTACCTAACTCTTTTGCTACCATTTTAGCTGTGTCTAAAGCTTTTCCACCGCCAAAACCTAAGATAGCATCAGCAGCTTGAACTTGTGGGTTGGCTACTAACTTGTCAATGTTAGATTGTGTTGAATCCGTTCCATAGACAAAGCTTCCTGTGACTTTAATATTTGCTTCCTCTAAAATAGAGCGAACCTCGGCTTCTGAGCTGTCTAGGGCACGTTTGCCACCGACGAAAGCAATGCTTTGAATACGGTAAGTTGCCAAAACGCTAGGAATTTCTTTGAAGCAATCTTCTCCGTAGCTATAATTTGCCATTACATTTGTTGTCATTCAGTGTCCTCCTCTATTCCAAAGGTCGATTAGAGACAGCTATTTTCTAAAAGTGAATAGTTTTTTGTCTCTTGACCAAGTGATTATCATATTATAGCAGAATATTCAGAAAATTGGAACATGAAAAACAATTTAATTTTCAAGAATAAGAATAGAAAAGGTAAAGCGAGATATACGAGTAAATACTGTCAGTATAATAATTATAAGCTCTTGAGAGGGTCTGTATTGGATGCAACAGGGAGTTCTTTTAGGTATTGCTCAAGATCGCGTTGGTGTTTTAGAATCTTTATTTTTTGAGGGTAGTTCTCAATAACTTGCTTATAATTTGATTTTTGTTTATCAGAGCGACCGTCTTTAAGAATCCAACTGATAAATTCAAAATCTAATTTTTCCGGGCATCCATTGGCCATATCAGGTCGAGTCTTACCACGAAACTTACAGTAACGTTTGAATGCTCTCCACAAGCAGTTGAAGCGATTAAAGTCAAAAAAAATAATCTCATCTGCATCTGCTAGACGTTCTTGATATAGCAGTTTTTTGTAGTTACCTTCTATAATCCATGTTCTTCTTTCTAACATGCTGCTGACATCGTCAATCATGTCATCATATTTTCTCTCTTCCCAATTTGGGGCGAAGTGAATACTATCAAGGTGTAATACATTGCAATTATAGTAATTTCCCAATTTTCTCGCTAAAGTGGACTTACCCGACCCACTATATCCGATTATTGCTATTTTCATATACTACCTCCGTTAAATTGTTTACTTGAAGTTAATGCTGTACTTAGGATTTACTTATTTTATAAGGGTTATTCACTTTTTTAGATTAATATATTTTTGATATAAGTTATCCATACACATGGTAACATAATTACCAGTAAATGTAATCTAGATATCAATACTATGGTTGACGATATTGTTAACTTTTGGTTCAAAAAATTGGGTAAAAATCATCGGAGGGAACTGCCAAACAAACTCACAGTTTAAAATACTAAGTAATAAAAAGTCTTGAACTTATTATGTTTAAGGCTTTTTAAGCGTCTAAACTACTTGGTCTAGTATGAATTTCTAAACAGAAAGTAAAAATAATGAGTTTTAGTATGGTTTTTTGGGCATAATGGAACGATTTTATCTAAAATAGTACGTTTCTTATTAAATTTATTTTTTAAGAAAAACATTAGGCTAATCTATTTGATAAAAATAGTGATAAGTAGAAATTTTCTAAAATATTTAGATTTATATAAGGTGGTAAATTCTCGTTATGGTTTTTTACATGAAAAATTAAATTAAATTATCAGAAATTAACAAAAGGATAGGCGCAAGTATATTATAGCAAAATGATAATATTAGTTTTATGAAAAAAATGCAGTTTATTTGTAATAATGTAAAATATAGGGGAAAAGAAAGCGCTTGACGACCTTTTGGACAAGTAGTAAGATACAAACATGGGCCCTGTAAATTAAAAATACTGCAGTAAAAGTGATTTTAGTTTAAAGGAGGAAATTCATTATGAACGTTAAACATATGATGTATCTATCTGGAACTCTAGTGGCTGGTGCATTGTTATTTTCACCAGCTGTATTAGAAGTACATGCTGATCAAGTGACAACTCCACAAGTGGTAAATCATGTAAATAGTAATAATCAAGCCCAGCAAATGGCTCAAAAGCTTGATCAAGATAGCATTCAGTTGAGAAATATCAAAGATAATGTTCAGGGAACAGATTATGAAAAACCGGTTAATGAGGCTATTACTAGTGTTGAAAAATTAAAGACTTCATTGCGTGCCAACCCTGAGACAGTTTATGATTTGAATTCTATTGGTAGTCGTGTAGAAGCCTTAACAGATGTGATTGAAGCAATCACTTTTTCAACTCAACATTTAGCAAATAAGGTTAGTCAAGCAAATATTGATATGGGATTTGGGATAACTAAGCTAGTTATTCGCATTTTAGATCCATTTGCTTCAGTTGATTCAATTAAAGCTCAAGTTAACGATGTAAAGGCATTAGAACAAAAGGTTTTAACTTATCCTGATTTAAAACCAACTGATAGAGCTACCATCTATACAAAATCAAAACTTGATAAGGAAATCTGGAATACACGCTTTACTAGAGATAAAAAAGTACTTAACGTCAAAGAATTTAAAGTTTACAATACTTTAAATAAAGCAATCACACATGCTGTTGGAGTTCAGTTGAATCCAAATGTTACGGTACAACAAGTTGATCAAGAGATTGTAACATTACAAGCAGCACTTCAAACAGCATTAAAATAATATTTGCATTTTTCGTGTGATGCTGTCGACTTCGTGATTTTGTACTACCATGATTTTTACGATTAAAAGGTTTACGATAATAGTCATAATAGTAGAACGATGTCACCATTTTAAATAATAAAGTGATTAGTCATTTGACTAAATTTACCAAGTATCAAAGGAAATAAAGATTATGACTAAAAAGATAACTGTTGTAGCATTAGAAACATTGATTGCCCAGCATAATAATATCCATTTGATAGACGTTCGTGAAGAGCATGAGTATCGTGGGGGGCATATTCCAGGTGCGATAAATCTTCCTTTGAGTCAACTCAGTCATAAGTTTGAACAGTTAGATAAAAATAAGGAATATTATCTTGTTTGTCAACGAGGGGGAAGATCTATTAGAGCATGCCAATTTCTTGAGTTGAAAGGCTACAAAGTAATCAATGTAGATGGTGGCACAGAAGCGTGGAGAGGAAATCTAGAAGTGTAAATATGTCCTGTGTAGTCTACCATATTTGATAATAAAAAAATTGACATTATCTCACTATTAATGACCTTTTAGTAAACATAAAGAAAAGTATGTGTTTTGAAAAGGAGGATGATTATCCTTTTCAAAACCATACTTTTTGTGTCTTGTGGCTTGGTCTTAATTAATAGTTGTTAGGACAATGTCGTAAATGACAAGGAGAATAAAAGGCCAACTAGTAAGTAATAATTTTGTGTATTGTTTAGAGTTTATTGAGTCAGCCTCTCGAACGTTAGAGTGCAGACTTATACGATGGCGAGCAGTATTCCTATGCGTAAAAAGGTAATATAATATAAATAAGATTGCTAAAATTAGCAATATATTTTCAAAATAAGTCCCGTATAACTCGTTTACTGTTGATAGCTGGGTGAAAATTTCTACGATAAAGTTATTGCAGATATGAAGGAGTAGGGCTACCTTAAAGGAATAATGGTAAGCGATAAAACCCATTATGATACCCGCAATAGATGTAGTCAATAGCTGAGAAATGTCTTGGTGCATTAAACCAAATAGGATGCCAGAAGTAATAATGGCAAACCATTTACCATACTTGGATAATAAATTCAATACTATTCCTCGGTATAAAACTTCTTCAAAAAAAGGACCTACAACAACAGAATAACTAATCATAAGTATACTGAAGGTGGCATCATAATTTTGACTTTCCGATTCCATAATATTGAGATGATTTAGCACAGCATCCCATATTGTGGAGACTATATTATTAGTAGTATATATAATGCTTAACAAGAATAAAATAGTGGTGAAAGTGATTGTATGATGAGTTGCCGTTAGATGTTTTTTTAAATTTTTAAAACCCATAAAAAAACAAGGAATGAGTAAGGCGATTAAAGTACTTGCTATACCTATCCAGACATCATTTTGTAAGATTTCAGCAAATAGTGTAGTCGCCAAACTTAAAACAATAGCCTGAGCTAAAAGTATCAGCCCGATTAGGTTAAGTCTCTTTTTTTCTTGATTCAATTGATTACCTCCTTATTAATAACGGTAACGACAAAGAAATATTATAATGTATAATGTATAGGTTTCTAAGTCATTAGTCAATAGGGACGGGCACTTGGATACTTCTAATAAGATAAAATACATAGACAAGACTATGGTTTTGGCTTCTCTAAAGATTACCTAAAAATTTATAAGTTCTCGATCAGAAAGGATGAGTTTGGATATTGAGAGGAGGGGCTTGACCAGCTGAAAGAAAAATGAACCAAGGGTAATCGCTTCGAAAAAAGAAGGAAATTTCAATTAGAAACTTCCTTTTTTTATCAATCTAGTATTGGCGCGTGCTAGGGACTTTATAATTCGTTATAAAATCTTCGATTTCAGCAATATCATCTGAGAATAGGACATTTTCTCTATCTTCCAGACTAAGAAAACCCTCACCAACCATATGATCAAACATATTTTTTAAATCATTAAAGTAGCCATTAACATTATATAAAATGCAAGGATTATCATTTTGACCGATGCGAGACCAAGAGATAACTTCGGAAATTTCTTCAAGGGTACCAGGTCCACCAGGTAGAGCGATAAAGGCATCTCCAAGTAGCATCATTTTTGCCTTACGTTCAGGCATATTATTTACTATGATAAGCTCTGATAAATTTTCATGTGCAATTTCACGATCTCTTAAAAATGTCGGAATAACACCAGTAGTATAGCCACCATTTGCAATCACAGTATCAGCCATGACTCCCATTAAGCCAACTTTTCCTCCACCATACACCAGAGAATGTTTGTTTTGTGCCATCCATTGTGCTAAGGCAACTGTTTTTTCACTATAAACAGGATTTTCCCCAGTACTTGCTCCACAAAAAATAGTTATTCTCATGTTTCAAACCTCTTTTCTAATTTAGTGCGATGTGCGCTGATAATCTCTTCTAGTGAGATATTATACTGATCAGCAAGTATGAAGATATTATCTAAGACATCTCCTAGTTCTTCTTTTATATCATTTAAGTTTTCCAAATCAGTTTGTTCGGTTTCGTCAGGTCTGTCACGTCCAATTTCATATTTGCGAATGGCTTGAGCCAATTCGCCGACTTCTTCTGAAAGAAAGTTACTTCTAATAAAAGAATTGTATTGATACCAGTTTCTTTTTTTATAGAATTCGCTCACCCATTTTTGATAATCTGTAATATCCATTGTTCCCTCCGTTTCAAGTATATTGTAGCAATATTGCTTTATTAATGAAAATTTGAACGCTAATTAATAGGAAAAGTTCGTATTTGGTATTTCTTCTAGTTTGTGAATAGTCATATTTAAACCTAAGAGGTTAGCGCGTGCTTTAAGCATTTTTTAAATATTTTAAACCATAATGTATGAAGATTTATCTCTTTATTAAAGTGAGGTTATGTAGTGAACAAGAAACCCTTCTTCCAGTGTGTTATACTATTTGTTTCTTTTTTAGTGTTAACATTAGCAGTTAAATCTCAAAGTGATATGATAAGTTATTTGGATAATATCACTTCAGCTTTTTTTCAAAGCATACGAAACCCCGATTTAACTAACTTAATGACGATAATATCAACAGTTGTCAGCCCTTTGACAACGTCATTAATAGCACTTGTTATCCTTGGGTATCAATATTTTTTAAACGAAAGGATAGCTGTGTGGCTATTTATGTTATTTTTTGGTACCAATGCTTTGGCACTGCTTTTAAAAGATATCATCGCACGTCATAGACCTATGAATCAACTTGTTTTTGATTCGGGTTATAGTTTTCCCAGTGGACATACGATATCAACGTTTTTATTAATGATTCTTGTTTTAGTGGTTGCAAGACAGAGATTGAGAAGAGTATTGTCACAAGTAGTTTTCGTAATATTTGCATTAGTGATCCTTGCATCAGTTATTTTTTCAAGACTCTATTTAGAAAATCATTTTTTAACGGATATTTTAGGGTCGTTGTTACTAGGAGCAACGTCATATTGTGGTTTGTCTGCTATTGTATCTTTGAAAGAGTTACAATAAAAATAGTAGTTACCAATGAATTATAAAAGAGCCTTTCTTAAGGGCTCTTTTATAATTCATTATTTTTCAATGACAAATATTAGTGAAGTTAATTTTTATTTAACCATTGTTATTATTAATGCTATTTTGCCACTTATTAATCAACGAAAAAGTTTCTTCTAGGGAAACTTTTTTATATTATATTTCCTGATAGGAACTTTTATTTTTGATTTAGAAACTCTATAATGGACGTGAAAGGAGATTGACCGATGCTTGGAGAGAATATCTATTTACAACGTACTCAGATTGGTATGACGCAAGAGAATTTGAGTGATTATTTGCATTTAACAAAAACTACAATTTCAAAGTGGGAAAATAATCAAGCTAAACCGGATATTGACTATCTTATTTTGATGGCTAATCTTTTTGATATTAGCTTGGATGACTTAGTCGGTTATCAAAAAACATTGTCAGATGATCAAAGAAATCAGCTCATTAAGGATCTAAAAATAAAAGCAAATGTATTGTCTGAGAGAGATTTCTTTCAGGAAGTTAAGGAATTATCAAAACAGTTCCCTAACGATTTTAAGACTCTGTTGATAATGATTAATATGGTCTTGAGCAACCTAACCAACCTTAATGATTCAGAAATGAAAGAGTGGTCACTAAGTACACTAAATAAAATTATTAGTAAAACAGTAGTTGAGTCTGACCTCCAGACGGCGATAATGTTCAAAACGGTCGTTCTTTTTCACAACCTTGAATATGATGAAGTGATAAACCTTTACCAGAATAGTCCCTATAAATTAGGTGAAGAATTACTTTTAGCTAATAGCTTTTTTGCAAAAGGCGATGTTTACCGAGCTAAGCAAGTATTACAGGTTGAAATTTATCAGCAGATTCTACTTGTATGCGAGTATCTATTGAGTTTATCAACTTTTGAAGTTGAAGAAAACAAAGGCGATATTTTTGAAAGGCTTGAACATATGATAGAAGCGTTTCAATTAAACTCTTTGCATCCCAACACAGTCATCAAGTGTTATTATAGTTTAGCTTGTCATTATAGTAAAAGTGATGATGATAAGGCATTAGGATACTTAAAACAATGTTTTAAATCTTTAAAACAATTGCTCCAAAGATTTGAATTACACGGTGATACTTTCTTTTATACCATCGATGATTGGTTAGAGACAATACCTACTGGTATTGCACCACCGACGAGTCAATTACAGGTAATAGAACGAGTTGAGGACTTATTTCAAAATTCACAATTTAAAGAACTATCAGGGCGTAAAGAATTTCAACAAATGATTCAAAAACTTAACGATTTAAAAAAGGATTACTAATATGAATACAGAAATACCAAATCAATTATTACCATTCCTAGTTCCGTTGATTATGTTGCAAGGAGCTTTAATTATCATTTCTCTAGTCAAACTAAGTAAACTTAAGATGACTAAACACCTTTCAAAGCCAGTTTGGTTTTTGGTCATTATATTTCTTAATATAATTGGGCCAATTGCATTTCTTATTTTGGAAGGGAATAATGAATGAAAGCTATCTCATTTCAAAACGTTACAAAATCTTTTGGTCCTAAAAAAATATTAAATAATGTTTCTTTTGATTTAGAAGAAAATATGATTTATGGATTCGTAGGACCAAATGGAGCAGGTAAAACAACGACAATAAAAATGATTTTAGGATTGTTAAAATTCGATACGGGTTTCATAACAATTTTTGGTAAAAAAGTTAATTTTGGAAGAACAGATACCAATCAACTGATTGGCTATCTCCCAGATGTTCCCGAGTACTACGATTATATGACAGCTCTAGAATATCTTGATTTATGTTCTGGTTTAGCGAGATCAAAGCATAAGCTTTCTAACAAAGAACTACTTAGGTCAGTTGGACTTGACGATAATCACCAAAAGATTGCTACTTATTCTCGAGGAATGAAACAGCGTCTTGGATTAGCTCAAGCACTGGTCCATGATCCTAAAATTATTATTTGCGATGAACCAACCTCTGCATTAGACCCGAAAGGTCGCCAAGATATTTTAGATATTATTTCAAATCTTAGAGGAGAAAAAACTGTGATTTTTTCTACCCATATTCTCTCTGATGTCGAAAAAATATGTGATCACGTTCTGGTGTTAACTAAGTGTGGGATTTAT
This sequence comes from Streptococcus sp. FDAARGOS_522, assembly GCF_003812445.1. NCBI lineage: Bacteria > Bacillati > Bacillota > Bacilli > Lactobacillales > Streptococcaceae > Streptococcus > Streptococcus sp. FDAARGOS_522. Next base: position 1,707,455 of record NZ_CP033808.1, read on the forward strand.
TCTCTTGAAGAGTTAAAAGGAAAAAAATCAGAGGAAAATTATTCGGTTCGTATTTTAATAAAAGTGACAAAGTCTGAAGCTAAGGTACTATCTCATAACTATCAGATAGAAAAGAAAGATAATGAGTATGCACTGACTCTCAAAGGCTCTAAAATGGATAACAAAGCAGATTTACTAGCTGGTTTTTACCAAGATTTAGTTTCTTTAAAGATTAGCCCATCAGCTATTGAAGTCATTGACAATAGTTTAGAGGAGCTTTATTTGGAGGTTACCAAATGAAATCTTTAGCAGTAATGTTAAAAAAAGAATGGATGGAGAATGTTAGGACATACAAAGTTATATCTATTCTGATTACTTGTTCAATATTTGGTATATTAGGTCCCTTAACTGCACTTATGATGCCTGATATTATGGCAGGAATTTTACCTAAAAAACTACAGGGAGCGATACCAGAGCCTACCTATATTGATTCTTATATTCAGTATTTTAAAAATATGAATCAGCTTGGTTTAGTTATTTTAGTATTTTTATTTAGTAGTACACTGACGCAAGAATTTTCAAAAGGAACCTTAATTAATCTAGTTACGAAGGGATTAGCCAAAAAAGTTATAATCCTTGCTAAATTTATAGTAATTACCCTTCTATGGACAGTGTCATACTTATTAAGTGTTGTCATACATTTTAGTTATACGTTATATTACTTTAATAACGAAGGAAGTCATAAATTAATGGTTTATGGTGCAACATGGTTTATCGGTATCCTTTTCATAAGCTTAATACTCTTTTTTTCAGTTCTTTTTCGTAAAACTTTAGGGGTTTTGTTAGGTTGTCTTTTTATGGTGGTGTTATGTGTAGTATCTGGATTTTTTAAAATCAGTAAAAGCTATAATCCTATGCTTCTTATCCAAAAACAAGGAGAAATGTTAAGTGGAAAGTTTAAAGTTCAAGACTTAATGGAACCGAGCATATTAGTGTTTTTGCTTATTATAATGACGTTATTACTTAGCATGTACATTTTTGAAAAAAGTGAAGTTTAATTTTGATGAGATATCAATAAGGCGATAGCTACTTTTTGAAAAAATAAAACCGAATTAAGAGTCTTGCTGCTATTTGACTTATCTAGATCAATATTTCCAACTAATATGATGTCTTATGCATACCTCATTGCAGAAATATACTTTAAAGTCAAAATAAGGAAATATATTATGGAAATTAAAGAATACGAGAATAATCCGTACCATTTAGCACAGCTAGTAGATTTAATTAATTATTGTCAGAATATAGAAGCTAAACTTGATATAAAGATGGCTGAACAAGACGATATTTTTCAAATAGAAAATTATTATCAAAACAGAAAAGGTCAATTTTGGCTTGCCTTAGAAAATGAAAAAGTAGTTGGTTCGATTGCGTTACTGCGTATTGATGATAAAACAGCTGTTCTAAAAAAATTTTTTACATATTCAAAATATAGAGGAAATCCTGTTCGACTTGGTCGAAAATTATTTGAAAGATTTATGCTTTTTGCTCGAGCTAGTAAATTCACAAGAATTGTCTTGGATACTCCAGAAAAAGAGAAAAGATCTCACTTCTTTTATGAAAATCAAGGATTTAAGCAAATAACAAGAGATAAACTAGATGTAGACTACATTTTTCCAGATAGAGATTCAAGGATATATGTAAAACTTCTTGATTAATTGTGAAGAAAACTAGCCAAACAGATGAATAAACCCAAATAACGATTATTTTAGATAATACATTGGAAAAGTGGTTGTAGAATATAGAAAAAGAAATTTTTAGGATTACTGTTATCATTGGTTATGGTAGCTTATTCAAGTAATATCATAAGAGATGAATCAATGGATATAAATTGAATAAAAAATAATAGAGGCCAGAGTGATGAACTCTAGTCTCTATTATTAATTTTAAAAACTATTGTGTTTATGAGGAGGTATTTTAACTGTATAGATTGGATAAGAAGTCATAATTAAAGGTATTAAGATCAGGATGAGATGAATAAACAACAGTACTATAGTCAATAGATTATAAAAAACTATAGTACTTTTGAGAAGTTACGACTAAAATAAAAAACTCCAAACGAATAATTGGATAGGCTATCTGTTCTTTTCTTTTTAATAAGTTTAAATATACAGTTGACTTATATAGTTATATTGTATAGAATAACTATATAAAGTTTAACTGTATAGAGAGAGAATTGATGAAAAGGAATAAACATTTACCGTTAACAGAAACTACCTATTATATCTTATTAGCTTTGTTTGAGGAAGCGCATGGCTATGCTATTATGCAAAAAGTTGAAGAAATGAGTGGCGGTGATGTTAGAATAGCCGCAGGGACAATGTACGGTGCCATTGAAAATTTACTTAAACAAAAATGGATAAAGTCTATCCCAAGTGACGATAGAAGAAGAAAAGTTTATATTATTACTGAGACAGGAAAAGAAATAGTAGAACTTGAAACGAATCGATTAAGAAAGTTACTTAATACTGCTAATCAGTTGGGTTTTGGGGGAGATAGTTATGATAAAGTTTAAATTATTTTTTAAATCCACAGAAAAAGAGGAAGAATGGATCGATAAGGTTCAAAAAAGTGGCTATACTTTTACAGGCATTAACTCATTTCTTCCAGCCTTCTATTATTTTAAGAGAGATAAAGAAAAAGACAAGATGTCAATAAAAATGGATTTTAAAAAATACATATCGAAAGATGACTATGCTAACTATATCACTTTATTTGAGGACAGTGGATGGAAGCATATTAGCGGTAGTCGTTGGGGAGGGCTGCATTATTTTCCAAAAATAAAGCCTGAAACCAGTTCAGAGATTTTTTCTGATCAAGAATCAAAATCAGCGATGGCTATGAGTTATTATAAATATACTTGTGAGCATGCGTTTTTCTCTTTATTTTATTTCTTTCTCTTGATAAGAACAACTTCTATCACCATATTTGATCCAAAAAGTTGGTATCTGACGCAAGGTCTATGGGAAATGCAAGGGAAAATATTTTGGTTAGCATTCTTATTTGAAACACCATTTGCCTTATTAAGAATATTACCTATGTTTTACTTTTTAATTTCTGGAATATACTATATTACACGAGCTGTAAAACCCAAGGAAATTATAAATTAAGCAGAAGCATTTTAGATTTTTATACTTTTATATTTTCTATATTCTCTGGTAATTTTAGTTCTATCGTATATTTATGGTATGCCTCAATTTTTTCCTAATGGAGGTTACAAGGTAGGCCTTCGCTATATTTCTAAAGTCAAAGAATAAGTACTAAAAATTTCTGATATAAAAGTGAGTATTCAAGTAAAAAATTAAAGTTACTATAATCATTTTAAAGTGAAAACGAAAACTCTAATGTTACACTTTGGAAAATATAAAATATAAAGTCATGCAAGGAGAAACATGGAAGCAAGTGATGTAATCAAAAAGATAGAAAATAATTATCCAATTGATGAGGATGTTTTATCTTTTTGATTACATCATATAGGAGATTGGAACCCAAGAGTTCGAGATAAAATAGTATATGGGTCTTGGGTTAAATTAGTAATAGAACATAAACTGATGCAAAGCCAGAAATTAAATGTCCTTCAGAGAGTTTTAAGGGATAAATTTCTTTTACAAGGATTAGGAGTACCCAACAGTAATACTGTGTTAAACAGATCTTTTACTGCTCTATTACTAGCTTTATTATTGGAGGACTCAAATAATAAAAGTTGGATATCTGAAGAAGATCAGATAAAAATTATGAATCAGGCATGCTCCTGGCTTATAGATGAACCTGATTTTAGAGGCTTTGACGAGGAGCTTGGATGGATACATGCCTTTGCTCATGGAGCTGATTTATTAACAGAAATAGTCAAGATGAAATATTTTTCAAAAGATGATAGTTTAAAAATCTTAACTATCATAAAAAGAGTGATGATAACTGATGACATACTAACATTAAACGGTTGAAAATATTTGGAATCATAATCAGTTGTTCAGAAAAATTTAAAATTGAATCCTTGGAGGTCGTAAAGGTATGTCCATGCTAATTTAAGTTTATGATTACATGCTTAGAGAAAAATACAAGGGTAATATAAAGGTATTAGAAAAAACATGGTAATATAAAGTGAAGTAGGAGGTAGCCATTATGAGAGATGAGCAAGAAATATATAATTTGGTTTTAAACATAGCAAACCAAGATAAGAGAATCGAAGCTGTACTATTGAATGGATCTCGGGCTAACCCAAATGTACCGAAAGATGATTTTCAAGATTATGATATTGTTTTTGTTACTAATTTTATAGAAGATATTATTTCTGACACTAATTATCATAAAAAATTCGGTGATATTCTTATAATGCAGAAACCAAATGAGTTTAGAAATAAGACGGAATACAATTGCTTTGCTTACTTAATGCAGTTTCAAGATCTGACGAGGATTGATTTAAGGCTTATTAAACCAGAATTCTTGGAGGATTATTTAGATGATGCTTTTTCAAAAGTACTTTTAGATAAAAAGAATAAATATCTTGATTATAATTTTGAAAGAAGTTCTCTGTATGAAACAAAGCAATTGTCAGAAGATGAAATCAACAAAATTCTTAATGAAATATATTGGGTTAGTACTTATGTAGTCAAGGGGATAGCAAGAAATGATATTATTTATTCAGAGTTTATGATATCTAATCCTATTAAAAATGCTTTTATTAAACTTCTAAAACAAAAAATATTAATAGACTTCCTGCGAAACTAAAATCCTAGTTCACGGTTGATCATTCCAGCAATCAAATTCATTCGTAATCCAAACCGTTTGCGTCGATTTCGATAGGTTGTTGAAAATATTTTAAACGTTTTTACTTTGGCAAAAATATTCTCAACCTTGATTCTCTCTTTGGATAGCGTATGGTTATAGGTTTTATCTTCAAGAGTTAGTGGCTTAAGTTTGCTTGATTTCCTCGGAGTTTGCGCTTGTGAATACATCTTCATGATCCCTTGATAACCACTGTCTGCCAAGATTTTAGCAGCTTGTCCGATGTTTCTGCGACTCATTTTGAACAACTTCATATCGTGGCAATAGTTCACTGCAATATCCAAAGAAACAATTCTCCCTTGGCTTGTGACAATCGCCTGAGCCTTCATAGCATGACATTTCTTTTACCAGAATAATTCGCTAGTTGATTTTTTAGGACGATTGATTTTACCTCTGTTGCATCCACAATCACCGTATCCTCAGCACTAAGATGAGTTTTTGAAATCGTAAAACCACTTTGAATAAGAGTTGATTCAACCCATTGACTTCGACGGATTAAGTTGCTTTCGTGAATGCCAAAATCAGCCGCAATTTGTTCATAAGTGCGGTATTCTCGCATGTATTGAAGAGTAGCCATGAGGAGATCTTCTAAGCTTAACTTAGGGGTTCGGCCACCTTTTGCGTGTTTACGTTGATAAGCTGTTTTTAACACAGCTAACATCTCTTCAAAAGTAGTGCGCTGAACACCAACAAGGCGCTTAAATCGTACATCAGTTAATTGTTTGCTTGCTTCATAATTCATAGAACTATTGTACCATATTTTGTTTCGCAGGAAGTCTAATTAGTGGAGAAATAGAATTATCGAATTATTCACCAAAGTATTTTCGAATTTTAAATGAAACAAGCAAAAAAATAGTGATGATATTTCAATAATCTATTATGAGGATAAATGATGGTTTCTGAAAAGGTTTATAATAAACTCTCTAGAGAAGTATATAGTGTAGACAATATAAAGTTAAAACTAACAATCCTAAAAATTTCTTTTTCATCATTAAAACTCCTTATTTTGTAATTCTTCAACTAGAATTGAAGGATTATTTTTAATCTCAAAAGGTATACTTTGAGTTTTAACAGATTGAATGAGAAACATTTTCACAGCAGTACTCATATCTAATCCTAAAGATTGAAAAAGCTTTGTTGCATCATCTTTTAACTGATCATCAACTCTTACTGCAACTGTTGACATACAAATCATCTTACCTTTCTTTGTATAACTAATAGAAATACGATGCAAACAAATTCTCAAACAACTTATTAAAGAGCCTACATTGCATGCAAGCTCCCTTTGAAACGAAAAGTAATATTTTAATCTTTAGAAAATATCTCTCTTTTTATCTAATGATTTTTTTCTGAAAGTAATTTATATATTTTTATAAGGTAAATTACTGCTGTAATAGCAAGTCCTAAATACAATAAATTCAATAATATTCCTAAATATAACATAAATTCTGCCATAAAAACCTCTTAATTAATTTCTCTTTAAAAATTAGTATCTAACCAAAAAGTGTCGTTACCAACTCTGAAGTATAGATATTTTGTAGATGTACCAGTAGGAAGTCCAAACCCTGGTGAGACAGACCACTGACCTTTTATACCACCATAAGCTGAGGCTCCGGGTGCTTCACTACCCCTAAATACACCATTAACTAAAAAGGTCCAAGTTCCTGCTCTATCAACTGTGGCACCATATACCCTATCGAGTCTATTATACCCTCCTTGAACCTTTTGAAAATCTACATAGTAGCTTGATTGTAAACCGACCAATCCTGCATTACCTGAAACACGCATTCCTTTACATACATTATAACCTGATCCTGAAAACCAAGTTCCACCACTTGTGCCTACAGACCTAGCCAACAATTTTTCTGGTCTTACTGTTTCCATAACAGTATCTTTATCAACCAGATTCCCATTTTCATCATAAAATTCTGCTTGTGTAAAGTCAAACCTGACAGTATTGAAATTTTCTTCCTCCTGAGATTGTAAGGAACGTGCATATGAAGTAATATTATTGGATTCCTGTTGAGTAACAAACTCTATAACGTATGGAGAAATTTTTTCAGATGAAATAATTATATTTGAAGTTTGTGGAATATAATTAGAATTCATAACTGCATTAGCACTTACCGAGTCAATATCAGAATTCATTGCTGCTAAAAAACTTATTCCAACTACACAAACAGCCAACACAACTTTTGACTTGTTCATAGTCATCTTCCTTTATAAAAAAGAAATTAAAATATTACTTTAATTCAATTATACACTTAATCACTCACAAAGGAGAGCGTTTTCTGTTTTGTTTAACATCTGAATTATTAAGGCGTATGTTTGTCATTTTACCATTTATTTTTATACAACAAACAAATTCAAATAAATTTGTATACTCTATAAAATATCCTCTGTCCAAACTTCATCGTTAACTGAATTCAATTCATTATATTCAGTCATAGCTATTTGAAGACTATCATCCTTAACATACTTTTTCATCATTTTGGTTCTCCAAGTTTGTTTGATAGGTCAGCTGATACGACAAGATTTGCATAATGCATCCTTCCTTCGTCATCTTTTATTAAATTATAACTTATATAATTCTTTGATGAATCATTAACTATAACTTTTACAATAATGCCTCCCATTGGATTACTGTATACGCTATTATCATCAATTGTGTATTTTTTTATTATTCCTTCATCTGTGAACGCACTATTATCTCTTTTTTTCATAAATGATTCATAAACTTTTTTTGCCTCATCACTATGAGCTATTGCAATCATTTTTTCCTTTTCTGTATGTTGTTTAAAAACCATATAGCCACTTCCTCCCAAAACTGTTAATAGTAATATTAGTAAAATCCAATACTTTTTCTTCATCATTAACTCCTTCGATATAATTGATACTCACTTTTAAGTATATCAAAAATAGGAAGGCTTATGCCCTCCTAAGCTATACTTATGAATGGGAATAAGCCAGTTACTGATTAATCTGCGAAGCAATATCAGAGTCTATTTGTTCTACAACATCTGCTACTTTTAATAGTTGTTGATTGATATCTTCTAACAATTGTGCAAATTGTGTGATTTTCGGCGACAATTCATTGAACTGAGCTTCAAAACTGTCAAATGCTGTACCATCCCAATTCTCATCAATAACTGCTTGCTCTTGCGTTAAAGCAGTTAACACATCTGTAATTGATTGTGATCCTATTGTGTATTTTTGTGCTGACGCACGGAGTACTTCAGGAGTTAATTTAATTTAATTTGTGACATATTGTATCCTCTTTTATATAATTTATATAATATTTTAAACGATAAAACGTTAAAAATAAGAGTATTAATCCGCAATTTATTTAATTTTTAAATAATAACTTAAAAAACGGTCTCCTTTTGGTCACCATTTATATTAAACCAATATACTAGCGAGTGATAAACTCTTGATTTTGACTGTAGGGGCGTATAAATACATAAGAAAAGCCATGATTAATGTCATAGATTTTTGGAAGTTTATTTGTGAAGTTAGCTCTTAAAAAACTCTAAATCTTTACATACAATTGATATTGATAACTTCTTTTAAATTAATTAAATTACCTCTTTTTATTATAATAAAAAGAGGTAATTCAGATTCCTCAATAATAGGAGATTCCATACTACTCCTTCTTGAACCTTAACACTCCCATAAGTATGTCTTGCACCATAATCTGTTATTAATGGAGTAATAGTTAATTCTGTAATTATCTTTTTAACTTTCTTATTTACTGTGGTTTCTTCAGGTAATTTCCATTTCTCACCTGAAGTAAATATGTATCCCCTCCAGCAACCATTTCAACATCTGTAGCTATGTCTAAACGACCACCTGAAATAGTACCTGCATAAGCAATCACTATTTCACTAGTATCCGGTTCAGCTTTTGTCCTTTTTTATTGGAGCAACTACCATAGCTTGCATACCATTTGAAGTATTTTTTGTGCAATAGGTTGATGGGATTTATATGATTCTAATAATGTTTGGAATACAACGTCGGAATTAAATCTTGGAATACCTTCTTGGATTTTGTTTTTAAATATGGTGTAGTCTAAGATGTTTTTTGTAACTATTTCTTTGAAAACATTATTGATGTGATTGATTTCGTCTAGAGATAAATTATATTTGATGATGAAAAATTCTCTGGAACAAATGTTTAAACTTTCACATATTTGAATTATTAAATTATTGTAAATATACTGTTTATATTCCTGTTCTTCTGTCATTAAGCCCCCTACTCTAAAGCAAGACGAATCCAATAAGCTATGGTTGAAGCTGTTGTTTCTGCCATTTCGGAAGTTGTCAAGGCGTTTTTCACTTGTCCTTCAACTGTTCTGTGGGCTAAATCGCTCCAGTACAGTAAATTTCTCAAGACCGGCATAACGGTGTTGAGAGATGCTCCGACAGATACAGCTGCATCTCGACCGATATATTTACCGACTAAATTGACGATTTTGTTTCTGTTTTTTATCTAGGGTTTGGCAGTATCTCCTTTCTAACCTAAATAAATTTTAAATGAAATGTTTTTGGTTTCATTTTACCATTTTTGTAAATTTAATTTTACATATACACTATTATGTGGTGAATATGATAAGACTGGAAATATTTTTAAATCTTCTGAAGAATGGACTTAGAATAACAAAAACTGTGTAAATCAGATCATTCCTGATGCCTATCATTATTCCAATCAAGATTAATCAGAAGTTGTTAACAAGCTGATTAATAATTATCTTAATGAAATAGATTACGGATATACGTAATAGAAGTAGGGCGTCAAGATATTAAAAAATAGGAATTTATTTTTTCAGGGATAAATGATGGGACAAATCCTCTTTAGACAAGCAAAAAAGCCTTTAGATAAAGGCTTTTTGATGTATAGTATGACACCCCCTACAAGATAGAACTAAAGACCGATAAAATTTGAAAAGGGCTGATATTAAGCATTTAAGATTGTTTTTAATAGTTATCTGTCTATAAGGAATGTCGAAAAATGAATTTTGAGTGGGCAAAAAGTGGGACAATAATAATGATAGAATATCGAAACTTCATGCAAATTATAATGTTGAGAAGAATCAGTATAAAAATACGAATTTCACAACTAGTAAGAAATAAAAAGAAAGCGTTATCTTTGAATTTTTATTATAATAGAATGAGGTAATTCAACTAATTTAAAAGAAGTTATCTATATTTGAATGGTATAGAAAAAACAGAGGTTTATTTGCTTATGAAAAAACGTATATGGTATTTGATAATAATAATCACAGTAATTTTAGGAGGACTAGCCATGAAAAACTTATTTGCAACAACAGAAGCATCATCAAGGAAACAGGAACAAGATAGAATTGTCAATTACATAAAACAACATGTTGAGTTAACAAATGGTGATCAAATAAAAAAAGTTGAGTTTATCGATTTTCCAAAAAATGAGATGACAGGTACATGGGGAATTTCTACTAAAATTAATGAACAATTTTCGATTAGTTTTTCTGAAGATAGAATTGGTGGTAAACTTAGAGCATTAGGATATCAACCGAATGAAATAGGTTTTTCAAAGGACATCAATAGTAATAATCAAAATATTAATGATATTGAAGTGATTTATATGAAGAAAGAATAGAATGATTTCAGAAGAAAGTTACAGATATTTAGTTGAGGATGCTTATCGAGTTGATTCAAAAAAAGTAAAAATACCTCTGAAAAGAGGTGATATTGTAGGAAACAGTGACTATGTTATTATAGAACCACCTATAGATAATACTTCAAATGGTATGCAAGCTATGGTAGTTGCTCCGATAAAAGAAGGAACGACAGCTGAACAGATACTAGTGAAATAGTGATTGCTTATGCAGGTACTAATTTAGGTGATCGTTTAGACATAGCTACAGATGTTGAAATGGTTGCTGGAGGGGATACATATTTACTTGCTGACCCTAAAACCAAGACTTTTAGGAAATCTCAGGGAAAATCAGCACTAGAGTATGCCGAAAAAATATCGAGTAAATATCCTAATTCAGAAATTACTACAACCGGTCACTCCTTAGGGGAATCAGAGGCACTATATGTCGCTTTAAAAATGGGTTGGATGAATGTTGGTTATAATGGTCCAGATATTCATAACATGATATCAGATGACGAAATATATTATATGAAATCTCATCCAGAACAATTTAGAAATTATCGAAATACACTAGATGTTATCGGAAATATTACAGGGAACGAAACAAAAACAGCTATTTATTATGATAAAGTTGAAGGTATTTATGGACCTTTAAAAGCTCATGGATTAGCAAATTGGAGTTTTAATAAGGAAGGTCAAGTTGTTGATGAAAATGGCAAAGAAATTACGAATGGTATGATACTTTCAGTTGCACAAACAACTGTAAAAACTTTTCAAATTAATAAGCAGAAGCAACAGATGATGAAGGGAGGTCTAAATTCTAATGAAAAAATCTTCTTGGATGCTGAACAAGCTGCTGTTATTGCAAGTGGTTTAGTCTCTACTGCTGAAACTGCTTTAGAGGATATCAAAACCTCAGCACAATCTGCTGTTGAAGAAGCTGAAGAATTGTGGAATACCACTAAAAGCATGCCCTTTGGTATTACAGAGCTTACGGAAGCAGAGTTGGCAGAAGCCTATGCAGAAGGTGGTGTTACCTATGAGAGCATAGTAACTAAAACAGATACCCATTTTGATAAAAAAGTCGCTAAAGCAGAAGAATTGGTAACTACTTACACGACTTTGAAAAGTGATATTCAATCTGGTGTTGAAACTATGTTGTCTAAGGATAGTGAATTGGCTGGAGATTTTAAAGCATGGGAAAACTAGATTCGAATGAGGATAAACTTAGTAACAGTAAAAGGGATTTAGAAAAGTTGGAAGATGATTACCATCATAAAACCATGGCTATCTCTAATAAATTCTTTGAACTGGAAGATAAACGAACTGAGTTTGAAACGATGCTTCAGGAAACTTATGAAGCAACAAGTTATAATCTTCGTCAAGATGAGAACATTAATGAAGAGTCCTTTATGACTATGAATCACATTATAGATGCTTTTCAAAGTGATTTTGATACAGAATATACTAAAGAGAAAAGAAGATTGACTGCCTTAGAAGAAGAAACTAATCAAAAGTACTCTAAAAAGAGACAATTGCTTGAAGAAAAAATAGATCATTTAATGTCAGAAAGGAGAGACTATGGGAATCCTTGGTGATTATGTTTTATCAGAAGCCTCTGATTATATCAGTGGCAAAAAAGATATCAAGGCTTTAAAAAAGAAACTTGATAAAATGTTAGTGACAGGTGTTTACGCTCCAAGAATCAAGTCTAAACGTAGTAGTATTGTCTCTACTTATGATGAAGAGATAACGACGACTGCAACAAACGCAAAAGCAAGCATAACAGCAATAGCAGGTCAAATAGATACTGCAATTAAGGGACAGTTTAGAACTAAAGTTGAAACTGTATTGGATAATAACAGTACAAAGTATGATGAAATTTAAAAGACATGGGCTAAATAATTTAGCTCTTTTTTTATACTCAAAAATAAGAGAAATACAAAGCAAAATACATATTTATGCAAGTAAAGAGAAATAAAAAAATCACCATTTTATCTGTCAAAAAAAATTGGTGGGCAAGTGTAAAAAGAGCGTCAACAAAGCCTATAGGTATAGGCTTTGTTTTATAAGACTGCCCCCTACAGGGCTCGAACCTGTGACCCATAGATTAAGAGTCTACTGCTCTACCAACTGAGCTAAGGAGGCTAGGAAGCTGTATTGGCACCGATGATCCACTTTTTGTATTGATCCCGCACAAAATAAGCAGGTGGGTAACTCGCACCTCTTTAAGTGGCTTCCGCGTGTTAACGGCTTGCGCACTAGAGATGACTTCGTTTCCCGAAATACAAAGAAATAGTCGGTCAACACTTAGATGTGGATTCGTATGCCACAGCAATGTTTCTATATCTTTATGATACCACTTTTTATAAAATTTTCAAGCAAAATTATCGATTTTTAAAACTGGCAATCAGTCTGAGAGCTTATCAATGCGCTCTTTATTTGAACCAAGTGCGCGTTCGTATTTACCAGTTTCATTGGCTTCAAAATAATTATGTCCTACTAGTTTATCTGGTAAGTATTGTTGTTTAACCCATTTTTCAGGATAGGCGTGAGGGTACTTGTAATCCCTTGCATTGCCCAAGGTTTTACTACCGCTGTAATGTCCATCTCTTAGGTGACGTGGAATAGGTAAATTTCCTGAACGACGTAAATCAGCTAAGGCTGCATTCATAGCCAAATAGGCTGAATTTGATTTAGGTGATAGAGCTAAATCCACAACAATGTTAGCAATAAGAATACGAGCTTCTGGAAAACCAATGCGTTGGGCAGCTTCCAATGCAGTCACAGTATGTATTTGTGCTTCGGGGTTAGCTAAGCCGATATCTTCATAAGCAATAATGGTCAAACGTCTTGCTAAACTAGGTAAATCTCCAGCTTCTACTAAACGAGCGGCATAGTGCAGGCTGGCATTGACATCAGAACCTCTAATTGATTTTTGTAAGGCTGATAGGACATCATAATGCCCATCTCCGTTTTTATCCATTGTAATATAACTACGCTGCAGACTATTTTCCATTGTCTCTAGACTAATATGACGGCTACCATCTTCATTAGGAGAAGTAGACATGACTGCTAGATCCAAGGAATTATAAGCAGATCGTAGGTCTCCATTTGTGGCGGTAACAATGAAATCTAGCGCCTCATCATCAATTGTCACTAAAAAAGGAAATCCCCGTTCTTTATCGGAAATTGCTAGCTGAATGGCTTTTTTAATATCCTCGTTAGAAAGAGGTTCTAACTCAAAAATTTGTACCCTACTTCTAATGGCAGGAGTTACTGAAAAGAAAGGATTTTCAGTTGTTGCTCCAATCATAATAATATTGCCATTCTCAAGTAAAGGTAAAAGAAAATCTTGTTTTGTCTTGTCAAGTCTATGAATCTCGTCAAGTAATAAAACTAAGCCACCAGAAAATTTAGCTTCTTCTGCAATTTCTTGAAGACGTTTTTTACTATCAACAGTGGCATTAAAAGTACGAAAGGCATATTTAGTAGTACCAGCAATAGCAGAAGCAATAGAAGTCTTCCCAATACCTGGTGGGCCATATAGGATCATGGAAGATAACATATTAGCTGCAACCATTCGATCAATAATTTTGCCATTACCAACGAGATGTTGCTGCCCGATAACTTCATTAATATTGCGAGGACGCATACGTAGAGCAAGATTGTCAGCCATGATTATTCTCCAAATCTTTTGCGAAAATTAAAGCATCAACATAATGATTTTCAATGAAAAAGGCTTTAGTGATTCGAGCCTCTTCGGTAAAACCGTATTTTTGATAGAGGGAAATGGCTCTACTATTGTTGCCCATGACGTGCATGGCAATCTTGATGTAACCTTGAGCTTTAGCCTCAGTTAGCAGAGCTTTCAAGAGAGCCTTACCTAGCCCCTGACCTTGGTAGGGTTCAGCGATGAGAATGCCGAAAGTGGCAACATGCTTGCCAGCTGGGAAAGGATAGTAGGGACCAAAGTCCAAGATGCCAGCGATCTTATCATCGACCTCAGCGACAAAGAAGGACATGCCATTTGCCAGATTCTTCTCCAAGTCACTTTCAGTCCACTTGCGGTCATAGACAGGAGAGGTAAGAGCAGTCCAGCCTGTATTTTGTAAGGTCAGAACTGCCCCACGGTCGCAGTCCTGCATAGGTCTGATAATCATAATTGATGATACAAAGGGACGGTTCGGTTTACCGAAAATTTTCGTAAAGAAATAGGGAACGACGAAGTGTCGTCAGACACTAGGAAGTTCATCTTTTCTTCTAGAAAATTAGTCCCGTATTCAAATCCTTTCTATTTTTATATAGAGTTTTTCTTTTAGCTGACTCTTTTAATATAGTATGAAGCCGAGGCTGGGCAAAAACTTCTAGGCCTCTTAATTTTTTGTAGTCTGATTTGCAAGACACAGTGGTTGAGTGGGTTCTAATTCGTTGATAAATCAAGTTTTACAGCCCTACTCAACTGTGCGGAGGTGGGAGTGAAACAGTCTGGGGATAGACTGTTTCAGGTCAGCAACTGAAAATCAAAACTTGCTGACAAAATCGAATTCCTTTGGAATTACCGATTTTTGTCCCACTCTCATTGTAACATAAAATAAAAAAATTTGAGAAAAGGTGTCTAATATAGTTGACAATCCCTTTCAAAAGATTATAATAAAACTATCAAATATAGTTGACACATTTTAGGCCAACAAAATTTTTTAAGCAAGCGTGTCGTATATATATGACATGCTCTTGTGAAACCTTACCGCAATAGAAAGGAGATAGATGAATAGAGTTAAGGATTATCGTTTGGAAACTAAGAAGTCTCAGCTTGCTTTGGCGAAGGAAATCGGAGTTTCTAGACAGACGATAAATATGATTGAGAACAACAAGTATAATCCCTCGCTTGATTTATGTATCAAGCTGGCTAAGGCTTTAGGGACTGATTTGAATGCACTGTTTTGGGAGGATTGAAAATGAACAAAGAAAATTTTACAGACCGCTTGATTAAACGTTTTTACGGTATTTCTGGCCCTTTGGATGAGTACAAGAGACGTGAAGCCGACCGCATGGGGAATATAGCTCTTATCTTTCTGGTATGGTTCTTGATGCTTGGAAATGTTGTAGCGCTCCTATTGGCAGAGGATTTTCCCCAAGAGGTTGCCATGTATTATCCGATGATTCTGGAGCTACTTGTTTTTATCTTGTTTGGTTACCTCGTCTATGCTAGCAATAAGACACAGTTGACGAAGTATGATGAGGATGAATTGTCCGATAAGGAGCGAAAAAGTATACGTCATATTGGTTGGAAGTCAGGTATCTATTTTGGTGTTTTCATGTATTTGACTTCTTACACTTGGATAGATAGTCCGCTTAGCTATTTTGATTATCTATTATCAGGTAAAGCCTTGTTCACCTTAGTCTTTACAGGTAGCTTCTTTGGTATATCGACGGCTGTCGTCAATTATTTTAATCGACGAAAAGGTAAGGAAGAGCGTGAATAGCTTCTTGAAAGAGTTGGGAAGACCAGCTCTTTTTTGCTATAATGAAAGAAAGTAAATTTGTAAAGGATTTAAAATGGCTAAATTTGGATTTTTGTCTGTTCTGGAAGAAGAATTGGACAAGCACTTAAACTATGACTTTGCCATGGATTGGGACAAGAAAAATCACGCTCTTGAGGTGACCTTTGTCCTAGAAGCGCAAAACAGCTCTGCTATTGAAACCGTGGACGACCAGGGGGAGACGAGTAGCGAGGACATCGTTTTTGAGGACTATGTACTCTTTTACAACCCTGTCAAGTCTCGCTTTGATGCTGAGGACTATCTGGTGACTATCCCCTATGAGCCTAAGAAGGGCTTGTCGCGTGAGTTTCTGGCTTATTTTGCGGAGACTCTCAACGAGGTTGCCACTGAAGGGTTGAGCGACCTCATGGACTTCCTCACCGATGACAGTATCGAAGAGTTCGGTCTTTCTTGGGATACGGATGCTTTTGAAAATGGCAGAGCAGAACTGAAAGAGACAGAGTTTTATGCATATCCGAGGTATTGAGATAAAGCATGAAATGATGTTAGCACCGGAACCATTTGAAAAATGAAATCAGGTCAGAAAATAATTGAACTCAGGTTATATGACGAACGAAGGCAGACTATTACAATTGGTGATTACATTGTCTTTTATCTGTTAAATGATAAAAGAAAGAAATTGACCACAGAAGTTGTTTGTTTACATATATTTGATGATTTTTCTCAACTTTATGAAAGTTTAGATTTGCTAAAATGTGGATATACATTGGATGATATAGAAACAGCCAGACCAGAGGAGATGGAACGTTATTATCCCCCTGAACAAATTAGAAAATATGGAGCTTTAGGAATAGAATTGAGGTTATTGCATGGATAGTTTTGATGAGTTATTTGATTTCTCAGGTGCAAAGATCGCTCTTTTCTGTGAAGGAAAGATTTTGACCAGCCTAAGAGATGATTTTCCAGATTTGCCTTATGCAGGCTTTTGGGACTTACCAGGAGGTGGTCGTGAGGACAATGAAACACCTTTGGAATGTCTTTTTCGAGAAGTTGATGAAGAATTAAATCTGACCTTAACTCGAAACCATATTAATTGGGTCAAGACTTATAGGGGTATGTTGAAGCCTGATAAATTATCAGTTTTTATGGTTGGACATATCAGTCAGAAAGAGTACGATAGCATTGTTCTAGGTGATGAAGGACAAGGCTACAAGCTCATGTCCATTGACGAATTTCTAAGCCATAAAAAGGTCATTCCTCAGTTGCAGGAGAGGTTGAGAGATTATTTGGAGGTGGAAGATGATTACTTTACAAAAGGCGGAAGCTAGTGATTTAGAGAAGATTATTGCCATTCAGAGAGCTAGCTTTAAGGTAGTCTATGAGAAATACCACGATCAATACGATCCCTATGTGGAAGAAGTTGAGCAGATTCGATGGAAACTAGTGGAGCGACCAGATTGTTTCTATCATTTTGTCCTTGTTGATGAGACAATTGTTGGTTTTCTTAGATTGGTTATCAAGGACGAGGAGAAGCGTGCTTGGCTTGGTACGGCGGCTATTCTTCCCCAATATCAAGGGCAGGGCTACGGCTCAGCAGGGATGGCTTTATTAGAGAAAACCTATCCTAAGCTTACAAAGTGGGATTTATGTACGATTGCACAAGAAAAACTAATGGTCAGTTTTTATGAAAAATGTGGTTATCATTCAACCCATACCGAACCTGAGCAAGAAGGAATGGATATGGTCTATATGACAAAGAAGATAGAATAAAAAAAGAAAACTAGATGATTGTCTAGTTTTCTGATAGTTTATTGGCAATAGTAAGCAATAGCTTGGCTGACAAATTCACTTGTTCCTGCTCCACCAGCTTTGTCAATTGATTGACTAAACCGGTCATCTGATTGATACATTTGTCCTAGTCCAGCAAGGATTTCATTGGTACAGGTGTAAAAATGCTGAGAGATATAGTCTTGTAGCCGTTTCACACACATTTGAACAGATTCATCAGATACATTTTGTGTCTTTAATTGCCCAAATTGTACCATTATTTTTGCCATTTCTTGGCTAATTTGTGCAAAGTCATCTGAAGCATGTTTTTGAGCAAATTCTTGGTAGGCTGCTGTTTGTCCCCATTTTTCTTTTGCTTCAGCTTGTAATTGTTCTAATTCTGTTTTATTATAAACATCGAAATTCATATAATCATCTCCTTTTTCTTGTAATCGTTTCGCATGGGTGATAACCTGCTCAAGATGCAATCTTTTCCATTCAAGCAATTTGATTTGTTGGGCTAATAAGTCTTGCCTTTCCTCTTTTGCTTGCTCAAGCAGGTATTTGATATCTTTGAGAGGGAATTCCAACTCACGAAATAGCAAAATTTCTTGCAGGCGAATCAATGCTTCATCGTCATAAAGTCGATAGCCTGCTTCGGATAGGGCGGTAGGTGGGAATAAACCGATTTTATCATAGTGATGCAAGGTGCGCACACTTACACCGCTTAAGATACTGACTTCTTTAACTGTTTTCATGGTAATAACCTCCTCTCACTTACATAGTATAAAGGATAACCTAAGGTCAGGGTCAAGCAAAAAATAAATTATTTTGAAAAGTATGGTTAATCATATTGATTTGAAGATAAAGGAGGGATAGTTATAGAAATAGTTGAGCTACTAAGGGAATGGTATTCTTCCTTTGAAGTTAAAGAAGAAAAGTGGAATGAAAAATATGAAGGTATCCTCATAAGAATTGAAGGCGATAGAAACTATAAAAGGTGTCGTTTAGCTCATAAGACAGCTAGCAAGATGGGGTATTTTACAGTATTTTGGCAGAAAGATGGAAATGGTAAAAATATTCCTTTTTATGAACAAGATGAAGTGGGAGATTTGATTATTGTCATTAAAGATGGTAGGAGGAAAGGTTTGTTCATCATTCCCAAAGAAGTTGCAGTGAGTAAGGGTATTCTTTCATCTGCTAACTCTCAAGGAAAGATGGCTATGCGATTTTACCCTCCTTGGTGTAGCGATTTAAATAGAACAGCTTTGGTGACACAGCGATGGCAGTTGAACTATTTTATTGATTTAAGTAGAAATAATGAAGGAGTTACTACATGAACACATGGAATGAACTAACGGTTCACGTGAATCGTGAGGCAGAGGAAGCTGTCTCGAATTTATTGATTGAAACTGGCAGTCAGGGGGTTGCCATTAGCGATTCGGCTGACTACCTTGGACAGGAGGATCGTTTCGGTGAGCTTTATCCTGAGGTGGAGCAGTCTGATATGATCGTTATTACTGCCTATTATCCTGATACGCTTGATATTGAGGCGGTTAAGGCTGATTTGGCTGATCGTTTAGCTAATTTTGAAGGCTTTGGTCTTGCGACGGGTAGCGTCAACCTTGACAGTCAGGAATTGGTCGAAGAGGACTGGGCTGATAACTGGAAGAAGTACTATGAGCCAGCTCGCATTACCCATGATTTGACCATCGTGCCGTCATGGACGGACTACGAGGCTAAGGCTGGTGAGAAGATTATCAAGCTGGATCCTGGTATGGCTTTTGGGACTGGGACTCACCCAACGACTAAGATGAGTCTTTTTGCCTTGGAGCAAGTGCTTCGTGGTGGTGAGACGGTTATCGATGTGGGGACTGGTTCTGGCGTTTTGTCTATTGCTAGCTCTCTCTTGGGTGCCAAGGACATCTATGCTTATGATTTGGATGATGTTGCAGTGCGCGTGGCTCAAGAAAATATCGACATGAACCCAGCTACTGAAAATATTCATGTGGCTGCTGGTGACTTGCTCAAAGGTGCCCACCAAGAGGCAGATGTCATTGTTGCCAATATTTTAGCGGATATTTTGATCCATCTGACAGACGATGCCTACCGTTTGGTCAAGGATGAGGGTTATCTCATCATGTCTGGTATCATTTCTGAAAAATGGGATATGGTGCGTGAGAGTGCTGAAAAAGCTGGTTTCTTCCTTGAGACTCACATGGTTCAAGGTGAGTGGAATGCCTGCGTTTTCAAAAGGACAGATGATATTTCAGGAGTGATTGGCGGCTAATGCAACAGTATTTTGTAAATGGCAAAGCAGATGACTTTGTGACCATCGAGGACAAGGATACCATCAAGCACATGTTCAATGTCATGCGATTGACAGAAGATGACCAAGTGGTCTTGGTTTTTGATGATACCATCAAGCGTCTGGCAAAGGTGGTGGACAGCTCTGCCCATCGCTTCCAAATTCTAGAAGAGCTAGACAGCAATGTTGAAATGCCTGTCCAAGTGACCATCGCCTCAGGCTTTCCCAAGGGAGACAAGCTAGACCTTGTGACACAAAAGGCGACAGAATTGGGTGCAGCGGCTATCTGGGCCTTCCCAGCTGACTGGTCAGTCGTCAAGTGGGATGGTAAAAAACTGGCTAAAAAAGAAGATAAGCTGGCAAAAATTGCTATGGGCGCTGCAGAGCAGAGCAAGCGTAATCGTCTTCCTCAGGTTCGTTTATTTGAGAAGAAGGCTGACTTTCAAGCGGAGCTTAATGGCTTTGATAAAATTTTTATCGCCTATGAAGAGTCTGCCAAGGAGGGTGAAATGTCAGCGCTAGCCCAGAACTTGCAGACTGTAAAAGCAGGTGACAAGCTCCTCTTCATCTTTGGACCAGAAGGGGGCATTTCTCCAAAAGAAATCGCAGCTTTTGAAGAGGCTGGAGCGATAAAAGTGGGCCTGGGGCCACGCATCATGCGCACAGAAACAGCACCGCTCTATGCTCTAAGTGTTATTAGTTACTCAGCGGAGTTATTATGATTATTGCTATTCAAGGTGGTATGGCTGTAGGGAAAACCACAGCTTTGAAAATCATTGAGAAAGTTTACCCAAAAATCGCTATTAGTTTTGAGGACATTTCTCCAGTAGTTGATAAGATTAATAAACATCAGCTTGATAACAATAAATTAGACGATTATTGTGAAATTCAACAACTATTTATTCAGCATGAACGAGATAGATACGAACTTGTTAGAGATAATGAAATAGTGTTAATGGATTATGGAGCTGAGGAAATTGCTTTTTATACACAATACTTTCCAAAGGTGGCGGGTTATAGTTGGACTTTACCTTCTAATTTGTTACTAGAGGTAAATAGGCTAAAGGAATGTTTTGCTGATTATATTATTTTTCTAGATGCAGATAAGACGGTCCTATACCAACGTCAAAAAAATGATTTTAATAGACGGCGTCATTTTTTCAAATGGTATACTCATCACCTGTTGCCTGCTAAAAAACATTATTTAGACACATTTTCCAATGTTATTCATATTAATACAAATCATTTAAATGCTGAGGAAGTGGCTGAAAAAATCATTGACATCATTCGTAAGTTAACTCTATAATGGGATAGTTATACTCCAATTATGTGGTATAACAACTGTTTCAATCCGACTTACTGGCTGAATTACCATAATAGAAAAAAGGAGTTTGGATAATTTTCCAACTCTTTTTAAATTTACATTGATTTTACAAAAATCCTCAAAGAGATTTGATATTTCTTAACTATAATAAAATCAAATCAAAAAATATTTAGGAG
Organism: Streptococcus sp. FDAARGOS_522; assembly: GCF_003812445.1. Classification (NCBI taxonomy): domain Bacteria; kingdom Bacillati; phylum Bacillota; class Bacilli; order Lactobacillales; family Streptococcaceae; genus Streptococcus; species Streptococcus sp. FDAARGOS_522. The sequence continues at coordinate 1,728,989 of NZ_CP033808.1, forward strand.
TTCATCATGAAAAAACACAAAATGCTATCTCTTTTGGCGGTATCTGGTCTTATGGGAATTGGCATCCTAGCAGGATGCTCAAATGATTCATCATCTTCACCTAAAGGGACAATTAACATTGTTTCTAGAGAGGAAGGGTCTGGAACTCGTGGAGCTTTCATAGAGTTATTTGGGATCGAGTCAAAAAATTAAAAAGGCGAAAAAGTAGACCATACTTCTGATGCAGCAACTGTTACCAATTCAACTTCAGTTATGCTAACCACTGTCTCTAAAGACCCGTCAGCTATTGGTTATTCTTCACTAGGTTCATTAAATAGTAGCGTTAAAGTGCTTAAAATTGATGGCAAAAATGCGACTGTAAAAGATATTAAATCAGGAAGCTATAAGATTTCTCGTCCTTTCAATATTGTAACAAAAGAAGGTAAGGAAAAAGAAGCAACAAAAGATTTTATTGATTATATCTTAAGCAAAGATGGGCAAGCAGTCGTTGAGAAAAATGGCTATATTCCACTTGACAATGCCAAAGCATATCAAGCAAAAGTGTCATCTGGTAAAGTTGTTATAGCAGGTTCAAGTTCAGTAACGCCGGTTATGGAAAAGATTAAAGAGGCCTATCATAAAGTAAATGCAAAAGTAGATGTTGAAATTCAACAAAGTGATTCTTCAACTGGGATTACAAGCGCAATTGATGGATCAGCAGATATAGGTATGGCATCACGTGAATTGGATAAGACAGAGTCATCCAAAGGGGTCAAAGCTACTGTTATTGCAACAGATGGTATAGCAGTAGTTGTTAATAAGAAAAATAAAGTTAATGATCTATCAACAAAACAAGTAAAAGACATTTTTACTGGAAAGACAACGTCTTGGTCTGACTTATCAAAGTAAGGTAAGAGTAAACAATGAAACAAACAAAAGAAGGTCTTATGCAAGCTGTGTTTTTCATCACGGCTTGCGTCAGTGTTATATCAGCTATTTTAATTTGCCTCTTTCTCTTCTCTAGTGGTCTTCCAGCTATTACGAAAATCGGCTGGGGAAATTTTATATTTGGTAAAGTCTGGCATCCTAGTAATAGTATTTTTGGCATCTTTCCAATGATTGTAGGTTCCTTATATGTTACAGCGGGAGCTTTACTTTTAGGAGGACCGATAGGTATCCTTACTGCTGTTTTTATGGCTTATTTCTGCCCAGAAAATATTTATAAGCCTTTAAAGTCAGCTATCAATTTAATGGCGGGAATCCCTTCAGTTGTTTATGGTTTCTTTGGACTCGTTGTTATTGTCCCTATGATAAGGCAATATATTGGTGGCTTTGGTATGGGAGTCTTAGCAGCTTCAATTTTGCTAGGAATTATGATTTTACCAACAATTGTTAGCATTTCAGAATCTTCTTTAAGAGCTGTTCCAGAGAGCTATTATGAAGGCGGTATTGCCCTTGGTGCCTCTCATGAACGAAGTGTCTTCTTTGCTGTTTTACCAGCTGCTAAACGTGGTATTTTAGCATCGGTTGTTTTGGGAATTGGACGTGCTATTGGTGAAACAATGGCTGTCATCATGGTAGCGGGTAATCAAGCTGTCTTGCCTCAATCGCTGACATCAGGCGTTAGAACTCTAACCACTAATATTGTCATGGAAATGGGCTATTCTTCTGGTTTGCATCGTCAAGCCTTAATTGGTACAGCTGTGGTACTCTTTATCTTTATATTAATGATTAATATCAGTTTTTCAGCATTACAGAAAGAGGAATAAGATGGAAAATATTAACCAAAAAACGTCAAAACAATATTTAGCATCTTTAAAAAAAGATCCCCTTTCCTTCTTTCTTTTTGCTATTGTCTATTTGGGAGCAATTCTAAGTTTTGCTACAATTGCATTTGTTGTTATTTATATTTTAGTTAAGGGGCTTCCTCATGTGAATACTGGCTTGTTTGCATGGACTTATAATACTCAGAACGTTTCACTATTACCAGCTTTCATTAACACTATCTTTATCATCGCCTTAACTTTATTATTTGCAGTTCCACTTGGTATTGGTGGATCAATTTATCTAACGGAATATGCTAGACGTGATAATCCTTATCTCAAAATTATCCGTGTTGCAACCGAGACATTGGCAGGGATACCTTCAATTATTTATGGTTTATTTGGTGCATTATTTTTTGTAAAATACACACACTTAGGCTTATCTTTGATATCGGGTTCTTTGACTTTGAGCATCATGATTTTACCTTTGATTATGAGGACAACTGAAGAAGCTTTACTATCTGTTCCGGATTCTTATCGAGAAGGAGCCTTTGCGCTTGGTGCGGGTAAATTGAGAACCATATTTAAAATCGTATTACCTAGTGCTATGTCTGGTATTTTTGCTGGTATTATTTTAGCGGTAGGACGTATCATTGGTGAGTCAGCAGCACTTATTTTCACAGCTGGAACAGTTGCAAAAGTAGCACATTCGGTATTTAGTTCATCTCGTACTTTAGCAGTACATATGTATGCTATTTCGGGTGAGGGCTTATATGTTGACCAAACTTATGCGACTGCGGTCATCTTATTGCTTTTAGTTATTATTGTCAATTTTGTATCTGGACTAGTAGCCAAACGATTAGGAAGTGAGTCGAACAGTGAGTAAATTAGTAATTAATAATTTAGATTTGTATTATGGAGAATTTCACGCTCTCAAGGATGTTAATTTAGACATTGAAGAAAAAGAAATCACAGCCTTTATTGGACCTTCTGGGTGCGGAAAGTCTACTCTCTTGAAAAGTATTAACCGTATGAATGATTTGGTCAAAAATTGCAAAATCACAGGGGATATTACTTTAGAAGGCGAGGATGTCTATAGACAATTGGATATTAACCAATTGCGTAAAAAGGTTGGAATGGTGTTTCAAAAACCTAATCCGTTTCCAATGAGCATTTATGATAATGTTGCTTTTGGTCCAAGAACGCACGGTATTCATTCCAAAGCAGAGTTAGATGATATCGTTGAACGTTCCCTTAAACAGGCGGCTCTATGGGATGAGGTTAAAGATCGTCTTCACAAATCTGCTCTGGGTATGTCTGGCGGACAGCAGCAACGTTTGTGTATTGCGCGTGCTCTTGCTATTGAGCCTGATGTTTTACTTATGGATGAACCCACAAGTGCCTTGGATCCTATTTCAACAGCAAAAATTGAAGAATTGGTTATCCAACTGAAGAAGAACTACACTATTGTTATAGTGACACATAATATGCAACAAGCTGTTCGTATTTCTGATAAAACAGCATTCTTTCTGATGGGAGAAGTGGTTGAATATAATAAAACGAGCCAACTCTTTTCATTGCCACAAGATGAGCGTACAGAAAACTATATTACAGGGAGATTCGGATGATTCGTTCACGATTTGCAAGTCAACTTAATGACCTTAATAAAGAAATTATTTTTATGGGGGCATTGTGTGAGGACATCATTGGGAAGTCCTTAGGTGCTCTAACAAATAGTAATGACGTTTACCTTGACGACATTTCTGAAACTTATCACAAGATTGAACAAATGGAACGGGATATTGAGGAGAGATGTTTAAAACTTTTACTTCGTCAGCAACCAGTTGCCAAGGATTTACGCCGTATTTCTTCTGCATTAAAAATGGTTTATGATATGAAACGTATTGGTGCTCAAGCTTATGAAATTGCGGAAATTGTTAGTTTAGGTCATATTATCCAAGGTGCAGGTTCTGAAAGGGACCAACTTAACAGCATGTCTAATAATGTCATTAGTATGCTGACTAAGAGTATAGATGCTTTTATTTATGACAATGAAGAACAAGCGCATCAAGTAATTGAACAAGATAGGACAGTTAACCAGGAATTTGATACAATAAAGAAACAGTTAGTGTTATATTTTTCGGTACAGGATGTTGATGGTGAATATCCCATAGATGTTTTAATGATCGCCAAGTACCTAGAGCGTATTGGTGATCATACAGTAAATATTGCTAAATGGGTGCTTTTCTCAATAACAGGTAACCTAGATGGAGAAGCGTAATGATATATTGTGTTGAAGATGATGCTGATATTCGCGAAATGATGCTCTATACTTTGCAAATGGCAGGTTTTACAGCTCAAGGATTCTCGAGTTCAGAGCTTTTTTGGGAAGCTATTCAGGAGAAAGTTCCAGACTTGATTTTACTTGATATTATGTTGCCGGGAGATGATGGTTTGACTATTTTAGAGCGTTTAAGGAGAAAACATCAAACGGAAATGATACCAGTAATCATGACAACTGCTAAAGGTAGTGAGTATGATAAAGTTAAAGGGTTAGATCTTGGAGCAGATGATTATCTCGTCAAACCTTTTGGGATGATGGAAATGATTTCACGAATAAAAGCAGTCTTGAGACGTAGCCGCCAAGTAGATTCAAAAGCTCATATTATCATTGGAAATTTAGAGATTGATCCGACTAATTATTGGGTCAAAAGGGGAACGGAAAAAATCCACTTAACCCTAAAGGAATTTGAGTTATTAGTATTATTCTTCCGTAATCCCAATAGAGTCTTTACAAGGCAAGAACTTCTGGATAAGGTTTGGGGAGAACAATTTTTAGGAGAAACTAGAACTGTGGATGTTCACATTGGGACACTGCGAACAAAACTTGGTGAGGATGGCTATTTGATCGCTACAGTAAGGGGAGTTGGATACCGTTTGGAGGAAAGACATGACTAAAAAAATTTTCCGTACAACTTTATCCGCTAGTTTGGGAATTGTTTTAGTTACAATTTTGATGATTATGGGATTTCTCTATAATTACTTCAATCGCATTCAGCGAGAACAGTTGAGAACACAAACGGCACTGGCGTCACAAGGAATTTCCTTTGAAGGTAAAGATTATTTTGGAAATCTTAAAACTTCAAATGTGCGTATTACTTGGGTAGATAATAAGGGACAAGTGCTTTATGATACCCAATCAGATGCAAAACATATGAAAAATCACGCCAATCGTCAAGAAATTAAAGAAGCTATCAAGAGTGGTTATGGTGAGAGCACGAGGTGGTCAGCGACACTTACTGAGAAGTCTATCTATGCTGCGCAACGTTTAAATAATGGAACGATAGTTCGTTTATCAGTTGCGCAACAAACTATTTTTTATCTTCTCCTTGGTATGATGAGTCCCTTAGCAATTATCATCTTACTTGCTATTATTTTATCTGTATTAATTGCACGATATATAGCGAAAAAAGTATCAGAGCCTTTAAACAATATTGACTTAGATCATCCTTTATCAAATGATAGTTACGAGGAGATAACACCATTATTAAGGCGTCTTGATAGCCATCAGTCTAAGATTCAACATCAAAAACTGTTATTACAAAAGCGTCAAAAAGAAATTGATACCATTATTTCTAAAATTAAGGAAGGAATGATTCTTTTAGATGATCAAGCAAGAATCGTTAGTATCAACGCAGAAGCTTTAAAGTTATTCCAAATTAATGATGATTGGCATGGGCGCTTTATGATGGAAGTTAGCCGAGATTTAACTCTCAAAGACTTAATTGATCAAGGACTAAAAGGGAAAAAGAAAGAGGCTAATATTGACATTGAAAATAATCATTACCGCGTCTTGGTAAGACCAACTACAGATAACAACCGAGTAACAGGATTGGTTGTTCTACTGTTTGATGTGACTGACCAACTCCAAATGGAACAACTTCAACGTGAATTTACTGCCAATGTCTCTCATGAATTGAAAACCCCGCTTCATGTCATTTCTGGGTACTCAGAACTGTTAGCTAATCAAATGGTTCCAAACGAAGAAGTCCCACAATTTGCAGCTAAAATTCATAAAGAATCTGAACGATTAGTTAAATTGGTTGAGGATATTATCAACCTTTCTCACCTTGATGAACAAGAAAAATTACCGCAAGAGACAGTAAATCTGTATGACTTAACACAAAAAGTTTTAGAAGGTTTACAAGCTAAAGCAGATAAGAAGCACATACAAATCAATTTTAATGGAGAAGAAGCTATTTTGCGAGGGAATCCAGTTTTATTGAATTCCTTGGTGTACAACTTGTGTGACAATGCTCTCACCTATAATCATGAGAAAGGTCAAGTAAATGTGACTTTGAAAAATTCACCTGATACAATTACCTTAGAAGTTAGTGATACGGGACTAGGCATTGCAGAGAAGGACAAAAAACGTATTTTCGAACGTTTCTATCGCGTCGATAAAAGTCGCTCAAAAATAGTTGGAGGGACTGGTTTAGGTTTGTCTATTGTAAAGAGTGCTTTAGATTTTCACAATGGTAGTATAAAAGTGGACAGCCATTTGGGGCAGGGAACAACAATGACCGTTTTACTTCACAAACAATAAAAACTCACAAATAAAAGTCTAGATGATATTATCTAGACTTTTTTAGTAATTCAGAAAAAATATACAAGTAAGGGTTTACAAAAAACAAATAAGTGCTATAATAAAACCATAATAACGCAAACGCTTGCACTATTAAGTGCATAAAAGGAGATTGAAGATGAAAAATAATGTCAAACAGCTCTTTAGTTTTGAATTTTGGCAGAAGTTTGGGAAGGCTTTGATGGTTGTTATTGCTGTTATGCCAGCAGCAGGATTGATGGTTAGTATTGGTAACTCCATTAGTCTATTGGATCCATCAAATGTTTTATTAGGGCGCATAGCTAATGTCATTGCTCAAATTGGTTGGGGAGTTATTGGTAACTTACACATCTTATTTGCATTGGCTATTGGTGGTAGCTGGGCTAAAGAACGTGCCGGTGGTGCTTTTGCGGCTGGCTTATCCTTTATTCTTATTAACCTTATTACGGGGAACTTTTTTGGTGTTAAAACAGATATGTTAGCAGACAGTAAAGCAACTGTTCAAACGGTATTTGGTGCAACCATCAGAGTTTCAGATTACTTTGTTAACGTTCTTGGACAACCTGCTCTTAATATGGGTGTATTTGTCGGTATTATTTCAGGTTTCGTTGGTGCAACTGCCTTTAATAAATATTATAACTATCGTAAATTACCAGATGCTTTAACTTTTTTCAATGGAAAACGTTTTGTTCCATTTGTTGTTATTTATCGTTCAGTCATTGTTGCATTAATTTTATCAGTATTTTGGCCGGTTGTTCAATCAGGTATCAATGGCTTTGGTAAATGGATTGCAAGTTCACAAGACAGTGCTCCAATATTAGCACCATTTGTCTACGGTACGTTAGAGCGTTTATTGCTCCCATTTGGTTTACACCATATGTTAACTATTCCAATGAACTACACGCAACTAGGTGGCACATACACTGTCCTTACAGGTGCAACTAAAGGAGCACAGGTGTTGGGACAAGATCCACTGTGGTTAGCATGGGTTGGTGATTTAATTAACTTAAAAGGCTCAAATTCAAGTCAATACCATCACTTATTGACAAGTGTCACTCCAGCACGTTTTAAAGTGGGGCAAATGATTGGTGCTTCAGGTATTTTGATGGGATTATCTTATGCTATGTATCGTAACGTTGATAAAGATAAAAAATTGAAATACAAGTCAATGTTTATTTCAGCAGCGGCGGCTACTTTCTTGACAGGTGTTACTGAGCCAATTGAGTACATGTTCATGTTTGCAGCAATGCCACTCTACCTTGTATATGCTGTCGTTCAAGGATGTGCGTTTGCTATGGCAGATATTGTTAACCTCCGCGTTCATTCATTTGGTAATATAGAATTTTTAACACGTGTTCCCATGGGAATAAAAGCGGGCCTTGGTGGTGATATTTTCAACTTTGTTTGGGTGACACTTCTTTTTGCAGTATTGATGTACTTTATTGCAAACTTTATGATTAAAAAATTCAATTTAGCAACAGCAGGACGTAATGGTAATTATGATAACGAAGAGGTTGATAATGCTCCTTCAACAGCTTCTGGTTCTGCTGATGCAAATTCTCAAGTTGTACAAGTTATTAATTTACTTGGTGGTCGTGATAACATTGAAGATGTAGATGCATGTATGACTCGTCTTCGTGTCACAGTTAAAGATGGAAATAGCGTGGGTTCTGAAGCAGCTTGGAAAAAAGCTGGTGCAATGGGATTGGTGTTAAAAGGTAATGGCGTTCAAGCTATTTACGGACCTAAAGCAGATGTCCTTAAATCAGACATTCAAGATTTGCTAGATTCAGGTACAGTTATTCCAATAGTTGATTTAGAAACAGGCCAACCTGTAGCAGCAGCCCAAGTTACAACTTATAAAGGAATAACAGAAGAAATTGTTTCGGTGGCTAATGGTCAAGTAGAAGCATTGGATGTTGTTAAAGACCCTGTCTTTTCTCAAAAAATGATGGGTGATGGCTTTGCTGTGGAACCAACTGATGGCAATATTTATGTTCCAGTTTCAGGTACAGTTACTAGTGTCTTTCCAACAAAACATGCTTTTGGTTTATTAACAGAAAGTGGCCTAGAAGTTTTAGTACATATCGGTCTAGATACAGTAGCTCTTGATGGTCAACCATTTGAGGTTAAAATTTCTAGTGGTCAAAAAGTGGTAGCAGGCGATCTTGCTGTAGTAGCAGATTTGGAAGCTATCAAAGCAGCTGGTAAAGAGACAAGTGTGATTATCGTCTTTACAAATGTTTCAGATATAAAAACTGTTAAACTTGAAAAATCAGGTCCACAAATAGCTAAAACAGTTGTGGCAAAAGTCGAACTGTAACAAACGATAGGAGCTGGGCAAGTCTCAGCTTCTTTCTGATGAAAGGATACTCTATGGCAAAATGCTTAACGTTAAATACTCATTCATGGATGGAAGTAAATGCTCTAAAGAAATTATTTGATTTAGCAGAGCATATCTTCCGTGAAAAATATGATATCATCTGCCTACAAGAGGTGAACCAGAGCATATCTTCCCCTCTTGCTAAGAGTAGTCCAAATTATCATCCGATTGAAGGTACACCAGCTCTTCATCAAGATAACTTTGCCTTGCAATTAGTGCATTACCTAAATCTTCAAGGTCTACACTATCATTGGACATGGGCTTATAATCATATTGGTTATAGTAAGTACCATGAAGGGGTAGCGATACTTTCTCTGAAACCATTAAAGCCAGATGATATTTTAGTTTCAGCTGTAGACGATGAGACTGATTATCATACTCGTCGTGCTCTGGTAGCTGAGACCACTCTGAATGACAAAGTCGTTACAGTAGTTAGCCTCCATTTATCATGGTTTGAGAAAGGATTTGCGGAGGAGTGGAAACGACTAGAAACTACCCTACTTGAGGTAGAAACTCCACTTTTACTCATGGGTGACTTTAATAATCCTACTGGAAATCAGGGTTATGAACTTGTTCTTAATAGTCCATTAGCATTAAAGGATAGCCACCAAATAGCCAATCATGTATTTGGAGACCATACTATTATGGCTGATATTGATGGTTGGGAAGGGAATAAAAAGGCTCTTAAAGTTGACCATATTTTTACTAGCGAAGACCTTTCAATCAGTTCAAGTCAAGTAGTTTTTGAAGGTGGTGAAGCACCTGTCGTTAGTGATCATTACGGCTTGGAAATTACGTTAAATCTTTAGATTAATCTATTTAATATATTAAAAGCATCCTAAATTTGTCTATAAAACAAAACTTAGGGTGCTTTTTGAAAAATATGTCACATTATTTAACTTCTTACGAAGTTTGGAATGCATGAGAAAATATGATAAAATGATAATAACTATTATAGGTGATTTTAATAAATATTTTAATCAATTGGTTTATCTATTAGAACAATTAATACGAGGAGACGAGAGTGAATATTTTTATTTTAGAGGATAATTTTATTCAACAGGCACGTTTAGAGAGAATAATTGAGGAAGTTAAAATTAGGAGAAGTATACACAGTAAAATGGTAAATACCTTTGAAAAACCAGTTCAATTATTGGAATCAATCTGTGAAAAAGGTATGCATAATTTATATTTCTTAGACATTGAAATAAAAAATGATGAGCAGAGGGGCTTAGAGGTCGCAAAACAAATTAGACAAATTGATCCTTATGCTCAGATTGTTTTTGTTACAACTCATTCGGAATTAATGCCTTTAACCTTTCGTTATCAGGTATCAGCTTTAGACTATATCGATAAAGGACTTTCACAGGAAGCATTTAGCAGAAGGATTGAAGAAGTTTTACTATATGCTAATAATGCTTGCAGTAAAAACTTACTAGAAGATTCTTTTTATTTTAAATCACGCTATAGTCAAGTACAAGTACCTTTTAACGATATCCTTTATATAGAAACGTCATTAAGGTCACATAGAGTTGTCCTTTATACTGCAAAAGACAGAATGGAATTCACAGCCACTTTGGGGGATATTTTAAAACAAGAACCTAGGCTCTTTCAATGTCATCGCTCTTTTTTAGTAAATCCCTTGAATATTTTTAAAGTGGATAGGTCAAATAAACTAATCTATTTAAAAAATGGTTCGAATTGTTTGATTTCTCGTAATAAAATAAAAGATATTATGGTAGTAATAGAGGAAAATCAAAGAGGTAGAGGAATATGAATTCTACTCTATCCATCTTAGAGATAGCTTTAACGATAATATTAACAATATTTCTCTTTTCTAAAATCAGTGGACGTCAATTAACTTTAATAGAGATTGGAATTTGTATTGCTCTGAGATTAGGACTTGTAATTTTATTTATAGCAGCTAATACTATTATTAATCTTTCATTTCTAAAGTACTGGCTTCTCCCCATCTATATGTTAAGTCTGGCTTTCTTGTTGCTAAGACCTATATCTAAAACTTTAGTAGTCTTTTATGGCTTGTTTCCAATTGTTCTCAGAAATCTTTGTTCACGTTCTTTAGCTTTTTTTGTCTTTCCTTTGTTTAATATTGATTTTCATACAACCAACCAGGGGTTTTGGGGATATTTTGTTGATGTCTTGTCTACTCTTTGTGTTCTCTTATTTTTAAGATGGATGCAATACGATTTTAAAGCATTGCGAAGTAGTGAAGTTTCGCCAACAGATAGGAGAATTCTCCAATTTACGAATGGGTGCATGGTGAGTTATTACTTATTGATGCAGTTTTTAACTTACTTCGAATATGAATTAGCCATCAATACTGTTATTTACCGACAATTTTTGCTTGTTGCTTATTGGATTATATTTACGGGAGCAATAGCCAGTTTAGACCGGAGACTTCGAAATTCTTTACAGGAGAGGTTAGCTGTTCAAAGAGAACTCCAATTGGCTAATATGATAGATTATAGCCACCATATTGAGGGGTTGTATAAAGAAGTTAGGAGCTTCCGACATGATTATAGTAACATGTTAACGACCTTGAAACTAGGGATTGATAATGAAGATATATCTATTGTCAAATCAGTTTATCAGTCTATCTTTAAAGAATCTAATACACATTTCCGACATCCTAAGTATAATATAGACCGGTTGGTTAATGTAGATAACCCAGCCTTAAAAAGTCTTTTAGCAGCCAAGCTTTCACAAGCGATAGACAATCATATTATGGTATCTATAGAAGTACCAGACAGTATTAAACCTCAAGGGATGGAACTGATTGATTTTATTACCATTGTATCTGTTTTATGGGATAACGCTATTGAGGCTTCTTTAGAGACAGACGATCCTAAGATAGCCATGTCTTATTTTACATTAAAACATAAACAAATTTTTATCATAGAAAATTCAACTAAGGAAAAGGCAATAGATACGTCAATGATATTCAATTATGAGATAAGTAGTAAGGGACAGAATAGAGGAATAGGTCTTTACAATGTCAGGGGAGTTATCAATCGTTATCCAAATATTTCTATTGCAACAAGTAGCCAAGATTTTAGTTTCTGCCAAACTTTCGAAATCATATTATAGCTTTAAAAAGTTCAATTTATCTAAGTTTATTATTTTCTTAATACCATCAATCCAACCACCACCAGTGATATTATTTAGTTGTTCCGGCGATAATTCCTGAAGCTGTAGTTCCATCTCGATTAGTTTTGGCCAGTTCTCGTAAGTGGTTTAATGAATATTTTGAACCATAGAACTTTGCGATTGAAGCAAGTGCAGTTACTCCACAATCCTTAGTATCAACCTGACGCACCAATGCTTTTTTGTACGTCAACATTGTGTAATTCCTTTCTTCGTTATCGTATTAATATTTTGCCATAAAAATATATACTTATTAAAAATAGCTTAAACAGCTATTGAAATGCGTCCAATGGTTTCTATAAGAATATAAAGGTAGATAGTACTTTTCTGTTTTGAGGCGATTCAACGACATTTCAGGGAATAAACGCTTCTATTTTTATTTGAATGCTATATTAAATGTGTCAAGTTGCAACAGACAAAAATTTTATACAGGAGATATTCAAAATAAATGTAAAATCAATTGAACAATTAGAAGTTATGGATAATGAAGCATTATCACATGTTGAAGGTGGCCTTGGTCATAGATGGATATACAGTAAGAACCGGTAAACATACTTATACAAGTGCATGGCATCTTTCTGAAAAGACTGCTGCAGCAAATGCAAGAAATCGTATGGGCCTTTACCCTGAAAGCGTTTGTCGTGTCTATCATGTATAATTGATTTTTTATTTAAGCGATAGGGAATCTTCCTTGCCGCTTAAGTTTGTATAGGGAGAGACAATACTATGTTATTACAGCTAGATAATATCACTAAAAGCTACGGAAAAAAATAGTACTTAACCAGATTTCCTACCAGTTTACTCCTGGTTTGTATGGACTCTTAGGAGCAAATGGTACTGGCAAAACAACCTTATTAAATTTGATGAGCCACTTTACATTCGCAGATAGTGGGAATATTTATTGGAATGGACTGGAGCAGTCGGAAGAATTTTATCGTCACATTGGTTTTTTACCGCAACATTTTCGCTATTATGATCAATTTACTGGCATTGCTTTCTTAAATTATATCGCTACCTTAAAAGGTGTTGATAAAAAGAAAGCTAAACAAGAAATTCCTAGATTACTAGAGCTTGTTGGTTTAGGCGATGTAGGTAAAAAGAAGATTTCATCATACTCCGGTGGTATGAAGCAACGTTTAGGCATTGCTCAAGTACTTATCAATGATCCTGAAATACTCATTCTGGATGAACCAACTGTTGGACTTGATCCTAAGGAACGGGTTAAATTTCGCCATATTTTGAGTCAGTTATCCACCAATAAAATTATCATTTTATCAACGCATATTGTGTCGGATGTGGAAGCTGTTGCCAAAGAAATTATAGTATTAAAAAATGGTAAATTTATCGAACATGGCAACACCGCACAGCTGTTGAAAACTATTGAGGGAAAAGTGTGGGAAATAACGACTGAACCAGATTTATCTCAGATACCCAATATTGCTATTGTTAATGAAAAAGTCATTTCAGATAGTCGGGTATTTCGTGTAGTGAGTGATATTTGTCCGAGTGATTCGGCACAGTTGGTTGTTCCGACTCTAGAAGATTTCTACATCTATCATTTTAGAGGGGAGTAAGTAAGATGATATCAATTTTTCCTTTTGAATTAAAAAAACTGCTACAACGTAAGGCAGCATTGGGGGCTTTTATTATCTTCCTTCTTGCTATTTTTGGTCTATTTTACCAGCATTTTTTTGTTGGGCAAATTAGTGGCTATTCTGCAGATAAAATACATGGTCGAGAAGCGGTTGCCATTAATCGTAGAATAGCTGAAAAATATTCAGGGGATTTATCTGAAGAACGAGTAACAAATATTATTAAAAACTATGTTAATCCGCCAGCAGGACGCCCCCCTATATTTGATGTTTTTAGTTATTATGTGGCAGACACTTTTGATCGTGATTTTTTAATTTACTATAACCAATTGAAAGATGATAAAACAATTGATTTTAATAAAATAAATATTAAAGATCAAAAACAGTTGGGTTCTGCGCTACCACTAAAACAACTAAAGTTAGGTAACTTTGCTCCTTGGAATCAACTTTTCGAAGTAAGTAATAGTACTTATATTTTAATTGTCTTATTTACTCTATTCTTATCAGCTCCTCTTTTTTCAGGAGATAGGGCTAAGAAGATTAATCCTATACTACTGACGACTCGGTATGGACGTGGTCAGTTGACCTGGGCTAAGTTAGCTAGTACAATGACCATCGGTATTTCCACATTTATCCTAGCATATGCCCTCATTCTGACGGTATTTGCAGATTATTTTGGTTTTAGTGGTTGGGAGACAAGTGTTCAACTGAATTTATACTGGACATCACCTTTAGCTAATATTATGGGATTTCCTGTACCTATGACAATATCAACTGCTTTTGTTCATATTATTGTCTTACAATTTGTTGGACTCCTTTTTATAGCCAGTCTTAATTTCTTTATATCAAGTATCACAAATTCGCCATTAACATCTTTTGCTGTTTCAACACTTGCCTTTTTTGCTCCTAGCTTTTTAATGGCTATGTTTAATAAAGGTGTGATAAACAAGTTATTAACTATTTTCTCAGTATCAACGACAGACACTCCAGCTTTACTTTTAAAATTATCACGTAATGGTAGTCCTGGCTTTTTCTTTGATAGTTTTTCTGCTAATGAAATCTGTTTGATCAGTCTGCGTATGTTAATTGCAGTGTTATTGATAGCTTATACCTATCGTTTAATGCGACGAAGAAGTTTATAGCTCCCACTAGTTATCTGAACAAGAAATTATTCTAAGCTGATTTTCTTTTGCGAAATCAGCTTTTTTATTTCCTAATATGGTTAATAAGGTATTAACAATAATTATCAGATACCATTTAAGGCGTTTCAATGACTTTTTGGGATAATTGAGATATTCTTCTGAAGAGATTGGTATCATAGTAATGATAACTTATAGAAAGTAATGTTAAGGATGAAGAGAAGTCAGTGCGTGGATAATAAGCAGCATAATACATCAATGATTAGCTTGCTACAATACCTTTTTTCCATACTGGTCATTTTAGTTCATAGTGGAAGGTTATTTAGTCAGGATGTCATTCATTTTACCTTTAAAAGTTTCCTAGGTCGGATGGCTGTTCCTTATTTTTTGATTTGTACTGCTTTCTTTTTGAGAGGTCGTATACAGCAAGGTTTGTGTAATCACTCCTACTTTCGTAAACTGATTAAAAAGTATAGCATGTGGACTATCATTTATTTGCCTTATGGTTATTTCTTTTTTGAATCTCTAAATATAGCGAAGATCTATTTGCTGCCGGGTTTTATTGTGGCATTGTTGTATTTAGGTATGTTACATACCCTTTGGTACATCCCTGCTGTTATTCTAGGTTGGATCATTATTCAAGGATTATTGAAGTATGTAGGAACTAGGGGGGACATTTATCACAGTTGTTGTACTCTATTGTATTGGAGCAGTAGAGACCTATTCTGTCTTTGTACAGTCAACAAAATTTTATCCCCTGATGTCCACTTATATGTCAATTTTTCAGACAACACGAAACGGATTATTTTACACTCCAGTTTATCTTCTAGCAGGATATTTACTCTATGATTATTTTAATACTGACCTATTTACCAAATCGCGTGGTCTTAAGTATATTCTCTTCCTTTTACTTCTAGCTTTAGAGAATGTTCTTATTTATTTTAATCAAGGGTTGGATAAAAATTTCTTCTTATTAGCTCCTTTATGTGCAGTATTCTTATTTAACTGGAGTATACGTACATCACTGTTTAAGGACTATCGTTTAAGTCCTTTAAAGCAGTTGAGTGTCTATTATTTCTTCCTTCACCCTCTTTTTGTTGGCATAGTGTCTTACTGTTTAAAATCAACTTCCTTAGTTGCACACCATCAAGGAAAAGTGATTTTTGTGGTGACCTTGGCATTAACACATGCTTGTGCTCTACTCATAATAAAGGTTGTTAATAAGATACCCTATCAAAAAATTATTCCATTATCTCTTTCGAAATAGTGATTCATATAAGAGAAAGTTTAAAGTTATAGTGATGTAAAGGTTGTGTAAACTATTAGGATACATGACCTTTTTATTGTTCTGTTTTTAAAAATTAATTATATAGAATAGTCCACACATAGAGTAGAATAGTCCATTTTTAAACCGCTTTCATTTGTTAGAATGATAGTAAAGGTTATCTTATTCAAAGTATTGATAAAACTTTCAGAACTAATTTAGGGTAATGTAATAAATAGGAGGAGAAAGATGAAGCGGAAATTCCTAATTGGAAGTCACGGAAAACTTGCGAGTGGGTTGCAGAGTTCTATTGATATTCTGACAGGCGAGGGACAAGAGATTCAGACAATAGATGCTTACATTGATGATAGTGACTATACCAAGTCTATTGTAGAATTTATTGATGAGATTGCACCAGATGAACAGGGCCTTATTTTTACAGATTTGTTAGGTGGTAGCGTTAATCAGAAAATGGCGACTGCTGTAATGAATAGTGGGAAAAATAATGTTTTTTTAATAACGAACAGCAATTTAGCGACCTTGTTGTCATTACTATTTTTGAAACCTGAAGAGGAATTAACTAAAGAAGAAATTGTAACCGTTATCAATGAATCTCAAGTGCAGCTGGTAGATCTTAGCTTTAAAGCGAGTTCAGAAGATGACTTTTTCGATTAATAATTAGGAGGAAAAAAATGATTACTCAAATTCGTGTTGACGACCGTTTGATTCATGGGCAAGTGGCAGTTGTATGGACTAAAGAATTAAATGCACCACTTTTAGTGGTGGCTAATGATGAAGCTGCAAAAAATGAAATCACACAGATGACTCTTAAAATGGCTGTGCCTAATGGCATGAAATTATTAATCCGTTCAGTTGAAGAATCAATAGCTCTATTTAAAGATCCACGCGCAACTGACAAGCGTATTTTTGTGATTGTCAATTCTGTTAAAGATGCCTGTACAATTGCTAAAAATATAACTGATTTAGAAGCAGTAAACGTCGCTAATGTAGGACGCTTTGATAAGTCTGATCCAGCTACAAAAGTCAAACTAACATCAAGTCTCTTATTAAATCCAGAAGAGTTGGAAGCCGCAAAAGAATTAGCCAGCTTACCAGATTTAGACGTCTTTAACCAAGTATTGCCTTCAAATACTAAAGTTAACTTGAGTCAACTAGTCAAATAAAGTGAGGTATGACATATGATAATGCCAGCGACGATGGCAGCTTTAGCTGTATTGATTTGTTTTGGGGGAAATTACTTAACAGGTCAAAGTATGATGGAGAGACCACTTGTAGTTGGTCTTGTAACAGGAATGCTACTAGGTGATATTAAGGTTGGTATCTTAATGGGAGCCTCCCTAGAAGCGCTATTTTTGGGAAACGTTAATATTGGGGGTGTTATTGCAGCAGAGCCAGTAACAGCAACAGCGATGGCAACAACTTTTACCATTATTTCAAACATTGATCAAAAAGCAGCAATGACTCTAGCTGTTCCAATTGGAATGTTGGCAGCATTTGTTGTTATGTTTTTGAAAAACGTCTTCATGAATATCTTTGCACCGATGGTGGATAAAGCTGCAGCCGCAAACCATCAAGGTAAACTTGTGATGCTTCACTATGGTACATGGATTATTTACTATCTCATTATCGCTTCTATTTCTTTCATTGGTATTTTAGTAGGTAGTGGGCCTGTTAATAGTTTTGTCCATCATATTCCTCAAAACCTGATGAATGGCTTAAGTGCGGCGGGAGGCCTCCTTCCAGCTGTTGGTTTTGCTATGCTGATGAAATTATTATGGACAAATAAATTAGCTGTTTTTTACTTGCTTGGTTTTGTTTTAACAGCTTATTTAAAATTACCAGCGGTTGCAGTTGCTGCCCTAGGAGCAGTTATTTGCGTCATTAGTTCACAACGTGATATAGAATTAGACGCAATTACTAGAGGTGCGATCAGTAAACAGACAACCTTTGACTCTAAAGAATCAGAAGAGGAGGACTTCTTCGCATGAAATCACAGGATAATTTGACTAAAGAAGACCGTAAAATGCTTCGCTCAGTCTTCTGGCGCTCATGGACGATGAATGCTAGTCGTACTGGGGCAACACAATACCACGCAGTAGGGGTTATTTATACTTTACTACCAGTCATCAATCGTTTTTATAAGACTGATAAGGATAAAGCAGAGGCATTGGTCCGTCATACAACATGGTTTAATGCCACCATGCACATTAATAATTTTATTATGGGTCTTGTTGCATCTATGGAAAAGAAAAACAGTGAAGATCCTGATTTCGATGCTAGTGCCATCACCGCAGTTAAGGCTTCTTTGATGGGACCTATATCTGGAGTTGGTGATTCATTCTTTTGGGGAATTCTAAGAGTTATTGCGGCAGGTATCGGTATCTCCTTGGCAAGTACAGGCTCAGCCATGGGAGCTGTTGTCTTTCTACTCTTGTATAACATTCCAGCTTTTCTGATTCATTATTATAGTCTCTATGGAGGTTACTCTGTAGGTGCAGGGTTTATCAAAAAATTGTATGAATCAGGTGGTATTAAAATTGTTACTAAGACTTCAAGTATGCTTGGTTTAATGATGGTAGGCTCAATGACTGCTTCAAATGTTAAATTCAAGACAATCTTAACGGTAGCAGCTAAAGGAGCTAAGGAAGCAGCTTCCATACAAAGTTACCTTGACCAATTATTTGTTGGCGTAGTGCCACTGTTGGTAACGATATTAGCCTTCTGGCTTCTACGTAAAAAAGTCAATATCAACTGGATCATGTTTGGCATTATGGTGTTAGGTATTGTACTTGGTCTCTTAGGTATTTGCTAATAATCTCCTAGCATTAAAGGTAAGTGGAACAAGACGATACTTGTTTAGCTTATCTTTTTTTCCTTTGAAAGTTATTGTATGAAAGGAGTTGACTATCTTTATTGGATAGCTATTTGCTATAATAAAAGGAGATGGAAATGAGAGGATATAGAATGGAAGAACGCTTTAAGAAACGACTACAAGATGATATCTCTAAACATTTTTCCCGCCAGTCTTTAATTTTATCCTTGTTATTGATTGCACTTTTCGTCCTTTTTTCTTTAGCGCCTCAGCAGATAGGCCTTTATAAAGATGTTAATTCAGTTTCCTATAGTTATAAGCAATTGATTCAAAAACATGATACCTTATTAGATGACTTAGGTAAAAATAGTTTGAAACCATTTGTCTCAGGACACTTAGGAAGTGCTGATTTGAGTAAGCAATATTATCATTTAAGGAATCATTTACAAAGTCAAACAGAACTTTTAGTATTCTCACCTAATCAAGAACTTTTGTTTGCTAGTAATTCACATTTAGGTAATTTTTTTAGTAAGTCTATTTACATTAGTGAAGTTTTAGATAAGGCTAAAATAAATCAAAGGCTACTAAAAATTATTGTAGATAGTGAGGGAGGGCATTACCTTGCACTCATTAAGCCAATTATAGTTAATAAAAAAGTTTCAGGTTATGCCTTCTTATTGATGAATGGGAAAGACTTTTTACTTCCAACGAAGGCTATTAACTCAGACTTGATTATTGCCGATCAGCTAAATAATAGCTTTACTTTTACTAATCGTGATTTTATCTCCTCTAGTTTAGATAAGGTAGATAGTCAATTCTTAACTAGATATTTTAGTTTTCACGATCATCGAGCTTTTGTTGTTAGGAAAGTAGCTCTGCAAGACAATATCCTACTTTACATGTATCGTCCCCTGATACCAGTAACTCTGGTCGTCCTTTTTTCTCTAGTATCATCAGTTATTATTTTTGTAATTTTACGACGAAAATCTAGAGTTCTAGCCGATCGCATCGCAGTAAAAAATTCTAGCGCCATAAATCAAATGGTGCTAGATATGGATGCCATTTCCCGCCAAGAAAAATCTAGTATTGAGCTTGATAGTCAAGATGAATTTCAATATCTATCTGTTCAAATCAATCAGATGGTTTCACGGTTAAAAGATTTACATGAGAAAACTCTCGATTTGGAAACACAAAAGTTGCTGTTTGAAAAGAGGATGTTAGAAGCTCAGTTTAATCCTCACTTCCTTTATAATACCCTTGAGACAGTTTTAATAACCAGTCACTATGATTCACAATTAACAGAAAGAATCGTTATACAACTAACAAAATTATTGCGCTATAGCCTTAGTGGTAGCACAGAAGCAGCTGTGCTTAAGGATGATTTAGCAATCATTGAATCCTACCTTTTGATTAATCAAGTGAGATTTGAAGAATTAACTTACACTATTTCAGTATCCCCTGAACTTGAACACATGCGTGTACCAAAACCTTTCTTGTTACCGCTAATTGAGAATGCTATTAAATATGGCTTAAAAGAACGTCATGATGTAGCAATAAACATAGATATTTGGCAAGATAGTGATGGAATTTGGTTTACTGTTTCAAATAATGGATCAGGTATTAGTTTGGCTAGGCAAAAAGCCATACGTACAATGTTAAGATCAACTCACTCGCATCATGGGCTTATTAATTCTTATAGACGATTACAATATCAATTTTCAACAGTATTGTTAGAGTTTACGAAGACAGATGATGCTTTTCGAGTTAGCTATATAGTAAAGGAGTGAGTTATGTATAGATTACTTATCGTTGAGGATGAGCACCTTATTCGTAAGTGGTTACGCTATGCTATTGATTATCAATCATTGAATATTTTAGTGGTTGGTGAAGCAAAAGATGGTAAAGAAGGAGCTCAATTAATTCAGGAAGAGCAGCCAGACATTGTTTTAAGTGATATTAATATGCCAATTATGACAGCATTCGATATGTTTGAGGCAACCAAAGGACAATCTTATGCCAAAATTATTTTATCTGGCTATGCTGATTTTCCAAATGCGCAATCAGCTATTCACTATGGCGTTCTTGAATTTTTAACAAAACCACTAGAAAAGCAAGCTTTGATTGATTGTTTAAAAACAATTATGGCTAGAATTGAGGAACATAAGGAGAAGCACCTACAAGAGCATACAGAATTGTATTTACCTCTACCACAAGCTAATGACCAAGTTCCTGAAGTTATTAAAGATATGCTAGCATGGATTCATAGCCATTTTCATGGGAAAATTGTGATTAGCCAGTTAGCTCACGATTTAGGTTACAGTGAAAGTTATCTTTACACAGTCACTAAAAAGCACCTTCATATAACTTTGAGTGATTATATAAATCAATATCGTATTAATCAAGCCATTCAGTTGATGTTTAGAGAACCAGACCTAATGGTTTACCAAATTGCAGAAGCTGTTGGTATTTATGATTATCGTTATTTTGATAGGGTTTTTAAAAAGTACTTGGGTCAGACAGTAAAAGCGTTTAAGGAAGAACATATTTTTAAACAGATGGATTAGGTAGGTGAAAGATGAAAGAAAAACAGTCGAAAAGGCTTATTTATATACTACTGGTTGTTCCCATTATTTTTATAAGTATTTTTACATACAGTATTAGCCAGCCTTCTAAACTACTTCCACCAAAAGAATTAGTTATTCTAAGTCCAAATAGTCAAGCCATTTTAACAGGAACGATTCCAGCTTTTGAGGAAAAATACGGTATAAAAGTTAAGCTTATTCAAGGTGGGACAGGGCAACTAATAGATAGATTAAGTAAGGAGGGTAAGCAGTTGAAGGCGGATGTTTTCTTTGGAGGAAATTATACGCAATTTGAAAGTCATAAGGCATTGTTTGAGTCTTACGTATCAAAGAATGTTCATACTGTTATTCCAGACTATATCCATCCGAGTGATACGGCGACACCTTATACTATAAATGGGAGTGTCTTGATTGTAAATAACGAATTAGCTAAGGGACTTACCATCAAGAGTTATGAAGATTTATTACAGCCTTCCTTAAAAGGTAAAATTGCCTTTGCAGATCCGAATACTTCCTCTAGTGCTTTCTCACAACTCACCAATATACTCTTGGCAAAGGGTGGTTACACCAATCCAAAAGCGTGGAACTATGTTAAAAAGCTACAACATAATATTAATGCTATCAAATCTTCTAGCTCTTCAGAAGTTTATCAATCAGTTGCAGAAGGCAAAATGATTGTGGGGCTGACTTACGAAGACCCTAGTGTCAATTTGCAAAAAAGTGGTGCCAATGTTTCTATTGTGTATCCGACAGAAGGGACAGTTTTTGTCCCATCTTCGGTTGCAATTATAAAGAATGCTCCTTCTATGAAAGAAGCAAAGTTATTTATTAATTTTATGCTTTCTTTAGATGTTCAAAATGCCTTTGGGCAGTCAACGAGTAACCGACCTATTCGTAAAGATGCCCAAACGAGTAATGGCATGAAAGCTTTAAAGGATATTGCTACTCTTAAAGAAGATTATCGCTATGTCACTAAGCATAAGGGCCAAATCCTTAAAACCTATAATCGTATTCGTAGAAATGCTGATTAAATGAGAATATAGAAAAACTCCTCGGAATCATTGATTCCGAGGAGTTTAATCGTCGTCTTCGTCGCTTTCGAAATCTTTTTTCCAATAACGATAAAGACTAATACATGCCAGAAATCCGGCTATAATGGGAACGATAATAAATAAGAGGTCAATCACTGTATCCATGGGCAATATACTCCAATGATAAGAAGTCATTATTGTTTATAGTGCGTACAATAATGTTAAGGTAAAACGTCGGTCATTATAAGTTTTTTGACATCCTCTAAACTCATAGATTTTGTTAATATTTTTTCAGGTATCTCTTTTAAGAAGTCTTTCTCAAGCCACCATCTTGCAAGAGAATCTTCTCCAAATTCTAAAGATTTAAGTCGAGTTGAATGTCTTTTAACAGTTTCTTGAAAGCTTAAATCATAGTAATAAGCATAAGTATTGTTGGGGTTATGTTTTAAAATATGTTTCCAAACAGGCGTATACCAATCAGAACGAAGTATGCCTTCAAGGATGATGTAGGAACAGTTATGGTAACCATAATTTAGTAAATTGATCAAAAGGGGAATGGTAGTAGTATTTTCACCATCCTTAGTTCCTAACATCTCTCTACGAAGGTAATCCTGAGATAAGAGAAGGGTATCTTCCCCTAATTCGGCTTGAAGTTGCTTAGCTATTGTAGACTTTCCGCTAGCTGAATTTCCCCTGATAATAATGAGCGTGGCTACCATTAGTTCACCATATTGCTTTTGAGATAGGCATCCACTAAGAGTTCAGTTGCTTGAATAGAATCGATATGGGTACGTTCATAAGAATGACTAGATTCAATACCTGCACCAAGTAGCGCGTGTTTAACTTCCGCACCAGCACGCATGGCAGCGGAGGCGTCACTACCATAATAAGGATAAATATCAAGTTTATAAGGAATATTATTGTTTTCAGCTAGAGAAACAAGATGTTGACGTAATTCATAATGATAAGGACCAGAAGCATCTTTAACACAGATAGAGACAGTATATTCGTCAGTTTCTTGATCGTCTCCCATAGCTCCCATATCAACTGCTAGATATTCTACAGTTTCATTTGGGATGCTTGAATTTGCTCCATGTCCTAGCTCTTCAAAGGCACTAAAGTAGAAATGAGTAGTATAAGGAAGTTGAATGTCTTCTTTCTTGTAAACAGAAAGAAGTTCCATTAGGATACCAGCGGATACCTTGTCATCTAGGTAACGTGATTTAATAAAGCCGCTGTCTGTTACGATTGTACGCGGATCAAATGAAATAAAATCGCCGACCTGGATACCTAAAGCACGTGTTTCGTCAGCAGTTGTTACTTTCTCATCTAAACGAATTTCCATATTTGTTTGATTACGTTCAGCAGTTCCAGCGTCTTTGTAAACATGGACACTAGTTTGATGAATAAGAGCAGTTCCAGAAATTTCTTTACCATTTTTTGAGAGGTGTATAGTACAGTTTTCTCCTTCAATGGCATTGTATGTGTATCCGCCAATAAGGTCAATTTTTAATCGACCATCTGGTTTGATGGCCCTAACCATAGCACCAAGTGTATCAAGGTGAGCAGTTATCATGCGATGTTTAGTATCATTTTTTCCTTTTAGAGAAACCATGACGCCTCCCTTGTTTGTGCGAATTGGTGAGTAGCCAAACGATTCCAATTCTTTGATGATATAGGTCATGATTGTTTGGGTAAACCCTGTTGGTGAAGGGATTGATGTCAGGGTTTTAATGTAGTTTAATGTTGTTTCCATACTATTTCCTTTAGGCTTTAAAGTTCGATAATGTTTCAACGATAATATTTGCGATACGTTCAACGTCGCTAGAAGTTCCTCGCAATTCAAAGTCTCCTAACATAGGAAATCCAAACCGTTCAGAGTATTGTTTTGCAGTTAAACAGTACTGATTGTTAAAATTTCTATTTCCAGAGCCAACAATTCCGATACAATTTTTGACATTATTGTGTGCAGCTATAAAATCACCAAGTGGAATGGTAAGAATTTCTTGATCGCCATTGTCAATGCCATTTCCTCCCTCGAGGTAAGTGGGTAATAGTGCTACGAAAGGTTGGTCAACAGGAAAGGTTTGATGATTTTGTTCCTTGATATTAATAGTCGAAACCTGACAGTTATGCCAAGTTGACAGTTGTTCACTAAGACGTTTGACAAAGCTTTGAGTATTGCCGCTAAGACTGATATAGACTAGGGTTAATTTAGGCATTTAGTACTCCTTAAATCTAAATTTCTTGTTATCAGTTTAGCAAAATCATGTCAGATAAACAAGCTAGAGTGGTATCTCAATATCTGACTATTTAGAGAGAAAATCTATTGTTGAGACTAAAAACTGAGGTTGATTGGCCTCAGTTTTTAGTGATGACTATATTTGTTTCTTTTTAAGTAAACTTCCCACGAGTCCAAGTATTGCGACACCAAAGAAAGCCAGATAAGATTGTTTTTCTTGTCCAGTTTTAGGTAATGTTTTTTCTTTCTGTTGTGTATAGACAGTGCCTGTAATATTTGGAGAAGCTTTTGCTTTTGTATAAGCAGTTGCAACCATGTGGTGAATTTTTTGTTTTTCTATTTGGCTTAACTTTTCTTGATGTGATGGCTCAGTAAGGTCTACTTTTTCTTGTTCAGTATAGACAAATCGATAATCACCAAATCCTTCATCTTTGGTAGAACTAGCGATATACTGAATATCCTTGCTATTAGTAACAAGATTTTTAGCTTTATCGGCTGTTTGGAATCGTAAATCAAGGCCTTTAATAGACTCTGTGAAGCCCCAGTTATTATCAGCTGTAGGATTGATGGTTTTCTCTGAAATAATATAGTTGATAATAGTTTGGCGATTTTCTAAGTTCAGCAAACGGTTCATTGTGGCATTTTTAGCCCCAGGGAAGGTACCACTAGCACGGTAGTTATTGGTCACAATCATAAACTCTTGTTTGTCTGCAACGGGCTTACCATTGTACATTAAATCGCGTACTCGACTAGCTTGACTATTAACAACTTTTCCATCTTTATTGTATTTATTAGGTTGTGTAATATCAAATTTATAAGTCAAGCCATCAATAACGTCAAAATTATAGGTACGATATTCGGTATTGATAATATTTTGTGGTGCTTTATTGTTAGGGTCAATTTGGTTAAATTGACCAGCGGACATTTCTAACCATTCACGTAAGTCTGCTCCGGTCACTTTTAAAAGTGCAGTAACATTATCATAAAGATAAAGATCAGCTACGTTTTTAATTGCAACAGGTCCAGCTGGAATATCAGTATATGCGGTAGCATCGCCACGTGTTCCAGCTTTAAATGGTGCTGCAGCAGATAGAAGTGGTAAATTTGCCTCAGGTGTTCCTTTCAATTCATTTGCAACGTACCAACGTTGAGCGTTGTTAACAATTTGAACTGAAGGATCATCTTTAACTAGTGCAAAGTAACTTGTAATTGGCGCAGTTGTTGTACCTACTTGTTGGCGAACATAGTTGATTGTGCCATCGTGTGCTTCCTTAGCCAATGCAATGATACGCTCGTCAGCAGTTGTTGAGTTCATATCAATTTTACGGATTTTAGCACTGCTTTCGGAGACTTGCCATTTTCCATTAGTATAGCTAAGTCCTAAATCAATAATACCAAGGTGATCCCCGTACTTGCCTGCCATTGTAACGGGTGTTCCATTTATTTTTCCATTGATACCATCAACTCCAGTGTATTTTTCATAGAAGCCAGTACCGTTACCTGATGGAAATTCAGCGTGTGAGTGTCCCGTAACAACGGCATCCACTCCCTTGATGCTGGCAATTTGATAGCCAACGTTTTCTTCACCTTCTTCATATCGATCATCTCCAATGCCAGAGTGTGATAAAACGAGAATGACATCTGCTCCTTTAGCACGCATAGTAGGAACGATTTCTTCGATTGCTTTAACTGAATCTTTGACAATAACCTTTCCCTCTAAGTTAGCCTTGTCCCAGTTTAAGATTTGAGGAGGTACAATTCCTGTAATTCCAATATTTAGTGCAACAGCTCTTCCTGTTGAATCTTTGAAGGTTTTAGTAATGATGTCATAAGTTTTAAAAACTGGTTGATGTGTTTTGAAATCCAAAACATTTGCGTTGAGGATTGGAAGGTTGGCTGTAGCAATGATTTTTTTGAGGTAATCTAAACCGTAATTAAACTCATGATTACCTAGTGTTGATGCATCATAACCAAGAGCATTCATGGCTTGGTACATAGGATGTTCTTCATTTTCTGCGACAGGTTTAACGATTGCTTTATAAGTTCCTAAAGGTGTCCCTTGAATGACATCTCCGTTATCAACTAAGACGGTATTAGGATTTTCCTTTTTTGCTTCTTCGATAAGGACAGCAGTTTTTGCTAACCCTATTTTTTGAGATTCTTTATCTTGATAATAATCATAGTTAACTAAATTGGTGTGTAGGTCTGTGGTTGACATGATGCGAAGGTCAACTTTTTCACCTTCAATAGGTTTGAGATCACCAGTTGTGGTTTCTGTGGCAACAGGCTGTGGATTTTGATTATTGGCAGTGGTATTTGTGCTTGTGGCTGTTGAAGCATCAGTTATTGCAGTTGGAGTAGAAGTAACGTTTGACTTTTCCTCTGCAATTGTGCTAGTGGGGGTAGTTGATTCAACCTTTGTAGCGGTTGAACTTGGTGTTGTAACAATGTCTTCTGCTTGAACAGCTAAACCACTTGTTGCTGTAGCTGTTAAGACAGTTAAAGCGAATACGCTTTTTGGAAAATAATGTTTTGACATAAATCTCCTCCATTAAAACATTACATGTATATTATCCTAATCTAAAAACTATTATAGCTTATTGAAAACGTTTAATCAATCTCATTTACGAATTATTTTTGGTGATTACACCAAAAACAATCGTTTATTTATAAAGGATAACTTGGTGAGACACATTTACTTGGTATTTAATTCTTTTTGAGCCTCTAACTTCTTTTATTTTTAGGTTAAAAAGTGATAAAATAGGTACAATCTATCACTATGATTAAAGAGGATAACTATGGTCAAAGAAATTAATTTAACAGGAGAAGAGGTTGTTGCAATCACATCCCAGTACATGAGTGAGACGGATGTTGCTTTTGTAAAATTTGCCTTAAATTACGCAACCGCAGCTCATTATTATCAAGCAAGAAAGTCGGGAGAGCCCTACATTATTCATCCAATTCAAGTAGCAGGTATTCTTGCAGATTTACACCTTGATGCCGTTACGGTAGCTTGTGGTTTTTTACATGATGTTGTAGAAGATACGGAAATTACCCTTGATGAGATTGAAACTGATTTTGGCAAGGATGTTCGCGATATTATTGACGGCGTAACAAAATTGGGTAAAGTGGAGTACAAATCTCATGAAGAACAGTTAGCAGAAAATCACCGTAAAATGTTAATGGCTATGTCTAAGGACATCCGTGTTATTTTGGTTAAGCTCGCTGACCGCTTACATAATATGAGAACCCTTAAACACCTCAGAAAAGATAAACAAGAGCGTATTTCACGTGAGACTATGGAAATATACGCTCCTTTAGCGCATCGTTTGGGGATTAGTCGTATCAAGTGGGAATTAGAAGATTTATCTTTTCGTTACTTGAATGAGACGGAATTTTATAAAATTTCTCATATGATGAGTGAAAAACGTCGTGAACGTGAAGAGTTGGTTGATATAATTGTCGATAAAATCAGATCCTATACTGAGGAACAGGGTTTATATGGTGATATTTATGGTAGACCAAAACACATTTATTCTATTTACAGAAAAATGCGTGATAAAAAGAAACGCTTTGATCAGATTTATGATTTAATTGCGATACGCTGTATTATGGAAACTGCTAGTGATGTTTATGCCATGGTGGGGTATATCCATGAGTTATGGCGTCCTATGCCAGGAAGGTTTAAAGATTATATTGCGGCACCAAAGGCCAATGGTTATCAATCTATTCACACGACGGTTTATGGACCTAAAGGGCCAATTGAAATTCAGATTCGAACTAAAGAAATGCATCAAGTTGCCGAGTTTGGTGTTGCAGCCCATTGGGCCTATAAAAAAGGAATCACCAGTAAGGTTAATCAAGCAGAGCAATCGGTTGGTATGGGATGGATTCAAGAATTAGTTGAGCTTCAAGATGAATCAAAAGACGCCAAGGATTTTGTTGACTCTGTTAAGGAAGATATCTTTACAGAACGCATCTATGTTTTTACCCCAAATGGTGCTGTTCAGGAACTGCCAAGGGAATCTGGACCAATTGATTTTGCTTATGCTATTCACACGCAAGTTGGAGAAAAAGCTACTGGCGCTAAAGTAAATGGACGTATGGTTCCATTGACTGCTAAGTTAAAAACAGGAGATGTTGTTGAGATTATCACAAACCCTAATTCATTTGGACCAAGTCGTGACTGGATTAAGATTGTTAAGACCAATAAAGCTCGCAATAAAATTCGTCAGTTCTTCAAAAACCAAGATAAAGAAACTTCTATTAATAAAGGTAGAGAATTACTGGTTGATTATTTCCAAGAACAAGGTTATGTGCCTAACAAATATTTAGATAAGAAACATATTGAAGAAATCCTTCCACGTGTCAGTGTTAAAAGTGAGGAAGCTTTGTATGCAGCCGTAGGTTTTGGTGATTTGAGTCCGATTAGTATTTTTAATAAACTGACGGAAAAAGAACGCCGTGAGAAGGAACGTGCTAAGGCTAAAGCGGAAGCAGACGAACTTATTAACGGTGGCGAAATCAAAACCGATAAGCGTGATGTTCTCAAAGTTAAGAGTGAAAATGGTGTTATCATTCAAGGAGCTTCAGGTTTATTAATGCGTATTGCAAAATGTTGTAATCCCGTTCCTGGAGATCTCATTGAAGGCTATATAACTAAAGGTAGAGGCGTGGCTATCCATCGTTCAGATTGTCAAAATTTAAAGAGTCAGGAGAACTACGAACAACGTTTGATTGATGTTGAGTGGGACGATGATGGATCTAAAAAAGAGTACATGGCTGAAATCGATATTTATGGTTTGAATCGTAGTGGCCTCCTTAATGATGTCCTTCAAACCTTATCAAATGCAACAAAGCTAGTATCGACAGTAAATGCACAACCAACAAAAGATATGAAATTTGCTAATATTCATGTTAGCTTTGGAATTTCAAATTTAGCACAATTGACAACTGTGGTTGATAAAATCAAAATTATCCCAGATGTTTATTCTGTTAAACGTACGAATGGTTAGGAGAGCAAAATGAAAATCATTATTCAACGTGTTAGTCAAGCAAGTGTTTCTATTGAAGATGATGTAGTCGGATCTATTGAGAAGGGTTTAGTACTTCTAGTTGGGATTGCTCCAGAAGATACAACAGAAGATATTGCTTATGCAGTTCGTAAAATTACTAGCATGCGTATTTTTTCTGATGATGATGGGAAAATGAACCTTTCAATTCAAGACATTAAAGGAAGCGTCTTATCTATCTCACAATTTACACTCTTTGCAGATACCAAAAAAGGAAATCGTCCAGCTTTTACTGGGGCAGCTGATCCTGTTAAAGCGAATCAGTTTTATGATATCTTTAATCAAGAATTAGCAAATCATGTTTCGGTAGAAACAGGTCAATTTGGAGCTGATATGCAAGTCAGTCTGATTAATGATGGACCAGTGACTATCGTTTTAGATACTAAAAATAAATAAAAAACCAAAGAGTTGGGCAAAATGCTTGGCTCTTTTTATTGTGGTTCTAATTATACTCCTTAACCCATGCATGTTTATGAAAAGGTTTACTGTAGCTTGGAAAGGCATGAATAAAGGTTGTTGATATGAAATTAAGTGCACTTAACAATATTAAAAATAGAAAAATATTAGATTTATGGTTTTTCGTTGACACTAAAATAAGAATACTCTAAAATGTTAACTGGTTAAGTATTTTTTATTTTAAAGGAGGTTTAATGAAAAGGATACGGAAAAGCCTTATTTTTGTTCTCGGAATAATTACCCTAATTTGCTTATGTGCTTGTACTAAACAGAGCCAGCAAAAAAATGGCTTGTCGGTCGTGACTAGCTTTTATCCAGTATATTCCATTACAAAAGCAGTTTCTGGTGATTTGAATGATATTAAAATGATTCGATCACAGTCAGGCATTCATGGTTTTGAACCCTCATCAAGTGATGTTGCTGCCATTTATGATGCTGATCTATTTCTTTATCATTCGCACACACTAGAAGCTTGGGCGAGACGTTTGGAACCTAGTTTGCATCACTCTAAAGTATCTGTAATTGAAGCTTCAAAAGGTATGACTTTGGATAAAGTTCATGGCTTAGAAGATGTAGAGGCAGAAAAAGGAGTAGATGAGTCAACCTTGTATGACCCTCACACTTGGAATGACCCTGTAAAAGTATCTGAGGAAGCACAACTCATCGCTACACAATTAGCTAAAAAGGATCCTAAAAACGCTAAGGTTTATCAAAAAAATGCTGATCAATTTAGTGACAAGGCAATGGCTATTGCAGAGAAGTATAAGCCAAAATTTAAAGCTGCAAAGTCTAAATACTTTGTGACTTCACATACAGCATTCTCATACTTAGCTAAGCGATACGGATTGACTCAGTTAGGTATTGCAGGTGTCTCAACCGAGCAAGAACCTAGTGCTAAAAAATTAGCCGAAATTCAGGAGTTTGTGAAAACATATAAGGTTAAGACTATTTTTGTTGAAGAAGGAGTCTCACCTAAATTAGCTCAAGCAGTAGCTTCAGCTACTCGAGTTAAAATTGCAAGTTTAAGTCCTTTAGAAGCGGTTCCCAAAAACAATAAAGATTACTTAGAAAATTTGGAAACTAATCTTAAGGTACTTGTCAAATCGTTAAATCAATAGGTAGTTATATAAAGAAAGGACGCAGGATGAATCGTAAAAAAACAGTTATTATTAGTGCTTTATCAGTAGCTCTATTTGGTACTGGTGTAGGTGCTTATCAATTAGGTAGTTATAATGCCCAAAAATCAGACAATAGTGTTTCTTATGTGAAAACAGATAAATCTGATAGCAAAGCACAAGCAACAGCTGCAAATAAAACGCCCGACCAAATCAGTAAAGAAGAAGGCATATCTGCAGAACAAATCGTTGTTAAAATTACTGATGATGGTTATGTAACTTCTCATGGAGACCATTACCATTATTACAATGGTAAAGTGCCATATGATGCCATCATTAGTGAAGAATTGATTATGAAAGACCCTAGCTATGTCTTTAATAAAGCTGATGTCATTAATGAAGTCAAAGATGGTTATATTATCAAAGTTAATGGTAAGTATTACCTCTATCTTAAAGAAGGTAGCAAACGAACAAATGTTCGTACAAAGGAACAAATCCAAAAGCAACGCGAAGAATGGTCTAAGGGTGGTTCTAAGGGAGAATCAGGAAAGCATAGTAGTGCAAAAACTCAAGCTTTATCAGCCAGCGTACGTGAAGCGAAAGCTAGCGGTCGCTATACTACAGATGATGGTTATGTTTTTAGTCCAACAGATGTCATTGATGACATGGGAGATGCCTTTTTAGTACCACATGGCGATCATTTCCATTATATCCCGAAAGCTGATTTATCTCCATCAGAGTTATCAGCCGCACAGGCATATTGGAACCGCAAGACTGGCCGATCAGGTAATAGCTCAAAACCATCAAATTCAAGTTCATACATTCATGCAAGTGCACCAAGCGGTAATGTATCAACAGGAAGACATGCTAATGCCCCTATTTCTATTCCAAGAGTCACTCACGCAAATCACTGGTCAAAACCAGCTGGTAATCATGCTACGGCACCAAAACACCATGCACCTACAACCAAACCAATCAACAAAGATTCTGCTTTAGACAAAATGTTGAAACGTTTATATGCTCAACCGTTATCTGCTCGTCACGTAGAAAGTGATGGTTTGGTTTATGACCCAGCACAAGTTAATGCTTTCACAGCAATCGGTGTTTCTATTCCGCACGGTAATCATTTCCACTTTATTCACTATAAGGATATGTCTCCATTAGAGTTAGAAGCAACAAGGATGGTGGCAGAGCATAGAGGACATCATATTGATGCATTAGGGAAAAAAGATTCTACAGAGAAACCAAAGCATATTTCTCATGAACCTAATAAGGAACCTCACACAGAGGAAGAACACCATGCAGTAACACCGAAAGACCAACGTAAAGGCAAACCAAATAGCCAGATTGTCTACAGTGCTCAAGAAATTGAAGAGGCAAAAAAAGCTGGTAAATACACAACATCTGATGGTTACATTTTTGATGCCAAAGATATTAAAAAAGATACAGGTACAGGTTATGTCATTCCACATATGACACATGAGCATTGGGTACCAAAGAAAGATTTATCAGAGTCGGAATTAAAAGCAGCTCAAGAATTTCTTTCAGGAAAATCTGAAGCAAATCAAGACAAACCAAAAACAGGTAAAACAGCTCAAGAAATCTATGAGGCAATTGAACCAAAAGCAATTGTTAAACCTGAAGATTTATTATTTGGAATTGCACAAGCGACAGACTATAAGAATGGTACATTTGTAATTCCTCATAAAGATCATTACCATTATGTGGAATTAAAATGGTTTGATGAAGAAAAAGATCTTTTAGCTGATTCAGATAAGACATATTCTTTAGAAGACTATTTAGCTACGGCTAAATATTACATGATGCACCCAGAAAAACGTCCTAAAGTTGAAGGATGGGGTAAAGATGCTGAAATTTATAAGGAAAAGGACTCTAATAAAGCAGATAAACCAAGTCCTGCACCAACTGATAATAAATCAACATCAAATTCTAGTGATAAAAACTTAAGTGCTGCAGAAGTATTCAAACAAGCAAAACCAGAAAAAATTGTACCGCTTGATAAAATTGCTGCTCACATGGCATATGCAGTTGGATTTGAAGATGATCAATTGATTGTTCCTCATCATGATCATTATCATAATGTTCCTATGGCATGGTTTGACAAGGGTGGTTTATGGAAAGCACCAGAAGGCTATACATTACAACAACTCTTCTCAACAATTAAATACTACATGGAACATCCTAATGAATTACCAAAAGAAAAAGGTTGGGGACACGACAGTGATCATAACAAAGGCTCAAATAAAGACAATAAAGCCAAAAATTATGCTCCAGATGAAGAACCTGAAGATTCAGGGAAAGTAACTCACAACTATGGTTTTTATGATGTTAATAAAGGTTCAGACGAAGAAGAACCAGAAAAACAAGAAGATGAATCAGAGCTAGATGAATATGAACTAGGAATGGCACAAAACGCTAAGAAATATGGTATGGATAGACAATCTTTTGAAAAGCAACTCATCCAATTATCAAATAAATATAGTGTAAGTTTTGAAAGCTTTAATTATATTAATGGTAGTCAAGTTCAAGTTACTAAAAAAGATGGCTCTAAAGTGCTTGTTGATATTAAAACACTAGCAGAAGTGAAATAATAAAAGAGTTGAGTAAACTTAGCTGACAACTAAAAACAAACAAGTCACCGTACTTGTTTGTTTTTTAGTTATGATTTCTAGCGTGCGAAGATTTTAATGATATATCTAATTCTTCTTTTGAACAACCATTGTTTTACGCTTAAAAAGAGAGTTAATGTATTTTTGTTTGAGGAAGTTTTCTTGTTTTGACTTTTATAAAACGACTAAAGTTATAATCACTAAATAAAGAGCCACTACTAAAAGCTGTATAACAGGTTTCTAGTAGTGGCTCACTTGTTTTATTACATGTAATTGTTATTAGTTAAAATTTTGGTGAAGCTACTGTATTGCTCCTTAACAACATTATCAATATTATGATCTGTTAATACAAAATCAATATCGTCTAATTGATAAAAAGTATAAAAATCATATTTACCAAATTTTTGGCTATCAACTAAAAGGAATTTTTCAAAGGAATTATTAAGAGCAATGCGCTGGATTTCACCTTCCCCCTCGTCGTAAGTAGCGATAGACTTTTCAAAAACACCATTACTACTAACGAAAGCTTTTGAAAAATTGAGTGATTTAATAGAGTTAATAGTAACAGAACCGACAAAAGCACCAGTAATTTCTCTGTACTCTCCTCCTACAAGGATAAGGTCAAGTGTTGAACTTTGATTCAGAATATTGAAAACAGGAAGGCTATTGGTTACTACCCTAATTTTAAAATCAAGTAATTGCGTGGCTAATTTCTCTAAGGTTGTTCCAGGCCCAATAAAGATTGTTTCACCATCATTGATGAATTGTTTTGCAAATTGGGCAATTTCTAATTTTTCATTTGTTTGAATATCGTATTTTTCAGTGTTTGATTTTTCATAATTTTGTGGAATTGGTGATGCGTTTACTTTTTGTGCACCACCATGGATGCGTATTAACAGTCCTGCTTTATCTAATTCATCCAAGTCACGCCTAACAGTCATGTCTGATACATCAAGTTCTTCCATGATTTCATTAACAGTGACAATACCATTTATATTGACTTTTTCTATTATTTTTTGTAATCTTTCTCGCTTTAACATAATGACCTCTCCTACCTCTTCGTTATATATATCATACCATAAATAGAGCTAAAATAATAATAATTTTGAAAAAATAAACAATAATAAACAAAAATAAATAAAAAATGTCTTGTAATGTTTTATTTTGTTTTGTATAATATTGATGTAGATAAGTTGATAAGGCTTATTTGCCTTACAACAAAATGTAACCGCTTAACTAAGAAGAAAGGTGTTTGCTGTGACTCAAGATATTTTATTTATTGATGCTCATTCTCAGGAAGAATTATTTGACTTAGTATCAAAAGCATTGATAAAACAACACTATGTTAGTCCTGACTACCGACAGGCAGTAAAAGAAAGGGAGAGAGAGTTTCCGACGGGGTTAAAAATTGATTTAAAAGATGGGACTCCTATTCAATATGCTGCTATTCCACACACTGAAACGCAGTATTGTCTAGTAGATAGAATCTTTTATGTCAAAAATAGTCAGCCAATTACTTTCAAACATATGATTAATCCAGAAGAGGAGTGTAGGGTTCAGGATTTTTTCTTCATCATTAATAGTAGGAATAGTAACCAAAGTGATATTTTATCTAATTTGATTACCTTCTTTATTACAAAAGGAAATCTAGATCGGCTACATGAGCTTGGCGACAATAAGGAAAAAATTAATCATTATTTAATAGAAAAAGGAGTGTTTTAACATGATCAAAATATTAGCAGCTTGTGGTGCAGGCGTAAACTCAAGTCATCAAATTAAAGATGCTATCGAGACACAATTAGGAGATAGAGGTTACAATGTACATTGTGATGCTGTTATGGTTAAGGATATCACTGAGGAAATGGTCAACAAATATGATATCTTTACTCCTATTGCTAAAACTGATTTAGGTTTTAATGTACCAATTCCAGTTGTAGAAGCAGGACCTATTCTTTATCGCATACCAGTTATGAGCGAACCGGTCTTTACTGCTTTAGAACAAGTTATCAAAGAACACAACCTATCATAACATATTTAAAATTGGAATTAGTCTTAAAGGAGAAGGAACATGCAGGTATTTTTAAATATTGTCAATAAATTCTTTGATCCAGTTATTCATATGGGTTCGGGAGTTGTGATGCTAATTGTCATGACAGGTTTAGCCATGATATTTGGAGTGAAGTTTTCTAAAGCACTTGAAGGTGGTATTAAGTTAGCTATTGCTCTTACGGGTATTGGTGCTATTATTGGTATTTTAACTGGTGCTTTTTCCGAATCACTTCAAGCTTTTGTTAAAAATACAGGAATCAATCTAAGCATTATTGACGTTGGTTGGGCTCCATTAGCAACTATTACATGGGGATCACCATATACGCTTTACTTCTTATTAATCATGCTTATTGTCAATATTGTTATGATTGTTATGAAAAAAACGGATACCTTAGATGTTGATATTTTTGATATTTGGCATTTATCTATCACAGGTCTTTTAATTATGTGGTATGCTAAAAAAAATAATCTACCAACACTTTTATCTGTCATTATTGCAACTGTAGCTATTATCTTTGTTGGTGTTCTAAAAATTATCAATTCTGATTTGATGAAACCTACCTTTGATGATTTATTGGGGACAGGTCCAACTTCTCCCATGACTTCAACGCATATGAATTATATGATGAACCCCATTATTATGGTTTTGGATAAGCTTTTTGATAAAGTTTTTCCAGGGCTAGATAAATATGACTTTGACGCGGCTAAATTAAATAAAGCCATTGGATTCTGGGGATCTAAGTTCTTTATTGGTATGATTTTAGGACTTGTCATAGGGATTATGGGCAACCCCGTGTTCTCATTTGCAGCATTAGGTGGCTGGTTCTCTCTCGGTTTTACAGCAGGTGCTTGTTTAGAGTTGTTCTCTTTGATTGGTTCTTGGTTCATTGCTGCAGTAGAACCACTTTCTCAAGGAATTACTAATTTTGCTAATGGTAAAATGCATGGTCGTCGTTTCAATATTGGTTTGGACTGGCCATTTATTGCCGGACGTGCAGAGATTTGGGCATGTGCTAACATTCTTGCACCGATTATGCTAGTAGAAGCTATTTTACTCTCTAAAGTTGGTAATGGTATTCTACCGCTTGCTGGTATTATCGCAATGGGCGTAACCCCTGCTTTACTGGTTGTTACACGTGGCCGTTTAATTCGTATGATTACCTTTGGAACATTGCTATTACCGCTATTTCTTTTATCAGGAACAATGATTGCCCCATTTGCAACTGAATTAGCTAAAAAGGTGGGCGCATTCCCAGCTGGGGCGCGAGCAGGTTCACTTATCACTCACTCTACACTAGAAGGCCCTATGGAGAAAATCTTTGGTTACGTTATTGGTAAAGCGACAACAGGTCAATTATCAGCGATTATAACATTAATTATTTTTGCGACAGCTTATCTTGGTTTGTTTATGTGGTATGCTAAACAAATGAAACGCCGTAATGCAGAATATGCAGCTAATCAAAAATAAATAGAATAAACAAAAACCTAGGAAATATCACATTCTCCTAGGTTTTTGATATATTAAATGTTTTAAAAATAATATATATAATTAATTTTCGCTCATTTTAATAATAAAAAACTAGTAAAATTATAAAAATATATTGAAAATAGCGATAAGTTGGTATACAATCCTTTTTGGAAACATTACTGAACTCCCATTTTTCTAGAGTTGATGTATGCAACCAATATTTTAAGACTTGGAGTTTCTATGACATTAACCTTTGGGAAACCTTCTATAACGATACGCCGTCTAGGAGTGATAACTAGTATATATATGATGCTAGGTTTTATCTTATTATGTGGACTTTTGCATCCTAGTACAATTTATAGTGAGGAAATAAAATCTGATATAAACTCTTTTATATCAATAGATGATGAAAAAACTACTGCTCCCATATTTGACTCTACTTTAGATAAGCTTACTAATTCAATAGAGGAGAGGCAGTTAGAATTAGATTCTGATACATCGGACGGTTTAATAGTAGATGATCAAAAAGATAAAGATATGGTAGTAGTCTTAGGTGATTCTGACAGTCAAGAAAAATTGTCACCTCCTCTAAAATCGGAAATAGCGACAGAAGAAAATCGTAAACAGGCAAATTTAGCAGAACTAAATGCAACTCAACCTAATAATAGAACTACCTATATTATACCCGAAAGCAGTCATTCCATTGCAGAACAACAGAGATTCCTGATAGAATCAAAGGGTTCTTCGGTTGCATTACTTAATAGCGATGAATTTAGAAAGACAGCGAGAGAGGATAGAGGTTTTGAAAGGGATAAGTTGAGGTCTTTGGATATCATTCCTAAGGGAGATTTATCGACAAGTAATGTCATAGGTAATACGGACATTGCTAGTCAGATATCGTTGGGCTTTAAAAAGAATGCGATACAGGAACACCATCTTACTAAAACATTCTCTCAAAAGGATGGAAAGTTATCGTCTGTTATAGAGGGGATGCTTGCTATTGGCAAAGAGAAAGTAGAGAAAGAAATAAAATATAGTGGTAATTTATGGCAAAAATTAAAAGCTAAGGCACACTGCCTTGTTTGCTGTGTTGATAATTTGAATTTTGAAGATATAAAATCTTATTTTCAATATTATTGTCATCTAAACCATCAGCTCAAATTACCTAAAGGTGCTATACTTTCTGCTAAAACAGAAGTATATAGGGGAGGAGATTTTGGGAGAAAAAATAAAGATAATGTGTTTGGTTACCGTATCCCCTCATTATTGAAAACCGAAAAAGGAACTTTACTTGCAGGAGCTGATGAAAGAATTGAGCAAGCTTGTGATTGGGGAAACATAGGAATGGTTATTCGCCGTAGTGAGGATGATGGTGTCACTTGGGGAAAAAGAGAAACTATTGTCAATCTCCGTAATAACCCTAGAGTTCCGCTAGTTACTAGTGGTGACTATAGTGGCTCACCTATTAATATGGATATGGCATTAGTTCAAGATACTAGCTCTAAGACGAAACGTATTTTTTCAATATATGATATGTTTCCAGAAGGAAGAGGCGTTATTAGTATTGCTAACACACCTGAAAAAGAATATACCCAAATCGGAGGACAGTCTTATCTTAATTTATATAATAATGAAAAGAAATCGAAGGTTTTTACTATCCGTGACAAAGGTATTGTATATAATTTTAAAGGGAAAAAGACTGATTATCATGTTATAACAGAAACTACTAAAAGTGACCATTCAAATCTAGGGGATATTTATAAGGGAAAACAGCTACTTGGAAATATATATTTTACAAAACATAAAACGTCACCATTTCGTTTAGCAAAATCAAGCTATGTGTGGATGTCATATAGCGATGATGATGGTAGGACATGGTCATCACCTAGAGATATAACAGCAAGTCTTCGTCGGAGAGGCATGAAATTTTTGGGAATAGGACCTGGAAAAGGTATAGTTTTAAAATGGGGGCCACACGCTGGTCGTATTATTATTCCTGCCTATTCTACGAATTGGAAATCTCATCTAAGAGGTTCACAATCTTCACGCCTAATTTATTCAGACGACCATGGAAAAACGTGGCATACTGGAAAAGCAGTCAATGATAACCGTGTACTTTCTAATGGTGAAAAAATTCACTCATTAACAATGGATAATAAAAAAGAACAAAATACAGAATCCGTACCTGTTCAATTGAAAAATGGGGACATTAAGTTATTTATGAGGAATCTAACTGGTAACCTAGAAGTAGCCACAAGTAAAGACGGCGGGGAGACTTGGCAAAACCATGTTAAACGATATAAGGAAGTTCATGATGCTTACGTCCAACTATCAGCTATTCGCTTTGAGCATGACAAAAAAGAGTATATTTTATTAGTGAATGCTAATGGGCCAGGTAAGAAGCGTCAAGATGGATATGCACGTCTAGCGCAAGTTAATCGAAATGGTAGTTTTAAGTGGTTATATCACCATCACATTCAAGATGGTTCGTTTGCTTACAACTCTGTTCAACAACTTAATAATGATCAATTTGGTGTCCTTTATGAACATAGAGAAAAACATCAAAATAGTTTTA
This sequence comes from Streptococcus sp. FDAARGOS_522, assembly GCF_003812445.1. Classification (NCBI taxonomy): domain Bacteria; kingdom Bacillati; phylum Bacillota; class Bacilli; order Lactobacillales; family Streptococcaceae; genus Streptococcus; species Streptococcus sp. FDAARGOS_522. Next base: position 1,768,951 of record NZ_CP033808.1, read on the forward strand.
CTTTAAATTACAAAGTTTTTAATTGGAGTTTTCTTAGTCAAAATACAGAGAAGCAAGGCACTTTATGGGAGAAAATGGCAGCAAATTGGCATGTTTTGTTTAAATTTTATTTATGATTATGGCGTGCGGAATAACCGTTCCTACAAATAAAAATAATGAGAAGTATCAAACTTCGTGATAGCTAGCTAGTAGTGAATTCTAGTTGACATAGTTATCACGGAGTTTTTTTGTTTATTTCGAACAAAAACAAAACAAAACATTGACAAAAACAAAAATAAGAGATATGATGATATTACAAACAAAAACAAACAATATCTTCCAACTACGTACAATTGTATTAAAAGTGAAATAAGGAGAAAGAAATGACAATTATTATTGGGGCGGATGCGCATGGTGTTGAACTTAAGGAAGTGATTAGACAACACCTTACAAGTTTAGGTAAGGAAATTATTGATTTAACGGATACTAGCAAAGATTTCGTTGATAATACCTTAGCAATCGTTGCTAAAGTGAATCAAAAAGAAGATAACTTAGGAATAATGGTTGATGCTTACGGTGTTGGTCCTTTTATGGTAGCCACTAAGGTTAAGGGGATGATTGCAGCAGAAGTTTCAGATGAACGCTCAGCTTATATGACTAGAGCTCATAATAACGCTAGGATGATTACTTTAGGTTCAGAGATTGTTGGTCCAGGAGTTGCTAAACATATAGTAGAGGGTTTTGTTGATGGGACTTACGATGCAGGTCGTCATCAAATTCGGGTCGATATGTTGAATAAAATGTGCTAAGCGTAAGAGAGGTAAAGCAGATGAAAATTGCGGTCGGTTGTGATCATATTGTAACTTATGACAAAATTGCAGTTGTGGATTATTTAAAAACAAAAGGGTATGAGGTTATTGATTGTGGAACTTATGATAATATCCGTACTCACTATCCTATTTATGGTAAGAAAGTAGGAGAAGCTGTCGCTAGTGGAAAAGCCGACTTAGGTGTATGTATTTGTGGAACTGGAGTTGGTATTAATAATGCTGTTAATAAAGTTCCAGGAATTCGCTCAGCTCTGGTACGTGATTTGACATCAGCTATCTATGCTAAAGAAGAATTAAATGCTAACGTTATCGGATTTGGTGGGAAAATTACTGGTGGGCTGTTAATGACAGATATCATCGAGGCATTTATAAGAGCTAAATATAAACCAACAAAAGAAAACAAAGTATTAATTGAAAAGATAGCCGAGGTTGAGACTCATAATGCCCATCAAGAAGAGAATGACTTTTTCACAGAGTTCTTAGATAAATGGAATCGTGGTGAATATCACGACTAAGGAGATATCTATGATTTTAACAGTAACTTTGAACCCTTCTATTGATATTTCGTACTGCTTAGAAAACTTTAACATGGATACTGTAAATCGAGTTACCGACGTCTCCAAAACACCTGGGGGTAAGGGGTTAAATGTGACTCGTGTTCTTTCTCAACTTGGCGATAATGTAGTGGCAACTGGTCTATTAGGGGGGCATTTTGGAGATTTCATCCGAAGTGGCTTAGATACATTGGAAATCAGACACCAATTTTTAAGTATTGGTGGAGAAACACGTCATTGTATTGCAGTTTTACATGAGGGTCAGCAGACTGAAATTCTAGAAAAAGGTCCACATATTACTAAAGATGAAGCAGACGCCTTTTTGAATCATCTAAAACTTATCTTTGATGCTGCAACTATCATAACAGTATCAGGAAGTTTACCAAAGGGACTCCCCTCAGATTATTATGCTAGGTTAATCTCCCTAGCGAATCACTTTAATAAGAAAGTTGTTTTAGACTGTTCAGGAGAAGCATTGCGTTCGGTTTTAAAATCTAGTGCTAAGCCGACCGTCATTAAACCTAACCTTGAAGAATTAACACAATTAATTGGAAAGCCGATTAGCTATAGTTTAGACGAACTAAAATCTACCTTACAGCAAGATATTTTTAGAGGAATTGATTGGGTTATTGTTTCTTTAGGTGCTAGGGGAGCTTTTGCTAAACATGGGAATCACTACTATCAAGTGACGATTCCAAAAATAGAAGTTATTAATCCAGTTGGTTCAGGGGATGCAACGGTTGCAGGAATCGCGTCTGCTTTAGAACATCAACTAGATGATATAAATTTGCTTAAGAGAGCTAATGTCTTGGGTATGCTTAATGCACAAGAAACATTAACAGGGCATATCAATCTGACCTACTATCAAGAATTAATCAGTCAAATCCAAGTGAAAGAGGTATAGGATGGGATTAACAGAACAAAAACCAAAACATATGGAACAATTGAGTGATAAAAATGGTATTATTTCGGCCCTGGCTTTTGACCAACGTGGAGCATTGAAGCGATTAATGGCAAAATATCAATCTGAGGAGCCCACTGTTTCTCAAATAGAAGCACTTAAAGTTTTGGTAGCTGAAGAATTAACCCCTTACGCTTCATCAATGTTGTTAGATCCAGAATATGGGTTGCCAGCTACGAAAGTTTTAGATGACAATGCCGGTCTTTTACTTGCGTATGAAAAAACGGGTTATGATACCAGTAGTACCAAACGACTCCCAGACTGTTTAGACATTTGGTCTGCGAAACGCATTAAAGAAGAGGGAGCAGACGCAGTTAAGTTCTTACTTTATTATGATGTTGATAGTTCGGATGAAGTAAACGAAGAAAAAGAAGCTTATATTGAACGGATTGGTTCTGAATGTGTTGCAGAAGATATTCCTTTTTTCCTTGAAATTTTGTCATATGATGAAAAGATTGCGGATAGCTCAGGTATTGAGTATGCTAAAATTAAGCCACGTAAGGTTATTGAAGCTATGAAAGTTTTTTCAAATCCTCGATTTAATATTGATGTCTTGAAGGTGGAAGTGCCTGTCAATATGGACTATGTAGAAGGTTTTGCGCAAGGAGAGACTGCTTATAATAAAGCGACAGCTGCGGCTTATTTTAGAGAACAAGATCAGGCGACACTACTCCCCTACATTTTTTTGAGTGCAGGAGTTCCTGCTCAGCTTTTTCAAGAGACTCTTGTGTTTGCTAAAGAAGCTGGTGCTAAATTTAACGGTGTCCTTTGTGGTAGAGCAACTTGGGCTGGAAGTGTTAAAGAGTATGTTGAAAAAGGAGAAGCTGGTGCACGTCAATGGTTACGTACAATAGGTTTTCAAAATATTGATGAACTAAATAAAATTTTGCAAAAAACAGCAACTTCTTGGAAGGAAAGATAATTGCTAGGGAAAAGCTGGTAAAGCAATTATTGCTCTTTATGAAAGGAAAAATAATGGCTATTACGATACAAAATCATGAGTTGCAAGTGACATTAAAAGCGTTAGGTGCAACAATGACTTCTATTACAGATAGTCAAGGCGTTGAGTACCTTTGGCAAGGGGACCCCACTTATTGGGGTGGGCAAGCTCCTATTTTATTTCCTATATGCGGAAGTGTTCGAAATGATTGCGTCATTTACAGACCAGCTCAAGCTCCACATTTTACGGGTATCATACCAAGGCATGGCTTTGTACGTCACAAAACATTCGACTATGATTACATATCGGATTCTTCTGTTCGTTTTACAATTAAAAGTAGTGAAGAAACGTTGATAAATTATCCTTATCGTTTTAGTTTAGAAATAACTTACACCTTAAGAAATAAAAGCATTGACATTACATATATTGTCAAAAACTTAGAATCAGAAAAAAATATGCCATATGCTATCGGAGCTCACCCAGGCTTTAATTGCCCTTTGTTTGAAAAGGAAGTATTTAGTGATTACTATCTAGAGTTTGAACAGTTTGAAACTTGCACAATTCCTGAGTCGTTTCCGGATACAGGCTTGTTAGATTTACAAGCTAGACATCCTTTTTTAGAAAATCAAAAACAATTATCTCTTAATCATGCTTTATTTGAAAAAGATGCTATTACTTTAGACCAACTACGATCTAAGACGGTTTACTTAAAATCTAGAAATCATGCAAAAGGAATCCAACTTGACTTTGATGATTTTGAGAATCTTATTCTTTGGACAAGTAACAATGGTGGTCCTTTTTTGGCTTTGGAACCCTGGAGTTCTTTGTCAACTTCTATTGAAGAGTCTGATATTTTAGAAGATAAACAAAATATCGTACGGCTTAATCCAAAGCAGTCGAAACAGCATTCTATTCGGATCACTATTTTATAACAGAAATTTTCTGAGGAGACATTCTCCTCTTTTTCTGTGCTCAAAAAGAGGTTATAAATATGATATAATGAACAAAACTGTAGTGGAGGATGCCATGGATTTTAAGGAACTGTTTCCAGAAGTTATTACTAAACAGGAAGTTAAACAGAGTGAGGATTATATCATCGTTGAGCAAGATGGTCATGTCCTCCACTTTCCAAAATCTTCGCTAACTAAGCGTGAACTATGCTTATTACAAATGACACCAAGCCTGGAAGATGCGAGTTCAGTGGATTCTCAGAATCCTTGGTACCGCTATCTAGTTGAAGGTCGTGGAAGGTTGCCCCAATCTCATTCGGCAGTCCAATTTATTTTTATTGAGCATCAATTTACCTTATCAGAAGAACTTAAGGATTTCTTGTCGCCTTTAGTAATAAACGTAGAAATAATTATGACAATTAATCAAACCCAAAGTGTCATGATTTTAAATCAGGATAATTTCTTTAATGCTACGGAATTACTAACAGATATTTTACCAACGATTGAAAATGACTTTAACACGCGTTTAAGGTGCTATTTTGGGAATAGTTGGACGCATCTACAAGCAGTGGACTGGAAAGAATTATATGAAGAAGAATATAAACTTTTTACGCTTTTTCTTAGTCACAAGGCCGAACAACATTACTGTCGATTTCCAAAGATGGCTTTATGGGCTTTGGCAAATCAATCGCCCATGCCTTCTATTAAAGCAAAATGTTTACAACATATCCTTGATACGAGTGATACTTCGGCTATAATAAAAGCCTTGTGGCAAGAGCAAGGGAATCTTGCTAAAACGGCTAAGGCACTTTTCATTCATCGGAATTCATTGCAATATAAATTAGATAAATTTACCCAATCTTCGGGACTTAATTTAAAAATATTAGATGATTTAGCCTATGCCTATTTAATTTCGATGGATACCTAAAATTTAGTTAGTTTGCACAAGAAATTTAGGCAAGGTTACCATTATATGAAAACCCTTTCTTTGTTATAATAAAATCACAATAATAAAAGAGGTCAATCTAATGGTAGAATTAAATTTAAATCATATTTACAAAAAATATCCAAGTGCATCGCATTATTCTGTTGAAGACTTTGACTTGGATATTAAAGACAAAGAATTTATTGTTTTTGTTGGACCATCAGGTTGTGGGAAATCAACAACACTTCGTATGATCGCAGGTCTTGAAGATATTAGTGAAGGTGAGCTCAAGATTGATGGCGAAGTTGTCAATGACAAATCACCTAAAGATCGTGATATTGCTATGGTTTTCCCAAACTATGCTCTTTATCCACATATGACTGTTTACGATAATATGGCTTTTGGGCTCAAATTGCGTAAATTCTCAAAACAAGAAATTGATAAGCGCGTTCGTGAAGCAGCAGCTAATATTGGCCTTACTGAATTCTTAGAGCGCAAACCTGCGGATTTGTCAGGTGGACAACGCCAACGTGTTGCTATGGGACGTGCTATTGTGCGTGATGCCAAAGTGTTCTTAATGGATGAGCCTTTATCTAACTTAGATGCTAAATTACGTGTTTCAATGCGTGCTGAAATTGCAAAAATTCATCAACGTATTGGTTCAACAACTATTTATGTTACCCACGACCAAACAGAGGCGATGACTTTGGCAGACCGTATTGTCATTATGTCAGCTACTAAGAACCCTGATGGTGATGGTACAATTGGTAAAATTGAGCAAGTTGGTTCACCACAAGAACTCTATAATCTTCCTGCCAATAAATTTGTTGCGGGATTCATTGGTAGCCCATCTATGAACTTCTTCAAAGTTAAAGTTGAAAATGGTATGATTATTAGTGAAGATGGTCTTCGAATCGCTATCCCTGAAGGTCAAGAAAAACTTTTAGAATCACGAGGCTATAAAGGAAAAGAATTGATTTTTGGTATTCGTCCAGAAGACATTTCAAGCAATCTTCTTGTCCAAGATACTTATCCAAATGCCAATGTTGAAGCAGAAGTTTTAGTTTCTGAATTACTCGGTAGCGAAACTATGCTTTATGTTAAGTTAGGTCAAACAGAATTTGCTTCTCGTGTTGAAGCGCGTGACTTCCATAATCCAGGAGAAAAAGTTAACCTAACGTTTAATGTTGCTAAGGGGCATTTCTTTGATGCAGATACTGAACAAGCTATTCGTTAAGGTATAAGCGATATTCATAAAAAGGTTGGGTTCCAGCCTTTTTATAATGTTATTTGCGCAAACGCTTGCACTGAAAGAGGAAAAACGTTAAAATAAAAGATGAATGAATTATTGATAGGAGAAGAATAATGAAGAAACACTGGTGGCATAAAGCTACGATTTATCAAATTTACCCACGTTCATTTATGGATTCAGATGGTGATGGTGTGGGGGACATTAAAGGGATTACTAGCAAACTAGACTACCTTGAAAAATTAGGGATTACTGCTATCTGGTTATCACCTGTTTATCAAAGTCCAATGGATGACAATGGTTATGATATTTCAGATTATCAAGCCATTGCAGATATTTTCGGTGACATGAATGATATGGACCAACTGTTACAAGAGGCAAATCAACGCGGGATTAAAATCATCATGGATTTGGTAGTGAATCATACCTCTGATGAACATGCTTGGTTCGTAGAAGCGCGAGAAAACCCTAATAGTCCTGAACGTGATTTTTATCTTTGGCGAGATGAACCTAACGATTTGACTTCTATTTTTAGTGGCTCAGCTTGGGAATATGATAAAGCATCAGGTCAATATTATTTGCACCTTTTTAGCAAACGTCAGCCAGATCTCAACTGGGAGAATGAAGCTTTACGTCATAAAATTTATGATATGATGAATTTCTGGATTGATAAGGGTATTGGTGGTTTCCGTATGGATGTCATTGATTTAATTGGGAAAATTCCAGATAAGGGCATTACTGGTAATGGACCAAAACTCCATGATTATCTTAAAGAAATGAACAGAGCTAGTTTTGGAAAGCATGACTTATTGACGGTGGGTGAAACTTGGGGAGCAACGCCAGACATTGCAAAACAATACTCAAATCCCGATAATGAAGAATTATCTATGGTCTTTCAATTTGAACATGTAGGTCTTCAACATAAACCTGACGCTCCTAAGTGGGATTACAGTGACGGATTAGATGTTCCAGCATTGAAAGATATTTTTACAAAATGGCAAACACAATTGGAGCTTGGCCAAGGTTGGAATTCTTTATTCTGGAATAATCACGACCTTCCTCGGGTGCTCTCGATTTGGGGAAATGATAGTGATAACAGAAAACAATCTGCCAAGGCTCTAGCAATCCTACTACATTTGATGCGTGGAACGCCTTACATCTATCAAGGTGAAGAAATTGGTATGACCAATTATCCATTTGAGTGTTTAGCAGATGTAGATGATATTGAATCCCTTAACTATGCTAAAGAAGCCATGGATAATGGGGTATCTGAAGCAACAATTTTAGATAGTATTCGTAAAGTCGGTCGTGATAATGCTCGTACTCCAATGCAGTGGAGTCAAGAACATCAAGCTGGTTTTACTAAAGGTACCCCATGGCTAGCAGTCAATCCCAATTATCAGGAAATTAATGTGGAGGCAGCGCTAAATGATACGGAAAGTATTTTTTATACTTATCAAAAATTAGTTGCTTTACGTAAAGAACACGACTGGTTAGTTGATGCTGATTTTAAACTTTTGGAAACAGCAGATAAGGTATTTGCTTATGTTCGTCAAACAGATAAAGAACGTTATTTAATAGTTGCGAACTTATCCGATAAAAACCAATCTTTTGAATTTCCAGAAGCTGTTAAAGAAACTATTATTTCAAATACAGAGGTTCAAGAAGTACTATCAAATAACACTCTTAAGCCGTGGGATGCCTTCTGCATAGAGCTATTCTAATTTCGGTAGATATTTGCAAAAAAAGCTTATTCTCAGTATAATGAGGTAACAAATGATGTTAAAAGAGTATTGAAATAGGAGAAAAATATGGCAGTTCTGATTTTAGGTGGCGCCGGCTACATTGGCTCGCATATGGTTGATCAGTTAATCACACAAGGAAAAGAGAAAGTTATTGTTGTTGATAACTTGGTAACAGGTCATCGTCAAGCGGTGCATTCAGATGCGATTTTTTATGAAGGAGATTTATCCGATAAAACGTTTATGCGTCAAGTTTTTAGGGAAAATCCTGATGTAGATGCAGTTATCCATTTTGCGGCATTTTCACTAGTTGCTGAATCAATGGAAAATCCTTTAAAATATTTTGATAATAACACTGCTGGAATGATAAAACTTTTAGAAGTAATGAATGAATGTGATATCAAAAATATTGTCTTTTCATCAACAGCTGCAACATATGGTATTCCAGAACAAGTTCCTATTTTAGAAACAGCTCCTCAAAATCCTATTAATCCTTATGGCGAAAGTAAGCTTATGATGGAAACAATTATGAAATGGGCTGATCAAGCCTACGGTATTAAGTTTGTCGCTCTACGTTACTTCAACGTTGCTGGAGATAAACCGGATGGCTCAATTGGGGAAGATCATAAACCAGAAACACATTTGTTACCAATCATTCTTCAAGTTGCTCAAGGAGTACGTGACAAAATAATGATTTTTGGAGATGATTACAATACTCCAGATGGAACTAATGTTCGAGATTATGTGCATCCATTTGATTTGGCAGATGCTCATATATTAGCAGTTGATTACCTTCGCCAAGGGAATGAATCAAACGTGTTTAATCTCGGATCTTCGACAGGTTTTTCTAACCTTCAGATGTTAGAGGCAGCTCGTCGTATTACTGGGAAAGAAATTCCTGCTCAAAAGGCAGCTCGTCGTCCAGGAGATCCAGATACGCTTATTGCTTCCTCAGAGAAAGCTCGTCAAATCCTTGGGTGGGAGCCTAAATTTGATAATATTGATAAAATTATTTCATCGGCATGGGCATGGCACTCTAGTCATCCAAATGGCTACGAAGATTAAAAAAACTTAGGTCTACAGGCCTAAGTTTTTTTTATAAGCTTATAAACTTTGTAAGGACGACCGACCTTAGTATAAATTTGCTGACTTGTCAGAAGGCCTTTTTCTTCCATATAGGCAATATATTTCCTAACAGAGACATGAGAAAATTGACTGCATTTTGCTAACTCTTGGATAGTGAAAGGCTGCTCTAACTCTTGAATGGCATCAAGAATATGCTGATAGGTAATTTCAGAGAGCCCTTTCTCATCAAGTTTAACCTCTCCCTCTAGCCATCCAGAATCTATTTTTTGAAAGTGATCGATGTTGTCTTGGTAGATTTTATCAGCTTCAAATGTATGATAATGATTTAGGAATTTTTCAATACTAGACTCAAAACGTTCAAATGTAAATGGTTTTATCAGGTAATCTACAATACCTAAATGAAATGCTTCTTTGACAGTGTGCGCCTCGTTGGCTGCTGAAATAACAATGACTTCGGTATTTTGGTGTTGATTGCGTAATAACTTTAATAATTCTAGACCATTGCCTTCTTTAATATGAATATCTAAAAGAACAAGTTGGATTTTAATGTCATTAAGATAAGCAATAGCTTGTGTTTGACTAGCAGTTGAATAGATGTTTTGAAAATAATTGAGTTTTTCAAGGTAATTGCGGTGGATAAATTCCACCATAGGATCATCTTCGATAATTAATACGTCCATACTAAGACCCTTCTGAGTAGATAATATTTGTTCTTATAATAACCTTATCTTGTTTTAAAGAGATCTTATAAGTAGCTCTTGAATCTACAAGTAACTGTTGAAAATAAGCGTCGTTGAAATACTGATGGTAGTCATTGAGTAACCACTTCTCATTCTCCCATTGATAATCTGTTTCAATGAGGTTATTTTGATAATTTAAACGTAAAGAAACTAAAGTCGTTGAATTTAATAGCGTGAGTATCTTCGTATTAATATATCTGTGGAGCAAGAGATAGTTATTAACATCCTCAACAGTTGACTTGGTAGGGATGTCTACTAAAATTTCTGTGGATAGATTGATGTGTTTTTCTGCGAATTTTTCTCTTTCGCCAATAATGAAACTAGCCAGTCGAGGCTCTCTAACTAACATTGATAAGCGTGCTAAAAATTCATTTTGTGGCTCCAATAATTCTTTTAAATAAATTTTCAACTCGTCGTGGTATTCGATGTCTGCAAGTCCATAAATAACATGAAGTTGATTCATAAATTGATGTGTTTGGGCCTGTAGAGCAGAAGCATAAGCTGTAGTGTGTGCTAATTGATCCAAAGTGAAAAGTGTTTCAGTAACATTCCTTAAGAAGACAACATAGCCTCTATTTTGTGTTTTAACCGTAATTGGCGAGATAGATAGTAAATAGTCTTGTCCTTGAAAATGTAATACTTGTTCAGTTTTTTTTGGAAAATGATCCTGCTTGAGTTGAGGAATTAAAGATTCTAATAATTTACCTGAAAATAGGTCTCGTTGCCCCTCTTTTTTGAATAATAAACTAGCTGCAGGATTATTTCTTTTGATGATATGCCTCTGGTCAATAACAAATACAGCGGCTTGAATTTGGTCCAGTGTTGCATTGCGCTCTTCTAAATGTTGAAAAATATCACTTGGATGGAGGTTGTGAAGTTGTTTTTTTAAGCCATAAGAAATTATACTTGTGACGACTAAGCTAATCAAAATACTAATCAAGAGAGGCTTACTAAACTCTTTTATGCTGCTTTGAGATAAGTCTCCAAGTGTCGTTAATTTTAAGCCAACTGCAATTGCCCCAACCTGTTTTTGGTGATCATATACTGGAATTAAGTATCGTAAAGATTTTCCTAAAGAACCTTCTGCAGTAGACATAATAGCTTTTCCCTTAAAAACAGCTTGTTCATCACCCCCTTGAAATGGTTTACCAATCTTAGTGGAGTCAGGGTGGGTAAAACGGATCCCTTTTAAATTTATAAGGACAATATAGTCTAAATTTGATTTTTTGCTAAGGAATAGCATTTGTTTTTGGAGACTTTGATCATAGTGATTATCTTTGAGTGTTTGTATAACTTGTGGATTTCTCGATAAAGCATAACCAGTATTTTTTAAGATTTTTTCTTCCTGTACCCTTACCATACGATAGGACTGATGTATAGTGACATAATAAAAAATAGAAAATATACAAATGGTCATAGTGACTAAAATCAATGATAGAAATGCCCAAAGAGATAGTTTTTTTTCATCATCACCCTCCGAATTTAGTATAACATAGCCTAAAAACTAGAATCCAGCTTAAATTAATTAAATAAGTTGAAATAATTCAATTACTTAAATAAACTTCCTTATCACTAAGTCCCAAAGTAAACTGTACATAAGAAGTAAAAGGAGGTGCTTTCATGGCAGACGTGAAGGTAGTGAATAATGAGGATTCTAGAGGTCAAAAGCAAGACTTAAAGACTAAACTATTTCATATTAAGGTAGGGTCAGTTCCCCTACCAGTATATGTTTGTTTAGCATTATTGATTCTTCTAGCAGGCTTTTTACAAAAATTGCCAGTCAATATGCTAGGAGGATTTGCAGTCATCTTAACAATGGGATGGTTCTTAGGTACTATTGGAGCTAGCATCCCTGGTTTTAAAAACTTCGGTGGCCCAGCTATTTTATCTTTATTAGTACCATCTATTTTGGTGTTTTTCAACCTCATTAATAAAAATGTTTTAGAATCAACAAATATGTTGATGAAGCAAGCTAACTTTCTTTATTTTTATATTGCTTGTTTAGTGTCCGGTAGTATTTTAGGGATGAATCGGAAAATGTTGATTCAGGGATTGCTAAGAATGATTTTCCCCATGTTATTAGGAATGGTTTGTGCGATGATGGTAGGGACATTTGTCGGTGTTATTTTAGGCTTAGAGTGGCGACACACTTTGTTTTATATCGTAACACCCGTTTTAGCTGGTGGTATTGGTGAAGGTATTTTACCATTATCGTTAGGCTATAGTTCAATTACCGGTGTAGCTAGTGAACAACTAGTTGCTCAACTCATCCCAGCCACTATTATTGGTAATTTCTTTGCCATTTTATGTACTGCACTATTGAATCGTTTGGGAGAAAAGAAACCACACTTGTCTGGTCAAGGGCAATTAGTAAGGTTAAATAAAGGAGAGGACATGTCAGATATTATTGCTGATCATTCTGGCCCAATTGACGTTAAGAAAATGGGTGGAGGTGTTTTAACAGCATGTAGTCTCTTTATTTTTGGACATTTGTTGCAGCAATTAACTGGATTTCCTGGCCCTGTATTAATGATTATTGCAGCAGCTATTTTGAAATATATCAATGTTATTCCTAGAGAAACACAAAATGGAGCTAAGCAACTTTATAAATTTATTTCTGGTAATTTTACATTTCCTCTAATGGCAGGGCTAGGATTGCTTTATATCCCGTTAAAAGATGTTGTGGCAACGCTTAGCATACAATATTTCATAGTTGTTATTAGTGTTGTATTTACAGTTATTTCTGTTGGATTCTTTGTATCGCGATTCCTTAATATGAATCCTGTTGAAGCAGGTATTATTTCAGCTTGTCAAAGTGGTATGGGAGGAACAGGAGATGTTGCCATTTTAAGTACAGCAGACCGAATGAACTTGATGCCATTTGCTCAAGTTGCTACGCGTTTAGGAGGAGCTATTACTGTTATCACAATGACAGCCATTTTACGCATGTTATTCTAATATTTATCAAAAGGAGTTATCAAAATGAGTGAAAATTTAGGTCAATTAGCTATCAACCAAGCTAGAGAAAATGGTGGAAAATTAGAAGTAATTTCAAAAGTTAAGGTGGAAGATAAGAGGGAGCTTAGTATTGCCTATACCCCAGGGGTGGCGTCAGTATCATCGGCTATTGCAGAGGATGTGGAGCTTGCATATGAGTTGACGACTAAAAAAAATACAGTAGCCGTAGTGAGTGATGGTTCAGCTGTTCTTGGATTAGGAGATATTGGTCCTGAGGCAGCAATGCCAGTCATGGAAGGTAAAGCAGCACTCTTTAAACGTTTTGCAAATGTAGATGCTGTGCCAATTGTGTTGAAAACAAATGATACAGAGGAAATTATTTCTATAGTAAAAGCGATTTCGCCGACTTTTGGAGGGATTAATTTAGAGGATATTTCAGCACCACGTTGTTTCGAAATTGAACAACGCCTAATTGAAGAATGTGATATACCAGTTTTCCATGATGACCAACATGGTACAGCAATCGTAGTATTAGCGGCTTTGTTTAACAGTTTGAAGCTAGTTAAAAAAGACATTGAAGACATCAGAGTAGTTGTTAATGGTGGAGGTTCAGCGGGCTTATCTATAACAAGGAAGCTTCTATCAGCAGGAGCAAAACATGTAACGGTAGTTGATCGATTTGGCATTATTAACGATAAAGATCGGGAGTCATTAGCCCCTCATCACAAAGCGATTGCAAAATTGACTAATAGAGAATTCCAATCTGGATCCTTAGAAGATGCTTTGGAGAATGCCGATGTTTTTATAGGTGTTTCTGCTCCGGAAGCATTACATGCAGAATGGATTTCCAAGATGGCTGATAAACCTATTGTATTTGCAATGGCGAATCCCATTCCAGAAATTTATCCAGATCAAGCCTTAAAAGTCGGAGCTTACATAGTTGGAACTGGTCGTAGTGATTTTCCAAATCAAATTAATAATGTTTTAGCATTTCCGGGTATTTTCAGAGGAGCATTAGATGCTAGAGCAAAAACGATAACTGTTGAAATGCAAATTGCAGCAGCGAGAGGCATAGCTAGTTTAATACCGGAGGAAGAATTAAGCACAACTCACATCATTCCAAATGCTTTTCAAAATGATGTGGCCGATGTAGTTGCTAAAAGCGTCAGTAATGCTGTACAAAAATAAGGTGTAAAATAAAAACTGAGCTATGCTCAGTTTTTTTGATGAGTCATTTAAATATGAGTGAGCATTTTTGAGGATAGTTTGAAGCGAGAAGTGAGTTAATGATTTTGATAGAATCGTTGTTACTCTTGCCTTGCAAGTTTTGCCATCATAGGTTATTCTTTAAATATAAGATTTAGAAAGTTGGTTAACTATGTATTCTTTTGAAGAACTTTTGGCAACCATGACTTTGATAACGGCTGCCGAAATTGAAGATAAAATTGATTCAAATCAAGATTTTGTACTGTTCATTGGTCGTATTTCTTGTCCATTTTGTCACCTCTTTGTTCCTAAAATTGTAGAAGTAGCTGATGAAGATGAATTTGAATTATTCCATTTAGATAGTGAAGATTTTGATCATTGGACTGCAAATAAAGAATTTCGAAATAAATATGACATTCCTACAGTGCCAGGTTTGATGGTTGTTAAAAACGGAACTATCAAGGTGAAGTGCGATTCAAAAATGACAAAAGAAGAAATCCGTGAATTTATTGGCTAAGAGACAGTATCTCCTTGCAGATATAGCATAAATCTGCTATAGTAATGATTACGTAGAACACGGAAAGGAGAATCAAATGAGCTTACCTATTATTATGCTTGTTGTTATGGTTGGTATGATGTTCTTCATGCAACGTCAGCAAAAGAAACAAGCACAAGAACGTCAAAAACAATTGAATGCTGTTCAAAAAGGTGATGAAATTGTCACAATTGGTGGTCTTTTTGGAGTAGTTGATGAAGTTAATACTGAAGCACAACGAATGGTTTTAGATGTTGATGGTGTCTATTTGACGTTTGAGTTGGCAGCTATCAAATCTGTTGTCTCTAAGGCAGCAACACCAACAGAACCAGTTGAAGATGTTAAGATTATTGAAGTCAATGAAGACGAAAATAAAGAAACAGCCATCGAAACTGAATAAGATATGTAGGACCAGATGATTGTTCTGGTCTTTTTAGTTTGCTGTCACAAATGGCATTTTAATACTCAAAAATAAGTTAAAATGTGGTAAAATGTTATAGTATGGGATATTTCCAGC
Source organism: Streptococcus sp. FDAARGOS_522 (assembly GCF_003812445.1). Classification (NCBI taxonomy): domain Bacteria; kingdom Bacillati; phylum Bacillota; class Bacilli; order Lactobacillales; family Streptococcaceae; genus Streptococcus; species Streptococcus sp. FDAARGOS_522. Next base: position 1,784,123 of record NZ_CP033808.1, read on the forward strand.
TCTTTTAAAAGAGCTGATAAGAAAAACGATTGCTAAATTAAGGAACATTATGTTTATATTTAAAAGAAAAAAACAAGTAGAAATGCCTTTGGAGAAAATACCAGCACATATTGGTATTATCATGGATGGTAACGGACGTTGGGCAAAAAAACGTTTAAAACCACGCGTTATGGGACATAAGGCGGGGATGGATGCTCTTCAAGAAGTTACAATAGCAGCTTCAGAATTAGGTGTTAAAGTACTAACTGTCTATGCCTTTTCTACAGAAAATTGGTCACGTCCAGATGATGAAGTTAAGTTTATTATGAACCTTCCGGTTGAATTTTTTGATAAATATGTACCAGAGTTAGATAAAAATAATGTACGTGTACAGGTCATCGGAGATACTCATAAATTACCTAAGGCAACATACGATGCAATGCAACGCGCTTGTTTGAGGACAAAACATAATTCGGGGCTCGTCTTGAATTTTGCGCTAAATTATGGCGGACGTTCAGAAATCACTAATGCCATTAAGGAAATTGCTCAGGATGTTTTGGAAGCTAAGTTGAATCCTGACGATATTACAGAGGATTTAGTAGCAAATCATTTAATGACAAATAGCTTACCCTATCTTTATAGAGACCCTGATTTGATTATCCGAACTAGTGGAGAGTTACGCTTGAGTAACTTTTTACCTTGGCAATCAGCTTATAGTGAATTTTACTTTACTCCCGTTTTATGGCCAGATTTTAAAAAAGACGAACTACATAAGGCCATTGTGGATTATAATCAACGCCATCGTCGATTTGGTAGTGTATAGAAAGAAGAGAGAAAATGAAAGAACGTGTTATTTGGGGAGCTGTCGCGCTTGCCATATTTATCCCTTTTTTAGTAATGGGTGGTTTACCTTTCCAATTTTTAGTTGGACTTTTAGCTATGATTGGTGTTTCTGAATTACTTCGTATGCGTCGTTTAGAAATATTTTCCTTTGAAGGTGCATTAGCTATGATAGGATCCTTTGTTTTAACAGTTCCTTTAGATAGTTACTTGTCCTTTTTACCAGTTGACGCTAGTTTATCAGCATACGGTATTGTTATTTTTATGATTTTGGCAGGTACTGTTTTGAACAGTAATTCTTACAGTTTTGAAGATGCTGCCTTTCCAATTGCGTCTAGTTTTTATGTGGGTATCGGCTTTCAAAATCTAGTCAGTGCTCGTATGGCTGGAATAGATAAGGTGTTGTTAGCTTTATTTATTGTCTGGGCGACTGATATCGGTGCTTATATGATTGGTCGTCAATTTGGACAACGCAAACTACTACCCTCAGTGTCTCCAAATAAAACAATTGAAGGGAGTCTAGGAGGGATTGCTTCAGCCATTGTGGTAGCTTTCTTTTTTATGCTTTTTGATAAGACCGTCTATGCGCCTCATAGCTTCCTAGTCATGTTAGTTTTAGTGGCTATCTTTAGCATTTTTGGTCAATTTGGAGATTTAGTTGAAAGTAGTATTAAACGTCATTTTGGTGTTAAAGATTCGGGTAAATTGATTCCGGGTCATGGGGGGATTTTGGATCGCTTTGATAGTATGATTTTTGTTTTCCCAATCATGCACTTCTTTGGCTTATTCTAAAATAATATATTGTATTTAGAGAGGAATTGAATGCTAGGAATTTTAACCTTTATTATTATTTTTGGTGTCATTGTAGTTGTTCACGAATTTGGGCATTTCTATTTTGCAAAGAAATCAGGAATTCTTGTTCGTGAATTTGCTATTGGTATGGGTCCAAAAATCTTTTCTCACATTGATAAAGAAGGAACAACCTATACTATTCGTATATTACCGCTAGGTGGTTATGTCCGTATGGCTGGTTGGGGTGATGATAAGACTGAAATTAAGACAGGGACGCCGGCTAGCCTTACTTTAAATAAAGAAGGCATTGTAACTCGTATTAATTTATCAGGAAAACAATTAGACAATACTTCTTTACCAATCAATGTCACAGCTTATGATCTAGAAGATAAACTAACTATCACAGGATTGGTCTTAAGTGAGACAAAAACCTATAGTGTTGATCACGATGCTACTATCATTGAGGAGGATGGTACTGAAATTCGTATTGCTCCCTTAGATGTGCAGTATCAGAATGCTTCTGTATGGGGGCGCTTAATTACCAATTTTGCAGGTCCGATGAATAATTTTATTTTAGGTCTTGTAGTCTTTATTGCACTTGCTTTTATTCAAGGAGGTGTTCAAGATTTATCAACCAATCAGGTCCGTGTATCAGAAAATGGTCCTGCTGCTAGTGCAGGTTTAAAAAATAATGATCGTATTTTACAAATAGGGTCGCACAAAGTTTCTAACTGGGAACAGTTGACAGCAGCAGTAGAAAAGTCAACTAGGCATTTAGAAAAAAAACAAAAACTTGCCCTTAAGATTAAGAGCAAAGAGGTGGTGAAAACGATCAACGTTAAGCCACAGAAAGTTGATAAATCCTACATCATCGGCATTATGCCAGCTCTAAAGACAAGCTTTAAAGACAAACTTTTAGGTGGATTTAAACTAGCATGGGAAAGTTTCTTTAGAATTTTAAATGAATTAAAGAAACTTATTGCTCATTTTAGTATTAATAAATTGGGAGGTCCAGTAGCTCTCTATCAGGCTAGTAGCCAAGCTGCTAAAAATGGTTTCGTCACAGTTCTCAACTTAATGGGATTAATCTCTATCAACTTAGGTATTATGAATCTCATCCCTATACCAGCCCTTGACGGGGGTAAGATAGTGATGAATATTTTAGAAGCCATTCGTCGCAAACCACTTAAACAAGAAACAGAAACTTATATTACGCTCGCTGGGGTAGCAGTTATGTTAGTATTAATGATTGCTGTAACCTGGAACGATATCATGCGAGCTTTCTTCTAAAAGATAATAAAACGTGAAAGGAAATACGAATTTTTCAATTGCAATTCTCAATTGAAAAAGAATCAACTTTGATTAGTCGTATCTTATTGTAATGAAACAAAGTAAAATGCTTATTCCAACACTTCGCGAAATGCCAAGTGATGCTCAGGTTATCAGCCATGCTCTTATGGTTCGTGCAGGATATGTCCGCCAAGTTTCGGCTGGAATCTATGCTTATTTGCCTCTAGCTAACCGTACTATTGAAAAATTTAAAACAATTATGCGTCAAGAATTTGAGAAGATTGGTGCAGTTGAAATGTTAGCTCCAGCTCTTCTTACAGCAGATTTATGGCGTGAATCTGGGCGCTATGAAACATATGGTGAAGACCTTTATAAATTAAAGAATCGTGATCAATCGGATTTTATCTTAGGACCAACTCATGAAGAGACTTTCACAACTCTTGTTCGTGACGCAGTAAAATCTTATAAGCAGTTACCACTAAACCTTTATCAAATTCAGTCTAAATATCGTGATGAGAAGCGTCCTCGTAATGGACTTCTTCGAACACGTGAATTTATCATGAAAGATGGATACAGCTTCCACAAAGATTATGAGGACCTTGATGTCACTTACGAAGATTACCGTAAAGCATACGAAGCCATCTTCACACGTGCTGGACTTGACTTTAAAGGTATTATAGGTGACGGAGGTGCTATGGGAGGTAAAGATAGCCAAGAATTTATGGCAGTAACTCCCAATCGTACAGATTTAAATCGTTGGTTAGTCCTTGATAAAACTATTCCTTCTATTGATGATATTCCAGAGGATGTTTTAGAAGAAATTAAAGCAGAACTCTCGGCTTGGCTAGTTTCTGGCGAGGACACTATTGCATACTCCACTGAATCAAGCTATGCTGCTAACCTTGAGATGGCAACAAATGAGTACAAACCATCTACTAAGGCTGATACCTTTGAAGAAGTAACAAAAGTAGAAACTCCTAACTGCAAATCAATTGATGAGGTAGCTGGATTTTTATCAATTGATGAAAATCAAACTATCAAGACACTATTGTTTATTGCTGATGAACAGCCCGTGGTTGCTTTACTAGTTGGTAACGATCAAGTCAATGATGTGAAGTTAAAAAATTATTTAGCGGCTGATTTCTTAGAGCCTGCAAGTGAAGAGCAAGCAAAAGAGATTTTTGGTGCAGGTTTTGGTTCTCTTGGGCCAGTTAACCTACCTGAGTCTGTTAAAATTATTGCTGATCGTAAAGTTCAAGACCTTGCTAATGCTGTGTCTGGTGCTAACCAAGATGGTTATCATTTTACTGGAGTTAATCCAGAACGTGATTTCACAGCTGAATACGTTGATATTCGTGAAGTAAAAGAAGGGGAGATTTCTCCAGACGGTAAAGGTACTCTGAAATTTGCTCGTGGTATTGAAATTGGACATATCTTTAAACTAGGTACCCGTTATTCAGATAGTATGGGAGCGAACATCCTTGATGAAAATGGCCGCTCAAATCCTATTGTTATGGGGTGTTATGGTATTGGTGTTAGTCGTATTCTCTCAGCTGTCATTGAACAACATGCCCGACTTTTTGTGAATAAGACACCAAAAGGAGCTTATCGCTTTGCTTGGGGGATTAATTTCCCAGAAGAATTAGCCCCATTTGATGTACATTTGATTACTGTCAATGTCAAAGATCAAGAGTCACAAGACCTTACTGAGAAAATTGAAGCTGATTTGATGCTTAAAGGTTATGAAGTCCTGACAGATGATCGTAATGAACGTGTTGGTTCTAAATTCTCAGACAGTGACTTAATTGGACTTCCAATTCGAGTAACTGTTGGGAAGAAAGCTTCTGAAGGTATCGTTGAAGTGAAAATTAAAGCAAGTGGTGATACGATTGAGGTTCACGCTGATAACTTAATTGAAACTTTAGAGATTCTAACAAAAAAATAAGCCGATAAAAAAGTTAGTCTGATGTGCTAACTTTTTTATATGGAGTGAAATTTAGTATGGTTCTTATTGGTAAAAAGCAACTGCCTTTTGTTATAATGAAATGATATTTTAGAAAGGAGCCATCATGAAAAGTCGAAAAAAAGATAAATTGGTATTGAGGTTAACAACAACACTATTAGTTTTTGGTTTGGGTGGGGTTTGGTTTTACAATTATAAAAATGATAATGTCGAACCGACAGTCACTAGTGCATCGGATCAAACGACGACTTTTATTCAAACGATTTCCCCAACAGCTATTGAAATTTCTAAGACCTATGATTTGTATGCGTCAGTCTTATTAGCACAAGCTATTTTGGAATCATCCAGTGGACAATCAGATTTGTCTAAGGCTCCTAATTATAACCTCTTTGGCATCAAAGGAGAATATAAAGGTAAATCTGTTCAAATGCCTACTTTAGAAGATGATGGGAAAGGTAATATGACCCAAATCCAAGCTCCTTTTCGCGCCTATCCAAATTATTCTGCTTCACTATATGATTATGCTGAGTTAGTATCTAGTCAAAAGTATGCATCTGTTTGGAAATCAAATACCTCTTCTTATAAGGATGCTACTGCAGCTCTAACAGGTCTTTATGCGACAGATACTGCTTATGCTAGTAAATTAAACCAAATTATTGAAAACTACAGTCTAGATGCTTATGATAAATAGTTTCAGTTAAGAGAGTGTTGTTAAGAAGGCTAATAAATGCCTTTTTTAACAGCCTCCTTTTGTTATCTCGAAATATTTACAGATATGTGATAAAATGGAAGTAAGATATTCAGGAGAAAACTATGTCAGAATTGTTCAAGAAACTTATGGATCAGATTGAAATGCCGCTTGAAATTAAGAATTCAAGTGTTTTTTCGTCTGCTGATATTATCGAGGTAAAGGTTCATTCTCTATCACGCTTATGGGAATTTCATTTTTCATTTCCAGAATTATTGCCAATTGAGGTGTATCGTGAATTACAAACTCGTTTAGTGAATAGTTTTGAAAAAGCAGATATAAAGGCTACTTTTGATATAAGAGCAGAAACTATTGATTTTTCTGATGATCTGCTACAGGATTATTATCAACAAGCTTTTTGTGAACCCTTGTGTAATAGTGCAAGTTTTAAGAGTTCTTTTTCACAATTAAAAGTTCATTACAATGGCAGTCAGATGATTATTTCTGCACCTCAATTTGTCAATAATAATCATTTTCGTCAGAATCATTTGCCGCGTTTGGAACAACAGTTTTCATTGTTTGGATTTGGTAAACTTGCTATTGATATGGTTTCTGATGAACAAATGACGCAAGACTTAAAATCATCATTTGAAACTAATCGCGAGCGATTGCTTGAAAAAGCTAACCAAGAAGCTATGCAAGCCTTGGAAACACAAAAATCACTAGAAGATTCAGCGCCTCCATCAGAAGAAGTGACCCCAACTCAAAATTATGATTTCAAAGAGCGTATCAAACAACGTCAAGCTGGCTTTGAAAAAGCAGAGATTACACCCATGATTGAGGTGACAACAGAAGAAAATCGTATCGTTTTTGAAGGAATGGTTTTTAGTGTTGAACGAAAAACAACCCGCACTGGACGTCATATCATTAATTTTAAGATGACTGATTATACCTCAAGTTTTGCTATGCAAAAGTGGGCTAAAGATGATGAAGAATTGAAGAAGTACGATATGATTTCTAAAGGTTCGTGGTTGCGAGTCAGAGGGAATATTGAGAACAATAACTTTACTAAATCTTTGACAATGAATGTCCAAGATATCAAAGAGATTGTGCATCATGAACGTAAAGACTTAATGCCAGCAGATCAAAAACGTGTGGAATTTCATGCTCATACCAATATGTCAACAATGGATGCTTTACCAACTGTCGAGAGCCTCATTGATACTGCAGCTAAGTGGGGACACCCAGCTATTGCAATTACCGACCATGCCAATGTTCAAAGTTTTCCGCACGGCTACCACAGAGCAAAAAAAGCAGGTATAAAAGCAATTTTTGGATTAGAGGCAAATATTGTTGAAGATAAAGTGCCTATTTCCTACAACGAAGTTGATATGAATTTGCACGAAGCAACTTATGTTGTATTTGATGTGGAAACTACAGGTCTTTCTGCAGCTAATAATGACCTAATTCAGATTGCAGCATCAAAAATGTTCAAGGGTAATATTATTGAGCAATTTGATGAGTTTATTGACCCAGGTCATCCTCTTTCTGCCTTTACAACTGAGTTGACAGGTATTACGGATAATCATGTCAGAGGTTCAAAACCTATTTTACAAGTCCTTCAGGAATTTCAGAATTTTTGTCAAGGTACGGTTTTAGTTGCGCATAATGCAACCTTTGACGTTGGTTTTATGAATGCGAATTATGAACGTCATAATCTGCCTTTGATCACACAGCCGGTCATTGATACCTTAGAATTTGCAAGAAATCTTTATCCTGAATATAAGCGTCATGGTTTGGGGCCTCTAACCAAACGTTTCCAAGTTGCTTTGGAACATCATCATATGGCCAACTACGATGCTGAAGCAACGGGTCGCTTACTCTTTATTTTCTTAAAAGAGGCGCGGGAAAATCGTGATGTGACTAATTTGATGGAGCTCAATACTAAATTGGTAGCTGAAGACTCTTACAAAAAGGCACGCATAAAGCATGCAACCATTTATGTCCAAAATCAGGTTGGACTTAAAAATATATTTAAGTTGGTTAGCCTTTCAAATGTTAAATATTTTGAAGGGGTGGCAAGAATTCCTAGGTCAGTTTTAGATGCTCACAGAGAAGGTCTCTTGCTAGGTACTGCCTGTTCTGATGGAGAAGTTTTTGATGCCTTGTTATCAAATGGAATTGATGCAGCAGTGACCCTAGCTAAATATTATGATTTTATTGAAGTCATGCCACCTGCTATTTATCGCCCCTTGGTGGTTCGTGATTTAATTAAAGATGAGGCGGGGATTCAACAAATTATTAGAGACTTAATAGAGGTCGGTCGGCGTTTAGATAAGCCTGTTTTAGCTACGGGAAATGTTCATTATATTGAGCCTGAAGATGAGATTTACCGTGAGATTATTGTTCGTAGTCTTGGACAAGGTGCCATGATTAATAGGACTATCGGTCGTGGGGAGGATGCTCAACCAGCGCCTTTGCCAAAAGCACATTTCCGCACAACAAATGAGATGTTAGATGAATTTGCCTTTCTTGGTAAAGATTTAGCCTATGAGATCGTTGTAACCAATACGAATACTTTTGCAGATCGATTTGAAGACGTTGAAGTTGTAAAAGGGGATCTCTATACTCCGTTTGTTGATCGTGCTGAAGAACGAGTTGCTGAATTAACTTATGCTAAAGCATTCGAAATATATGGTAATCCTCTTCCTGATATTATTGATTTACGTATCGAAAAAGAGTTAGCATCTATACTTGGTAATGGATTTGCCGTTATCTATCTTGCTTCGCAAATGTTGGTGCAACGTTCTAATGAACGTGGTTATCTAGTAGGATCACGTGGGTCTGTTGGGTCGAGTTTTGTAGCGACCATGATAGGAATTACTGAAGTTAATCCAATGCCACCTCATTATGTTTGCCCAAATTGTCAGCATTCTGAATTTATCACAGATGGTTCTTGTGGTTCAGGCTACGATTTACCAAATAAAAATTGTCCTAAATGTGGTACTTTGTACAAGAAAGATGGACAGGATATTCCGTTTGAAACTTTCTTAGGATTTGATGGAGATAAGGTTCCTGATATTGATCTGAATTTCTCTGGAGATGATCAACCTTCTGCTCACTTAGATGTTCGTGATATCTTTGGAGAAGAATATGCTTTTCGTGCAGGAACGGTAGGTACCGTAGCTGAAAAAACTGCTTTTGGTTTTGTCAAAGGTTACGAACGAGATTACAATAAATTTTATAACGATGCAGAGGTCGAACGGTTAGCGACTGGTGCTGCGGGAGTTAAACGTTCTACAGGTCAACACCCCGGTGGTATTGTTGTTATTCCTAACTATATGGATGTTTATGATTTTACTCCGGTTCAATATCCAGCAGATGATATGACAGCTGCTTGGCAGACAACTCACTTCAATTTCCATGATATTGATGAGAATGTCTTAAAGTTAGATATTCTAGGACATGATGATCCTACTATGATTCGTAAACTTCAGGATTTATCAGGAATTGATCCATCAAATATCCTTCCAGATGATCCAGACGTTATGAAGTTATTTTCTGGTACGGAAGTTTTAGGAGTGACAGAAGAGCAAATTGGAACTCCTACAGGAATGCTTGGTATTCCAGAGTTTGGTACGAACTTTGTTCGTGGTATGGTGAACGAAACCCATCCAACCACATTTGCAGAATTGTTGCAACTGTCAGGACTATCACATGGTACGGATGTTTGGTTAGGTAATGCTCAAGACTTAATCAAAGAAGGTATTGCTACCTTATCAACCGTTATTGGTTGTCGTGATGACATCATGGTTTATTTAATGCACGCTGGTCTACAACCAAAGATGGCCTTTACAATCATGGAGCGCGTGCGTAAGGGGTTATGGTTGAAAATTTCAGAAGATGAGCGTAACGGTTATATCCAAGCAATGCGTGATAATAATGTCCCGGATTGGTATATTGAATCGTGTGGAAAAATCAAGTATATGTTCCCTAAAGCCCATGCAGCAGCCTATGTTTTAATGGCATTACGTGTGGCGTACTTTAAAGTACATTATCCAATATTTTATTACTGTGCTTATTTTTCTATTCGCGCTAAAGCTTTTGAATTACGCACAATGAGTGCTGGGCTTGATGCCGTTAAGGCGCGCATGAAGGATATCACTGAGAAGCGTCAGCGTAATGAGGCGACGAATGTCGAAAATGACCTTTTTACGACATTAGAGTTGGTTAATGAAATGCTTGAGCGTGGCTTTAAATTTGGGAAATTAGATCTTTATCGTAGCCATGCGACTGACTTTATTATTGAAGAGGATACGCTAATCCCTCCATTTGTTGCTATGGAAGGCTTGGGAGAAAACGTTGCAAAACAGATAGTTCGGGCACGTGAAGATGGTGAATTTTTATCAAAAACAGAGCTTCGTAAGCGAGGAGGAGTCTCGAGTACCTTAGTTGAAAAATTTGATGAGATGGGTATTTTGGGAAATTTACCAGAAGACAATCAGTTGAGTCTTTTTGATGATTTCTTCTAAGCAATAAGGTTGAGTAGTTACTCAACCTTATTATTTGCCAGCTGCTTTTGATAGGGCAAAGATGATATTCTTGCTTGAAATAACTAATTAGTGATAAAATAAGAAAAATACGTTTGGGAGATGAAATGGGAAACTTTAAAAATTCAGCGGTTAAATCTATGGTTGTCATGCGAAAAGCATTTAGAACAATAGACGGAAAAGTCTCAGAATCATTTAAAGAATTTGAATTAACACCAACTCAGTTTGCAGTTTTGGATGTTCTCTATGCTAAAGGCACAATGAAAATTGGAGAATTGATTGAAAATATGCTTGCTACATCAGGTAATATGACTGTTGTTATTAAAAATATGGAAAAAAAAGGATGGGTATTACGCCATTCTTGTCCGAATGATAAGAGAGCCTTTTTGGTGAGTTTAACAACTGAAGGAGAAGAAGTGATAAAAAAAGCTCTACCAGAGCATATTAAACGTGTAGAAGATGCTTTTTCAGTCTTAACAGAAACAGAGCAAGAAGACTTGATTAACCTTTTAAAAAAATTTAAAACCTTGTGAGTCACATTCTTTGACTTTACGATATAGTGGTAATATAATTACTACATAGTAATAAATAACTTTAATCTAATTCATATGTCACTAGAACAAATGTAGTAAGATATCTGAGATTGAAGAACAAGGAGAAAAAATATGTCATTTTTGGAAGAATTAAAAAACCGTCGCTCTATTTATGCTCTTGGTCGCAATACAGAAGTTTCTGATGAGAAAATTGTAGAGATTATTAAAGAGGCAGTTCGCCAATCCCCATCTGCTTTTAATAGTCAAACTTCCCGTGTTGTCATTTTATTGAATGATGAAGTTACTAAGTTCTGGGATGAATTGGTTGCTAATGATTTGGTAGAAACAATGAAAGTACAAGGTGCTCCAGAGACAGCTATTGCTGGAACTAAGGAAAAATTAGCTAGTTTTGGAGCTTCAAAGGGAACAGTACTCTTCTTTGAAGATCAAGATGTTGTCAAATCTCTTCAAGAACAATTCGTTCTTTATGCGGATAACTTTCCAGTTTGGTCTGAGCAATCAACAGGTATTGCCTCAGTAAATACTTGGACAGCCCTTTCTGCAGAACTTGGACTTGGTGGTAATTTACAACATTACAATCCAGTTATTGATGCATCAGTACAAGCTGTTTATGGTGTTCCAGCTAGTTGGAAACTTCGTGGACAACTAAATTTTGGTTCAATCGAAGCTGAAACAGGAGAAAAAGAATTCATGAATGATGATGACCGCTTTAAAGTCATCGGATAATACTGTACAAAAAAGACAAGGATAGCAACCTTGTCTTTTTATTGTGTTAATTCAGATTTAGCTGTATTTTGTATTGTTTAGCCATTTCTGTGATTTTATCAAATTCCCCCAAAGCTGCTAGTTTATTGAACTCTCCACCAATACCAATGGCTGTTACTCCAGATAGAAACCAGTCTTTGGCATTTGTGAGATTTACCCCACCAGTCACCATAATTTGTACTTGAGGTAAAGGTGCTTTTAGTGATGAGATAAAAGATGTTCCTAGAGTACCTCCTGGGAATATTTTAATTATTTCACAACCAGCTTCAAGTGCTGTTGTTATCTCTGATAAGGTCATGCAACCTGGTAAATAAGGAATAGCATAACGATTACATAGTTTAGCAGTCTGTAGATTAAATGCGGGAGATACAATAAACTTTGCTCCTGCTAAAATAGCCATTCGGGCAGTTTCTGAGTCTAGAACAGTTCCTGCCCCAACGACAACTTGTTCTTGGTTAGTATATTGTGTGACTAGTTGTTCAATGACTTGGCTAGCTTTGCTATTAGTATAGGCGATTTCGATAGCAGAAATACCACCTTTTATGCATGCTTGAGCAGCTTGAAAAGCTTCTTCTTGGCTATTTCCACGAATGACAGCAACTATTTTTCCTTGCATTAATTGCAATAAAATCTTTGATTTTATCATAATTCTCCCTTTTAACGAATAATGTCTTTCGATTGATTTAGTACTTTGTTAACTGCGGCAACGGTCTCAAACATATTGTCCCCTTCCAAAGCACATTTTAAAGATGCACTAGCGACAGCGAAATCAATGACTGTCTTGCTGTCTGAGTGCTGAAGTAGTTGATATAGCGCTCCCGCCACAAAAGCATCTCCGCTTCCAATTCTCTGGTTTACAGCTGTGGTGATTTCTTTTGAAGTGACAAACTCTTGTTTACGATTTGCTATGTAAGCTTGGTAGTGGTTTCGTCCCCATTCATCCTGTAGACGTTTAGTATGGAAAATGACTTGAAAGTCAAAGTGATTTATAAGAGAAATCATTCGTTCTTTGATGTCCTCTATTGTAGCTTCATCGCGATTGAAGAAGGTAGTGTCCTGTGAGTCAACCATAAGAGGTTCAATACCAAAACAAATATCCGCAAAGGTAGCGAACTGAGAAAAAAGGATTTTGGCATTTTTAGGAGAAATTAGTTTACTGCGAAAATTGAGATCTAAGGAGATTGTTATCTCTCTTTTTTTAGCTTCTTTTAAAAGAAGCAGTGTTATCTCTTGGATAGACTCATCCAATGATAGTGTAATACCACTAAAATGAAAGAGAGAAACTCCTTCAAATAATTGATCGAAATCAATTTGGTTTATCCTAAAGTCATGTAAACTACTATAATCGCGGTCGTAGACCACCTCACCTTTTCTGCAAGCAAAGGAATTTTCTAAGAAATATAACCCAACACGTTCTCCAACCCACTGAATAGAATGAGTATCAATACCCTGTGCTTTTAAAAATTGAAGAAAACTATTACCTATGGGATTATTGGGTAAGGCTGAGAGGAGTTTAGTATCTTGCCCAAAGCCTTGTAGAGCTCTTGCGATATTAACTTCAGAGCCACCATAGAATAGTTTAGTTGAGATACTATCTGCAAAATAGTCATTTTCTTTTGGAGTGATGCGAATGAGAGGTTCACCGAAAAAAAGAATCTTAGACATAAAAGTCCTTTCTAAAACAGACGCTTTAGTCTAAGACAGATTTCAAGTAGTCTGCTATATTTTGATTTTGGCAATTAGCGAAGAAATATTCTTGGAAATGCTCCCCAGAAATGGTTTCCTTTAAGAAATCTTGATCAATTTCTTTTAAAACAGAGAGTAAATCTCTGTAAGTAATCTGTTTTACTTCGCTAAGGATACGTGCATTGCGTTGCTCAGGCACAGCCCTCTCTTTAGGGTATCCCCCTCCTTTTTCATCTTCGAAAAGACGTTCAAATAAATACCTCAGATTCAATTCAGCTCCCCACCCAAATCCTTTAGCAAAAGGAAGAGAAAGAGCATTTCCTCCGTTTACTTGAGAGAATAAGTAAGCGTCGACAGGATCAGCAGCGAATCCACAGACTACGCCAGGAAAACTATTACAAGCAAGCATCGCTCCAATTCCTGTCCCACAGCCTGTAATAATAAAATCTGCAGCACCGCTATTAAGTAAAATAGCAGTCAGTAAACCATTTTGTACATAAGTTAGCTGGCTTTCTTCTTCTTCTTTGCCATACATCCCGTAGTTGAAAACATCAAATCCTTTTTTGTCAGAAACCGCTTTTAATTCTTTGTAGATAATAGTATTTTTACTTGCTTGGCTATTTTCGTTGATTAATGCAATTTTCATTTATATTACTCCTTTATTATTGAGGTTGTTTACCGATGTAAGCTAAAATACCGCCATCTACATAGAGTATGTGACCATTGATAAAGTTTGATGCATCGCTAGCAAGGAAGATAGCTGGTGCACCTAAATCTTCTGCCTCACCCCAGCGAGCGGCAGGTGTTTTAGCGATGATAAATTGGTCGAATGGATGACGTGAACCATCATCTTGACGTTCACGAAGGGGAGCTGTTTGTGGTGTGGCAATATAGCCGGGCCCGATACCGTTACATTGGATGTTAGCAGAACCGTATTCAGAAGCGATGTTCTTGGTTAACATTTTAAGTCCCCCTTTGGCAGCAGCATAGGCAGCAACTGTTTCGCGTCCAAGCTCACTCATCATGGAGCAAATATTGATGATTTTACCATGTCCTTTTTGGATCATTCCAGGTAATACCGCTTTTGATACGATAAAGGGAGCATTCAAATCAATATCAATAACTTGTCGAAAATCTGCAGCGCTCATCTCTAGCATAGGGGTGCGTTTTATGATACCTGCGTTGTTAACTAGAATATCAATTACCCCAACATCTTGAGAAATTTTGTTCACCATTTCGTTGATTCCATCTTCATCTGTAACGTCACAAACATAGCCATGGGCCTTAATGCCAAGTTTTTTATAGGCGGAGATGCCTTTGTCAACGAGTTCCTGCTTAATATCATTGAAGACAATAGTTGCTCCAGCTCTAGCAAAAGCAGTTGCTATTGAAAAACCAATGCCGTAAGAAGCACCTGTTATTAAGGCGACTTTACCTTCTAGTGAAAAGTTGTCTTTTAAGAATTGTTCAGTCATAATATGACCTCCGTAAAAAAATTCAGGAAGTAAACCTGTTTACATGAATAGTAACAAAGTAAACCGGTTTTGTCAACTATAGAGTTCTTCTTCTATAAAACTTGGCAACATATATAATAAAGATTTATCTAGGTTATAATTCTTAAAGATAAAAAAGACATCATTATAAAAAAATCAAGTAAACTGCTCAAAAAATATAAAAAAGATGTTGACACCTAAAAATGAAAGCGCTATAATCTGATTATAAAAGTAAACCGGTAAACTCAAGAGGAGAAAATATGATAAAAATTATTATTGTAGCACACGGCAACTTTCCAGATGGTATTTTAAGCTCTTTAGAACTTATTGCTGGGCATCAGGAATATGTTGCTGGTATTAACTTTATTGCAGGCATGTCTTCTAATGATGTTAGAGTTGCTTTGCAAAGAGAGGTTATCGATTTCAAAGAAATTTTAGTATTGACTGATTTGCTAGGTGGGACCCCTTTCAATGTTTCTTCCGCCTTATCAGTAGAATATACAGATAAAAAGATAAAAGTTTTATCGGGCTTGAACCTTTCAATGTTAATGGAAGCTGTTTTATCTAGAACGATGTTTGAACATGTAGATGACCTTGTTGATAAAGTTATAACATCATCTCGTGAAGGAATTGTTGATTTTTCTAATTGCCTTGCTACACAAATTGCAGAAGTAACTTTTGAAGGAGGCATTTAATAATGATGAAAATAAAACCGGTCAAGGTTGAGTCAATTGAAAATCCAAAGCGTTTTTTAGACGGTAGATTATTAACTAAGATTGAAGTTGAGGGAGCGATTGAAA
Organism: Streptococcus sp. FDAARGOS_522; assembly: GCF_003812445.1. Lineage (NCBI taxonomy): Bacteria > Bacillati > Bacillota > Bacilli > Lactobacillales > Streptococcaceae > Streptococcus > Streptococcus sp. FDAARGOS_522. The sequence continues at coordinate 1,799,523 of NZ_CP033808.1, forward strand.
AAGCCTTGAAGCAACTTTATATTAATATTGATTACTTTGGTGAAGAGTATCCAACACCTGCAACATTCAATAATACTTATAAAGTTATGGATAACACAGAATGGACAAATGGTTTTTGGACAGGGTGCTTGTGGTTAGCTTATGAGTATAATCAGGATAAAAAGTTAAAAAACATAGCCCATAAAAATGTATTGTCATTTCTAAATCGTATTAATAATCGTATAGCATTAGATCACCACGACTTAGGATTTCTTTACACACCATCTTGTACAGCAGAATATCGTATCAATGGTGATGTTAAAGCTTTAGAAGCCACTATAAAAGCTGCAGATAAATTGATGGAGCGCTATCAAGAAAAAGGTGGATTTATTCAGGCTTGGGGAGAACTCGGGTATAAGGAACACTATCGCTTAATTATCGATTGCTTACTTAATATCCAACTCTTATTTTTTGCTTATGAACAGACAGGTGATGAAAAGTATAGACAAGTTGCGGTGAATCACTTCTACGCTTCAGCTAACAATGTGGTGCGTGATGATTCTTCTGCTTTTCATACTTTTTATTTCGACCCAGAAACTGGAGAACCGTTAAAAGGTGTCACACGACAGGGTTATAGTGATGAGTCATCTTGGGCAAGAGGGCAAGCATGGGGCATCTACGGTATTCCGCTTAGTTACCGGAAAATGAAAGATTATCAGCAGATTATCCTTTTTAAAGGTATGACAAACTATTTTCTAAATCGTTTACCTGAAGACAAGGTATCCTATTGGGACCTTATTTTTACGGATGGCTCAGGTCAGCCTAGAGATACATCCGCAACAGCAACGGCTGTGTGTGGAATTCATGAGATGCTTAAATATTTACCAGAAGTAGATCCTGATAAAGAGACATACAAATATGCTATGCATACAATGCTTCGTAGTCTAATTGAACAGTATAGTAATAATGAACTTATAGCAGGACGTCCTCTTCTATTGCACGGTGTGTATTCGTGGCATTCAGGTAAAGGAGTAGATGAAGGTAATATTTGGGGAGATTATTATTACTTAGAAGCCTTAATAAGATTCTATAAAGACTGGGAACTTTATTGGTAAGAGTATTTTACTAACAAAATAAACAATAAATAATAGAAAACGAGGAGGTCAGAAATGGCAGCAGGACCAAATATTGTAATGACACGTGTTGATGAGCGTCTTATTCATGGACAAGGACAACTTTGGGTGAAATTTTTAAGTTGTAATACTGTTATTGTGGCAAATGATGATGTCTCCAAAGATCATCTTCAACAAACGTTAATGAAGACGGTGGTGCCAGAATCAATAGCATTGCGATTTTTTGATATTCAAAAAGTTATTGATATTATTCACAAGGCCAACCCAGCACAGACGATTTTTATAATTGTTAAAGATTTGAAAGATGTCTATAGACTTGTAGCAGGGGGCGTCCCAATTAAAGAGATTAATATTGGAAATATTCATAATGGAGAAGGTAAAGAGCAGGTAAGTCGCTCTATCTTCTTAGGGATGAAGGATAAAGAGATAATTAGAAAATTAAACCAAGAATATCACATTGCATTTAATACTAAAACAACTCCAACAGGTAACGATGGTGCTGTGGAAGTTAATATTTTAGATTATATTTAGTTGGACAAACTTACTATCATATAAAGGAGAAAAATATGGATATTAGTATTCTTCAGGCTGTCTTAATTGGACTGTGGACGGCTTTCTGTTTTAGTGGCATGTTGCTTGGCCTCTATACAAATCGTTGTATCGTTCTCTCTCTAGGCGTTGGTGTTATTTTAGGAGATATTCAAACAGCTTTGGCAGTTGGAGCAATATCTGAACTGGCTTACATGGGATTTGGTGTGGGAGCGGGAGGGACAGTTCCTCCAAACCCAATCGGTCCTGGGATTTTTGGAACTTTGATGGCTATTACAACAGCTGGAACTAAAGGAAAAATCACACCGGAAGCTGCTCTTGCATTATCAACCCCAATTGCAGTTGGTATTCAATTTCTTCAAACAGCAACTTATACTGCTTTTGCAGGGGCGCCTGAAACAGCTAAAAAAGCTTTGCAAGCAGGTAATTTCCGAGGATTTAAAATTGCAGCAAATGGTACAATTTGGGCATTCGCTGGATTGGGATTTGGTTTAGGAGTACTGGGTGCTCTTTCAACGCAAACTTTGACAGATTTATTTGCTCTCATTCCCCCTGTTTTGCTTAATGGTCTAACCTTAGCTGGGAAAATGCTTCCTGCAATTGGTTTTGCGATGATTCTCTCTGTAATGGCTAAAAAAGAACTCATTCCTTATATCCTACTTGGATATGTTCTAGCTGTTTATTTTGGTTTGCCAGTTCTAACTCCAACAGCAAATGGAGACGGAGTTTTAACATCAGTGGCTACTAACAGTGTGCTTGGGGTTCCAACTATCGGGGTAGCTATAATTGCAACAATATTTGCTTTGCTTGATATTTTCAGAAAACCAGCTGCACTTACTAAAGAAACTAAGACAGAAGGAGACAACCAAGATGACTGGATCTAAAAAATTAGCAAAAAGTGATTACACTAAAACAGCTTTACGTGCCTTTTATTTACAAAATGGCTTTAATTACAGTAACTATCAAGGTCTTGGTTATGCTAATGTCATATATCCAGCTCTCAAAAAATATTATGGAGATGACAAAAAAGCTTTAGCGGGAGCTCTAGAAGAAAATGTGGAGTTTTACAATACAAACCCTCATTTCTTACCTTTTGTAACTAGCTTACATTTAGCAATGCTTGATAATGAGCGGCCAGAAGAAGAAATTCGCGGTATTAAGATGGCGCTTATGGGTCCTCTTGCAGGTATCGGTGATTCTTTATCACAATTTTGCTTAGCACCCTTGTTCTCAACGATTGCAGCCTCTTTAGCGACAGATGGTTTGGTGGTGGGACCGATTCTGTTCTTTGTGGCTATGAATACTATTTTAACGGGAATTAAATTAGTTACTGGCATGTATGGTTATCGTCTTGGGACCAGTTTTATTGATAAATTGAGTGAACAAATGTCAGTTATCTCACGGGCAGCTAATATCGTTGGTGTAACGGTCATCTCAAGTTTAGCTGCAACACAAGTTAAGCTTACAATCCCTTACACTTTTGCTCCAGAAAAAGTAACTAGTACAACGCAAAAGATTGTTACTGTCCAAGGTATGCTTGATAAAATTGCACCAGCTCTACTTCCAGCACTCTACACTTTCCTTATGTTTTACCTTATTAAAAATAAAAAATGGACAACTTATAAGTTAGTTATCCTTACAGTTATTATTGGTATCCTTGGTAGCTGGTTAGGTATTTTAGCTTAATAAAATTTTGATAAATAAGGATTATGACATATCAATGACATAGTCCTTTTTATATCGGACGAGGACGTTTTGTAAAAAAATGAAAGATCGCTTATATAATAAATTCAAGGATTTTGATAGGGAATTTTGTCAAAAGTATATTAAAACATACCAATCTAATGCCTATCAAGAAATGAAAGCCTCTGTTAATTTGATGATGAGGAACACTTTTGTATTTAATGATAATTGGGATATGGAACCTTGTTCTAAAGCATATTGTCTTGATCCTTTGGAGTGGGATAAGCCAGTAACAGATGATCCAGAATGGTTGTATATGCTAAATCGTCAAACTTATCTTTTTAAATTCCTGGTGGTCTACATTGTTGAAGGCGATAAGTCTTACCTTAGACAAATGAAATATTTTATGTACCATTGGATTGATTGTCAATTTACACTAAAGCCAGAAGGGGCGGTAAGTCGTACTATTGACACTGGGATACGTTGCATGTCATGGCTCAAAGTTTTGATTTTTTTAGATTATTTTGGATTAATAACAGAAACTAAAAAAATTAAACTATTAACTAGTTTACGGGAGCAGATAACTTATATGAGGGACTATTATCGTGAAAAAGATAGTCTAAGTAACTGGGGAATTTTACAAACAACAGCAATATTGGCGTGTTTATACTATTATGAAGATGAATTAAATCTACCTGAAATTCAGAGTTTTGCTGAAGAAGAATTATTACTTCAAATCAAGCTTCAAATTTTAGATGACGGGAGCCAGTATGAACAATCAATTATGTATCATGTAGAAGTCTTGAAGTCCTTAATGGAACTAGTTATCCTTGCGCCTAAATATTATCTACCATTAGAAGAAACTATTGAAAAAATGGTTACCTATCTAATTGCTATGACTGGTCCGGATTATTGTCAACTAGCTATAGGGGACAGTGATGTGACTGATACTCGTGATATTCTAACTTTGGCAACGCTTGTGTTGAAATCTTCTAAAACAAAATCATTTTCTTTTGATAATGTTAATTTAGAAACTTTGCTTTTGTTTGGGAAGCCATCAATTTATCTTTTTGAAGAAATACCACGTGCGACAATAGGAGAGTCTGCTTATCTTTTTCCAGATTCTGGTCATGTGTGTTTACGTGATGATAGGCGTTATATATTTTTTAAGAACGGTCCATTTGGTAGCGCTCATACTCATAGTGATAATAATAGTGTTTGTCTCTATGATAAAAAGAAACCTATTTTCATTGATGCAGGAAGATATACTTACAAAGAAGAACAACTAAGGTATGATTTTAAACGTTCGACTAGTCATTCAACATGTACCCTTGATGAGCAACCCTTAGAAATGATCAAGGACTCTTGGACATATACTTCCTATCCAAAATGTGACTATTGTCAGTTGACTTCAAAGGATAGGTACCATTTGGTCGAAGGACAACTACATGTCCAAAGAGCTTCTGATATCTATTACCATAAGCGATGGTTGTTAACTTTACCGCAGGCCATTACCTTAGTTATTGATAAGGTGAGTTGTCCAGGAGAGCATGTCTTAACAAATCAATATATTTTAGATGATCAGGTCATTTATGAAAATGGGCTTGTTAACGACTTGAAATTAGTAAGTCCTACGACCTTTAATCTAGAAGATTGCCTTATTTCTAAGCGGTATAATCAATTGACAGAAAGTCATAAATTAGTTAAGAAAATAAAATTTGTTGATGAGGTGATGGATTATACCTTGATAGTTGATCGGAACTGTCAGGTGAAATGTGTTCCTTTAGTGCAAACGAACAGTCATAAGGAACTAAGTAATAGCATTGCATTTGATATTAGGTCTCAAGACTTTCATTATTTAATTGGAGTGCTTATGGATGATATTATCTTTGGGGATAAACTCTATTTGATGCAAGGGATAAAATGCAAAGGAAAAGTCATTGTATATGATAAAAATAATGGCAAAATGAGTCGTTTAAAAAATTAAGAGGGCTATTATTATGCTATACTAGTACTATATTAACCATAAAAAATAAAATCAGTAAAATTAGAAAGGAGGTTTGTTATGTCTAAAAAAATGACCATTAATGACATCGCTCAATTATCAAAAACTTCCAAAACAACGGTTTCTTTTTTCTTGAATCAAAAATTTGAAAAAATGTCGGATGAGACGAGGCAACGTATTCAAGAGGTGATTGATGAAACAGGTTATAGACCAAGTACGATAGCAAGAAGTCTAAATTCTAAAAAAACAAAACTACTAGGTGTCTTAATTGGAGATATAACAAACACATTTTCAAATCAAATTGTAAAAGGAATTGAGCATATCACCAAACAAAAAGGCTATCAAATTATTGTGGGTAATAGTAATTACGATGCCAAAAGTGAAGAAGATTATATTGAAAATATGTTAAATTTAGGTGTTGATGGTTTCATTATTCAGCCTACATCAAATTTTCGAAAGTATTCTCGTATTTTAAAAGAAAAAAAGAAACCAATGGTATTTTTTGATAGTCAACTTTATGAACATAAGACGAGTTGGGTTAAGGCTAATAACTATGATGCTGTTTATGATATGACACAGGAGTGTCTAAATCGAGGGTATAAAAAGTTTATTATGATTACTGCTGATACGAGCTTGCTTAGTACACGTATTGAGAGAGCTTCGGGATTCATGGATGCTTTAAAGGACAATGGTTTCGGTTATGACACTTTGGTGATTGAAGATGATGATCATTCAAAAAGTGATATAGAAGACTTTCTAAAAGCGGTAGTTCCAGATAAGGAGGAGACATTAGTATTTGCACCAAATTGTTGGGCTTTACCAATGGTTTTTACTGCCATGAAGAATCTCAATTTTGATATGCCACGAGTTGGTTTAGTTGGGTTTGACAATATTGAATGGACAGACTTTTCATCTCCTAAAGTGTCAACAATTGTCCAGCCGGCTTATGAAGAAGGCGAACAAGTAGCACAGATTTTGATTAATCGTATTGAAGGAGATGACTCCGTCGATAACCAACAGATTGTAGATTGCCAGATGTTTTGGAAAGAGTCGACTTTTTAAAAAAGATTTCTTATTTTATTTGCTATTAAAAAATAAAACCTAGAGAAAATTATCTCTAGGTTATTTGTCCTTATTCTAAAATAAGTAAGCCTTCTTTGACAGCGAAAGGATTTTTCTCATTGATACGGTCGTAAAACATAATACCATCAATGTGGTCAATTTCATGTTGAACAACAATAGAGTTGTAACCTTTTAATTTGAGTCGATGTTTTTCACCAGTTTTGTCGAAATATTCAATAGTTACACGCGCGTGGCGGACGACATAGCCAGGTACTTCACGATCTACTGATAGGCATCCCTCCCCGTCAGATAAAGCAGCATCTTGAACAGAATGCGATACAACTTTAGGGTTGTACATTACTTCTTGGAGGCTATAAGCTTCTTTAGGTGGATTTCCTTGAGCATCCTCAACGTTTGGAACAAGGACGGCAATGATGCGTTTTGAGATGTCTAATTGTGGTGCGGCTAAACCAACACCACCACGTAAGCCTAGCTTCTCAGCCATAATTGGATCTTGAGAGTGTTTTAAAAATTGCATCATTTTTTCTCCGAGAATTTCTTCTTTCTCAGAAAGTGGGAATGTGACTTCTTCAGCCACTTTGCGAAGGGTTGGATTGCCTTCGCGGATAATGTCATTCATGTCAATTAAATGACTAGCTTTTACTAATTTATCAATAGCAGACATATTTTCTCCTAACTGTATTCTCTGATTTAGTTTAGCATAAAATAATTAAATGATAAAGCTACGCTTCATGGCTGAATATTTAATGATTCTAGTGCGAAACGATTTTTGATAAAGTATTTTGGTTTTTCCTTTTGGATAAGGCCTTCTTTGACCATATCGTGGATAACTCTTAATAAATGACGATAACTGACGCCAAACGAATCAGCTAAACTACTTAACTCAAGGTGAAAGTAACCTTGTTCTTCAATTGCTAAAATATGACTTGCAAGTAACTCTTTGACGGTATACCCTAGATTAGTAGACGCTTTGATGTTTTGATCATGAAAAGCCTGAGCTAGCTCTTGACTAAGTTTTAGGAGGAAAGTTGCGTCTGTTAACAGTTTCTCTTTCCGTCCTTTAAGTGATAATTGAATGACTGTAAGATCCTCTAAGGCAATAACAGATGATACAATTTGTCTATTAGTCAAAAGTTCAATATCACCAATCAGTGTTGGTTTTGTTTTAATATCTAAAATATGTTCTTTGCCATTAAAGAGTCGACGTACAATTTTAAAACGTCCCTTGACGATGTAGTGCAAGTATTCTAATTGTTCTCCCTGTTTACAGACGGGTTGGCCAGCAGTTAGGGTGATTACTTGTAAATCCTTGAAATAATGTTTTGGAAAGATAGTCTCCAAACAGTAGTCTTGGCAGTAGTTTTCTATATCCATGTATTGACTCCCTATTTGAGATAGTTTTAGGACATATGTCATATATTTCTAGTTTAATATTGATTATACTTTATTTATATAAAAAAAGACATCAGAAAGAGGTATTGTCACTTGAAAATCTTTATGGAGAAGCTAAGTTTACTCTCTTTATCACTTATCTTGCTATCAACTTTTTCGACATCACCAGCCCTACCACAAATGATATCTTATTATAGAGATAAGGGCTTACCATCACCCCAAGTTGAATTATTATTTTCAATTCCTTCGATGGCTATTATCTTCATCTTGCTTATCACACCTTGGTTAAGTAAAAAACTTTCTGAGAAACATATGATTATCTTTGGGCTATTGCTAACAGCATTAGGGGGAGGATTGCCGGTTGTCAGTCAGAACTACCTTTTAGTATTTGTATCGCGTCTTTTATTGGGGAGTGGTATTGGTTTTATTAATGCTAGGGCCATTAGTGTGATTAGTGAATATTATCAAGGCAAAGAAAGAAGAAAACTCTTAGGATTAAGGGGGTCTTTTGAAGTTTTAGGAAATGCTGGTTTGACAGCTTTAGTTGGGCTATTGTTGACTTTTGGTTGGTCCAAATCATTTATGATTTATTTTTTAGCTTTACCAATCTTAGTTCTATATCTTGTTTTTGCGCCTAAGAAAGTGGTGAAAGGTACAAATGATAAGATTAAAACTAAAGGTCAAAAAGTCCCTAAAGCTGATTTGACTTATATTGTCGCCTTAGCTATTTTAGCAGGATTTGTCATAACTATAAATACTGGGATTAATCTTAGGATACCTCTGCTAGTAGTAGAATTTGGTTTGGGTACGCCAGCTCAAGCTAGTCTTGTTCTTAGTGCGATGATGCTTATGGGAATAATAGCAGGTATGAGTTTTGGTCAGTTGATAGCTATGTTTCATAAGCAATTAATTCCAATCTGCCTCGTCTTATTTTCTTTAACATTGCTTGGAGTTGGATTGCCTTCTAATCTAATGGTACTAACAATTAGTGCGATGGCATCAGGTTTCCTTTACAGCCTGATGGTCACTGCTGTGTTTAGCCTAGTAGCAGACCGTGTTGAATATTCGTTGGTTGGTTCTGCAACGACATTAGTTTTAGTATTTTGTAATATTGGTGGAGCTAGTGCGGCTATTCTTCTGTCTTGTTTTGATCATTTACTAGGACAAATAAATGCAGTTTTCTATGTTTATGCTATTTTGAGTTTAGCAGTTGGTATGATTTATTTCTTTAAATGCCTATTTTTTAAGAAAATGTAGTGTATATTAACTAAAAAGAGCTTGACAATCATTGTCAAGCTCTCTTCATTTTTCTTCTTCTGGGTAGGTAAATCCCCATTCTTGACGTAGCTGTGTCATGATATCCATAACGTCTTTGGTATAGTTTAAGTACATGTGGTTAGTTTTTCCTGAAACGGCTTCTTCCATATCAGCTACCTCATATTGGAGAGCATTTTCAGTTTTGCCAGCTTCGATAATATCTTGATGCCCATCCTTAGTATAAGTAATAACTGCCTTTTGTCCTCGCGGATATTCAAAAAGTTCAATGTAGCCTTTATCGTAAGCGATAGTTGCTCGTTTAGGTTGTTTTGCATGTAAACTAAGGCTGACAGTCGCCATCTCATTTGCTGGATTGGTTAGTAGGATACCAACTTGTTCATCAACCCCTGTTGGTGCAAATGTAACTTGAGAGGTAATGTTGTGAGGTGCTTCTGACATAAACCAGCGAATACAAGAAAGTGCATAAACACCAATGTCCAGCAAAGCACCTCCTGCTAGGTCACGACTGAAAAAACGGTTAGTCATATCATATTCTTTATAACTTCCGAAATTCATTTGAATCATTTTTAACGGTCCTAATTTTCCACTATCAACTAATGTTTTTAATTGGCGGTAAATTGGCATATGAAAAATAGTCATGGCTTCAGCTAAGACAACATGGTTAGTTTCGGCTAAATCTATGGCTTCTTTAAGTTCAGTGCTGTTTAAAGTAATAGATTTTTCGCAAAGAACGTGCTTACCATTTGCTAAAGCCTTTCGTAAAAATGAGATGTGAGTATTGTGGGGAGTAGAGATATAAATGATATCCACTTTAGGGTCTTCAAATACTTGATCTATGTGATCATAAACTTTTTGGATACCATATTTGTTAGCAAATTCAAGTCCTTTGTCGTAAGTTCTATTAGCTACAGAATATAATTTTTGTCCACGTGCTTCCAGTGCTTGGGCTAATTCGTTGGCAATAACGCCGGTTCCAAGCGTTGCCCAATTATAATATTTGTCAATCATAACAACCTCCTTGTTGGTTTATAGTATAGCAAAAATAACAAAATGATATTTAGAGAAAGCACCAATATGAGAGTATTTTTAATAGTCAAACTCTGAATTTTCTGTTAGACTGTAAGAGATTACATATGAGATATTAAGGAGAAAATAATGATAAAATATCAAGATGATTTTTACCAAGCGGTTAATGGGGAGTGGGCTAAGACAGCTGTTATTCCTGATGACAAACCAAGGACAGGTGGTTTTTCTGATCTTGCTGATGACATTGAAGCATTAATGCTGTCAACGACAGATAAGTGGCTGGCTGATGAAAATAAACCAAGTGATACGATTTTAAATCATTTTATTGCTTTTCATAAAATGACAGCTGATTATCAAAAACGTGAAGAGGTAGGAGTATCACCAGTATTACCATTAATTGAAGAATATAAAGGCCTACAATCTTTCTCTGAGTTTGCATCAAAAGTTGCAGAATATGAACTAGAAGGTAAACCAAATGAATTTCCATTTGGTGTGGCTCCTGACTTTATGAATGCTCAATTGAATGTACTCTGGGCTGAAGCGCCTGGGATTATTTTACCAGATACAACTTATTATAGTGAAGATAATGAAAAAGGAAAGGAACTCTTTGCTCTTTGGCGTAAAAGTCAAGAAGACTTACTGCCTTTGTTTGGCCTTTCAGAACAGGAAATTAAAGATATCTTGGATAAGGTTTTAGCATTGGATGCAAAATTGGCACAATATGTCTTATCTCGCGAAGAGAGTTCGGAATATGTTAAACTTTACCATCCTTATAACTGGGAAGATTTCACAAAATTAGCACCTGAACTTCCATTAGATGCGATTTTCCAAAAGATATTAGGACAAAAACCAGATAAAGTTATTGTTCCTGAAGAACGTTTCTGGACAGAATTTGCATCTGACTATTACTCAGAATCTAATTGGGAATTATTAAAGGCAGATCTTATTTTATCAGCTGCGAATGCCTATAATGCTTACTTAACTGATGATATTCGTATCAAATCGGGAGTTTACAGTCGAGCTTTATCAGGCACACCACAAGCAATGGATAAGAAAAAAGCAGCTTACTACCTTGCTTCAGGACCTTACAATCAAGCTCTAGGTTTGTGGTATGCAGGGGAAAAATTCTCTCCAGAAGCTAAAGCTGATGTTGAGCATAAGATTGCAACGATGATTGATGTCTATAAGTCACGCTTAGAAAAGGCGGATTGGCTTGCACAGTCAACGCGAGAAAAAGCTATTGTGAAACTTAATGTTATCACGCCACACATTGGATACCCTGAGAAACTACCAGAGACTTATACTAAAAAAATCATTGATCCTAAACTATCGCTTGTCGAAAATGCTACTAATTTAGACAAAATTTCAATAGCCTATGGTTGGAGTAAATGGAATAAACCAGTTGATAGAAGTGAATGGCATATGCCTGCCCACATGGTCAATGCGTATTATGATCCACAACAAAACCAAATTGTCTTCCCAGCAGCCATTTTACAAGCACCATTTTATGCTTTAGAGCAAAGTTCATCAGCAAATTATGGGGGAATTGGTGCAGTGATTGCACATGAAATATCACACGCTTTTGACACTAATGGAGCTTCATTTGATGAACATGGAAGTTTGAATAATTGGTGGACTGATGAAGATTTTGAAGCTTTCAAAAAACTTACAGATAAAGTAGTTGAGCAGTTTGATGGACTAGAATCTTATGGCGCAAAAGTCAATGGTAAACTAACAGTATCAGAAAATGTTGCAGATTTAGGTGGAGTTGCTTGTGCTTTAGAAGCTGCGCAGCGTGAGTCAGATTTTTCAGCGAGGGATTTCTTTATTAACTTTGCGACAATTTGGCGTATGAAGGCACGTGATGAGTATATGCAAATGTTAGCTAGTGTAGATGTTCACGCCCCAGCACAATGGCGAACTAATATTACAGTAACGAATTTTGAAGAATTCCATAAAGAGTTTGATGTTAAAGATGGTGATAACATGTGGCGTCCAGTTGAAAAACGTGTTATTATTTGGTAACTCTAAATGATAAACTCCCGTTACTCAGATGAGTAGCAGGAGTATTTTTTTATTCTTTTATAGATAAAGATAATGTAGTAGTGTCAACGCTTATCTCAGCTCCAATAGTCACTGTCAAAAGAGGTTGGGTATGCGCAAAATCCATATCATAAATAACAGGAATTTCCTTGAAAATAGCATGTTTTGAAAGGATATATTCAAAGACTTGTGGAGTCATGCCGCATTCTTTAGGAAAGCGCCCCATAAGAATAGCTTGTGGATGAGGATAAGCTTGTAAAATTGCAGCAAGGTTGCGGTCAAATTCATAAAAATTACTTTCCTCAGCCTCTTCAATCAAGAGGACATAGCGTTCAATTTTCGGTGCATAAGGAGTACCTCGAAGTAGGCCAAACGTAGAGAGATTACCTCCGATAATCGTACCGGAAGCTTTTCCGTGATTATAAATTTTCCATTCTGTTGGGAAAAATTGGCGTGGTTTGCTGGGATCATACCAGGGATCACTAGACCATTCTTCACTAGGCCAAAGTTCATAGTGGTTTTCTGTCATGGCAGTAAGCCAAGTTTGTGTTTGGTAAGGTTGACCTTCCTTCATTTTGAAAGAAGAATAAGCAGGACCCATGTAAGTTTGGATTTTTGCTTTAGCAAAAATAGCATTAAGGAATGCCGTTGAATCTGAGTAACCACAAATTATTTTGGGATTCTTAGAGATTAAATCATAATCTAAATATGGTAAAAGCTCGTTGGAATTGAATCCGCCAATGGTTGCTAATATGGCATCAACAGAAGGGTCGGCAAATGCTTCATGTAAATCTTCTACGCGGCTAGCAATCGAAGCAGAATAGAGGATATCATTTTCTAGATAGTGCTTAGAGAATGACACTTGAAATCCCAGCTTTTCTAGTACTTCTTTGGCTAATAGGTTAGCCTCAAAACCACCCAGACGTTCAATGGAAGAAGAGGGACTAAGAACACGAATGTGGCTGCCTTTTGTTAATTTTTTCATTGGTTAACCTCCTATTTAAATTGTTGTTAGTCTACCACATATGGAGATAATGAGCAACGATATTCTTAAATTCTATCAATTTAAGAAATGCGTGTTATACTAGAGATAGCCGATGAAAGAAAAAATACTTATTATTAATAATTTGGTTATTAAATAGGAGGTTATGATGTCTCAATTATCTTTGGAAGAACGATTGAATCGACTAAAAGATAAATACCTTTCTTCTAAAAATCAAGAATTTTCAAATGTTCACTCAAGTAAAGTAAAGAAGAAAAAGAAGAAATTAATAATACTTGAAAAAGAAAGATGTCGCTGTCGATTGGAGAGAGAAGATACTAAAAAAATCGATGATAAAATTGAGAAATTGAAGAAAGAATTGATAGATGTTATGAAGGAGGAATAATATGGAAGAAACTATTCTAATAGTCAGCTTTCTCCTGTTTTTGATTTTATCTAATGTTATCAATAGGATATTTCCTAAATTACCATTACCATTTATCCAGTTGGTCTTTGGGATTCTCTCTGGCTTAGTTTTTCATAAGTCACAAGTCCATATCGATCCTGAGTTATTTCTTGCCTTTGTTATTGCCCCTTTGAACTTTAGAGAAGGTCAAGAAAGTGATATTGGTAGTTTTATAAAGTATCGGACTATTATTCTTTACTTAATCTTACCAACGGTATTTTTAACAGCTATTGTCGTTGGTTATGTAGCAGGGCACCTTTTGCCAGTTAGTTTACCACTTGCGGCATGCTTTGCGCTTGGAGCAGCCTTAGGTCCAACAGATGCCGTTGCCTTTATATCGATTGCTAAGAGGTTTCAATTTCCTAAACGAGCAGAGAATATCCTCAAATTGGAAGGTCTTTTAAATGACGCTAGTGGTCTAGTTTCCTTCCAGTTTGCTTTAACAGCCCTTTTAACAGGTTATTTTTCCTTAACAAAAGCTAGTCTCAAGTTAGCATTGGCCATAATGGGTGGTTTTTTAATTGGCTTGCTTTTTGCTTTTCTAACGAGGTTATGTCTCACTGTCCTAGAGAAATTTGATGCTGCTGATGTTACAGGGGCTCTACTTTTGGAATTAACCTTACCTTTTGTTGCTTATTTCGTTGCTGATTTGTTGGGATTTTCAGCTATTATTGCGGTGGTAGTGGCAGGAGTAATGCAAGCAAATCGTTTGAAAAAAGTGACTCTCTTTGATGCTCAAGTAGATCGCGTTACCTCTGTTATTTGGGAAACCTTAAATTTTATTTTAAATGGTTTAGTTTTCTTAATATTTGGAAGAGAACTGACACGTATCATTGGTCCTCTTTTAACAAGTAACGCTTATAGTAATTTTGATCTTATTAGTATTGTTGTTTTAGTTACTTGCACACTTTTTCTAGTTCGCTTTCTAGCAGTTTCTTGCTTTTATGCTTGGAGATCTTTCAAATACCATAAATCATTTAAAAAGTATTGGAGAGAGATTCAACTGTTGACTTTTTCAGGAGTTAAAGGAAGTGTTTCCATAGCAACAATACTCTTATTACCCAAGCACTCAGTCATAGGAGAGTTGGGGTATAGTTTGATTCTTTTCACTGTTGGTGCAGTAACACTAATGAGTTTTTTAACGGGACTTTTAGTATTACCAAAGTTAGCGCCTCCCTTACAGGTGAAAGATGATTATTTAATACGTCTATCGATTTTAACAAAAGTATTATCTGTCTTAGAAGAAGACGGTAAGATTTCTGAAAATCAAGCTTCATTTTATGCAGTTATAGATAATTATAATAGCCGTATTCGTCATCTCATTTTAGAACAAGAATCTAGTGACATTAAGAAGGACTTAGCTGAATTGCAACTGATGATGCTTAGTATAGAAAGCGACGGGCTTGAAGCTGCTTATCGTTATGGCAATATTTCTATCAAAGAATATCGTATTTACCAGCGTTATTTAAAATACTTAGAACGTCAAGTTAATCGTAGCTTTGTGTCAAATATCACTTATAGTTTAACGATTCTTATGCGTGTTATTCGTGGTATTGTTCATGAGTTTTTAACATTTGGACAAGGAATACGAAATCGGAAAAAACATTTCAAAAATAGGAAACGGTTGCTAGCAGAAGTCAATCGTCAGCACTTAACAGATTTGTACTTATCAAATAATGATCTCATTTTAGAAACGCTAGAAGATATGGAAGGTTATTATAATGCAACTTTGATAGATTTCTTACAAAATGAACGCATTCGAGACGCAGAATTAATTAAATCAGGTTTATTTGTAGAACGTGTCATTGCACGCATAACGCCAGATATTTTAAATGAAACCCTAAGAGGATATTACTTGGAACGCAGAACAATCTCTGAATTTGAAAGGGACGGTTTAATTAGTTCTAAAGAGTCTCAAATTTTAAGGGATAATGTCAATGAATTAGAAAGCTATTCATTAAGAGATAGTCAATCTTCTATACCTTATCAATTATTGGATTTAAAAAAATAATTCTGATAACAAAAAAATCAACGAACAATCGTTGATTTTTTGTTATCTTTGGATAAAATCTTTTATATTTAAGGCGGTAGACGGATTTGAACCGACGATCAAGCTTTTGCAGAGCCGTGCCTTACCACTTGGCTATACCGCCATAACAGATAATATTCTATCGAAAAAAAAAAGATTCGTCAAGCCTCTTTCGTAAAATAGCCAATTTTAGCCCTTAAACTTCCTCATATTACCCCAAAAAAGAGATTGATACCTATTGTATCAATCTCTTTTAGATTATTGTCTGATTAAATAATCAAATGCGCCAATGGCAGCTGTGGCACCAGACCCCATGGAAATAATGATTTGCTTGTAGGCAGCATCTGTACAGTCACCTGCAGCAAAAATACCAGGGATATTTGTTGAGCCAAATTTATCAACGACAATTTCTTGACGTTCATTGAGTTCAATGCCGCTATCCTTGAGCCAAGATGTACTTGGTACAAGACCAATTTGTACAAAAACACCTTCTAAATCAATGTGTTTTTCTTCGTTTGTATCACGATCGGTATAGTTTAAACCAGTGACATGATCTTCACCAACGATATCTTTAGTAGCAACATTCTTAAGAATAGTTAAATTATCAGTTTTAGCTGCTCGTTCTTGCAGTACTTGGTCTGCTTTGAGCTCAGGTAAGAATTCTAGGACTGTAACATGTTTAGTGACACCGGCTAGATCTAAAGCAGCTTCCATACCTGAATTACCACCACCTATAACAGCAACATCTTTTCCTTCGAAAAGAGGGCCATCACAATGTGGACAGTAAGTAACACCTTTATTGCGGAATTCTTCCTCGCCAGGAACGTTGATATTTCGCCACTTAGCACCCAGAGCTAGGATAGCAGTTTTAGCTTGTAAAATAGCTCCGTTAGCCAGTGTTACCTCAACTAATTCTTTTTTTTCAATGCCAGTTGCTAATTGACTCTTGATAATATCAATATCGTAAGATTTGGTATGCTCTTCAATTTGAGCCATCAATTTAGGGCCTTCGGTGTACAATGTACCAATCATGTTCTCAATACCAACTGTTTCGATAACTTGTCCACCAAAAGTTTCTGCTAAAATACCTGTTTTTAACCCTTTACGGGCGGCATAAATTGCAGCACTGTTACCTGCAGGACCACCACCAATAACTAGAACATCATAGACACCTTTGTCAGCAAATGCTTCAGCATCAAGAGGTCCATCTAGTTGTTCTAAAAGCTGTTCAATTGTAGCACGGCCAGAAGTAAATTCTTCTTGGTCCTTATAAACAGTAGGAACAGACATGATACCTTTTGATTTGACTTCGTCTTGATACATGCCTCCTTCAATCATAGTATGAGTGATATTCGGATTCAAAACAGCCATTATATTAAAGGCTTGAACGACATCTGGACAATTATGGCAAGTTAATGAAACATAAGTTTCTAGATTGATAGTTTTCTCAATGCCCTTAATTCGTTTGATAATGTCTTCATCAACTTTTGGTGCGCGACCAGAGACTTGCAACAAAGCTAAAATGAAAGATGTGAATTCATGCCCCATTGGCAAGCCTGAAAAAATAACGCGACTTTCATGCCCTTTTTTTGCAATCCCAAAACTAGGTTGACGTTTTAAATGTGTTGATTCAAGGCTGATGCGATCAGACATAGCGACAATTTCATCTAGAAAATCCTTTACTTTTTGAGAATTATCGTTATCTCCTAAATCAGCTTGTAATACAATATCAGATTCTAGCAAATCTAAATATTGTGCTAATTGAGCCTTGATTTCTTTATCTAAGACCATGGATTACCTCCTGGTTATTAAATTTTACCTACAAGGTCTAAACTAGGAGTTAAAGTTTCAGCTCCTTCTTTCCATTTAGCTGGACAAACTTCACCTGGATGTTGGCGGATGTATTGAGCAGCACGGACTTTATCAATGAGAGTACTTGCATCACGTCCGATGCCATCAGCATTAATTTCCATCATTTGGATGACACCGTCTGGATCAATGATAAATGTACCACGTTGTGCTAGACCATCTTGTCCAAGGACATCAAAACCTTGTGAAATAAGGTGTGAAGGGTCACCAATCATAGGATATGTGATAGTACCAACGACATCTGAGTCATCATGCCATGCTTTATGAACAAAATGAGTATCAGTAGAGACAGAATAAACTTCTACATCAAGAGATTTAAGTGTTTCGTATTGCTCTTGAAGGTCACCAAGTTCAGTTGGGCAAACAAATGAAAAGTCTGCTGGGTAGAAACAAAAAACTGCCCATTTTCCTTTAACGTCTTCATTTGTAACAGTGATGAATTTTCCATCGTGATAAGCTTGAGCTGAAAATTCAATAATTTCTTTTCCGACTAATGACATAATAATGTCCTCCTTTATTTTTTAATAGCCTAATTATAAACGAAATACTTTTAAATCTCCAATAAAAACGTTTACATTTTTCTAAGAAAAGTATGATTTTTCTAATAGAGTAGAAGATTTTATAGCTTGTCAAATCTAACTTTTTTTGATAAACTATTATAGTTGCTTAAAGTGACAAATACTCATCTTAGATCAATTGTGGTCTTGTTGCCGAAAGGTTAGGCTGCAAGTCGAAGTCTGAGAGAGGAAAAAACATTTTTAAAGGAGAACTTACTCATGGCAGTAATTTCAATGAAACAACTTCTTGAGGCTGGTGTTCACTTTGGTCACCAAACTCGTCGCTGGAACCCTAAGATGGCTAAGTACATCTTCACAGAACGTAATGGTATCCACGTTATCGACCTTCAACAAACTGTAAAATTAGCTGACCAAGCTTACGAATTTGTTCGTGATGCTGCAGCAAACGATGCAGTTATCTTGTTTGTTGGTACTAAGAAACAAGCAGCTGAAGCTGTTGCTGAAGAAGCTAAACGTGCTGGTCAATACTTCATTAACCACCGTTGGTTAGGTGGAACTCTTACTAACTGGGGAACTATCCAAAAACGTATTGCTCGTTTGAAAGAAATCAAACGTATGGAAGAAGAAGGAACTTTTGAACTTCTTCCTAAGAAAGAAGTTGCATTGTTAAACAAACAACGTGCACGTCTTGAAAAATTCTTGGGTGGTATCGAAGATATGCCACGCATCCCAGATGTAATGTATGTTGTTGACCCACATAAAGAGCAAATCGCTGTTAAAGAAGCTAAAAAGCTTGGTATTCCAGTTGTAGCTATGGTTGACACTAACGCTGATCCAGATGATATCGATGTTATCATCCCAGCAAACGATGACGCTATTCGCGCCGTTAAATTAATTACTTCTAAATTAGCTGATGCAGTTATTGAAGGTCGTCAAGGTGAAGATGCTGACGTTGACTTCGCTCAAGAAGCACAAGCAGATTCAATTGAAGAAATCGTTGAAGTAGTTGAAGGATCAAAAAACGACTAATATTTAATTTATTGTAAATCCTAAAACGGGGCAGATGCAAACCGCTCTGTCTCGTTTTTTTAATCATTATTTGAAATTAAGAGGAGAACGAAAATGGCAGAAATCACAGCTAAACTTGTAAAAGAATTGCGTGAAAAATCAGGTGCAGGCGTTATGGACGCTAAAAAAGCATTAGTAGAAACTGATGGTGACCTTGATAAAGCGATTGAATTACTTCGCGAAAAAGGTATGGCTAAAGCAGCTAAAAAAGCAGACCGTGTTGCTGCTGAAGGTTTAACAGGTGTTTATGTTGATGGTAACGTTGCAGCAGTTATTGAAGTTAACGCTGAGACTGACTTTGTTGCTAAAAACGACCAATTTGTAACATTAGTTAATGAAACTGCTAAAGTTATTGCAGAAGGACGTCCTTCAAACAATGAAGAAGCACTTGCTTTAACAATGCCTTCAGGTGAAACTTTAGAACAAGCATTTGTAACTGCAACTGCTACAATTGGTGAAAAAATTTCATTCCGTCGCTTCGCTTTAGTTGAAAAGACTGATGAGCAACATTTTGGTGCATACCAACATAATGGTGGACGTATCGGAGTAATTACTGTTGTTGAAGGTGGCGACGATGCACTTGCTAAACAAGTATCAATGCACGTTGCAGCTATGAAGCCAACTGTTCTTTCATATACTGAACTTGATGCACAATTTGTTCATGATGAGTTAGCTCAGTTGAACCACAAAATTGAGCAAGACAACGAGAGTCGTGCTATGGTTAACAAACCAGCTCTTCCATTCCTTAAATATGGATCAAAAGCTCAATTGACTGATGAAGTTATTGCCCAAGCAGAAGAAGACATCAAAGCAGAATTAGCTGCAGAAGGTAAACCAGAAAAAATCTGGGATAAAATCGTTCCAGGTAAAATGGATCGTTTCATGCTTGATAACACTAAAGTTGACCAAGAGTACACACTCCTTGCTCAAGTTTACATCATGGATGATAGCAAAACAGTTGAAGCTTATCTTGAGTCAGTAAATGCTAAAGCAGTTGCTTTCGTACGTTTTGAAGTTGGAGAAGGTATTGAGAAAGCTTCTAACGACTTTGAAGCAGAAGTTGCAGCTACAATGGCAGCAGCACTTGAAAAATAATTAACACTCGCTTTATATTATAATTTGGCAGCAAAATGTTGTCAGTAAATATATTTTAAAATAAGACACTTGGATTAAGTCAAGTGTCTTATTTTGGTATCGAATTGGTGGATTGGCAAATATTAAAAAAGGAGAGACAGTCATCTCACCTTAACTTTTCTAGAATAGGTTGAAGCCGATAATGGATAATGTTCCCATGATGCATCCAGCTAGTATAACACCTAGCATAACAGCAATAACACTATGTTTAAATTCCCAATCTAGGAGGCTAGCTGCAAGCGTGCCAGTCCAGGCTCCTGTTCCGGGTAAGGGAATGCCTACAAACAATAGCAAGGCAATAAACAATCCTTTTTCTCCAGCTACTTTTTCAAGTTTTTGACCACCGCTATGTCCTTTTTTAAGGCACCATGTGAAAAACTTACCAGTATAAGGTTTATCTGCTCCCCATTCTAGAACTTTGCGAGCAAAGAAGAAGATGATAGGTACAGGTAGCATGTTTCCAACAACACCGATAGCTAGCGCTTCCCACAAAGGTATTCCATTAGCGATTGCAAATGGCACAGCTCCTCGTAGTTCCACTAAGGGAATCATTGAAATCAAAAATGTAATAATGTAATTCATTAAATAAAACCTTTCTATGGTATTATTCCATTTTATCTTATCTTGCTAGTAATGACAACTAAAATCCGCGGTCATTCTAGTTTTACTATCCTTAGATAGATTTCATTTCCGTATCTTTTAAAAATTTGATATAATAATAGTCAGTTATAGTCAAAGAGGAAGGAGTGAATTTGTGGCCATAAAAAATACTTCCGATAATATTGAAGAATATATAAAATCATTATTAGAACAATCAGGAATTGCTGAAATAAAGCGTTCCAATTTAGCTGATACTTTTCAAGTTGTTCCTAGTCAGATTAATTATGTCATTAAGACACGGTTTACTGAAAGCCGTGGTTATGTGGTTGAGAGTAAACGAGGTGGTGGAGGTTACATCCGCATTGCTAAGGTTCATTTTTCTGATCAACACCAATTATTTGGAAATATGTTATCAACGATTGGCGAGCGTATCAGTGAACAAGTCTTTGATGATTTGATTCAATTATTATTCGATGAAGAGATAATTACAGAACGTGAAGGAAATTTGATTCTGGCGACATCAGGTGATGACGTCTTAGGAGAGCAAGCCTCTGTTATTAGAGCTCGTATGCTCCGTAAATTATTACAACGATTAGATAGAAAAGGATTCCATTTATGAGTCATTATTCCATAAAATTACAAGAAGTATTCAGATTGGCGCAATTTCAAGCAGCACGCTATGAAAGTCACTATTTAGAAAGCTGGCATCTTCTTTTAGCAATGGTTTTAGTTCATGATTCAGTAGCTGGTTTGACATTTGCTGAATATGAGTCTGAAGTTGCAATTGAAGAGTACGAAGCAGCAACAATTTTAGCTTTAGGTAGAGCACCGAAAGAAGAGATTACCGATTATCAATTTTTAGAGCAATCATCGGCTTTGAAAAAGATCTTAAAGTTAGCAGAAAATATTAGTATCGTAGTAGGAGCTGAAGATGTGGGTACTGAACATGTCTTGCTTGCTATGTTGGTTAATAAAGATTTATTAGCCACACGTATCTTAGAATTAGTTGGTTTTAGAGGTCAAGACGATGGTGAATCAGTTCGTATGGTTGATTTACGTAAGGCTCTAGAACGTCATGCCGGTTTTACAAAAGATGATATCAAAGCAATTTATGAATTACGTAATCCTAAAAAAGCAAAGTCGGGTGCTTCTTTTTCTGATATGATGAAACCACCGAGTACTGCTGGTGATTTAGCTGATTTCACACGTGATTTATCACAGATGGCGGTTGATGGGGAAATTGAACCTGTTATTGGGCGTGATACAGAAATTTCACGTATGGTCCAAGTCTTAAGTCGTAAAACAAAGAATAATCCTGTCTTAGTTGGAGATGCGGGTGTCGGTAAAACAGCTTTGGCGTACGGTCTAGCACAACGTATTGCTAATGGAAATATTCCTTATGAGCTTAGAGATATGCGTGTTCTAGAGTTAGATATGATGAGCGTTGTTGCTGGAACTCGTTTTCGTGGTGATTTTGAGGAACGTATGAATCAAATCATTGCAGATATTGAAGAAGACGGTCATATTATTCTTTTCATTGATGAACTGCATACTATTATGGGTTCTGGCTCTGGTATTGATAGCACACTTGATGCTGCTAATATTTTAAAACCAGCTTTGGCCCGAGGCACTTTACGCACTGTTGGAGCAACAACTCAAGAGGAATATCAAAAGCATATTGAAAAAGATGCTGCTTTATCTCGTCGCTTTGCAAAAGTTTTAGTAGAAGAACCAAATCTTGAAGACGCTTATGAAATTCTACTTGGATTGAAGCCAGCGTATGAAGCCTTTCATAATGTTACTATTTCAGATGAAGCAGTTATGACTGCTGTAAAAGTGGCTCATCGTTATTTGACAAGTAAGAATTTACCAGACTCAGCTATAGACTTACTTGATGAAGCTTCTGCCACTGTGCAAATGATGATTAAGAAAAATGCTCCTTCGCTTTTAACAGAAGTTGACCAAGCTATTTTAGATGATGATATGAAATCTGCTTCTAAAGCTCTAAAAGCAAGCCATAAGGATAAAAAGCGTAAGCCTATTGCCGTAACCGAAGATCATATTATGGCAACTCTCAGCCGTCTATCTGGTATTCCTGTTGAAAAATTGACACAAGCTGATAGTAAAAAATACCTCAATTTAGAAAAAGAATTGCATAAACGTGTTATCGGTCAAGATGATGCAGTTACCGCCATTAGTCGTGCTATCCGTCGCAATCAATCTGGCATTCGTACTGGTAAGCGTCCTATTGGTTCCTTTATGTTCTTGGGACCAACTGGTGTTGGTAAGACAGAGTTAGCAAAAGCCTTGGCAGAAGTGTTGTTTGATGATGAATCAGCCCTAATTCGTTTTGATATGTCGGAATATATGGAAAAATTCGCAGCTTCTCGCCTGAATGGGGCACCTCCAGGTTATGTTGGTTATGATGAAGGAGGAGAGCTGACTGAAAAAGTACGCAATAAACCATATTCAGTTTTACTTTTTGATGAAGTTGAAAAAGCTCATCCAGATATTTTTAATGTATTATTACAAGTGCTTGATGATGGCGTTTTAACAGATAGTCGAGGACGAAAAGTTGATTTTTCAAATACTATAATCATTATGACTTCTAATTTAGGAGCAACTGCATTACGTGACGATAAAACAGTTGGTTTTGGAGCTAAGGATATCAGCCATGATTATACTGCTATGCAAAAACGTATTATGGAGGAGCTTAAAAAAGCTTATCGACCAGAATTTATCAATCGTATTGATGAGAAAGTTGTATTCCATAGTCTCAGTCAAGATAATATGCGTGAAGTTGTGAAAATTATGGTTAAACCTTTAATTTTAGCGCTTAAAGATAAAGGTATGGATCTGAAATTCCAGCCTTCAGCCTTGAAACACTTGGCAGAGGATGGCTATGATATAGAAATGGGTGCTCGTCCACTGCGTAGAACTATTCAAACGCAAGTAGAGGATCATTTATCAGAACTACTATTGGCAAATCAAGTGAAAGAGGGGCAAGTAATTAAGATTGGCGTATCCAAAGGCAAATTGAAATTTGATATTGCAAAATCATAAAACATTCCAGTACCGATGGGTACTGGAATTTTAATATAAAAAGAAAATGTCCAAAATATTTTGGACATTTTCTTATAGATTTATGAAAAGTAAAAGGATCTATATCTAACAATTGCACTTGTAGATATAGGTACGACTGAAAGTCGTTGAAAAATTTTAGGATAAATATATTATAATATCCTAATCTTTTGCTAACTTAAAATAAATCTAAAGATTACCTTAAGATTTCAATCGCTTTTGTAACCATACAATGTCATGCCATTGTTCAAATTTAAATCCGATTTTTGGGAAATGTGCGACTTGATTAAATCCTCTTTTTTTGTGGAATGCAATACTTATATCATTTGGTAAACTGATACAAGCGAGTAGATTAACATACCCTTGGCTAACTAATTCTTTCTCCAATGTATCATATAGTTGGCTACTAATTTTTTTGCTACGTGCATCTTTATCAAGGTAAATAGAAAGCTCGCAAGTCCAGTCATAGGCAGCTCTAGCGTAGTAAGTTGAAGCATATGCATAACCTAATATTTTCCCATTTTCTTCAGCAACTAAATATGGGAAAGATTTGCTGATATTTTTGATACGATTGGTGAATTCCGATATACTAGGAATATCGTATTCAAACGTTATTGTAGTGTCAGTAACGTAGGGAGCATAGATAGCAAGTAATTCTTTAGCATCTGAGGGTAGGACAGGTCTTATAATCATAGATATCACCTAATTATAGTAAATCAAGTTTTTGCAATTCGGAATCAATAGTGTCAAGGACGTGTTGAAGATCCTCTGGATTTTTGACGAAATCAAGTTTGTTACCATCGATCCGAATTTTAGGTGAAACGTCGTAATTTTCATACCATTCTGGATATTTAGAATGGACTTGTTTGTAGTAGTCGTATAATTCTGGGTTAGAATCAACTTGCTCAAAGCTGCGTCCTCGTTTGTCAATACGTTCTAACATTTTATCAAATGAAACATCAATGTAGACTAGCAAATCAGGTCTCTTCTTAGGCATACCTTCTAATTCTTCCAACATATTTGCAAGAAGTTCTTTATAGATATCTAGCTCTGTTTTAGTCACATTTCCATTCTTATAATTTAGAGTGAGGAATAGTTCATCTTCAAAAATAGAACGATCCAAAACATTGTTGTTAGCCTTATAGGCTTCTTTTATAGATTGGAATCGTTTATTTAAAAAGAATATTTGTAGTAAAAAAGCATATTTTTGGGGATCTTGATAGTAAAGATCTAAAACTGGGTTATTATCAACCGCCTCATAGAAAACATCTGTCCCTAGGTGTTGTCCTAGAGCAGCTGCAAGGGAGCTTTTACCTGCTCCAATGGTTCCAGCTAAAACAATCAACATAATTCTCCTTAATTCTGTTATGCTAAAATAATTTGTTATACTTTTGAGTTTTCATTACACAATGATTTATGCTAAATTTGTACAGAGATAGGAAAAAACAGTCAAAGGACTGTTTTTGATTTAGCGTAAACCTGCAAAAAGTTCTTGAACTTCTGCTAGTGTTTCTGCACGTGAAACAGCTCCTCTAATTTTTGCTGCGCCTGATTTTCCACGCAGATAATGAGGTGCTAACCCTCGAAATTCACGAACGGCAATAGTTTCACCTTTTAAATTAACTAGTCGAGTGAGATGATCCTCGGCAACATCTAACATCTTCTCAAATGGTAGGTCAGGAAGGATTTCGCCTGTTTCAAAGAAATGATTAATTTGTGTAAAGATGTAAGGATTGCTACGAGCACCACGTCCAACCATTATAGCGTCAGCTCCAATCTCTTCAATCATAAATTTGGCATCGTGAACAGTACGAATGTCACCATTGGCAATAAAAGGAATACTAGTAACAGCTTTAGCGACCTTGCCAAGTGTTTCATGGTCACACGTGCCAGTATACATTTGTTCACGCGTTCGACCGTGCATAGCAAGTGCAGATACACCAGCAGATTCGGCAGCGAGTGCATTTTCTACAGCATTAGATGAGTCAGACCATCCTGTACGCATTTTTACTGTTAATGGAATGTCAAGTACAGACGTTACCTCTTTAACAATATGATAAATTTTTTCAGGGTCACGTAGCCATTTAGCTCCAGCTTCGTTTTTAACAACTTTGTTAACTGGACATCCCATATTGATGTCTACGATATCTGCTTTCGTATTACTTTGGATAAAGTCAGCTGCACGTTTTAAGCCTTCTGCATCGCCACCAAATAGTTGAATTGACATAGGATGTTCATTTTCATCGATATGGAGCATATGTAAGGTCTTTTCGTTGTTATAAAGTAACCCTTTCTCAGAAATCATTTCCATAACAACGAGACCAGCACCAAATTCTTTAGCGATAGTACGAAAAGCAGAATTAGTAATACCTGCCATCGGTGCTAGTACGGTACGATGAGGAATTTCAACCTTCCCAATCATAAATGAACTATTTAATTGAGTCATTAATTATCTTCTCCAAATCTTCTTCTGTGAAATAGTAAGTCTGGTTGCAAAATTGACAAGTAATTTCAACACCTTTATCTTCATCCTTCATGGCTTGCAATTCTTTAGTTCCTAAAGTCAATAGAGCGGCTTCAAAACGTTCTTTTGAACAGTCACAGTAGAAGGCTAAAGAGTCTTCCGATAAGCGCTTGTAGTCGTCTTCTCCGTAAATAGCTGAAAGGAGAGATTCTATATGATTTTCAGACTCTAGCAGACTTGAAATAGAAGGCATCTCCTGAATGCGTTTTTCATAGCGAGAAATTTCTTCGTCAGAAGCACCTGGGAGCACCTGAAGCATGAATCCACCTGCAACTTTAACCTTATCCTCGTCATCTAAGAGGACATTTAAACCGACGGCAGAAGGTGTTTGCTCACTTTCGGTTAAATAATAAGCAAAATCTTCTCCAATTTCTCCTGTAATTAGTGGAGTTGTTGAAGTGTAAGGTTGCCCAGTTCCGTAATCGGTAATAACGACAAAGTGTCCATTCCCCATGAAAGGTCCAACTAAGACCTCTCCAGTAGCTGTTTTCTTGATATCAACACCCGTATTTTGGATGTAACCTTTAACATTTCCTTTAGTATCAGCTACAGAAATAATATGACCAAAAGAGCTATCTCCAATAACCTTGACAGTTACTTTACTATTTCCTTTTTGATTTGCTGCTAAAATTTGATTTGCAATTAATGTTCTCCCAAGAGCTACAGTAGAACTTGAAAGTGTCTGATGTTTTTCTTGAGCTGTTCTTACAGTTTCTGTACAATCAAGGACATAAGCCCGGAAAGAACCGGAAGTTGAAATTGATTTTATAATTTTATCCATAAGTCATATTATAGCATAAAAGGCTTATTTTGCATTGGAGATAGTCAGGAAAATATAGATGAAAACGGTATAAATTAATGATATAAAAACGATACGGTGTTTTACAGTATCGTTTTTATTTAGTGGATATGATAGTAAGTTAAGACTCATCAACTTTTTCTTGGGTAGATTTACCTTCGTTGAGTAAGGCTTCAACTATTTTTTTATCACGAATTTTGACAGAATCATTGATTGTTTCAGCCGATTTAATAACAGCAGATTCTAATTGGGCACGTTCTTTACGTCCTTTGTCTATGGCAGCGATAATACCATTATTTTGAGCCACTAAGCTTTCAGCTAATGCAGTGACAGATTTAATAGAAACAGTGGGGCTTTGTGCGGTCTTCTCTAACATCGGAATCGCTTCTTTACTAGTTTCAGCCAGCATCTGCAATGCTGCATTATTAGCGTTGACAATAGCATCAGCAGTGACACCGGATTTGACAGATTGTTGCATCATGCCTAACTGAGCGATTGAGAGTTTCATTGTTGGAATGGTATTTCGACGTAACATGCCAAGTTTTTGACGCATATCTGACGATACTTTGACCAAGTTTCGCATCTGTGGTGTTGTTGCCCATGCAACGTAGAGACGGCTGACATATTCAGTATGTTGCTGTTCGAAGGTATTGATAACTTCAGTCATTCGAGCTAATTGGTTACTTTTAATTTGATACTCGGACGTTTGGCTATCTAATGCTAGAATTTCTTGTTGTAAGTGGCTTGCACGATTGGCAGCCTCGGCTTGACTCGATTCAATAAAAGCAATAACTCCAACCAAATTTTCAATAGATTTAGTATTATCTTCAATGAGCATTTCAGCAGAGACGATATTTCTTGCCAAAGTATCTTCTTGTTTGACAACATTCGCTGCCATCATATCCATTTTTTGCTCGATGTTTTGTGAGTCAAAATAAAATTCCTGTAGCGAGGTCTTGCTTTGTTTGAATAATTTTTGAATCAAGTTTGGTTTTTTCTCTAATTCTGCCGGAGTAGCATCTTTATATTTGGCAATAAATCCATTTAGTTCGCGATTAGCATTTTTTAGTAAATCATCAACTTGAGGAATTTGAATTTTTTTCTGCTCAGACAAGATATGATTAACAGTGGTATTAACGCCTTCTACTGCGGATTGTCCAAAATCAAGGAGCGCATTTTGGTCACCGACAAAAGTATCTACCAAAGCTGGTGTTTTTTCAGAGATAGCAGACTTTTGTGCTGGTGTTAGTTTTTCAAAAAAGGCAATTTGCCCAGTTTGGCTTGTTGTCTGGTTGGAAATAATTTCTGTTGTTTTATCTGTTTTAGTGATAGCATTGTCTGCAATTTGGTCAATATCAAAATTAAAGGTATCGCTCATTTATTGTTCCTTTCGTCTTGCATCATTCTTAGGCTAACGTCAAAATCTTTCATATCACTTTCATTCAATTGGCGCAGCGTTTCATCTAAATCTAAATTAAATTTTTTAATTGCTTGTAATGCTTGTTCTAGGCGTTCCTTAGCATTGTTAAAATTTTTAGGAGATTGTTTGATTCTGATGTAGCCAGCCAGAACATCTGTAAAACGTTTCATATTGGCTTGATGAATTGCTGCTAATTCAGCTTTGTTATCTGCCTTTTCAATCTTTTTTAAGATAGCATAGTGGTCATCTTGAATATTGTGATAGAACGGTTTTAATTCCGGAGCAATGCGTATCATTTCATCTTCCTGATCAGAAATAGGTTCTAGTTCTGGAGAGGCATGTAGCTTTATTAGTTGTTCGTTAATCTCATTACTAAATGTATTTGCTTTTTTGGTGATACGTTTATAGATATTAGGCTCAATGGCTTTTTGTAGTTGGTTTGCTTCATTACGAATTAGGTCCAATTGAGGTAATATTTGATTTGCTAATTTTATATATTCCTTAGAAAGATTGTCTTTTTTTAAAATTTCCAAGTGTCTAATGTCTTGGTCAGTCTCTTTAATATTGGATTTTAAAGCTTCAATACGTTGGTTTGATGTAAAACGTTTAAGACGCTTTTTATCATAAACGTAATAGGCACAATAACCACCACCAATAATTAACAGAGTAGCAATCACCTCACTCCAAAAGTCTGAAATCAGGGAAGCAAGAACAACAATACCAAGTAATGTTATTAGATTATGAGAATTTTTGGAATAGCGTTTTTTAACCATAATAATATTTAACCTAACTTTCTGTAGTTGTTAATATTTTATCTTAAATGAACTAGTGATGACAAGGGATAACTTTATTTTAACCAAAAATTCCTTAAGCTTAGCCTAAGGAACTCTTTTTAGTTATAATTCTGGGAACAGTTTAGCCAAAATTCGAGGTGTAATAGATTGACCAGGCCCCTCTTGACAGTAGGTGTGCATATACATCAATGGGTTAAAGTTTAGTTCAATGCAAGTAGCATTTTTCTTATCTTTTGAGTATGCTTGAGTGGCATTAGGAATAATTAAATCAACTCCACAAACCCAAGCCCCCATAGCCTCTGCCATCTCAGCTGCTAGTTGTTTATATGTAGGATCCATTGTATTTGTTACATCTATAGAGTCACCGCCAGTGGAAATATTAGAATTACGGCGAAGTTCTATTTTTGTTCCTTCTGGAGGGATACTGTTAACAGTGTATCCTTGTTGTTCCAACATTAACTGTTCTACTTCTCCGAGCTCAATAACCTCTAGAGGAGAGCGATGATCATAGCCTCTGAGAGGGTTTTGGTTTTTAAGTTTAACTAGCTGACTAATAGTATGAATACCATCTCCAACGACATTAGCTGCTACCCTAAGCAATACAGCAATACAGTCCCCCTCAAGGACGAAGAAACGGTATTCGGTACCCTCAATATATTCTTCCACAAGAATAGCACTATCTTCGGCAAAAGCGATGTCAATTGCTTTTTCATAAGAAGCTAAGTTAGCTGATGTTTTAAAAATAGAAATGCCTAAACCAAAGTTTGTTGATTTTGGCTTAACGACGATTGGTTTATCTTGGATTTGTGAAAAATAGTTAAGTGCCTCTTTACGGTCAGTAAATTCATCTCCAAAAGGAGTTGGGAAATGCTTTTCATCTAGGATTTTTTTTGTAACAACTTTGTTAGCCATAGCGAGCGGTACAATATAGTTATCTTTTGAGGTCATATTACCATTTTTAACGTACTCAATATGACTATTGTGCCATAATTTTAGGAATTGATCTTGTTCATCCAGCACTTCGAAGTTGACTCCTTTTTGGATAACGTCAAATAGTAGCAATTGGGTAGAAAGTTCCATCGTTTCATATCCCTTTAAGGCGTAGGGAGCTTCCCAAGCATAATCGTGATAAATTTGTCCTTGTCTTTGTCCAAATGTTTCTAAGGAAAGTCCTTCAATCATTTCTAAAAGTTGACCAGCTACCGTTAATTCAGGTGACTGAATTTGCCTTTTTACAGATTCCAATAGGTCTTGATAGTGAGGTGGTAAGTTAAAATGTTGGATAACAGATTGCATAGCATCCACTAAGTCAGAAACTGGTGCTTGATTAGGTAATTTTTCTAATGGATGACTGAGTGCTATAAGGTCATTTAATCTATTGGCTTCCTTGATATCTTGGTCAATATGACTACTAGAATCTATCCACAAAAGCGCCAATAAGAAAAGGTGAACAGTATCAACAGTTTCCTGCGTTATACCGATTGGACTAAATGGGTTGAGATCAAAAGTGCGAAATTCTAAATATGTAATTCCTTTTTCTAAATAATTACGACAGGCCTTACTACCACGGAGACGAACAGGTGAATAAAATTCTTTCTCAGCAATCAATTGCCCACTTTTTACAGCATTTTCTAGATCGTTGACATAATCCTTCAAGCTAGTATAAGAAATACGAATATCTTTATGATTCACATAACCTAAGTGACTATTTCTAAGTGACCGAACAGGGTTATTCAGTTTCTGATTTAAAAAGTCTTCTTCAGCTACCGGGCTCGCTCCATATAGATAAGTTAGTAACCAACGGTAACGTAAAAAATTTTGAGACAATTTCATGTAAAGCTGGTTCTGAAAATCAATAGCATTGTCTGCTTGACTCAATTCAAAGAGAGAAGTTAATAACTCTTGACCTAAACCGAGATTATAGTGAATTCCAGAGATGGATTGTATTAGTTTTCCATAAGTTTTCTCCAAATATTTGCGATAATCATATTCAAAAGCATCCTCTAATTGGGCAATCTGTATGTCTTCTTCCCTCACTTTGGGTGGCATAGAAAGCGGCCATAAGTATTCATCGTGGTTGATAGAGCGTCCAGCAACATCACTTATAGCTTTCAAAAATCGAATGGCTTCTTGGCTATCCTTTGCAATAGGTGTAATGAGTTCTAATTGAGGTTCACTATAATCCGTTTGGATATAAGGATGATAGTTACGACTCCCTAATGTTTTGGGATGGGGTGTTTGAGCAACCCTTTGAGTGGGTTGGTGAATGCGAAGGCTTTCTCTCTCTAAGCCAAATGTAGCTTGTAGAATCGGTAGATGAGAGTGGCTTCTTTGTAACAGTTGATCGATAATCACGACAACATTCCTCCTAGTAACAGATGATACTAGTTTATCAAAAAAATAATAAAAACTAAGTTTTACGGCACAGAAAACTAAAATAATCTTATACCGGTGTCATAAAAAATAAAAGATTGAACTTTTGAGTCCAATCTTATTAATCTATAAGTTAAAAAGAGTTTTAGAGTTAATGAGTTTCAATTTTTTTAAGATAACGATAGACGCTTGGTTCGGAGATGTTGAGAACTTCAGCGACCTTTGAAACGGCACCTTTTAATTGGAATACACCTTTTTCGTGAAGTTTAGAAACAATTTCTACCTTAACTTCTTGACTTAAATGAATATTCTGATTTAAAAGACTAGGATCAACAATCTCACTAATAATATCCTGAATATTGCCTGATAGAACTTCTACAGGTTCCTCCTGTTGAGGGAGAGAAATTTTTTGAGGGGACTTAGGTAGTATTTTGTTAACATTTAAATTAACTAAGTCCAGAATATCCAAAGCAATATTTTGGTATGCAGAAATATCAAGGTTGATACATAACATCCCTTCAAGTTCATTTTGAGCATTCTTGATGAAGAAAGTAGATCCACGAACTTCTTTATTGAGAGGGCTGACAATCGCCTTATAGTTAGTAACAAAATCTTTTTCCTTATAAACTTTATTCTTGATTAAATCAAGGGCGAAAGTCGTTAGAGGTGAACTTATGGTTCGTCCACTAATGTGACTATTAACCAACTCACCAATATAGATATCATTTTCATCTACTACATGCAAAACAATTTCGTAATTATCACCTAAAACATTATGGAGAAACGTTATTATCGTCTTCCAATAGTCTAATTTTTCTTTATCCATATCGTAGTTCCTCTATGCTAATCTTACTATTATAGTAATATATTTATGGTTAAAAGACAATATCAGACTATTTTAAAAGATTAATAGACTTCCTGCGAAACTAAAATCCTAGTTCACGGTTGATCATTCCAGCAATCAAATTCATTCGTAATCCAAACCGTTTGCGTCGATTTCGATAGGTTGTTGAAAATATTTTAAACGTTTTTACTTTGGCAAAAATATTCTCAACCTTGATTCTCTCTTTGGATAGCGTATGGTTATAGGTTTTATCTTCAAGAGTTAGTGGCTTAAGTTTGCTTGATTTCCTCGGAGTTTGCGCTTGTGAATACATCTTCATGATCCCTTGATAACCACTGTCTGCCAAGATTTTAGCAGCTTGTCCGATGTTTCTGCGACTCATTTGAACAACTTCATATCGTGGCAATAGTTCACTGCAATATCCAAAGAAACAATTCTCCCTTGGCTTGTGACAATCGCCTGAGCCTTCATAGCATGACATTTCTTTTACCAGAATAATTCGCTAGTTGATTTTTTAGGACGATTGATTTTACCTCTGTTGCATCCACAATCACCGTATCCTCAGCACTAAGATGAGTTTTTGAAATCGTAAACCACTTTGAATAAGAGTTGATTCAACCCATTGACTTCGACGGATTAAGTTGCTTTCGTGAATGCCAAAATCAGCCGCAATTTGTTCATAAGTGCGGTATTCTCGCATGTATTGAAGAGTAGCCATGAGGAGATCTTCTAAGCTTAACTTAGGGGTTCGGCCACCTTTTGCGTGTTTACGTTGATAAGCTGTTTTTAACACAGCTAACATCTCTTCAAAAGTAGTGCGCTGAACACCAACAAGGCGCTTAAATCGTACATCAGTTAATTGTTTGCTTGCTTCATAATTCATAGAACTATTGTACCATATTTTGTTTCGCAGGAAGTCTAATATAATAAAAAATTATCGTAATAAAAAAAAGTTAAGAAAATTAAAAATTATTATTGACTATGGTTATGCTTTCAGGTAAAATGTGATTATATTAGCAACTAAGGAGTAATCCATGAGATAAGCCTAATAATTATGTCGGACTTCTTTATTGCACCTTATCCAGTTCGTAGTACAATTAAGTTTCAGTATTACCTAAAGGCGCCTTTATTGAAATTGAAGCAGTAGTACACAGACACTGAGAATAAAAAACTTAACTATTTTTAGCGGGAGTATATTTATGAATATCATTATTGGGACCAGTCTTTTAATACTTGTATTAGCGATTTTCACTTTATTTAATTATAAAGCACCCTACGGAACAAAAGCAATGGGAGCATTGGCATCTGCGGCTTGTGCATCCTTCCTTGTAGAAGCTTTTCAAGATTCTTTCTTTGGTAAAGTTTTGGGATTTCAATTTTTAAGTGAAGTGGGTGGTGCTAATGGTTCACTTTCTGGTGTAGCTGCAGCTATATTGGTTACTATTGCTATTGGTGTAACCCCAGGATACGCAGTTTTAATTGGTTTATCTGTTTCTGGAACAGGTATTATTCCTGGTTTCCTTGCAGGATATTTAGTGGGATTTCTTGTTAAGTGGATGGAAAGAAATATTCCTGGTGGTTTAGATCTTATTTCAATTATTATTATTGGTGCACCATTAACACGTCTTGTGGCCAAACTGTTGACGCCGCTTATTAATAGCACTTTGCTCACCATTGGAGATATCTTAACATCAGGTGCTCATAGCAACCCTATTTTAATGGGGATTATACTTGGCGGGACAATTGTAGTAGTGGCGACAGCACCACTTTCTTCTATGGCATTGACAGCTATGCTAGGATTAACCGGAATGCCTATGGCTATAGGAGCCTTGTCTGTCTTTGGTTCGTCATTTATGAATGGTGTACTTTTCCATAAATTAAAACTTGGAAGTCGTAAAGATAATATAGCTTTTGCTGTTGAGCCTCTAACTCAAGCTGACGTGACTTCAGCTAACCCTATTCCAATCTATGTCACTAATTTTGTTGGTGGTGCAGCTTGTGGTATTTTAATTGCCTTGATGAAATTAGTTAATGATACTCCTGGAACAGCGACACCAATTGCAGGATTTGCTGTCATGTTTGCCTATAACCCAATGATAAAAGTACTAATAACCGCTCTAGGTTGTATTATCCTATCTTTACTAGCAGGCTATTTTGGAGGCATTGTTTTTAAAGATTATAAATTAGTTACAAAAGAAGAGCTACAGGCTAGAGATAACTAGTTACTTCATGAAAAGCTAATAGTAAATATCATTAATATAGATATGATATCTGACTTGTGATAACTGTTCTTGATAATTTAAAATTCAACGACTCTAATAAAAAGATCGTTGAATTTTTTTATTGTTAAGAATGCTGGTATCAGTAAATTTCAAGATTTCTTTATCAACTATAATGTTAGTTTTTTACCGTTTTTTTACACTTCTAATAATTATTTTTTTCCTTTTTTCCGATAATATTTGAGGAATTTGGCAAAAAAAAACATTTTTTGCTATAATAAGGTGTCAGACAAACTCGCAGGTGAAATTCCTGCCATGTTTTTCCAGAAAGGATTGGGTAGTCCTAAAAAGGCTCACTCAGTGTTAAATAAATATGACTTCAGTTGTTGTAGTAGGTACCCAATGGGGTGACGAAGGTAAAGGTAAAATTACAGATTTTTTATCTGCTGACGCAGAAGTAATTGCACGTTATCAAGGTGGTGATAACGCTGGGCATACTATCGTTATTGATAACAAAAAATTTAAACTTCATTTAATTCCTTCAGGAATTTTCTTCAAAGAAAAAATTTCTGTCATTGGTAATGGTGTTGTCGTTAATCCGAAATCATTAGTTAAAGAGTTAGCTTATCTTCACGGAGAAGGTGTAACAACGGATAACCTTCGTATTTCAGATCGTGCGCATGTTATCTTGCCATACCACATCAAGCTTGACCAACTACAAGAAGATGCTAAAGGTGATAATAAAATTGGAACAACCATCAAAGGAATTGGGCCAGCTTACATGGACAAGGCTGCGCGTGTCGGTATCCGTATTGCTGACCTTCTTGATAGAGAAGTTTTTGCTGAGCGTTTGAAAATTAATTTAGCTGAGAAAAATCGTTTATTTGAAAAAATGTATGACAGTACACCTCTTGAATTTGATGATATTTTCGAAGAATATTATGAATATGGTCAACAAATTAAGCAATATGTGACTGATACATCCGTTATCTTAAATGATGCTCTTGATGCCGGTAAACGTGTTCTTTTTGAAGGAGCACAAGGAGTTATGCTCGACATTGATCAAGGAACATACCCATTTGTAACATCTTCCAATCCAGTAGCAGGTGGTGTCACAATTGGTTCGGGAGTTGGACCAAGTAAAATTAATAAAGTGGTAGGTGTATGTAAAGCTTACACTAGCCGTGTTGGCGATGGACCATTCCCAACAGAACTTTTTGATGAGGTTGGTGACCGTATTCGTGAGATTGGTAAAGAGTATGGTACAACGACTGGTCGTCCTCGTCGCGTTGGATGGTTTGATTCTGTTGTTATGCGTCACAGCCGTCGAGTATCAGGTATTACTAACCTCTCTCTGAATTCAATTGATGTTCTTTCAGGGCTTGATACGGTAAAAATTTGTGTGGCTTATGACCTTGATGGGAAACGTATTGACTATTACCCAGCAAGCCTTGAACAGCTAAAACGTTGTAAACCAATCTATGAAGAATTACCGGGCTGGTCTGAAGATATTACAGCTTGCCGTAGCTTAGATGGTCTTCCAGAAAATGCACGTAATTACGTTCGCCGTGTTGGCGAATTGGTTGGTGTTCGTATTTCTACTTTCTCAGTAGGGCCTGGTCGTGAACAAACAAACATTCTTGAGTCTGTTTGGTCAAATATTTAATATTAAAAGTCTGACTGTACAGTCAGACTTTTTGATGTTTACTTTTTCCTTTTAATAGATAGATACTAATAAGACTTAAGAACTTCCCAGAAATCAATAAAACTACTGTAAATGATAAAAAAAGAAGTGCATTGATACTGTGAATCAAAGTATGTAATAATACTAGCGATACAACTGTTAGAATACTACCAGTCATCAATAAGCGTTCCAGAGGATAGTAGCCATGTTGCTTATGCATTTCTAATTTTAATAGTAGACCAGCTAACAATTCTGCTAGGAAACAAATAGGTAGAGCTATCAAATTAATAAGAATCATAGACCAACCAAATCCTTGACCCAAACCTATATATGATAGACTATTTTTGGGAATTGTTGACGTGTGAATTATAAAATCAATCGTAAGGATAATGTCTATAAGAAGTAGTAGCGCTAACAGATAATGTAGTAAGAAGATTGTTCTTAACCGTTTATTAATCAATATTTCATTTCCTCCTACTTATTTACCAATAAGCTTATTATATCATAATGTATAATCAAACATTCGTTAGTACTGATTAAAAGGTTTATGAAGGGGTGGTCACTATTGTTTCATTGAATTAGTAACTTTAACGACGAAATGTTATAATGTTATTAGTTTATAAAAGAGGAGATTGTATGCGTAAATTTTTCCAAGATGTTATTGTAGAGGTGGCTTATTATTTAGAGATTGCTTTGTCAGTTATTCTGGCAACAGCTATTATTTTCTTTAGTTTAGCACTCTTTCATGATTTGTTTAGCATGTTGTCTGTTGATCAAAATGTTGATAAGTTGTTCCAGACTTTCCTTGCTCGCGCCATGACAATAGCAGTCGGGATTGAGTTGATCAAAATGTTTTCAAAACCTTCCCCAGATACTTTAATTGAAGTGTTATTGTTTGCCTTAGCTCGTCAACTTGTAATTGAACATGGTAGTGTTTCAGATTACCTTATGGGGATTGCTTCAGTTGCTATTTTGTTTGCTGTTCGTAAATATCTTTTCACCCATTTTGATGGGTCAAGCAACATTGTTTTACGTGCTAATAACAAAGTCAAAAAAGCTAATATTTTAGCTAGGATTCAACTACCTTGTCAACCCAATGAAACTTTAGGAGACTTACTTGTTCGTCATTTAAATGATGAGGAAAAGGACGTTGCTATTGGTTCAGTAGTCTATATTAATAACGTTGCATTGCGTGTTGATAGTATGCACGATGGTCTTGTGACGCGTGTAGAAATCATTAGGAGTCTACATTAAAAAATATAAAAAATCATGTATCTTAGGATACATGATTTTTTTGTAAATTAGGTTCAGCACAATTTTGCACACTTAAGTGTGTACTTCTTGGTCTTTTTTAAAACGCTTACAAAAAATATAATAAAGATACAAAAAAACATTACTTAAATAAAGAGAGGTCTTTAGTTATGGAAAACTTCCTAGCTCCCCTTAATTGGTTCTCGCAAAATATCTTGCAGAATCCAGCCTTCTTCGTAGGTCTATTGGTACTCATTGGGTATCTTTTATTGAAGAAACCACTTCATGATGTCTTTGCTGGTTTTATCAAAGCGACCGTTGGATATTTGATTTTGAACGTAGGTGCAGGAGGATTGGTTAATACATTCCGTCCAATCTTAGTTGCTCTTGCTAAAAAATTTAATTTAGAAGCTGCTGTTATTGACCCTTACTTTGGTTTAGCATCAGCAAATGCTAAGTTAGAAACAATGGGCTTTATCAGTGTTGCAACAACAGCACTCTTGATTGGTTTTGGGATTAACATTCTCTTGGTTGCTCTTCGTAAAGTAACTAAAGTCCGTACTCTTTTTATTACTGGTCATATCATGGTACAACAAGCTGCAACAATTTCAGTATTTGTACTGCTCTTGATTCCACAACTTCGTAATGGTTTTGGTGCATGGGCTGTTGGTATCATTTGTGGTCTATATTGGGCGGTAAGTTCTAATATGACCGTTGAAGCAACTCAACGCCTTACAGGTGGTGGTGGATTTGCCATTGGACACCAACAACAATTTGCAATTTGGTTTGTTGATAAGGTTGCGCCATTCTTCGGTAAAAAAGAAGAAAACCTTGATAACTTAAAATTACCAACATTCTTAAATATTTTCCATGATACAGTTGTTGCATCAGCAACATTGATGCTAGTTTTCTTTGGAGGAATCTTAGCTGTCCTTGGTCCAGACATTATGTCTAATGTTAAATTAATTGGACCTGGGGCATTTGTACCAACTAAGCAAGCTTTCTTCATGTACATCCTTCAAACATCATTGACATTCTCAGTTTACCTTTTCATTTTGATGCAAGGTGTACGCATGTTCGTTACAGAATTGACAAATGCCTTCCAAGGCATCTCAAACAAACTTCTTCCAGGATCATTCCCAGCGGTTGACGTTGCAGCTTCATATGGTTTTGGTTCTTCAAATGCAGTTCTTTCAGGATTTGCTTTTGGTTTGATTGGTCAATTAATTACAATCGCTCTACTTGTTGTCTTCAAAAATCCAATCTTGATTATCACAGGATTCGTTCCAGTATTCTTTGATAATGCGGCAATCGCTGTTTATGCAGATAAACGTGGTGGCTGGAAAGCAGCAGTAGCTCTATCATTTATCTCAGGTATTATTCAGGTGGCACTTGGTGCTGTTGCTGTAGGTCTTTTAGGACTTGCAGGTGGTTATCATGGAAATATTGACTTTGAATTCCCATGGTTAGCATTTGGTTACATCTTCAAGTATTTAGGTATCGCTGGTTACGTGATTGTATGTCTCTTCTTCTTAGCTATTCCACAACTTCAATTTATGAAATCTAAAGATAAAGAAGCATACTATCGTGGTGATGCGCCTGCAGAATAATAGAAATTTATAACGGAGGAAATAAAAATGGTTAAAGTTCTTACAGCATGCGGAAACGGCATGGGATCATCAATGGTTATCAAAATGAAAGTTGAAAATGCGCTTCGTCAATTAGGCGTTAGCAACTTTGAGTCAGCATCTTGCTCAGTCGGAGAAGCAAAAGGTTTAGCTGCGAACTACGATATCGTGGTTGCTTCAAACCACCTTATCCATGAATTAGACGGACGTACAAAAGGTCATTTAGTAGGTCTTGATAACCTTATGGATGACAATGAAATAAAAACAAAACTACAAGAAATTTTGTAAGTTAATAGACAAAGGGAGTGAGACAAAAGTTTCTCTCCCATATCTTTAGACTTTTAAGGAGAAATCATGAATTTAAAACAAGCCTTTATCGAAAATGACTCAATTCGTCTTAAATTATCTGCAAGCGATTGGAAAGAAGCAATCAAATTATCAATTGATCCATTGATTGAAAGTGGTGCTGTTGATGCAGAATATTACGATGCCATTATTGAATCTACAGAGGAATTTGGTCCGTACTACATTCTTATGCCGGGTATGGCGATGCCTCATGCTCGTCCAGAAGCAGGCGTAAAACGTGATGCATTTTCATTAATTACATTAACAGAGTCAGTAGTCTTTCCAGATGGCAAAGAAGTCTCAGTATTGTTAGCACTTGCTGCAACAAGTTCAGCTATTCATACTTCTGTTGCTATCCCTCAAATTATTGCCCTTTTTGAATTGGAAAATTCAATTCAGCGCTTGACGGAATGCCAAGAAGCAAAAGAAGTCCTTGCAATGGTAGAGGAATCAAAAAACAGCCCATATTTAGAAGGTTTAGATTTAGAAAGCTAATCAATAAACTGATATTAATAGAAAGGATAGGACCTATAAAAAATCTCTGTGATAAGAAACTCTTTGCCACAAATAAAATGAGTATTTTTATCAGGTCCTTAGAATAAACAACATGACAAAACGTTTACCAAATTTACAAGTTGCACTTGACCACTCAGATTTACAAGGAGCTATCAAAGCTGCCGTATCAGTAGGACATGAAGTTGATGTTATTGAAGCTGGAACTGTTTGCCTTCTTCAAGTAGGTAGTGAATTAGTTGAGGTCCTTCGCAGTCTCTTCCCTGACAAAATAATTGTTGCTGATACAAAATGTGCTGATGCTGGTGGGACTGTTGCTAAAAATAATGCTGTTCGCGGTGCAGACTGGATGACTTGTATCTGTTGTGCTACTATTCCAACAATGGAAGCAGCCTTAAAAGCTATCAAAGAAGAACGCGGCGATCGTGGAGAAATTCAAATCGAACTATATGGTGATTGGACTTATGAGCAAGCGCAACAATGGTTGGATGCAGGTATTTCACAAGCCATTTATCACCAATCTCGTGATGCGCTTCTTGCTGGCGAAACATGGGGAGAAAAAGATCTTAATAAGGTTAAAAAATTGATTGATATGGGCTTCCGAGTTTCTGTAAC
This sequence comes from Streptococcus sp. FDAARGOS_522, assembly GCF_003812445.1. NCBI lineage: Bacteria > Bacillati > Bacillota > Bacilli > Lactobacillales > Streptococcaceae > Streptococcus > Streptococcus sp. FDAARGOS_522. The sequence continues at coordinate 1,840,450 of NZ_CP033808.1, forward strand.
TGGTGGTTTATCAACTGATACTCTTCAATTATTTGAAGGTGTTGATGTTTTTACTTTTATTGCGGGTCGTGGTATTACAGAGGCAGATGATCCAGCCGCAGCAGCACGTGCATTTAAGGATGAAATTAAACGTATTTGGGGGTAATGTATGACACGTCCAATAGGAATTTACGAGAAGGCAACACCAAAACATTTTAACTGGTTAGAACGCCTACAATTTGCTAAAGAATTGGGATTTGATTTTGTAGAATTATCCATTGATGAGTCAGATGAACGTTTGGCACGTTTGGAGTGGTCAAAAGAAGAACGACTTGAGTTGGTCAAAGCTATTTTTGAGACCGGAGTTCGTGTTCCAACAATTACATTTAGTGGTCATCGTCGTTTCCCAATGGGATCTAATGATCCTGAGAAAGAAGCGCGTGCGATGGATATGATGAAAAAATGTATCGTCTTTGCTCAAGATATTGGGATTCGTAATATTCAATTAGCAGGATATGATGTGTACTATGAAGAAAAATCTCCAGAGACACGTGCACGCTTTATTAAGAATCTTCGTCAAGCTTGTACTTGGGCCGAAGAAGCACAAGTTATTCTGTCTATTGAGATTATGGATGACCCATTTATGAATTCCATTGAAAAATATTTGGCTGTGGAAAAAGAGATTGATTCTCCTTATCTCTTTGTCTACCCAGATACTGGAAATGTATCAGCATGGCATAATGATCTTTGGAGTGAATTTTATAATGGACATCGCTCAATTGCAGCGCTTCATATTAAAGATACCTATGCTGTTACCGAAACATCTAAAGGTCAATTCCGTGATGTTCCATTTGGTCAAGGGTGTGTTGATTGGGAAGAAATGTTTGCTGTCATTAAGAAAACAAATTATAATGGTCCATTCTTGATTGAAATGTGGTCGGAGAACTGTGAGACTGTAGAGGAAACACGTGCAGCCATTAAAGAGGCGCAAGATTTTCTTTACCCATTAATGGAGAAAGCAGGAGTGAAATAATATGGCAAAATCATTGCAAGAAATGCGTGAACGTGTGTGTGAAGCTAATAAATCACTACCAGTTCATGGTTTAGTTAAATTTACTTGGGGTAACGTTTCTGAAGTTGACCGCGAAGCAGGATTGATTGTTATCAAACCTTCAGGAGTTGACTATGACCAATTGACACCTGAAAATATGGTTGTCACAGACTTAGAGGGAAATATAGTGGAGGGGGATTTGAATCCATCATCTGATCTTCCAACTCATGTTCAACTTTATAAAGCATGGCCAGAAGTCGGTGGTATTGTTCATACTCATTCAACAGAAGCAGTTGGCTGGGCACAAGCGGGTCGCGATATTCCATTTTATGGAACAACACATGCAGATTATTTTTATGGGCCAGTACCATGTGCTAGGTCACTTAGTGAAGATGAAGTTAACACTGCTTATGAAAAAGAAACAGGTAGTGTTATTATAGAGGAATTTGAACGTCGGAATTTAGATCCAATGGCTGTTCCTGGTATTATTGTACGTAATCATGGACCATTTACTTGGGGGAAAGATCCAGCACAAGCAGTTTATCACTCAGTCGTTCTTGAAGAAGTTGCCAAGATGAATCGTTTCACTGAACAAATTAATCCACGTGTTGAACCAGCTCCAAAATATATTATGGATAAACACTATTTACGTAAGCATGGACCAAATGCTTATTATGGTCAAAAAGGACAAGAACATTAAGGAGAATAATATGAAATACTTTTTAGATACTGCCGATGTTTCTGAAATTCGTCGTCTTAATCGTTTAGGAATCGTTGATGGTGTTACTACCAATCCGACTATTATTTCACGTGAGGGGCGTGACTTTAAAGAAGTTATTAACGAAATTTGCCAAATCGTTGATGGTCCAGTTAGTGCAGAAGTGACAGGTTTAACTTGTGATGAAATGGTTACCGAAGCTAGAGAAATCGCTAAGTGGTCACCAAATGTTGTTGTTAAAATTCCAATGACTGAAGAAGGTTTAGCAGCAGTTTCACAATTATCAAAAGAAGGTATAAAGACAAATGTGACATTAATATTTACTGTGGCTCAAGGTCTTTCGGCAATGAAAGCTGGTGCAACCTTTATTAGTCCTTTTGTGGGTCGTCTTGAAGATATTGGAACAGATGCTTATGCTTTGATTCGTGACCTTCGTCACATTATTGATTTTTATGGTTTCCAATCTGAGATTATTGCTGCTAGCATTCGAGGATTGGCGCATGTGGAGGGCGTCGCTAAATGCGGTGCGCACATTGCCACTATTCCAGATAAAACATTTGCATCACTATTTACTCACCCGCTTACTGATAAAGGGATTGAAACTTTCTTAAAAGATTGGGATAGTTTCAAGAAGAAGTAGTGTTACGATAAAGCAAACTCTTAATTATACTAGTGCAAGACAAACTTTGATAATGGGTTTGTCTTTTTTTATAATCTTCTCCAATAAGAACACTTATTTTCATTTTTCTTATTAAATGATATAATACGGGTAAATTAAGTCTAATTAGAATAAGGAAATAGAGATGTTTGAGAAGGTAACCATTAGTGATATTGCAAATTTAGTAGGTGTGTCAAAAGCTACAGTTTCCTATTATCTCAATGGGAACTATAAGAAAATGTCTCTGCAAACGAAAGAAAAAATACGTTTAGCTATTAAGGAGACTGGTTATCAACCAAGTAAGATTGCTCAAAGTTTAGTTACAAAAAATACCCGTACTATTGGGGTCGTTATTGCTGATATTACTAATCCCTTTATTTCGTCTGTGATGAAGGGAATACATGATACTTGTCAACAATTTGGTTACTCGGTTAACTTTACTAACTCGGATAATGATATTGACATTGAGTTGGAAAATTTAAACCGTTTAAATCAGCAAAACGTTTCAGGAATTATTTTAGATTCTGTAGATCCTAATCATTCATTTATAGAAACTTTGAGTAATGATCGTCTTGTCATGGTTGATAGACAAGCTAAAGATATTAAGGTAGATACTGTAGTATCCGACAATAAAGAATCGACTCAAATATTTCTTGAAAAAATGCAAGAAACTGGGTATCATGACATCTATTTTGTCACTTATCCCATTGAAGGAATTTCAACCCGTGAGCTTCGTTACGAAGGTTTTAAAGAAGTGGTCAGTTCAAATCCTGATAAGTTGATTATTATCACTGAAGATGGTAGTACACAGAGAATTCTTGATATTATTGAACATTCAGAGCAAAAACCAGGGTTCTTAATGATGAACGGTCCAACTCTTTTGAATTTTATGAAAAAATTAAATCAATCAACGGTCAGCTACCCTGAAGATTATGGTCTTGGGAGTTATGAAGATTTAGAATGGATGCAGGTACTTACACCAAACGTTTCCTGTATAAAACAGGATTCATATGGCATTGGTTGCCTGGCTGCCCAATGTTTAATTGAAAAAATTAGTCAAGGAAACGAGCCAACTACTGCAAGGTTACTAGAAGTAAAAAATCAAATCGTTATTCGTCAATCTTTTTAAAAATGTTTGCGAGAGCAAGCATTTTTTTATAAAAAAGCAAAAAACACTATGTAAACGCTTGCTTTTATAAAAAATGATAGTATAATAGAATTATAAATGAGTTAACCGTTTAACTTAAGAATAGGTAAGCTTTTAACGAACCATCTCTAACTCTCTTAACTCAAATGTTTTTATTTTTTTGCACCATTAGTTAAACGGTTAACTCAAGTTTTATCTTCACCAAAGGAGGATAGAATGAAGATTAATAAATTATTGTCAGACAGACTTGAAGCTTGTTATTCAGTTTGTCGTTTGCAAAATCAAGACTATGATTTTTTATTAGTAGCTTCAGAGGTTGATCAAGCCTGCTTTGCTTATGATTTGAATAGCGATTTAGCAAAAATTGTTGTTTGGGAAGATGTGGGAGGTACCATGAGTATTATTCCAATTCCCGGAACCATGGATTTTTTGGCAACCCAGAAATTTTACCCAGGGTTTAAGGCCAAAGATTGTCAGGTTGTTTATGCAAGTTTTCAAGGAGATCATTGGGACATTTGTAACGCATTTGATTTTCCGTATTTACATCGCTTTGATCTCATTAAAGGTAAAGAAAATCAACTTTACTTTATAGGTTGTACAATTGCTAACAGTAAAGCCTACACTGAGGATTGGAGTGATAAAGGCCGAATTTTTGTTGCTCGTTTTAATACTCAAAACCATACATTGGAAGGATTGCAACAATTGCCTCAAACTTTATTAAAAAATCATGGATACTATGCCATTCAGGATGAAGGATATTCATTGATTACTTCAGTGGAAGGGGTATTCAAACTCACTTATCCAGAATTTTCTACTACAGGCGACTGGCAATTAGAACGGCTTTTCGATGAGGAGACAAGCGATGTGGTGAAAGTGGATATTAATCAGGATGGCAAGGATGAGTATATGATTATCCAAGGTTTTCATGGAGATCGTTTACGTATCTTCACTGAAGATTTCGGTCGAGAATTATTCCATTATCCAGAAAAAACCCCATTTGGTCACGCTATTTGGAGTGGTCGTTTACTTAATCAGACTTGTTTTGTATTCGGGTGGCGATCAGAAAAAGCAGAATTAAGGCTTTTTCACTTTGTAGATGGGCACTTGGTTTCAGAATTAGTAGATGCAAAAGCAGCTTCTAGTAATGTCTTAGCTTTTGAAAAAGATGGAAAAGCTTATCTTTTCTCAGCCAATAACGGACGTGGCGAAGTTGCTCTTTATCAATTAGTAAAATAAATTTAAGAAGGAGACAATATGGACAAGAAAAAAATCTTAGTAACGGGTATTGTGCCTAAAGAAGGTCTAAGAAAGCTTATGGACCGATTTGATGTTACTTATTCAGAAGATCGCCCATTTTCACGTGACTATGTGTTAGAGCATTTATCTGAATATGACGGATGGTTACTCATGGGACAAAAAGGCGATAAAGAGATGATTGATGCAGGTGAAAACTTACAAATTATTTCTTTAAATGCGGTTGGTTTTGATCATGTAGATACTGCGTATGCTAAAGAAAAAGGAATTGTAGTCTCTAATTCCCCTCAAGCAGTACGAGTTCCGACAGCGGAAATGACTTTTGCTTTAATTTTAGCTGCCAGTAAGCGCCTTGCATTTTATGATAGTATTGTAAGAAGTGGAGAGTGGATTGATCCGAGCGAACAACGTTATCAAGGTTTGACTTTGCAAGGTTCAACATTAGGTATTTACGGAATGGGACGCATCGGTTTGACAGTCGCAAATTTTGCTAAAGCATTTGGGATGACTGTTGTTTACAATGATGTTTATCGACTTCCTGAAGATAAGGAAAAAGAGCTTGGTGTAACCTATCTCGAATTTGATCAGCTTATTGAAACAGCTGATGTCATAACCATCCACGCCCCAGCATTACCATCAACAATCCACAAATTCAATAAAGATGTTTTTGCTAAGATGAAAAGTCGAAGCTACTTAATCAACGCTGCTAGAGGCCCAATCGTTTCTGAAGAAGCACTTATTGAAGCTCTGAAAGAAGGTGAAATCGCGGGTGCGGGATTAGATGTTTTTGAGAATGAACCGCAGGTATCTGAAGGATTGAGAAGTCTTGATAATGTTATCATGAGTCCACATGCTGGGACAGGTACTATTGAGGGACGTAGAACTTTGGCTGAAGAAGCAGCTGACAACATCATTGCCTTCTTTGATGGCAAGCCACAAAATATTGTCAATAAATAATTGGCTAGTGAGCGCAGAGCCATCTTTTGAAAAAATGGGACCTCCCATTTTTTTACGGGTAAATGTAAGCGCTTAATAATTTAATAAAGGTGAACTTATGCTAGAAGCTTTACATAAATTCTTTGAAGTTTTTGGTGCAGCAACTGTTGTACCCGCTATGATTTTTATTGTCAGCCTTTTTCTAAAGGTCAATCCAAGGCGAGCTTTCTTTAGCGCCTTACGAGCTGGTGTTGGACTCACAGGCTTTGGTTGGATTATATCAGCTTTTGCTCCTATGGTGACTAAGTATATCCAGCAGATGGTTAAAACTACTGGGCTCCATTTACCAATTGTAGATATTGGTTGGCAGGCTGGTTCTCTCACCGCCTTTTCTTCTGAGATTGGCCTCTCTTTCTTTGTTTTTGGCTTGCTAATTGAATTGGGGCTTTTCTTGCTCGGGATTACCCGAGTATTTGTCCCATCTAATCTTTGGAATAACTTTGGCTATATGATTTGGGGTACAATGGCCTATGCAGCAACAGGTAATTTTATATTGTCTTTCGCATTTATGGTTTTTGTCTTACTCTATTCATTAGTGATGTCAGAAGTATTGGCAGATCGATGGTCGGAGTATTACGGTGTTAAAAATGCAACGATCAACTCGATTCATAATATTGAAACCCTTATTCCAGCTCTTATTCTTGATCCTCTTTGGAACCTACTTAGTGTCAATAAGGTAAAGTTGAACCCAGAATCATTAAAGACTAAGTTAGGGATATTTGGTGAGCCAATGACACTTGGTTTTATACTTGGTGTGATTATTGGTGTATTAGGTAGTTTACGTAACCTTGCAAGTATTGATACTTGGGGAGGTATACTTGGTTTTGCAGTTGCTCTTGCAGCGGTTATGACTATTTTTCCTTTGATTACGGGGGTATTTGCTAGTGCTTTTGCTCCTCTTGCTGAAGCAGTTGAACGCAATAAGAAAAAAGAAAGTCAAGCTGAGCAAGGAGCACTGGATAAAAAACGTTGGTTTATTGCAGTAGATGACGGTGTTGGTTTTGGTGAACCAGCAACTATTATCGCAGGTCTCATTTTAGTACCAATAATGGTTGTTATTTCCTTGATTTTACCTGGAAATGAAGCTTTACCAGTCGTTGACCTTATTGCTATCCCTTTTATGATTGAAGCTATGATAGCTGTGTCAAAAGGAAATATTCTTAAAGCTATTTTGAATGGAATCATATGGTTTTCACTAGGTCTTTATGCTGCTAGTGCCCTAGGTCCAATCTACACAGAAGCTGTTAAGCATTTTGGAACTGCTTTACCAGCAGGGGTAACTTTGATTATGAGCTTTAATCTCCTAGCTCATCCTTTGACAGCTCTAGTCTTCTTTGCTTGGATATCTGGGAACCCACTCTATATTGGTGTGACAGTTGTTATTTATCTTGCTTTCTTGTTCTTGCTTCGTACTCGTCGTGAATCTATTTACGCATACCTTAAAACTATGGCTGATAAGAATAGCGGATATGAAGGTAGTTGTGAAAAAATCTTTATTGCTGAAGATTAAAAATCTGTTGGAGGAATACTCATGAAAAAAATTGATGGACATGCTCATATTGTTGATACAATTGCAGGATTTAATGGTAAAGGACGCCTTAATGCCCTTGGGAACGGTTATGCTATTTGGGATGATGGTGATTTAATTAAGCTCATCCCAGACGAATACGGTGACAAAGCATTTACAGCTGAAGCTTTTTTGAAGTATATGGATGCTAATGGTGTAGATAAAGCAGTCATTTTGCAAGGTCATCTTAATGGCTATCAAAATTATTATACGCATTTAGCTATTAAACGTTATCCAGAACGTTTTACAGGCGCATTCTCTGTTGATCCATTTGCAGATAATGCAATGCAAATTGTAAAACGTCATGTTGAAGTCCTTGGTTTTCGAGCTATTAAATTTGAAATTAGTCAAGGAGGGGGTATCCATGGATACCGTGGACAAAAAACGCCTTTCCGTCTTGATACAGACCCACATGTGAGTCGTATTTTGACTTATCTGTTAGACTATCCAGGATTTGTAGTTACAGTTGATTATGGCAATTGGGATCAAATTAGTCACCAACCTGATGCTATTGCTAATTTAGCTCGCCTTTATACGAGTCTCGATTTTGTTGTTTGTCACCTCTCTTTTCCACATGTTGAGCATTCAAATCGATTGCGTGCTGAACTTAATATGTGGAAAAACTTCAACAATATCTATACTGATATTTCAGCTATTCAAGATATTGATGCCCCAGATAGTTTTCCTTTTCCAAAATCAGAACAAAATGTACGTATTGCTAAAGAAGTTCTTGGGGCTAAGCGTATCATTTGGGGAACTGATTCTCCATGGTCAGCGACCTTCAATACTTACGAAGAATTAGCTACTTGGCTAGAGAATGTTGATATCTTCAGTCAAGAGGAACTAGAAGATGTTATGTACAATAATGCTGAGCGTGTTTACTTTAAAGAAGAACATGTAAAGGCTAACAGAGCAGGTATAGATGATACAACCAAAGAGCTCAATCTCTATTAGAAGAGTTTTCAAGGTACAAGAGTTTCTTGTACCTCCTTTTTAAATCAACAATGAGGAGACAAATTATGACTTACTACCTTAGCATTGACTACGGCGGTACAAATACCAAGGCGCTTATTTTTGACAAATTAGGACACCAAATCGCTGTTTCGAGTTTTGAAACTTTAAAAAATGAGGCTCAATCTGGTCATCGTCAAGTAAACCTTGTTAAAACGTGGAATGCTATAACTTCTGCTATTAGAGAGGTTATTCAAATCTCAAAACTCAGCCCTGAGCAGATTAGTGCAGTAGCATGTATTGGACATGGGAAAGGTCTTTATCTGCTAGATAATAAGTTGGAGCCACTTGAACAAGGAATTTTGTCTACAGATAATCGTGCCAAAGATTTGGCGCAATATTTCGAATCTAAACTTGATAATATTTGGGAGTTGACTCGGCAACATATTTTCCCTTCACAAAGTCCAGTTATTTTACGTTGGCTTAAAGATTATCAGCCCGAAACCTATAAATCAATAGGGGCGGTCCTTTCTGCAAAGGACTTTATTCGGTATAAGCTTACAGGAAAAGTACAGCAAGAATATGGTGACGCTTCAGGTAATCATTGGATAAATTTCCAAACAGGAACTTATGATCCAGCTATTTTAGATTTTTTTGGCATTAGAGAGATAGAAAACTCACTTCCTGAACTTATAGATAGTGCAGATTTAGTTCCTGGGGGAATTAGTTCTCAAGCAGCAAAAGAGACTGGTCTTGTAGAAGGGACCCCCGTTGTTGGAGGGCTCTTTGACATCGATGCTTGTGCTCTTGGATCAGGTGTTTTAGAGTCAGATACTTTTAGTGTTATTTCGGGAACTTGGAATATTAATACTTATCCAAGTTTAAAACCAGCAAAGCAAGATAGTGGTCTTATGACTTCCTATTTTCCAGATCGTCGTTATCTCTTAGAGGCAAGTAGCCCTACTTCTGCAGGGAATCTTGATTTTATGTTAAAAATGCTCATGCATCAAGAAATTGATAACGCTAAATCTAGTGGAGGTTCTATCTATGATAATTTAGAAGAATTTCTCACTCATACTGATGCTACACATCATGGACTTATTTTCTTTCCGTTTCTTTACGGTAGTAACACATCACAAGATGCTAGCGCTTGCTTTTTTGGGCTAACAACTAAATCGACGAAATCTCAGATGATACGTGCGGTATATGAAGGTATTGCGTTTGCACATAAGCAGCATATCACTGATTTAATAAAAAGTAGGGGCGGTGTGCCAAAAATAATTCGTTTCTCTGGCGGAGCTACCAACTCACCAGCATGGATGCAAATGTTTTCTGATATCTTAAACCTTCCTATTGAAACAGTAGAAGGCACAGAATTAGGAGGATTAGGAGGAGCTATTTTAGCACATCATGCTTTAGATAAGATTTCGTTAAAGGAAGCAGTCCAAGATATGGTTCGTGTAAAAGCTATTTATAAACCTCAATTATCCGAAGTAAAGGGGTACGAAAAAAAATATCACGCTTACCAAAAATTATTAGAAACACTGGATCCTATTTGGTCGGAACTCGGTCATCTGAATAAGTAGGGATATCAAAGGAGTTGTTATGAAACAAGAAGATATTATTATCAATAGTATTGTATTCAAAAAACAGTTAGACAAAGGTTTTACACAAGTTCAGCTCATTAAGTTAGTAAAGGATTTAGGATTTTCACGATTTGAGATACGTCAAGAATTGCTTCAAGATCCAGATAGAGAGCTACCCGCTTTAAAAGCAGAGGCTGACTTTTATGATATCAATCTTTACTATAGTGCTAATGAAGACCTTATCAAAGGAGGGAAAGTTAATCCTTATCTTAATAAAGGCCTTAAAGAAGCATCACAGTTAGGAGCTCCTTTCATTAAACTAAATGTTGGACAAACCAGAAACTTAAGTAAAGAAGAGTTAGAACCTCTTAAAGAGATATTGAAAAGCCAAACTATTGGTATAAAGGTGGAAAATAATCAAGACCCTAAAGCAGCTACAGTGGAGAATTGCCAATATTTTATGACTCTAGTGAAAGAATTACAAATACCAATAAGTTTTGTTTTTGATACTGCTAATTGGGCCTTTATCAACCAAGATCTATACCAAGCGGTAAATAGCTTAGCTTGTGATACCACCTACCTTCACTGTAAAAATTTTTTACAGGTAGCTGGAAAGCCTCACCTCTCGAAGAGCCTCTTCGAAGGAGAGATTGATCTGACTGATTTGTTAAAGAGTTTCTCTAATTGTGAGTATCTAGCTCTAGAATACCCCACAGAGTTGGAGGTATTAAAAAGGGATGTTCAACGTTTAATCTCTATCAGCAATAGTCAAAACTTTTAATGAAAAGGCTTTAAAAAGATGTTATAATAAGTCTGTATGAATTCGAGTAGAAAAGAGGTATATTCTTGATTATTCTCGATAAAAAAAGTTATGACCTCCTCTTTTACCTATTGAAATTAGAGGAACCTGAAACAGTTATGGCAATTGCCAACGCACTTAATCAGTCTAGGCGTAAAGTGTATTATCACTTAGAGAAGATAAACGATGCACTGCCTAGCGATGTGCCTCAGATTGTTAGTTATCCACGTGTAGGAATCTTGCTAACAGAAAAACCAAAAGCAGCCTGTCGTCTTTTATTAGATGAAGTGACTGATTATAGTTACGTCATGAAAAGTAGTGAGAGGTTGCAGCTGTCTTTAGTATCTATCGTGGTAGCTAAGGACCGCATAACGATTGATAGGTTGATGCAACTAAACGATGTTTCTCGAAATACTATCTTAAACGATTTAAACGAATTAAGAAGTGAGTTAGCAGAGAAAGAATATAATTTACAGTTACAATCAACAAAATGTCGTGGTTATTTTTTAGATGGTCACCCATTGTCCATTATCCAGTACTTATATAAGCTCTTAGATGATATCTACCATAATGGAAGTAGTAGTTTTATAGACCTTTTTAATCATAAACTGTCTCAAGCTTTTGGTGCCAGCACATATTTTTCTAAAGAGGTTCTTGATTATTTTCACCATTATCTCTTCATTTCTCAACGAAGTCTAGGTAAGAAAATCAACAGTCAAGATGGTCAGTTTATGATTCAGATTTTGCCTTTTATACTAATGGCTTATCGTAAGATGCGATTAAGTCCTGAAGTACAGACCTCTCTTAATAGTGATTTTAGCTTGGTTTGGCAACGTAAGGAATATGAGATTGCTAAAGAGTTGGCTGATGAGCTGGAAGAAAATTTTCAGTTATCACTGGATGAGATTGAAGTGGGACTAGTAGCCATGCTTATGCTTAGTTTCCGCAAGGACCGTGACAATCATTTAGAGAGTCAGGATTATGATGATATGCGAGCTACTCTAACCAGTTTTTTGAAAGAATTGGAAGAACGATATCACCTTCACTTTGTTCATAAAGAGGACTTACTAAGACAACTTCTTACTCACTGCAAGGCACTCTTATATCGTAAACGTTATGGTATTTTTTCTGTTAATCCTTTAACAGAGCATATTAAAGACAAATATGAAGAACTTTTTGCCATAACCTCGTCTTCTGTAAAGCTTTTAGAGAAAGCTTGGCAAATCAAATTGACCGATGATGATGTAGCATATCTAACGATTCATTTAGGAGGGGAACTTCGTAATAGTCAACAATCTCCTAATAAACTTAAGTTAGTTATTGTATCTGATGAAGGAATAGCGATTCAGAAACTTCTTTTAAAGCAATGTCAACGCTACTTAACAAACAGTGATATAGAAGCTGTTTTTACAACCGAACAGTATCAAAGTGTGAGTGATCTTATGCATGTAGATATGGTTGTCTCTACTAGTGACGCTTTAGAATCTCGTTTTCCGATGTTAGTAGTTCACCCTGTTTTGACAGATGATGATATTATTCGCTTGATTCGCTTTTCTAAAAAAGGTAACTGTGCAAATAGTAATCAATTTACCAATGAACTTGAAAAAACGATTGCTCAATATGTCAAGGAAGATAGTGAACGCTACGTGCTGAAATCTAAGATTGAGAAACTTATTCATCAAGAATTGCTCCAAGACGTCCTTCCCCTTCAAAGTACAGTTTGTTAAAATATAATTTTATGGTAGCCTCTCAGCTTTTCTGAAGACAGAAAAAGAAGCTGGGGCTTTTTTGGTGCTTTTAAACAATGTGCTAGATATTTAATCGCAATGAGTTCCTCTATGACATGATAATTAAAGTTGAGAAAGCTAGTACTTTTAATGGGAGTACTTTTTATTTGTGCTTATTTTAATTAAAATTATGAGTCTAATTTGGAACAGACAGCCCAGTTTTGAACACATAAATGTGTGACACTTGGTCTTTTTTTCCAAAGTATTTGAACTTATACTAGTAGATGTAAGAAACAATTAATCAGGAGGAAATAAAATGCCTAACGTTAAAGATATTACTAGAGAATCATGGATTTTATCAACATTCCCAGAATGGGGAACATGGCTAAACGAAGAAATTGAAGAAGAAGTTGTTGCTGAGGGCAACTTTGCAATGTGGTGGTTAGGAAACTGTGGTGTTTGGATTAAAACACCAGGTGGTGCTAATGTTGTTATGGACCTATGGTCAAACCGCGGTAAATCAACAAAAAAAGTAAAAGATATGGTTCGTGGACACCAAATGGCTAATATGGCAGGTGTTCGTAAACTCCAACCAAACTTACGCGCACAACCAATGGTTATTGATCCATTTGCTATTAATGAATTGGATTACTATCTTGTTTCACATTTCCACAGTGACCACATTGATATCAACACTGCGGCAGCCATTATTAATAATCCTAACTTAGACCATGTTAAATTTGTTGGGCCATATGAATGTGGTGAAATTTGGAAAAAATGGGGAGTTCCAGAAGAACGAATCATCGTGATTAAACCAGGTGAATCATTTGAGTTTAAAGACATCAAAGTTACTGCTGTTGAATCATTTGACCGCACTTGCTTAGTGACACTTCCAGTAGATGGTGCAGAAGAACATGATGGAGAACTTGCTGGTTTAGCCGTGACTGATGAAGAAATGGCTCGTAAAGCAGTTAACTATATTTTTGAAACACCAGGTGGAACAATCTATCATGGAGCTGACTCACATTTTTCAAATTATTTTGCTAAACATGGTAAAGACTACAAGATTGACGTAGCTATTAACAACTATGGTGATAACCCAGTTGGTATTCAGGATAAAATGACTTCAATCGATCTTCTTCGTATGGCAGAAAATCTCCGTGCCAAAGTCATTATTCCTGTACACTACGATATCTGGTCTAACTTCATGGCTTCTACAGACGAAATCTTACAATTGTGGAAAATGCGTAAAGAACGCCTTCAATATGACTTCCATCCATTTATTTGGGAAGTTGGAGGTAAATACACTTATCCACAAGATAAAGATAGAATTGAATACCATCACCCACGTGGTTTTGATGATTGCTTCGAACAAGAATCAAATATTCAATTTAAAGCACTTCTATAATGGCTAATGAGAGACTGTATGTCGCATGATATGCAGTTTTTCAATTTTAAAATATGTTACTAAAATCACAATTAAGATTAGGAGAAATAATGTCAGAATTTGATACAAAATCATATTTAGAAAAACTTGATGCATGGTGGAGAGCAGCTAATTATATTTCTGCAGCACAAATGTATCTAAAGGATAACCCTCTCTTGAGACGAGAGCTGGTTGAAAACGACTTAAAGGTTCATCCAATTGGTCACTGGGGCACTGTACCTGGACAAAATTTTATCTATGCTCACTTAAATCGCGCTATTAATAAATACGATTTAGACATGTTCTATATTGAAGGTCCAGGTCATGGTGGTCAAGTTATGGTATCTAATTCATATTTAGATGGTTCATATACTGAATTAAACCCCAATATTGAGCAAACAGAGGATGGCTTTAAGCAGTTATGTAAAATCTTCTCTTTCCCAGGTGGAATTGCATCCCATGCAGCACCAGAAACACCAGGGTCAATTCATGAAGGCGGTGAACTTGGTTACGCACTTTCTCATGCGACAGGTGCCATCCTGGACAATCCAGATGTTATTGCTGCGACTGTTATTGGTGATGGTGAAGGTGAAACAGGACCACTTATGGCTGGTTGGCTATCTAATACCTTTATCAATCCAGTAAATGATGGTGCTGTTCTACCAATCTTCTATTTAAATGGTGGTAAAATCCATAACCCAACTATCTTTGAACGTAAGACAGATGAAGAATTATCTCAGTTTTTTGAAGGATTAGGTTGGAAACCTATTTTTGCAGATGTTGTTGAACTCTCTGAGGATCATGCGGCTGCTCATGCTTTGTTTGCAGAAAAATTAGATCAAGCTATTCAAGAGATTAAAACCATTCAATCAGAAGCACGACAAAAACCAGCAGAAGAAGCTATCCAAGCAAAATTCCCTGTCTTAGTTGCACGTATTCCTAAGGGTTGGACTGGTCCAAAAGCTTGGGAAGGAACACCAATTGAAGGTGGCTTCCGCGCTCACCAAGTACCAATTTCAGTAGATGCCCACCATATGGAACATGTTGATTCTCTTTTGTCATGGCTTCAATCATACCGTCCAGAAGAATTATTTGATGAAAATGGTAAAATCGTTGATGAGATTGCTGCTATTTCACCAAAAGGTGATCGTCGCATGTCCATGAATCCAATAACCAATGCTGGTATTGTTAAAGCAATGGATACAGCAGATTGGAAGAAATTTGCTCTTGATATTAATGTTCCAGGTCAAATTATGGCACAAGATATGATTGAATTTGGAAAATATGCAGCAGATTTAGTAGATGCTAACCCAGATAATTTCCGTATTTTTGGTCCAGATGAAACGAAATCAAATCGTCTTCAAGAAGTGTTTACACGTACTAGCCGTCAATGGCTTGGTCGTCGTAAACCAGATTATGACGAAGCTTTAAGTCCAGCTGGACGTGTTATTGATTCCCAATTGTCTGAACATCAAGCAGAAGGTTTCTTAGAAGGTTATGTTTTAACTGGTCGTCACGGCTTCTTTGCTTCATACGAATCATTCCTTCGCGTTGTAGATTCAATGGTAACACAACATTTCAAATGGTTACGTAAATCAAAAACACACACAACATGGCGTAAAAATTATCCAGCGCTTAACCTAATTGCAGCTTCAACTGTTTTCCAACAAGATCATAATGGTTATACTCACCAAGATCCAGGTATTTTAACTCACTTAGCTGAAAAAACACCTGAATACATTCGTGAATATTTACCAGCAGATACTAACTCACTTCTAGCTGTTATGGATAAAGCGTTTAAAGCTGAAGATAAAATTAATTTAATTGTGACATCTAAGCACCCTCGTCCACAATTTTACTCTATTGCTGAAGCAGAAGAGTTAGTGGCAGAAGGATATAAGGTGATTGACTGGGCTTCAAATGTGTCGCTTAATCAAGAGCCAGATGTTGTCTTTGCTGCGGCGGGAACAGAACCTAACTTAGAAGCTTTGGCAGCAATTAGCATTCTTCATAAGGCTTTCCCAGAACTTAAGATTAGATTTGTTAATGTATTAGACATCCTAAAACTTCGTCATCCTTCACAAGATGCTCGCGGTTTATCAGATGAAGAGTTTAACAAAGTCTTTACCACAGATAAACCTGTTATTTTTGCTTTCCATGGTTATGAAGATATGATTCGAGATATTTTCTTTAGTCGTCACAATCATAATTTGCATACGCATGGTTACCGTGAAAATGGTGACATCACAACGCCATTTGATATGCGCGTGATGTCAGAATTGGACCGATTCCATCTGGCACAGGATGCAGCTCTTGCTTCTTTAGGACATGAAGCGCAAGCCTTCAGTGATGAAATGAATCAAATGGTTGCTTATCACAAAGACTATATTCGTGAACACGGAGACGATATCCCAGAAGTACAAAATTGGAAATGGGAAAATATCAAGTAGTCACTTTTTCAGGCCTATACTTACAAACAAAAACACTTTTAGATTTTTTCTAAGGGTGTTTTGTTATTTTATAGAAGAATGACCGCTTTTTCAAAAGCGTTGAGTGGTCACTTTTAAAGTTGTAATATTAATAGTAATAAGTCTTTAAATAATTCAATAATGTCATAACAATAATGGTGTGGGCTAATTAAAATATCTCTAAGCAAAGGTGTTGACATAAAGAGACCATACATGATATTATAGTTATGTTCTGTTTCGGCAGTTTATTTTTTTGAGTAAAAAAGTGACTACCCTTTTACGATAACTTAACGTCACTTTATAGATAAGACACATAACCTTAAAAATAAGATACGAAATTTTTAGTAGGAGATAAGAATGACAAATATTTTAGAAGTGAAGAATTTAACCAAAATTTTTGGGAAAAAGCAAAAAGCTGCTCTTGAAATGGTTAAGCAAGGAAAAAGTAAGACAGAAATTCTTGAAAAAACAGGAGCGACTGTAGGTGTCTATGATGCGAGTTTTGAAATAAAAGAAGGCGAAATTTTCGTTATCATGGGACTTTCTGGTTCAGGAAAATCAACTTTAGTTCGGATGTTAAACCGTTTGATTGACCCATCATCAGGAAATATCTATTTAGATGGTAAAGATATTGCAAAGATGAATGTAGAAGATTTACGTAACATTCGTCGTCACGATATCAACATGGTTTTCCAAAATTTTGGTCTTTTCCCACATCGTACAATTTTAGAAAATACAGAGTTTGGGTTAGAGATGCGTGGTGTTTCTAAGGAAGAACGTACAACGTTAGCTGAAAAAGCTTTGGACAATGCAGGTCTATTACCGTTTAAAGATCAATACCCCAGTCAATTATCAGGAGGAATGCAACAGCGTGTTGGTTTAGCACGTGCCCTTGCTAACAGCCCTAAAATCCTTCTGATGGATGAGGCCTTCTCAGCTTTAGACCCATTAATTCGTCGTGAAATGCAAGATGAGCTTCTTGATCTTCAAGACACGAATAAACAAACTATTATTTTTATCAGCCATGATTTGAATGAAGCGTTACGTATTGGTGATCGTATTGCTCTTATGAAAGATGGAGAAATTATGCAGATTGGTACAGGAGAAGAGATTTTGACTAATCCGGCTAATGATTTTGTTCGTGAGTTTGTTGAAGACGTTGATCGCTCAAAAGTGTTAACTGCTCAAAATATTATGATAAAACCTTTAACAACTGTTTTAGAAATTGATGGCCCACAAGTTGCTTTAACAAGAATGCATCGTGAGGAAGTCTCAATGTTAATGGCAACGAATCGTCGTCGCCAACTTCTGGGATCCCTAACCGCAGATGCTGCAATTGAAGCTCGTAAGAAAGGTTTGCCGCTTTCTGAAGTGATTGATAAAGATGTTGTAACGGTCTCAAAAGATACAGTTATTACAGACATCATGCCTTTAATTTATGATTCATCTGCTCCGATAGCCGTTACTGATGATAATGATAGACTCCTAGGGGTTATCATTAGAGGACGTGTGATCGAAGCACTTGCTAACGTTCAAGATGAAACAGTAGTAGAATCGCCAAAAGAAACGGTAGAAGCTTAATAGAGAGGACAAATCATTTTGGAAAATTTATTACAACATAAGTTACCGGTCGCACCATTTGTAGAGTCAGCGACCAATTGGATTACGAAAACTTTTTCTGGTTTATTTGACTTTATCCAGACAATCGGTAATGCATTGATGGATTGGATGACAAAAACATTACTATTCATTAATCCTTTACTTTTTATTGTACTAATTACAGCTGCTGTATTTTTCTTAGCTAAGAAAAAATGGCAATTACCGACATTTACTTTCATTGGTTTGCTATTTATCTATAACCAAGGGCTGTGGGAGCAGTTGATTAACACTTTTAACTTGGTTTTAGTAGCAAGTTTAATTTCTATTATTATTGGTGTACCACTAGGTATTTGGATGGCAAAAAGTGATAAAGTTAAACAAGTTGTTAATCCAATTCTTGACTTTATGCAAACTATGCCAGCATTCGTTTACCTTATTCCTGCAGTAGCCTTCTTTGGTATCGGTATGGTACCAGGTGTCTTTGCCTCTGTTGTATTTGCTTTGCCTCCAACAGTGCGCTTTACTAACTTGGCTATTCGTGAAATCCCACTTGAGTTAATAGAAGCATCTGATTCATTTGGTTCAACAGCTAAGCAAAAATTATTCAAAGTTGAACTACCACTTGCTAAGAACACTATTATGGCAGGAATCAATCAAACTATGATGTTGGCTCTTTCTATGGTGGTTACAGGATCTATGATCGGTGCACCTGGACTTGGTCGTGAAGTGTTATCGGCGCTTCAACATGCTGACATTGGTACAGGGTTTGTTAGTGGTCTATCGCTAGTTATTTTAGCAATCGTGTTAGACCGTGTTAGTCAATTCTTTAATTCTAAACCGGGTGAGAAGCAAGCTAAAACATCAAAAGTTAAAAAATGGGTAGGTTTAGGGGCCCTGGCTCTCTTCATTCTAGCAGCTCTTGGTCGCATTGTTGTCAATATGACTTCAGGAAATGAAGCCAAAGGTCAAAAAGTGAAAATAGCTTATGTCCAATGGGATTCAGAAGTTGCTTCAACCAACGTTATTGCTGAAGTTTTAAAATCTAAAGGATATGATGTTGAATTGACACCACTTGATAATGCAGTCATGTGGCAAACAGTTGCCAATGGGAATGCTGATTTTACAACAAGCGCTTGGTTACCAAAGACCCACGGGCAATATTTTAATAAATACAAAAATAGTTTAGATGACTTAGGTCCTCACGTTGAGAACGTCAAAATAGGTTTAGTTGTTCCTAAATACATGAACGTAAATAGTATTGAAGAATTATCAAATCAAGCAGATAAACAAATTACAGGTATCGAACCAGGTGCAGGTATTATGAAGTCTGCTAAACAATCCCTTAAAGATTATCCAAATCTTTCAAGTTGGAAGTTGTTATCAGCATCAACAGGAGCTATGACAACAACCTTAGGGAAGGCTATCAAAAACAAAGATCAAGTGGTCATTACAGGTTGGTCACCTCACTGGATGTTTGCTAAGTATGATTTAAAATACCTTAAAGATCCTAAGAAATCATTTGGTGGTGAAGAACATATCAATACAATAGCACGCAAGAATTTGAAAAAAGATATGCCAAAAGTATATAAAATTATCGATAAGTTCAAGTGGACTAAAGAAGATATGGAATCTATCATGTTAGATATGGATAAAGGTATGGAGCCTGCTAAAGCAGCTCAAAAATGGATTAAAAACCACAAAAAAGAAGTTTCAGAGTGGACTAAATAGTATAGAAAAGAAACACGTCTCTTTAGAGCGTGTTTTTTAATGTGACTTAAGTCGTTTCAGTTATTTAATATAAGTTTTATATTATTTTAATACATCAAAAGTGAGAGAATGAAAGAAATGGCAGGTTATAAAGTATTACTAAGTAAAATTTTCTTTAATTCAAGGTTGTTTTTTTTATTATAAAATTTTACAATGGAAGTTATGAGTATATTTAGAAACAATTCCATATTATCCAGGAGGATTGTATGAAAAAAGAAAGTATATCTATTAAAGATATCTTGTGGTTTATTATTCCGTCGTTATTTGGAGTATTATTATTAATGACTCCATTTAAATATAATGGTATGACAACAGTAGCTGTCTCTGTAATATCTAAGACAATTAATCAATGGATTAACGCTGTTTTTCCTATACATTATATTATTTTACTAATCATTTTTATTTCATGTGTGTTAGCACTTTGTTATCGTCTGTTTAGACCTAGCTTTATTGAAAAAAATGACTTGTTAAAAGAAATTTCTGACATTACCATTTTCTGGCTGATTATTCGTTTGATCGGTTTGGCACTTGGTCTGATGACGGTTTTACATATTGGTCCTGAAATGGTATGGGGGAAAGAGACAGGCGGCCTTATCCTTTTTGATTTGATTGGTGGTTTGTTTACCATTTTCCTTGCTGCGGGTTTTATTCTTCCATTTTTGACAGAATTTGGTCTACTGGAGTTTGTTGGTGTCTTCTTAACCCCCATTATGCGTCCATTCTTTCAGCTACCTGGTCGGTCAGCAGTTAATTGTGTAGCCTCATTTGTAGGTGATGGCACTATTGGAATTGCTT
The DNA here is from genome assembly GCF_003812445.1 of Streptococcus sp. FDAARGOS_522. Lineage (NCBI taxonomy): Bacteria > Bacillati > Bacillota > Bacilli > Lactobacillales > Streptococcaceae > Streptococcus > Streptococcus sp. FDAARGOS_522. The sequence continues at coordinate 1,860,938 of NZ_CP033808.1, forward strand.
TGACCGATAAGCAGTATGTTGAGGGTTATTATACCAGTAGAGAAGCTGCAACGATTTCCACTACTTTTTCAGCAGTATCAATCACTTTTTGTCTTGTTGTTTTGCAGAATGTTGGCTTAACTGATTATTTTGGCCATTTTTATCTAACAGTCATCATTAGCAGTGTTGTCTGTGCATTCATTATCCCTTATATCCCTCCCTTATCTCGTCAATCAAATAGTTACTACACTAAACCAAAGAAAGAAACATCTGAGGTAATTCCGGATGGTTATAACAAGATAGAGTGGGGACTTAAGCTTGCCATCGATAAATCAAAAGCAAATGGAAACATGAAGACTTTTGTCAATAATGCCTCTAAGACAGTACTTAGTTTATGGTTTGGCGTTATGCCAACAATTATGACTGTCGGAACAATAGCTTTGATTATTTCAGTATCAACACCTATTTTTAAAATTTTAGGCACACCATTCCTTCCGTTCCTTGAACTTTTAGGGATTCCAGAAGCAGATATTGCGAGTCAAACCATGATTGTTGGTTTTTCAGATATGGTTGTTCCTTCGATAATGGCGGCTGAAATTCACAGTGAGATGACAAGGTTTATTGTCGCAACAGTTTCTATTGTGCAATTAATCTATATGTCTGAGACTGGTGCGGTGATATTAGGTTCCAAGATCCCTATCAACATTCTAGAATTATTTATCATTTTTATAGAGAGAACAATTATTTCATTACCTATTATTGTTTTGATGGCACATCTTTTCTTTTAGTTGGAGAAAATAGAGAAGCATTTCTTGCTAACAAATGGAACTATTTACTGAAAAAAGACAAATGAACTTGAAAGTATTTCTTGACAAGAGGCCTAAAATTGTTATAAAATAGTATGGTATGTTTAGTAACTGATCAAAATAGCCGGCTAAACGAATACGAAAATCTATCAGGAGGTATTCAACGTGAAACGTACTTATCAACCAAGTAAAATCCGTCGCCAACGTAAACACGGATTCCGTCACCGTATGTCAACTAAAAACGGACGTCGCGTGCTTGCTAGCCGCCGTCGTAAAGGACGTAAAGTGTTATCAGCTTAATATAGATAGCAAAATAATATCAAGCCAACAGGTACTCGAGTCTGGTGGCTTTTTTGGTACCTTCATAACGATAAAGGTTTTTGTGAGAGTAGTTTGAGTATATTATAGATAAAGTTAATGAAAAGTGAGTTTATAATGCGGAAATTCGTAGACAAATAGCTCCTATTTTTGTTAAAATATGAGGAGATTTCTTATTGAGAAATATCTTTATAGTGAGTGATATTTTATTTTTTAGACGCTTGTATTATTGAAGTAGTTTAGTGACTTAGGAAATACTTTTATTAATATCGTTTTTTCAAGGTTATTTCAATTTTGCTAGTTTATACTATAATATATAAGGTAAGGTGACTAGAAAATGAGACTTCTTGTAGTTGAGGATGAAAAAAGTATAGCAGAGGCTATTCAGGCTTTATTGGCAGATAAAGGTTATTCTGTTGATTTAGTATTTGATGGAGATGATGGGTTAGAATACATTTTGACAGGTCTCTATGATTTAGTCTTGTTGGATATTATGTTACCCAAACGCTCAGGATTATCTATTTTAAAAAGAGTGAGGGAAGCTGGTTTAGAAACCCCAATAATCTTTTTAACTGCAAAATCACAGACTTATGATAAAGTTAATGGTTTAGATTTAGGGGCAGATGATTATATCACAAAACCCTTTGAAGCAGATGAATTGCTAGCTAGAATTAGGTTGAGAACCAGACAATCTTCTCTGATCAGAGCAAATCAATTGCGGCTTGGAAATATAAGGCTTAACACAGATTCACATGAGCTAGAATCTAAAGAAAGTAGTGTAAAATTATCCAATAAAGAATTTCTCTTGATGGAAGTTTTTATGCGAAATGCAAAGCAGATTATTCCTAAAAACCAGTTGATTTCTAAGGTTTGGGGACCTTCAGACAATTCAGAATATAACCAGTTAGAAGTATTTATTTCTTTTTTGCGAAAAAAATTGCGCTTTTTAAAAGCAGACATTGAAATAATAACCACTAAGGGCTTTGGATATTCCTTGGAGGAGATGACATAATGTTTAGTGATTTACGCAAAAAATTTGTCTTTTTGACCATGTCAATCCTTATTGTCGTTGTTCTCTTTCTCTTTGCAGTGAGTAATCGCTACAATCAATATTGGGATGAATATGATGCATATAGGATTGTTAAATTAGTTGCTAAAAATGATTATTTAGGAATACCAGGCGATGAACCGATTGCTTTGGTGACTATAGATAACCAAAAGATGGTTAAGATTCAAAGCAATAATACTGATTTGACAAATGATGTTATCGAAAAATCTAGTTTAAAGCTCCTTGAGCAAGGAAAGAAGTCACGAAAATGGAAGTCTTTTATATATTCCATAAAAGAATATAAAGATAAAACTTACACCATAGCTATTATGGATTTGGCTAGTTATGAAGTCCCTTATGCAAGGCGTTTTCTCATTCTTGTTTTTACTATTTTTGGATTTTGTTTATTAGCAGCTGTAAGTCTTTATCTTTCTCGATTTATCGTAGGGCCTGTAGAGACAGAAATGACTCGCGAAAAACAGTCGTTTCAGATGCGAGTCATGAGCTGAAGACCCCTATTGCAGCTATACGAGCCAACGTTCAGGTTCTGGAACAGCAAATTCCAGGAAATCGTTATCTGGATCATGTTGTTTCGGAGACTAAGCGAATGGAGTTTTTAATTGAAGATTTGCTTAATTTGTCTAGACTTGATGAAAAACGCTCCAAGGTAAATTTCAAAAAGTTAAACTTATCTGTCTTATGTCAAGAAGTACTTCTAACATATGAAAGTTTGGCATATGAAGAAGAAAAATGTTTAAATGATACAATTGAAGATGATGTCTGGATTGTTGGAGAAGAGAGTCAAATTAAGCAAATTTTAATAATTCTTTTGGATAATGCTATTAGGCATTCTTTGTCAAAATCAGCAATCCAGTTTAGTCTTAAACAGGCTCGAAGAAAAGCTATTCTGACAATATCAAATCCAAGTGCTATCTATTCCAAAGAGGTTATGGATAATCTCTTTGAGCGTTTTTATCAAGCTAAAGATGATCATGCAGATTCTCTCAGTTTTGGTCTAGGCTTATCTATTGCTAAGGCAATCGTGGAACGCCATAAGGGGAGAATTAGAGCATATCAAGAAAAAGACCAATTACGTCTTGAAGTCCAGTTACCAATTGATGGATTTTGGACCAATACCATGATTAATTAAAGGAAGAATGATGAAACCATATTTATCTTTTATTGGTAGAACGTTATTATACTTCGGTATTTTATTGTTACTAATTTACTTTTTTGCATACCTTGGTCGCGGACAAGGCAGTTTTATTTATAATGAATTCTAGGAGATGGTACAAATGATACATGATATGATTAAAACAATTGAGCATTTTGCTGAGACACAAGCTGATTTTCCAGTGTATGATATTTTAGGGGAAGTCCATACTTATGGACAACTTAAAGTAGACTCTGACTCTCTAGCTGCTCATATTGATAGCCTAGGCCTTGTTGAAAAATCACCTGTCTTAGTATTCGGTGGTCAAGAATATGAAATGTTGGCGACATTTGTTGCTTTAACAAAGTCAGGGCATGCTTATATACCGGTTGACCAACACTCTGCTTTGGATAGAATACAGGCTATTATGACAGTTGCTCAACCAAGCCTTATCATTTCAATTGGTGAATTTCCTCTTGAAGTTGATAATGTCCCAATCCTAGACGTTTCTCAAGTTTCAGCTATTTTTGAAGAAAAGACTCCTTATGAGGTAACACATTCTGTTAAAGGTGATGATAATTACTATATTATTTTCACTTCAGGGACTACTGGTTTACCAAAAGGTGTGCAAATTTCACATGACAATTTATTGAGCTTTACAAATTGGATGATTTCTGATGATGAGTTTTCAGTTCCTGAAAGACCGCAAATGTTGGCTCAACCGCCATATTCATTTGACTTATCAGTTATGTATTGGGCACCAACACTAGCTATGGGAGGCACCCTGTTTGCCCTACCAAAAACAGTAGTTAATGATTTCAAAAAACTATTCGCTACCATTAATGAATTGCCAATACAGGTTTGGACTTCGACACCATCATTTGCTGATATGGCGCTACTATCTAACGATTTCAATTCAGAGACCTTGCCACAGTTAACACATTTTTAATTTGATGGGGAAGAGTTAACTGTCAAGACTGCACAAAAACTTCGTCAACGTTTTCCAAAAGCTCGTATCGTTAATGCATATGGGCCAACAGAAGCAACAGTTGCTCTATCCGCAGTAGCAATTACTGATGAAATGTTAGAAACATGCAAACGCCTTCCAATTGGTTACACTAAAGATGACTCACCAACGTATGTGATTGATGAAGAAGGTCATAAATTACCAAACGGAGAGCAAGGTGAAATCATTATTGCTGGACCAGCAGTATCAAAAGGCTATCTTAACAATCCAGAAAAGACAGCTGAGGCATTTTTCCAATTCGAAGGTCTACCTGCTTACCATACCGGTGACTTAGGAAGTATGACCGATGAAGGTCTTCTGCTTTACGGTGGGCGTATGGATTTCCAAATTAAATTTAACGGCTATCGTATTGAATTAGAAGATGTTTCTCAAAACTTAAACAAATCGCAGTATGTAAAATCAGCAGTAGCAGTGCCACGTTATAACAAGGATCATAAAGTTCAAAACTTATTAGCCTATATTGTCTTAAAAGAAGGTGTAAGAGATGATTTTGAACGTGATTTGGATTTGACAAAAGCAATTAAGGAAGACTTAAAGGACATTATGATGGATTACATGATGCCATCTAAATTTATCTATCGAGAAGATTTACCTTTGACACCAAATGGGAAAATTGATATCAAAGGTCTTATGAGCGAGGTAAACAAGTGATACAGGCATTTTTAGAAAAACTTCCTCACTTGGATGTTTATGGGAATCCACAATATTTCTTCTACCTTATCTTAGCTGTTCTACCAATTTACATCGGCTTATTCTTTAAGAAGCGTTTTGCCTTATATGAGATTATTTTTAGTCTAAGTTTTATTGTAATGATGTTGACTGGTAGTACTTTTAATCAATTGAAGTCACTATTGGCATACGTTGTCGGACAATCTCTGCTAGTTTTTATCTATAAAGCTTACCGGAAACGATTTAATCATACTTTGGTCTTTTATGTAACGGTTTGTTTATCTATTTTTCCGCTATTTTTGGTAAAATTAATTCCAGCTATATCTGAGGATGGGCATCAGTCACTTTTTGGGTTTCTAGGAATTTCTTACCTTACTTTTAGAGCTGTTGCTATGATTATTGAAATGAGAGACGGTGTTTTGAAAGAATTTACTTTATGGGAATTCTTAAGATTTTTACTCTTCTTTCCAACTTTCTCAAGTGGACCAATTGATCGTTTTAAACGATTCAATGAGGATTACATTAATATCCCAGATCGAAACGAACTCCTAGATATGTTAGGTCAAGCGATTCATTATTTGATGTTAGGTTTTCTCTATAAGTTTATTTTAGCCTATATTTTTGGAAGTCTGATTATGCCTCCTCTAAAAGAATTAGCGCTAGAACAGGGTGGTGTGTTTAATTGGCCAACACTTGGGGTTATGTATGCCTTTGGTTTTGATTTGTTCTTTGATTTTGCAGGTTACACAATGTTTGCGTTGGCTATTTCTAACCTAATGGGGATTAAGTCTCCGATTAACTTTGACAAACCTTTCAAATCACGCGACCTAAAAGAATTTTGGAATAGATGGCATATGAGCCTTTCTTTCTGGTTTAGAGACTTTGTTTTCATGAGGCTTGTTAAGCTTTTAGTTAAAAATAAAGTTTTTAAAAACCGTAATGTTACTTCAAGTGTAGCTTATATTATCAATATGCTTCTTATGGGATTCTGGCATGGGTTAACTTGGTACTATATAGCCTATGGTCTCTTTCATGGGATTGGCCTAGTTATTAATGACGCTTGGGTACGTAAGAAGAAAAATATTAATAAAGAAAGAAGATTGGCTAAAAAACCACTTTTACCAGAAAACAAATGGACTTATGCTTTGGGTGTCTTCATCACCTTTAATGTAGTTATGTTTTCTTTCTTGATTTTTTCAGGATTTTTAGATCTTTTGTGGTTCCCACAACCGCATAACAAATAATAAGGAGTATTATAATGGATATTAAATCAGAAGTATTAGCAATTATTGATGACCTATTTATGGAGGATGTTTCTTCTATGATGGATGAAGACTTATTTGACGCAGGAGTTCTAGACAGCATGGGTACTGTTGAACTAATTGTTGAGTTGGAAAGCCATTTTAATATTGATATTCCGATTGCGGAATTTGGTCGTAATGACTGGAACACAGCTAATAAAATTGTTGCTGGAGTAACGGAGCTCTGCAATGCTTAAACGTCTAGGTAAAGTATTTGGACCTCTAGTTTGTGCTTTACTATTGTTGGTAGGATTATATCTTGTTTTTCCTGTTTCTCAGCCTCATCATTTAGGTAAGGAAAAAAACAGTGCAGTAGCGTTGACGAAGGCAGGTTTTAAAAGCAGAGTTCAAAAAGTTAGAGCTTTCAGTGATCCTAAAGCCAATTTTGTCCCTTTCTTTGGTTCAAGTGAGTGGCTAAGATTTGATGCAATGCATCCATCAGTTTTAGCAGAGGCTTACAATAGACCTTATATCCCATATCTTTTAGGTCAAAAAGGGGCGGCTTCTCTGACACAATACTATGGCATTCAACAGATTAAAGGACAAATCAAAAATTAAAAAGCTATCTATGTTATTTCTCCGCAATGGTTTGTTCGCAAGGGAGCCAACAAAGGTGCTTTTCAAAACTATTTCAGCAACGATCAAACCATTCGATTTTTGCAAAATCAAACAGGGACAACCTACGATAGGTATGCTGCTCGTCGATTGTTAAAATTATATCCTGAAGCTTCTATGTCAGATTTGATAGAAAAAGTTGCAGATGGCCAAAAACTATCAAATAAAGACAAACAAAGACTAAAGTTTAATGATTGGGTATTTGAGAAGACAGATGCTATTTTTAGCTATCTACCACTAGGAAAAACTTATAATCAGGCAATAATGCCTCATGTTGGTAAATTACCGAAAGCATTCTCATATAATCATTTATCGCGTATTGCATCACAAGATGCTAAAGTAGCAACGAGATCAAATCAATTTGGTATTGATGATCGCTTTTACCAAACAAGAATTAAAAAGCACTTAAAAAAATTGAAAGGGTCACAACGACATTTCAATTATACTAAGTCACCAGAATTTAATGATTTACAGTTGGTTCTTAATGAATTCTCAAAACAAAATACAGATGTCCTTTTTGTCATACCACCAGTAAATAAAAAGTGGACAGACTACACAGGGCTTGATCAAAAAATGTATCAAAAATCTGTAGAAAAAATTAAACACCAACTTCAAAGTCAAGGTTTCAATCATATCGCTGACCTTTCTCGAGATGGAGGTAAGCCATACTTTATGCAAGATACAATCCATTTAGGTTGGAATGGTTGGTTAGAGCTAGATAAGCATATCAATCCATTTTTAACAGAGGAAAACAGCAAGCCGAATTATCACATTAATAATAAATTTTTGAAGAAATCTTGGGCAAAATATACAGGACGTCCAAGTGATTACAAGTAAATAGTAGAGTCAGATGATTTATAGCATTAGAGCTATTAATCATCTTTTTTAATATCTTTGTATTTGGTAATCCTAAGATAACTAATCCATGTTTTATAGTTTTTCGTTTATAATGAGAATAAATTTATGATAAACTAGATATCAAATGAGTGTTATATGATAAAAGGAGGAGAGATGAAGTCAATAAAATTACTTAGTTTTATTGTAATAATCCTTTTAGGGCTTGGTTTCACTGTAGGAGGTTTAAAAGTGACTGAAAACAATAAACAACAAGAATTATGGGAAATAGCTAATAGCAAGGACGCTAAAAATGCTTATCAAAAGTGGATTTATGCAGAAGATAAAGACGCTTTCAAAGAGAATGCTGTTATTAAGTCGTATGATATTGACAAAGAAAGTATCAAAAAAAATCCTATGGGAGGGATTTCGGTAAGGTTAATCATTAATAAAGATCCTAACTTATATATTACTTGTAATTTGGATAAGGATAATCAAGGGCATTTGGTCAGTCAAAGTAGCCATCAATCTCCCCAGTTAACTCATTTATTGGAAAGTAGAGGTCATTAATGGAAAAAGTCTTGACTGATTTAGATAGGGTAAATATAGCGAAGCAAGAGTATGAATTAGGTAGCCAACTTGATACACTAGTCAAAATAATGAGCCAAGATAAGGTACTCCCCATCGGTAAAGTTGCTCACGTTCAAGATGGAGGCAAAGAAACTGGGGAACAAATTTATACCATCACTCCAAATGGAACTTTAGACAAGCCAGAGGATGTTAAGGAAGTTACGGTTTTATTTAAGGGGTCAACAGCACCGTTTGGAGGAGATGATTGGAAAACAGACTGGTTTAAAAATGATATTCCAATAGCTAGTAAACTATTATTAAAGAAATTTGGTTCACAAAGTGTATCTCATAAACAAGGTACAAAGCAGTTAGAACAATCAGCTCATCTGCTAAAAGAAGTTATGAATAAATATCCTAATGCAAAAATTTCGGTCTACGGACACTCGTTAGGGTCAATGAATGCACAGTATGCTATTGCAGAATTGGATGATAATCAAATTTACCGAGTTCAAGGAGCTTGGATATATAACGGTCCAAACCTTTATAGTATTTTGACAGATAAACAAAAAGAACAGGTTGATAAAATAAAAGGGGTAGTCAATAATTACGTTGATTCCAAGGATAAAATTGGAATAGGTTATCCTAAAGAAGGAAGCGATAATGCTGTCGGAATTGTTAAAATAGTTGACAGTAAAGCTGTTTCAGGAGGTAGCTGGGTTGCTAATTTTACCAATCAACACATTTGGGGAGGCTACCAGTACAATCAAGATGGTTCTTTAAAATTAGCAGAAGATAAATTTGCTTACAAAGAAAACTATTCAGTAGTTCATACGAATGTGAATCAAAGAATGCATGCTATTAAAGCGAAACTTAGTAGCTTTAAAAGTACGGGAAAAGAAGTTAGTAAGAATCAAGCTATTTTCCTAGATAGTCAACAAGCAAAAGTGATTTCTAGTGGTTTGGTAACGATATCAAAAGAAGCAGTTGAAGAAGTAAAAAAAGTTGAGCAAAAAGCAGTTGCTAAAGCAGAAGAGCTTTATCAATCTTTAAAAGTAGCTCCTACAGGAGTTACTGAACTAAGTCCTCAAGAATTGGAAGAAGCGTATGCTCAGTCAGGTGTTAGCTATGCGAGCATTGTCGGAGAAGCTCAAACCTTTTTCTCAAATAAAATTCAAGCGGCAGAAAGCATTTCTCACGCTTACGTTGAATTAGAAAACCAAATTAATAAAGGGGTTGAAGCTATGTTGCAACAAGATAGTAACTTGTCAGGGGAGTTTAAACAATGGCACTGATTGATATCATTGAAAAACAATTAGCTGATACTCAGAGAAAAATATCAGATTTAGACGATGCCTATCACCATAGTTGTTGCCAGTTTGAAGAAAAATTAGACGATCTCTCAGTAAGAAAAAATAAGATTACTAATATGCTTCAAGAAACTTACGACGCTGTTGAATATGATTTGAGATATAGTAATGATAGCTCAGATATGATGACGCTCAATCGTATTTTAGATTCTTATCATGACGACTTAGAGCAAGCTTACCATAAAGAGTACTATGCCTTGTCCGCTCAAGAAGAAGAATATAGAGCTAACTATATTCGGCAACGTTCAGAACATGAACTAACCTTTGAAGAGTTGCAAAGGGAAAAGAAAAGAGAATTAATGAAGTAGGAGAAATTATTGAGTTTAATGTGGGATGTCCTGACTGGTAAGGAGTCAGTAAGGACTTTAAAAAAACAATTGGATAAAGAATTGATACATAGCGTGTACGCGCCACGCAAGAGATCTAAGTTTCACGATATTATTACGTCGCATCATAAAGAAATAGACGAAGTAGCCATCAACACAAAGACAGCTATTCATAAAGTTGCTAATCAATTGGACGAGGCAATAAAAGGAGAATTTCGTTCAAGGGTTGAGGAGGCTATTGAAAGCAATCAGCAAAAATATAATCATTTATAGTCTAGTTTCTCTACCATTAGCTAGACACTTGTAGAGGATTTTTACAGCAAGTATTCAAAAGTCAGAGCAAAAATGTTTTGACTTTTTTGATTTACTCTTTCTGATCAGAATGCTTCAGTCTTATGTTATAATAATAAAGATTAATGCTTGTAGCTACGATAAGCAAAGAAAGAACAGTGATATGATAAAAATATTTGATACCCATACCCACCTTAACGTGGAAAATTTTGAAGGAAAGATAGACGAGGAAATTAATTTAGCTAGCGAACTCGGTGTTATAAAAATGAATGTTGTCGGCTTTGACCAAGATACCATTTCAAAATCTTTGGAATTATCTTCCCAATATGCACAGGTATATAGCACAATAGGATGGCATCCAACTGAAGCTGGTTCTTATGATGATAATATTGAGTCAATGATTATCAGTCATTTAGAAAATCCCAAGGTTATTGCACTTGGTGAAATTGGTCTGGATTATTATTGGATGGAGGATCCCAAAGATATTCAGATCGAGGTGTTTAAGCGTCAAATTGAACTTTCAAAAGAGTATAACCTTCCTTTTGTCGTTCATACACGTGATGCGTTAGAAGACACTTATGAAGTCATTAAGGAATCTGGAGTTGGGCCTTTTGGTGGTATAATGCACTCTTTTTCTGGTTCTTTGGAAATGGCTCAGAAATTTATTGATTTAGGGATGATGATTTCCTTTTCTGGTGTTGTGACCTTTAAGAAGGCATTAGATGTACAAGAAGCTGCACGAGAGTTGCCATTAGATAAGATATTAGTGGAAACAGATGCTCCTTATTTGGCTCCTGTACCTAAAAGAGGTCGAGAAAACAAAACCGCTTATACGAGATATGTCGTTGAAAAAATAGCAGAGCTACGAGGCATAACTGTGGAAGAGGTAGCGGAGGCTACATACCAAAATGCAGTAAGGATATTTAGACTTGATGAAAAAAATTGATATTCAAGAAGTGATCGTTGTCGAAGGGAAAGATGATACTGCTAATCTGCGACGCTTTTATAATGTTGATACCTATGAAACTAGAGGTTCAGCAATTGATGAAGAGGATTTAGAGCGTATCGAACGTTTGCACAATTTGCGGGGAGTTATCGTCTTTACAGACCCAGATTATAATGGCGAGCGTATCCGTAAAATCATCATGAATGCCATTCCGACAGTCCGCCATGCCTTCCTCAATCGAGACGAGGCAAAGCCAGGCTCAAAGACCAAGGGACGATCTCTGGGTGTCGAGCATGCCAGCTTTGAGGATTTGCAGAAGGCACTCTCAAAAGTGACCCAGCATTTCGATGATGAGGATAACTTTGATATCACCCAAGCAGACCTCATTCGCTGGGGGTTCATTACCGCTAGTGATAGCCGTAAACGCCGTGAGTATCTTGGAAATCAACTCCGTATCGGCTACTCAAATGGTAAACAACTCCTCAAACGCCTCAGACTCTTCGGAGTGACCAAGGCGGAAGTTGAAGAGTGTATGGAGGGGTATGAGGGATAAAACATGTATCTTATTTGTCAACGTATTAATATGATTGAACAAAATGAGAATCCTTATTTTGTGAAGGAGTACGAAACGGGTTATCTTGTTTTGGGAGACTATCAATATTTTCAAGGTTATTGCCTTTTTCTTTCTAAAAAACACGTAACAGAGTTACATGAATTGCCTAGAGATTGGCGAAATCAGTATCTTTCCGAAATGGCAGATGCTTCTGAAATAGTTGCTAAGGCTTTTAGAGCAGATAAGATGAATATTGAGAGTTTGGGAAATGGAGACGCTCATCTACATTTTCATCTTTTTCCAAGAAAAACAGGTGATTTAAGGAACTATGGGCATAATGGAAAAGGTCCAGTTTGGTGGTATCCTTTTGAGAAGATGTATGCAGATAGTGTCAGAGCAACTGGTGCAGAAATAGAAAAATTAAAAGAGAAATTGTTAGATGTCTTAGGATAGACTTGAGACGATAAGGAAATAAAAAACATGAGAATCGCAGATAAAACCGTTACCCGCGCTATTTTGGAGCGTCATGGGTTTACATTTAAGAAATCATTCGGCCAGAACTTTTTGACCGATACGAATATTTTACAGAAGATTGTTGACACGGCAGAGATTGACAAGGGTGTCAACGTGATTGAGATTGGTCCTGGTATCGGGGCTTTGACAGAGTTTTTGGCTGAGAATGCAGCTGAGGTGATGGCTTTTGAGATAGATGATCGTCTCATTCCTATCCTTGCTGGTACGCTTGCGCGTTTTGACAATGTCCAAGTGGTCAATCAGGATATCCTCAAGGCTGATTTGCAGACGCAAATTCAAGCCTTCAAGAATCCTGATCTGCCTATCAAGGTGGTCGCAAACCTGCCTTACTACATCACAACACCAATCCTTATGCACTTGATTGAGAGCAAGATTCCTTTTGCGGAGTTTGTGGTCATGATGCAAAAAGAAGTGGCAGATCGTATTTCAGCTATGCCAAATACTAAAGCATACGGTTCTTTGTCAATCGCAGTGCAGTATTATATGACTGCCAAAGTATCATTTATCGTTCCGAGAACTGTTTTTGTTCCTGCTCCAAATGTAGATTCAGTTATTTTGAAAATGGTCCGTAGAGATCAACCAGTAGTGAGTGTTCAAGATGAGGATTTCTTTTTCAGAGTGTCAAAAGTAGCCTTCGTACATCGTCGTAAAACACTTTGGAATAATCTAACGAGTCATTTTGGGAAATCAGAAGATACTAAAGCAAAATTGGAAAAAGCATTAGAAATAGCAAAAATTAAGCCATCTATTCGCGGAGAAGCCTTATCTATCCCTGATTTTGCAAGTTTAGCAGATGCCTTGAAAGAGGTTGAGATATAAACTATGTTGGTTGACAAGAAGTGGCGTTTTGAAGATAGTGCAAGTTATTTCGCTTGTCCTAAATGTCAAAATCCCTTGATAAAAGAAAGTAACAGCCTCAAATGCTCTGGTAATCATTGTTTTGATTTATCCAAATTTGGATATGTTAATCTTCTTGGAGGAAAGAAGGTAGATGAACATTATGATAAAAAATCATTTGAAAATCGGCAGCTTGTCTTAGAAAACGGGTATTATAATCATATTTTAGAAGCTATTTCAAAGGTTTTGGGAAATAATTCTCAGTTTCATTCGGTTTTAGATATTGGTTGTGGAGAGGGCTTTTATTCTCGTCAATTAGTTAACAAGCATGAGAAGACTTTCTTGGCTTTTGATATTTCTAAAGATTCGATTCAATTAGCTGCTAAAAGTGATCAGTCTAGGCTTGTGAAATGGTTTGTTTCTGATTTAGCTAACCTTCCTATTCAAGACTCATCAATTGATATCATTTTAGACATTTTTTCTCCTGCAAATTATAAAGAATTTAGGCGGGTGCTGAGTGATGATGGTATCCTTGTAAAGGTTGTTCCTGTAGCTGAACATGTTCAAGAATTGCGAGAAAAAGCTAGTCAATACTTGAAACAGAAAGATTACTCTAATCAAAAAATTCTAGATCACTTTAGAGAAAATTTTGAAATTATTTCTGAGCAGAAAGTTGTTCAAAGCTATAACTGTTCTCAACAAGAACGTCAAGCTTTTATTGATATGACACCGTTGTTATTCAGCGTAGATAAAACGACTATTGATTGGGCGAGTATATCAGAAATTACAGTAGGTGCCTTAATAGTAATTGGAAAAAAGCGCAGTGTATCTAAATAAGATCACTGCTTTTATGTTGGGAATTCATAAAATTGAGGTTATTTGAGAGAAATCGAACACCTGCAAATAGTTTCTATTTAGCTTATCTCTGAGAGTAGAGCTTATTTCTCATTTTATGATATAATAGTGGTATTCTAAACAATTAAGGAGAACAATTGCAAGGTAGAATTGTCAAGTCGCTAGCAGGTTTTTATTATGTGGAATCTGACGGTGTTGTTTATCAGACACGTGCGCGTGGAAATTTTAGAAAAAAAGGTCAAATTCCCTACGTTGGGGATTGGGTTGAATTTTCTTCGCAAGATCAATCAGAAGGATATATTCTATCAATTGAAGAGCGTAAAAATAGCCTCGTACGACCACCTATTGTTAATATTGATCAAGCTGTCGTTATCATGTCTGCTAAAGAACCTGATTTTAACGCTAACTTATTAGACCGGTTCTTAGTACTTCTAGAATATAAGATGATTCAGCCTATCATTTATATTTCCAAGTTGGATTTGTTAGACGATTTGGTTGTTATTGATGATATTCGCGAACATTATCAGAATATAGGCTATGTTTTCTGTTATTCTCAAGAGGAACTCTTGCCTCTGTTAGCAGATAAAGTGACTGTTTTTATGGGGCAGACAGGTGTCGGAAAATCAACGCTTCTCAACAAAATTGCTCCTGAGTTGAAACTTGAAACTGGTGAAATTTCGGATAGTTTAGGCCGTGGCCGACACACCACAAGAGCAGTTAGTTTCTATAATGTTCATAAAGGAAAAATTGCAGACACTCCTGGTTTTTCTTCTTTGGACTATGAAGTGGACAATGCAGAGGACTTAAACGAATCCTTTCCAGAGCTTCGTAGACTTAGTCATTTTTGTAAATTCCGCTCGTGTACGCATACACATGAGCCTAAATGTGCTGTAAAAGAAGCCTTGACTCAAGGTCAGTTATGGCAAGTCCGCTATGATAACTACCTCCAATTTTTAAGTGAAATTGAGAACCGCCGTGAAACATATAAGAAAGTTATTAAAAGAAAGTAGGTTTCTATGTCAACCAATAAAATTGCTCCATCGATATTAGCAGCAGACTATGCTAATTTTGCTAACGAATTGAAACGTATTGAAGAGACAACAGCAGAATACGTTCATATTGATATCATGGATGGTCAATTTGTCCCTAATATTAGTTTTGGTGCGGATGTTGTATCCAGCATGCGTAAACACAGTAAACTTGTTTTTGATTGTCATCTGATGGTTGTTGATCCAGAACGTTATATTGAGGCTTTTGCTCAAGCTGGTACTGATATCATGACCATTCATGTTGAAGCAACGAAACATATACATGGTGCGCTTCAAAAGATAAAAGAGGCAGGAATGAAAGCAGGTGTGGTTATTAACCCAGGAACACCTGTAGAATCTCTTATTCCTATTTTAGATTTGGTTGACCAGATTTTAATTATGACTGTTAATCCTGGCTTTGGTGGACAAGCCTTTATTCCAGAAATGATGTCAAAAGTAAAGACAGTTGCAGCATGGCGCAAAGAGTACGGTCATCATTATGATATTGAAGTTGATGGCGGTATAGATAATACTACAATTAAGGCAGCAGCAGAGGCTGGTGCAAATGTCTTTGTTGCAGGTTCTTATCTCTTTAAAGCAAGTGATTTACCTGCACAAGTAGAAACCTTAAGGGTGGCGCTCGATGACTAAAATTGCTTTATTTGCTGGCGGTGACTTAACTTATTTTGAATATGATTTTGACTATTTTGTCGGAATTGACCGTGGAAGCCTATTTTTATTAAAAAATGGGCTTTCTTTGGACATGGCAGTGGGTGATTTTGATTCTATAACAGAAGATGAACTGCTTTATATCAAACACTATTGTAGCAATATCGTTTCTGCTAGTGTAGAAAAAAATGATACAGATACAGAATTAGCTTTAAAAACTATTTTCAAAGAATTTCCAGAAGCTCAAGTGACCGTATTTGGAGCATTTGGTGGCAGGATTGACCATATGATGTCTAATATCTTTTTACCAAGTGACACAGATTTAGAACCATTTATGTCACAAATCAGACTCAAAGATGAACAAAACATAGTGACTTATCTACCATCCGGGAAAAATCAAGTCTCAAGGATTGAAGGGATGTCCTATGTCTCGTTCATGCCTGAGAGTGAGTCTACTTTGCAGATTTCTGGGGCTAAATATGAATTGAACAAAAGTAATTATTTTAAGAAAAAAATGTATTCCAGTAATGAATTTATGACTTCGCCAATTGAAGTAGAGCTCAAAGATGGTTACTTAATCATTATTTATAGTAAGGATAGAGGTTAATATGCTTGTCATCATTTTGATCATTGCACTAGCTAGTCTGACAGTGACGATAATTTCTTACCAAAAAATGACGGAATTAACAAAGTCCGTTGAAAAACAACTTGAAGATAATGCTGATAATCTATCAGACCAACTGACATACCAGATAGAAGCGGCGCAAAAAGATCAAATTCTAACGTTGACTAATCAGCTAAACCGTATGCAACAGGAAATTTATCAGTTGCTTACCGATATGCGTACAGAATTAAATCAGCATTTAACGGAGAGTCGAGATCGATCAGACAAACGCTTGGAATTGATTAACTCCAATTTATCTCAGTCAGTTCAGAAAATGCAAGATTCCAATGAAAAACGCTTGGATCAAATGCGCCAAACTGTTGAGGAAAAGCTAGAAAAAACGCTACAAACGCGTTTGCAAACTTCTTTTGAAACTGTATCGCGTCAACTAGAGAGTGTCAATCAAGGTCTTGGGGAGATGAAAACTGTTGCCCAAGATGTTGGTACACTGAACAAAGTCTTGTCAAATACTAAGACAAGGGGAATATTAGGGGAGTTACAACTCGGCCAAATTATAGAAGATATTATGACAGTTAGTCAATATGAGAGAGAATTTCCTACTGTGTCTGGCTCTTCTGAGCGTGTTGAATATGCTATTAAATTACCTGGAAATGGTCAGGGAGATTATATCTATTTGCCTATTGACTCTAAGTTTCCTCTAGAAGATTATTACCGATTGGAAGATGCTTATGAATTGGGTGACAAGGTTCAAATAGAACTCTATCGTAAATCTTTACTGGCAAGTATTCGTAAATTTGCAAAAGATATAAACAATAAGTACTTAAATCCTCCTGAAACGACAAATTTTGGTATCATGTTCTTACCAACTGAAGGGCTCTATTCTGAAGTGGTAAGAAATGCAACATTCTTTGATAGTCTAAGACGTGACGAAAATATTGTAGTAGCTGGACCGTCAACCTTATCTGCTTTACTAAATTCATTATCTGTTGGCTTTAAAACCTTAAATATTCAAAAGAATGCTAATGATATTAGTAAAATTTTAGGGAATGTCAAGGTTGAATTTGGAAAATTTGGTGGCATGTTATCAAAAGCTCAAAAACAATTAAATACAGCAAGTAAAAGTATTGATAGTTTACTCACAACGCGGACAAACGCTATTATCAGAGCCTTAAATACAGTTGAAGAACATCAAGATCAAGCAACCACTAGCTTGTTAAACCTTCCTATAACAGAAGAAGAGGAAATTAATGAAAATTAACCAAATGAAAAAAGACGAGCTTTTTGAGGGGTTTTACCTTATAAAGAAAGCAGAAGTTCGTAAAACGCGTGCAGGTAAAGACTTTATTGCCTTTACCTTTCAAGATGATACTGGCGAAATTTCAGGAAATATGTGGGATGCACAAACCTATAATGTAGAAGAGTTTGTAGCCGGTAAAATTGTTCATATGAAAGGGCGTCGTGAAGTTTATAATGGAACTCCCCAAGTCAACCAAATTACATTAAGAAACATCAAAGATGGTGAACCTAATGATCCTAGAGATTTTAAAGAAAAACCTCCAATCAATGTTGACAACGTGAGAGAGTACATGGAACAAATGCTCTTTAAAATTGAAAATGCAACCTGGCAGCGTGTGGTAAGAGCACTTTATCGTAAATACAATAAGGAATTTTTTACCTATCCAGCCGCCAAAACAAACCACCACGCCTTTGAATCAGGATTGGCATATCACACGGCAACGATGGTTCGTTTGGCAGATAGTATCGGAGATATCTATCTAGAACTTAATAAAAGTTTGATGTTTGCTGGTATTATGCTACATGATTTAGCCAAGGTCATTGAGTTATCGGGTCCTGATAATACAGAATATACTATTCGAGGTAATCTTATCGGTCATATTTCACTTATTGATGAGGAATTAACAAAAATACTAGCAGAGCTTAATATTGATGATACAAAAGAAGAGGTTACAGTGTTACGCCATGTTATTCTGAGTCATCATGGACAATTAGAATATGGAAGCCCGGTTCGTCCTAGAATCATGGAGGCAGAAATTATCCATATGATCGATAACATTGATGCAAATATGATGATGATGACAACAGCTTTAAACCGTGTCAACGAAGGTGAAATGACAAATCGCATTTTTGCCATGGATAACCGTTCTTTTTATAAACCGAACATTAAATAATTTAGGTAGAATAATTAAGACCTAAAATAAAATGTTCGTTTTTAGCATTTGTTATGTTATACTATATGTAAAGAATGCTATGAATAAGGAGAAAATATGAAATTAAGACGTAGCGAACGCATGGTTGTTATTTCAAATTACCTAATAAATAATCCCTATACATTAACTAGTTTAAATACATTTGCTAGTAAATACGGTGCCGCGAAATCTTCGATTTCAGAAGATATTGCTATTATCAAAAAAGCTTTTGAACAAGCTCAAATCGGAGATATTAAAACTGTGACTGGTGCAAGTGGAGGTGTTATCTTTACACCAACTATTGCTGAAGCAGAAGCGAAAGAAATCGTTGAAGAATTAAGACAGCGTTTATCTGAAAACGATCGTATTCTTCCGGGAGGTTACATTTATCTTTCAGATCTACTCAGTACACCAAAAATGTTACAAAGTATTGGTCGCATTATAGCGAACGCTTACAGAGGTCAAAAAATTGATGCTGTCATGACGGTTGCAACAAAAGGTGTTCCTTTAGCAAACGCAGTAGCAAATGTTTTAGATGTTCCTTTTGTTATTGTGAGACGTGATTTGAAGATTACGGAAGGTTCTACTGTGTCAGTAAACTACGCTAGTGGTTCAAGTGGCCGTATTGAAAAAATGTTTCTTTCTAAGCGTAGCTTAAAACCTAACAGTCGAGTTTTAATAGTTGATGATTTCTTGAAAGGTGGAGGTACTGTTTCGGGGATGATTAGTTTACTCTCAGAATTCGATAGCACATTAGTAGGTGTCGCTGTATTTGCAGAAAATGCTCAGGAACAACGTGAGAAGATGGCCTATAAATCTCTTCTGAGAGTATCTGAAATTGATGTAAAAAATAATAGAGTCTCTGTAGAAGCGGGGAATATATTTGATTAAAGAGTCAAGGTGACATCCTTGATTCTTTTTGCTTGTAAAAGTAATAAAAGCTTGACACATCATGTGTAAAATGATACTATGATAAACGGTACTTTTACTTTTGGTCTCTCAAAAGTGTACAGAGACGTGCTGACAATTGTTGCAAAAGTACACGCAGGTATAGGCTGTCACCAAGTGCTATATCAACCAAAAATTAAAAACTTACAGGAGAAATGTAGATGCCTACAATTAACCAGTTGGTACGTAAACCACGTAAATCTAAAGTTGAAAAATCAGATTCACCTGCTTTGAATATTGGTTACAACAGTCACAGAAAAGTTCACACTAAATTATCTGCACCACAAAAACGTGGTGTTGCAACTCGTGTTGGAACTATGACACCTAAAAAACCTAACTCTGCCCTTCGTAAATTTGCTCGTGTACGTTTGAGCAACCTTATTGAAGTTACTGCTTACATTCCAGGTATCGGACACAACTTGCAAGAACACAGTGTTGTGCTTATCCGTGGTGGACGTGTAAAAGACCTTCCAGGGGTACGTTACCATATCGTTCGTGGTGCACTTGATACTGCAGGTGTAGCTGATCGTAAACAAGGCCGTTCTAAATACGGTGCTAAACGTCCTAAAGGGTAATTAGAAGGGGGATAAGAGAAAATGAGTC
This sequence comes from Streptococcus sp. FDAARGOS_522, assembly GCF_003812445.1. Lineage (NCBI taxonomy): Bacteria > Bacillati > Bacillota > Bacilli > Lactobacillales > Streptococcaceae > Streptococcus > Streptococcus sp. FDAARGOS_522. The sequence continues at coordinate 1,881,047 of NZ_CP033808.1, forward strand.
GTAAAAATCAAGCGCCTAAACGCGAAGTATTACCAGATCCATTGTATAACTCAAAAATCGTTACACGTCTTATCAACCGTGTAATGCTTGATGGTAAACGTGGTACTGCTGCAACTATCGTATATGATGCTTTTGAAGCAATTAAAGAAGCTACTGGAACAGATGCTCTTGAAGTATTCGAAACAGCTATGGAAAACATCATGCCTGTACTTGAGGTACGCGCACGCCGTGTTGGTGGATCAAACTACCAAGTTCCTGTCGAAGTTCGTCCAGAACGTCGTACAACTTTAGGACTTCGTTGGTTGGTTAACGCATCACGTGCTCGTGGTGAACACACTATGAAAGATCGTCTTGCAAAAGAAATCATGGATGCTGCAAACAACACAGGAGCATCAGTTAAGAAACGTGAAGATACTCACAAAATGGCTGAAGCTAACCGTGCCTTTGCACACTTCCGTTGGTAAGATTACTCTCTTTTTGAGACTTATCATAGCTACTAAACAAATTGTTTGGTAGATAGCAATGTTAGCAATTAGAACGGGTAGGTCCTGCCTATCCGTTTTTTATAAATAGTGTTATAATAAAGAAGTAAATAATTTAAAATATAGGAGAAACCAAATGGCTCGCGAATTTTCACTTGAAAAAACTCGTAATATCGGTATCATGGCTCACGTTGATGCTGGTAAAACAACAACAACTGAGCGTATTCTTTACTATACTGGTAAAATCCACAAAATCGGTGAAACACACGAAGGTGCTTCACAAATGGACTGGATGGAACAAGAACAAGAACGTGGTATCACAATTACATCAGCTGCAACAACAGCACAATGGGATGGTCACCGTGTTAACATCATCGATACACCAGGACACGTGGACTTCACAATTGAAGTTCAACGTTCACTTCGTGTACTTGATGGTGCGGTAACAGTTCTTGATGCTCAATCAGGTGTAGAACCTCAAACTGAAACAGTTTGGCGTCAAGCAACAGAATACGGAGTTCCACGTATCGTTTTTGCTAATAAAATGGATAAAATCGGTGCTGACTTCCTCTATTCAGTACAATCACTTCATGACCGTCTTCAAGCGAATGCACACCCAATTCAATTGCCAATTGGTTCAGAAGACGATTTCCGTGGTATCATTGACTTAATCAAAATGAAAGCTGAAATCTATACTAATGATCTTGGTACAGATATCCTTGAAGAAGACATTCCAGCAGAGTATGTTGATCAAGCAAATGAATACCGTGAAAAATTAGTAGAAGCAGTTGCTGATACTGATGAAGATTTGATGATGAAATACCTTGAAGGTGAAGAAATCACTAACGAAGAGTTGATGGCTGCTATTCGTAAAGCAACTATCAACGTTGAATTCTATCCTGTATTGTGTGGTTCAGCCTTCAAGAATAAAGGTGTTCAATTGATGCTTGATGCTGTTATTGATTACCTTCCAAGCCCACTTGATATTCCTGCAATCAAAGGTATTAACCCTGATACTGACGAAGAAGAAACACGCCCTGCTTCAGATGAAGAGCCATTTGCAGCGCTTGCCTTCAAGATCATGACAGATCCTTTCGTGGGTCGCTTAACATTCTTCCGTGTGTACTCAGGTGTTCTTAATTCAGGTTCATACGTGTTGAATACATCTAAAGGTAAACGTGAACGTATCGGACGTATCTTACAAATGCACGCAAATAGTCGTCAAGAAATTGAAACTGTTTATGCTGGTGATATCGCAGCGGCTGTTGGTTTGAAAGATACAACTACAGGTGATTCATTGACTGATGAAAAATCAAAAGTTATTCTTGAATCAATTGAAGTTCCAGAACCAGTTATCCAATTGATGGTTGAGCCAAAATCTAAAGCTGACCAAGATAAAATGGGTATCGCCCTTCAAAAACTTGCTGAAGAAGACCCAACGTTCCGCGTTGAAACTAACGTTGAAACTGGTGAAACAGTTATCTCAGGAATGGGTGAACTTCACCTTGATGTCCTTGTTGACCGTATGAAACGTGAATTCAAAGTTGAAGCAAACGTTGGGGCACCCCAAGTATCATACCGCGAAACATTCCGCGCTTCTACACAAGCACGTGGATTCTTCAAACGCCAATCTGGTGGTAAAGGTCAATTTGGTGATGTTTGGATTGAATTTACACCAAACGAAGAAGGTAAAGGATTCGAATTCGAAAATGCTATCGTCGGTGGTGTGGTTCCTCGTGAATTTATTCCAGCCGTTGAAAAAGGACTTGTAGAATCTATGGCAAACGGTGTTCTTGCTGGATATCCAATGGTTGACGTAAAAGCTAAACTTTACGATGGTTCATACCATGATGTTGACTCATCTGAGACAGCCTTCAAGATTGCTGCATCACTTGCACTTAAAGAAGCTGCTAAATCAGCGCAACCAGCTATCCTTGAGCCAATGATGCTTGTTACAATTACAGCTCCAGAAGACAATCTTGGTGACGTTATGGGTCACGTGACTGCACGTCGCGGTCGTGTTGATGGTATGGAAGCACGTGGTAACACACAAGTTGTTCGTGCCTTTGTTCCACTTGCTGAAATGTTTGGTTATGCAACAGTTCTTCGTTCTGCAACACAAGGACGTGGTACATTCATGATGGTATTTGACCACTACGAAGATGTTCCTAAGTCAGTTCAAGAAGAAATCATCAAGAAAAACTCTGGTGAATAATTTCTGAAAACTTATGAAAAGGTACTCGAAAGAGTATCTTTTTTTCCTTTTGAAAGTGGTAAATTCATTGCAATTTTTCTCGAAAAAAGATATAATAATTGTGTTGAAAGATTTTTGCACATATGTACAAGTTAATCTTTTCACATTGGTTAGGGGGATCCCTAAAATAAAATATTTGAGATTTTCATAAGGAGGAAATCACTAATGGTAGTTAAAGTTGGTATTAACGGTTTCGGTCGTATCGGTCGTCTTGCATTCCGTCGCATCCAAAACGTAGAAGGTGTTGAAGTTACTCGTATCAACGACCTTACAGATCCAAACATGCTTGCACACTTGTTGAAATATGACACAACTCAAGGTCGTTTCGACGGTACTGTTGAAGTTAAAGAAGGTGGATTCGAAGTTAACGGTCAATTTGTTAAAGTTTCTGCTGAACGCGAACCAGCAAACATTGACTGGGCTACTGATGGCGTAGAAATCGTTCTTGAAGCAACTGGTTTCTTTGCATCAAAAGAAAAAGCTGAACAACACATCCATGAAAATGGTGCTAAAAAAGTTGTTATCACAGCTCCTGGTGGAAACGACGTTAAAACAGTTGTTTTCAACACTAACCACGATATCCTTGATGGAACTGAAACAGTTATCTCAGGTGCTTCATGTACTACAAACTGTCTTGCTCCAATGGCTAAAGCTTTACAAGACAACTTTGGTGTTAAACAAGGTTTGATGACTACTATCCACGCATACACTGGTGACCAAATGATCCTTGACGGACCACACCGTGGTGGTGACCTTCGTCGTGCTCGTGCAGGTGCTGCAAACATCGTTCCTAACTCAACTGGTGCTGCAAAAGCTATCGGTCTTGTTATCCCAGAATTGAACGGTAAACTTGATGGTGCTGCACAACGTGTTCCTGTTCCAACTGGATCAGTAACTGAATTGGTTGCAACTCTTGAAAAAGACGTAACTGTTGAAGAAGTAAATGCAGCTATGAAAGCAGCAGCTAACGATTCATACGGTTATACTGAAGATCCAATCGTATCATCTGATATCGTTGGTATTTCATACGGTTCATTGTTTGATGCTACTCAAACTAAAGTTCAAACTGTTGACGGTAACCAATTGGTTAAAGTTGTTTCATGGTACGATAACGAAATGTCATACACTTCACAACTTGTTCGTACACTTGAATACTTTGCAAAAATTGCAAAATAATTTTTAATTAATATGATGTAAAAGAGGGATTTATCCCTCTTTTATTTTTATAAATTAAAAATAATACGAATGTTTTTTCATTTTGTTGTAGAAAATTATCAGAAAAGAAATGAAAACTGAATTATATTGGCTATAAGTTAAAATAAGGTTTGATTTTGAAAGTAAGCAGTGGTATGATTTAATTGAAAAAATATAGAGGAGAAGTTTTATGAAGACTACAAAAGGTTTTTCAGTTTTATCGTTATCTGTTGCTGTATTTATGATGACAGCATGTCAGTCAAACCACAGCACTAAAAAAGCTGATATGTCTCCAGATAAGGTGGAGCAAAAGACGAAATTTTAAAATATTTCTCTAAGTTCTAATAAACTGTTGGCTAAGGAAAACACTATGTCTGTCCTTTGGTATCAAAATTCTGCAGAAGCCAAGGCTTTATATTTACAAGGTTATAATGTTGCTAAAATGAAGTTAGATGATTGGTTACAAAAGCCCAGTGAAAAACCATATTCAATTATCTTAGATTTAGATGAAACAGTTTTAGATAATAGCCCATATCAAGCAAAGAATATTAAAGATGGCTCTAGTTTCACGCCAGAGAGTTGGGATAAATGGGTGCAAAAGAAATCAGCTAAGGCTGTTGCGGGTGCCAAAGAATTTTTGAAGTATGCTAATGAAAAGGGAATAAAAATTTATTATGTCTCAGATCGTACAGATGCCCAAGTTGATGCGACTAAAGAAAATTTAGAGAAAGAAGGTATACCTGTTCAAGGGAAAGACCACTTGCTTTTCCTTAAAAAAGGAATGAAATCTAAAGAGAGTCGCCGTCAGGCAGTTCAAAAAGATACCAATTTAATTATGCTTTTTGGAGATAATTTAGTTGATTTTGCTGATTTTTCTAAATCATCTAGTACAGATAGAGAACAACTACTAACTAAACTTCAAAGTGAGTTTGGTAGTAAATTTATTGTTTTCCCAAATCCTATGTACGGTTCTTGGGAAAGTGCTATTTATCAAGGAAAACATCTGGATGTTCAAAAACAATTGAAAGAACGACAAAAAATGTTGCATTCGTATGATTAATAAGTATACGAATTCTCTTGAAAACAACTAGGAAAATCTATGAAATCTATTTGTGAAAAAGTAATCAATAATTACAACTGTTCACAAAAATATGTTATAATAAATAATATCAAATTATATAAGGAGTTTTACTAATGGCTAAATTGACTGTTAAAGACGTTGATTTGAAAGGTAAAAAAGTCCTCGTTCGTGTTGACTTTAATGTGCCTTTGAAAGACGGCGTTATCACTAACGACAACCGTATCACTGCGGCTCTTCCAACAATCAAGTATATCATCGAACAAGGTGGTCGTGCTATCCTCTTCTCTCACCTTGGACGTGTTAAAGAAGAAGCTGACAAAGAAGGAAAATCACTTGCACCGGTAGCTGCTGATTTAGCTGCTAAACTTGGTCAAGATGTTGTATTCCCAGGTGTTACTCGTGGTGCAAAATTAGAAGAAGCAATCAATGCTTTGGAAGATGGACAAGTTCTTTTGGTTGAAAACACTCGTTTTGAAGATGTTGACGGTAAGAAAGAATCTAAGAATGACGAAGAACTTGGTAAATACTGGGCTTCACTTGGAGATGGAATCTTCGTTAACGATGCATTTGGTACAGCACACCGTGCTCACGCATCAAACGTAGGTATCTCAGCAAACGTTGAAAAAGCTGTAGCTGGTTTCCTTCTTGAAAACGAAATTGCTTACATCCAAGAAGCAGTTGAAACTCCAGAACGTCCATTCGTAGCTATCCTTGGTGGTTCAAAAGTTTCTGATAAGATTGGTGTTATCGAAAACCTTCTTGAAAAAGCTGATAAAGTTCTTATCGGTGGTGGTATGACTTACACATTCTACAAAGCTCAAGGTATCGAAATCGGTAACTCACTTGTAGAAGAAGACAAATTGGATGTTGCTAAAGACCTCCTTGAAAAATCAAACGGTAAATTGATCTTGCCAGTTGACTCAAAAGAAGCAAACGCATTTGCTGGTTACACTGAAGTTCGCGACACTGAAGGTGAAGCAGTTTCCGAAGGGTTCCTTGGTCTTGACATCGGTCCTAAATCAATCGCTAAATTTGATGAAGCACTTACTGGTGCTAAAACAGTTGTATGGAATGGACCTATGGGTGTCTTTGAAAACCCTGACTTCCAAGCTGGTACAATCGGTGTAATGGACGCTATCGTTAAACAACCAGGCGTTAAATCAATCATCGGTGGTGGTGATTCAGCAGCAGCTGCTATCAACCTTGGCCGTGCTGACAAATTCTCATGGATCTCTACTGGTGGTGGAGCAAGCATGGAATTGCTCGAAGGTAAAGTATTACCAGGTTTGGCAGCATTGACTGAAAAATAATAGTCATTATAATTTATATTAAAGGACATGCTGATGCATGTCTTTTTTTAGTTGATAATGTAGAGTTATTGAATTTTCCTTGACTTCACTTATCATTTACTAGTTTTTAGATATAGTGGTATTTGGTTGACACTGCAATTTTCAAAAGTTTATGACGATTTCATATAAATTGGTTTATAAAAGATATACTAGTAATAAATAAAACGTTTACAAAAAGGGTTTTATGGATTGATATGTTAGAATATATAGTGAAGGGATAGGTATGAAAACGTTAAAAAAATTATTATCTAATTACAAATTTGATATTAAAAAGTTTAAATTGGGAATGAGAACATTTAAAACAGGCTTATCGGTCTTTTTAGTTTTATTGGTTTTTCATTTATTTGGTTGGAAAGGGCTTCAAATTGGTGCTCTAACTGCTGTATTTAGTTTAAGAGAAGACTTTGATAAAAGCGTGCACTTTGGTTTTTCTAGAATTATTGGTAATAGTATAGGTGGCTTACTCTCCTTAGTATTTTTTGCATTCAATGAGATATTTCATCAAGCTTTTTGGGTTACTTTATTAATTGTTCCTATTTGTACCATGTTATGTATCATGATTAATGTTGCTTGTAATAATAAATCAGGTATTATTGGGGGGACAGCCGCATTACTTATTATAACTTTATCAATCCCAAGCGGAGAGACAATTCTATACGTTTTTGCACGTATTTTTGAAACTTTTTGTGGTGTTTTTATTGCAATGATGGTTAATACAGATATTGAAATACTTCGGAAAAAACTAAAAAATAACAAATTATAGTTTGATGTCATAAAATCTCACATGAGAGTTGACATCAAACTTTTTAAAGTTTATAATGGTTTAATGAAAGGAGGCCATCATGAAAGAAAGAGAACTTAGGCGTACAATGGCTGTATTCCCAATTGGAGCTGTTATGAAGTTGACAGATTTGACTGCCAGACAAATTCGCTATTATGAGGATCAAGGGTTAATCACACCTGAACGTACTGAAGGTAACCGCCGCATGTTTTCACTGAATGATATGGACCGCTTACTGGAAATAAAAGACTTCATTAGCGATGGTTTGCATATTTCTGATATTAAAAATGAATACATGCAAAGACAACATAAGTCCAAAGAGAAACAAAAGTCATTATCAGATGCCGAGGTTCGTCGACTTTTACAAGATGAGCTCCGTAATCAAGGGCGTTTTTCAAGTCCTTCACAGCACATTGGAAATATGCATTTGTAAACATGCAGTCAAGCTAGATATTAAGGAGACTATATGACTATCACAGCAGAAGATATTCGTCGCGAAGTTAAGGAAAAAAATGTTACCTTCCTCCGTTTGATGTTCACAGATATTTTAGGAGTAATGAAAAATGTCGAAATTCCGGCTACAGATGAACAATTAGACAAAGTTTTATCAAATAAAGCAATGTTTGATGGATCTTCTATTGAGGGCTTTGTTCGTATCAATGAATCTGATATGTATTTATATCCTGATTTAGATACTTGGATTGTCTTTCCTTGGGGAGATGAAAATGGAGCTGTTGCAGGTCTAATCTGTGATATCTATACAGCAGAAGGAGAACCTTTTGCCGGAGATCCACGTGGAAATCTTAAGCGTAATATGAAACGTATGCAAGAGATGGGCTATAAGTCATTTAACTTAGGACCAGAACCTGAATTTTTCCTATTTAAAATGGATGAAAATGGTAACCCAACACTTGATGTTAATGACAAAGGAGGCTACTTTGACTTAGCTCCAACAGACTTAGCAGATAATACACGTCGTGAAATTGTTAATGTCTTAACACAAATGGGCTTTGAAGTTGAAGCTAGTCATCATGAAGTAGCAGTTGGACAGCATGAAATTGACTTTAAATATGATGATGTTTTAAAAGCCTGTGACAATATTCAATTATTTAAATTGGTTGTTAAAACAATTGCTCGTAAGCATGGTTTATATGCTACTTTTATGGCAAAACCTAAGTTTGGTATCAATGGTTCAGGTATGCATTGTAATATGTCTCTTTTTGATAATGAAGGGAACAATGCTTTCTTTGATCCAGAAGATCCACGTGGAATGCAATTATCAGAGGATGCCTACTACTTTTTAGGTGGGTTAATGAAACACGCTTACAATTACACAGCTATCATTAATCCAACTGTTAATTCTTATAAACGTTTGGTACCAGGATACGAAGCACCAGTTTACATTGCTTGGGCAGGTCGCAATCGTTCGCCACTTATTCGTGTACCTGCATCTCGAGGTATGGGAACACGTCTAGAATTGCGCTCGGTTGACCCAACAGCAAATCCTTATCTTGCTTTATCAGTACTTTTGGGATCAGGACTTGAGGGAATCGAGAATAAAATTGAAGCACCAGAACCAATTGAGACAAATATCTATGCTATGACTGTAGAAGAACGTCGTCAAGCAGGTATTGTTGATTTACCATCTACTCTTCATAATGCTCTTAAAGCACTTGAAGAAGATGAAGTGGTAAAAGCGGCCCTAGGAACTCATATCTATACTAATTTCTTAGATGCTAAGCGTATTGAATGGGCAAGTTATGCGACTTATGTTTCACAATGGGAAATTGATAATTACCTAGATTTATATTAATCATAAGAATGTTTATAACTAGTTTTAGGCTTTATTTTGTAAAGTCTAAAACTAGTTTTTTTGTAAATTATTGTAAAAAATTGCCTAAAACTTGTTACAGGTTTTCATTTGTCTGTTATATGGATTTGATAAACTAGGAGTCATCAGATGGAGGAAAACATGAACATAAAACAATTAAAGTCTAAAACAATGCTTGGAACAGTGGCTTTGGTGTCCGCTTTTTCATTTGCTTCAACAAATGCAGATGCGAATACATATAACTATGCAGTAGATGTAGACTACCTAGCAAGTGCGGAGGAAATTGCTCAAGCACATCCAGCTAGTAATACGTTTCCACTAGGTCAATGCACATGGGGTGTAAAGGAGATGGCAACATGGGCAGGTAACTGGTGGGGAAACGGTGGTGATTGGGCTGCGAGCGCCGCATCAGCTGGTTATACAGTAGGAACACAACCTCGCGTGGGTTCTATCGTATGTTGGACTGATGGTAGTTATGGACATGTGGCTTATGTTACAGCTGTAGATCCTGTCACTAATAAAATTCAGGTTTTAGAATCTAATTATGCAGGTCATCAATGGATTGATAATTATCGTGGTTGGTTTGATCCACAAAATACAGTAACACCAGGGGTAGTTAGCTACATTTATCCGAATTAATCTATAAAGAACTCCTCACATAGACGGTATAAAAGTACGATACTGTTTGGATGGGGTTCTTTTATATTCTATAGTTATCCCAGAAGTAATTTGATATACTAACTTATTTTGCTAATATAGGCAATTAAAAAGAACGGAAAAGGTATTTTCCGTTCTTTTGTTTATTTATCAGGGGTAAGGACCATAGGAATAATGATAGGCTCACGCTCAGTTTTTTCATATAAGAATGGTCGTAAGGCATTAACAATAGCTCCATTTACTGATTGGATACTTGCATCTTTATTTTTCAGTGCAATACGAATAGCATTGAATAAGATATGTTGGCTTTCGCGAATAAGGTCCCCAGATTCTCTCATATAGATAAAGCCTCGGCTAAGGATGTCTGGTCCAGCTAAAATCATTTTTGAATCGAAATCAACGGTAGCAACGGCAAGGACAACACCATCTTCAGATAAGTCGTGGCGGTCACGTAGAACTGCCGCACCAATATCGCCAATACCATTCCCATCAACGTAGATATCTTGAGCATTGAAATGTCCAGCAATGCGAGCAGAGTCGCTCGTTAAAGCTAAAACATCACCGTTTTCCATAATGAAGATATTCTCTTTAGGAATACCTGTGTCAACTGCTAAACCAGCATGGACTTTTTGCATGCGATACTCACCGTGTACGGGCATGAAATACTTTGGTTTAATCAAGCGTAACATTAATTTTTGTTCTTGTTGACCACCATGGCCGGAGGTATGGATATTGTTAATTTTACCATGAATAACATCGACACCAGCTTCTTGAATGGTATTGATTAATTTATTGACACTTGTTGTATTACCAGGGATTGGGCTTGATGAGAAAATCACAGTATCACCAGGTTGCAAAGTAACTTGACGATGAGTACCGTTAGCGATACGAGCAAGTGCTGCCATAGACTCACCTTGACTACCTGTACACATAATTAAAACTTCACTAGCATGAAGATGTTTAAGTTCGCTTGGCTCAATGAAGGTACCTTTTGGAACTTTAATATAGCCAAGTTCAATACCGTTAACAATTGCCTTTTCCATTGACCGTCCAAAAACAGCAATTTTACGACCAGTTTTAACAGCAGCTTCAGCAGCCTGTTGGAGTCGGAAGATGTTTGAAGCAAAAGAGGCGAAAATAATACGTCCCTCGATACCTTCGATAATCTTCATAATAGATTGCCCAACAATTTTTTCGGAATTAGTGAAGGTTGGAACTTCAGCATTTGTTGAGTCTGATAAAAGGCAGAGGACACCGTCTTCACCTAGAGCAGCCATACGATGTAAGTCAGCGGGCTCCCCAACAGGTGTAAAGTCAAATTTGAAGTCACCTGTACAAATAACCTTACCTTGAGGGGTATGAATAACAATACCTAATGGTTCAGGAATGGAGTGAGTAGTGCGGAAAAATGTAACGCTTAAGTTTTTAAAAGTCAGCTCTGTATTAGCGTGGATTTCGTATAATGTAGCGTCACGAAGTAAACCATGTTCTTCTAACTTACCTTTGATTAGAGCAAGAGCGAGAGGGCCTGCATAAATCGGTAAATTAGCTTGTTTTAATAGAAAAGGAATACCACCGATGTGGTCCTCGTGCCCATGAGTTATAACAAGGGCCTTGATACGGTCAATGTTTTCAACGATATATGAATAGTCTGGGATAACATAATCTATTCCCAAAAGATCATCTTCAGGGAATTTAATACCAGCGTCTACAATAATAATTTCGTCTTGATATTCGATACCGTAAGTATTTTTTCCGATTTCACCGAGACCACCAATCGCATAAACCCCAACTTCTTCGGGTTTTAAGTTGATATTTGACATAATAAGTTTATCATAATGGGTAGATTACTCTAGCTATTATGTTTAACTCCTTTCTAGAACTCAGTGAGCTCGAAAACACCAGTTTCTTTTTCATATTCAAGGTGTTTGTCTGAAAGTAACTCGATGAATTCGATATTGTAAGCTGTATTTTCTTCAACTAGTTTACGTGCAGCAATGCGACCTTCTAATTCATTAGCTGCATCAATAGTAATGTAAAGTGTTTTGGTTTGCTCACGACGTGGGTTGCGTTCTTTTGTTTCTTGATAGAAAACTTTATAAATCATAATAATCCTTTCTTATCTCTCGGTTTTTCTAACTATAAAAAAATGGGTCAATGCCGTTAAGTGAGACAATGACAAACCATTATTAAGTTTTTATAGAGTAATAGAATTAACCTTGATTCGTTGCAATTATCATGATTATATCATAAAATAAGAGGTAGAATCAAGTAAGGGAAGTTAAATGATGAAAGTTTTAGCCTTTGATACTTCAAGCAAAGCACTATCAGTGGCTGTACTAAACAATATGGAATGTTTAGCGACTGTCACTATCAATATCAAAAAGAATCATAGCATTAATTTGATGCCAGCCATTGATTTTTTAATGCAATCAATTGATTTAGAACCTCAAGATTTGGACCGTATCGTAGTAGCAGAGGGTCCAGGATCTTATACGGGCTTACGTGTAGCTGTTGCTACAGCAAAAATGCTAGCTTATACGCTTAAGATTGACTTAGTTGGAGTATCTAGCCTGTACGCTTTAACAAATGGATTTTCAGAAAATGATTTATTGGTACCACTTATAGATGCACGACGTAACAATGTTTATGTTGGTTTCTATCAAAATGGAGATACTGTTAAACCAGACTGTCACACTTCTCTTGAAGAAGTCTTACAAGAGGTGGGGAATAAAGCCAATGTTCATTTTGTCGGAGAGGTTGCAGCATTTGTTGACCAGATTAAGAAAGTTTTACCACATGCTAAAATTACAGAAACTTTACCTTGTGCAGTGGCAATTGGGCGCAAAGGACAAAAAATGAAAAGCGTTAATGTAGATGCGTTTGTTCCACGATACTTAAAACGTGTTGAAGCTGAGGAAAATTGGTTAAGAAACCACTGTGAAACGAATACAGAAGAATATATTAAGAGAGTTTGAGATGGAATCATCAGAACAAGCACTGGCTATATGGAGCGTACTATCTGATGTCTATGACAAATCTCCGTGGAGTTTATCGCAGATTTCAGAAGATTTAAAAAAAGATTCAACAGATTATTTTTTTGTTTATAATGACGGTGAAGTCATTGGTTTTTTGGCTCTTCAACAATTGGTAGGTGAAGTAGAAATTACTAATATTGCTGTTAAAAAAAATTATCAAGGTAAAGGTTATGCTTACCAGTTAATGTCAATGATCGCTGATATAGAGGTGCCAGTTTTTCTTGAGGTTCGTTATTCAAATATCGTAGCACAAAAACTTTATGAGAGGTGTGGTTTTGTAGTTTTAGGAAAGCGCAAAAATTATTACCATGATCCAATTGAAGATGCTATAGTGATGCGCAAGGGATAAATAGTTGATGATAGAAAGGATATGAATAGTCCTCAATACTAATGGAAAAGACGATATTGATGGATTAATATCATTATGAAAGATAGATATATTTTAGCAGTGGAAAGTTCATGTGATGAAACTAGTGTTGCTATTTTAAAAAATGATAAAGAATTACTAGCTAATATTATTGCAAGTCAAGTTGAAAGTCACAAACGTTTTGGTGGTGTTGTTCCTGAAGTGGCAAGCCGTCATCACGTTGAAGTAGTAACAACCTGTTTTGAGGATGCTCTTCAAGAAGCAGGTATTGTTGCTAGCGATTTGGATGCTGTTGCTGTAACATATGGTCCGGGATTAGTAGGAGCCTTATTGGTAGGTATGGCTGCAGCAAAAGCTTTCGCTTGGGCAAATAAACTACCTCTAATTCCTGTAAACCACATGGCGGGTCATTTAATGGCAGCACGTGACGTTAAGGAACTTCAATACCCATTGTTAGCTTTGCTTGTCAGTGGAGGACATACAGAATTAGTATATGTTTCTGAACCGGGAGATTACAAAATAGTAGGAGAAACTCGGGATGATGCTGTTGGAGAAGCTTATGATAAAGTAGGCCGTGTTATGGGCTTAACTTATCCAGCAGGTCGCGAGATTGATCAGTTAGCTCATAAGGGTCAAGATACTTACCATTTTCCTAGAGCGATGATCAAAGAAGATCATCTTGAATTTTCTTTTTCTGGATTAAAATCTGCATTTATCAATTTACATCATAATGCAGAACAAAAGGGTGAAGCATTGGTTCTTGAAGATTTATGTGCTTCCTTTCAGGCGGCTGTTTTGGATATTTTATTGGCTAAAACTCAAAAAGCTTTGTTAAAGCATCCAGTGAAAACTTTAGTCGTTGCTGGTGGAGTTGCAGCTAATCAAGGACTTCGGGAACGCTTGGCTACTGATATTTCTCCTGATATTGATGTGGTTATTCCTCCTCTTAGATTATGTGGGGATAATGCAGGAATGATTGCATTAGCAGCAGCGATAGAGTTTGAAAAAGAGAATTTTGCTTCTTTAAAATTGAATGCCAAACCTAGCTTAGCTTTTGAGAGTTTATAGTGTTCATAATATCAAAACGCTTGTTTTGATATTTTTTATTTGTTATAATGATTGAATATTCAAAAATATTAGCAAATGATATTGTCGCTATTTTTTTAACTAATAAAGGAGTTAAGGAATGTTACATTTTGAAAATGATTATAATAAAGGAGCTCATCCAGAGCTTTTGAATGCCCTTATTGAAACTAATGATCAAGGTCTATCGGGATATAGGACAGATAGTTACTGTCAACAAGCGGCAGATAAAATTCGAGAAGTCTGTTCCTGTCCACAAGCTGAAGTTGAGTTTTTAGTGGGTGGTACTCAAACAAATCAAGTAGTTATCAGTAGTATGCTTGCTTCTTATGAAGGAGTTATTGCTGCAGAAACAGGTCATGTGAGTAGTCATGAAGCAGGAGCCATAGAATTTTCAGGTCATAAGGTATTGACTTTACCTTCTCATAATGGGAAATTACTCGCAAGCGAAGTTGCAACTTATATTGAGACTTTTTATGCTGATGGTAATTACCAACACATGGTTTTTCCAGGAATGGTTTATATATCACATCCAACAGAATATGGAACACTTTATAGTAAAGCAGAACTAGAAGAGTTGTCGAAGATTTGTAAACATTATCAAATCCCCTTATTTATTGACGGTGCTCGTCTGGGGTATGGTTTGGCTGCGAAAGATACAGATGTTGATTTCCCAACGATTGCAGCCTTATCAGATGTTTTTTATATTGGCGGAACTAAAATGGGGGCTCTTGCTGGGGAAGCAGTTGTTTTCACAAAGAAAAATCGTCCAAAACAGTTTACTACAATTGTAAAGCAGCATGGTGCGTTATTAGCCAAGGGAAGATTGCTGGGACTTGCTTTTGATCGTTTCTTTACGGATGACCTTTACTTAAAAATTGGAAAGCATGCGATCGACTTAGCAGAGGAATTAAAAATCATTTTAGAAGAAAAAGGTTACTCATTCTATTTAAAATCACCAACTAATCAACAATTTATTATTGTAGAAAATACAAAACTAGCAGATTTAGCAAAGAATGTAGCTTATAGTTTTTGGGAAAAATATGATGACCATCATACTGTAATACGTCTAGCAACTAGTTGGTCAACTAGTCGCGAAGATGTAACTGCTTTAAGAAATGTCTTGTGAGTTTTTAATAAAAGAAATATTATTCAGTAGTGACTATTACAAATAATAGTCTTGTTTTTGGGAATTAACTAAAAGAATTTTATCAGTATTTATAATAATAAAAAGCTCGGTATCTTGGCATACCGGGCTTTTTGGAAATAAATAAATTGGCATCTATGATTTGAGATAAGAAAAATTTTTTCATCTTTTATTATTAGTCATTTAAGGATTGATGAGATCCTACATTCCTATGATAATAAAATTTTGAAGAAGTTTGTAATAGCTGAGTAAATACTCAACAGGTTAAATAATTACAATGTATTAACTACTCGTCCACACTCAATAGAATAGTCATAAAAAGTAACTATTTGTCTTCACGAATTACCAGCTTGCTTTTTTAATGCCAGGAATTTGGCCTTTGTAAGCTAGGTTACGGAAGTTAATACGACTCATACCGAATTTACGCATGTAAGCGTGAGGACGGCCATCGATTAAATCACGATTTTTAAGTCGGTTAGGGTTAGAATCTTTAGGAAGTTTACGAAGTGCTTCGTAATCACCCTTTTCTTTTAACTCACGACGTAGTTCAGCATATTGTTCTACGAGTTTTTGCTGTTTTTGAAATTTAGCAATTTTTGATTTCTTAGCCATGATTTCTCCTTTCCCAAAAAGATTTTTCTATCCCAAAACAGGGTGCCTAGTTAACTGGTAATTAACCAGTAAACAAGACATGATTCTATTATACTCTTTTCAGCTAAGAATGCAAGGAAAATGTTAACTGGATAAGTATTATATTGTAATGGTGATGAATGTGTTACAATAACAGTATGAATGAAAGATATATCCGATTTAACCCTAATATCGCGAAACAAAAACCCAGTAATAAAGACAAATGTCCATTTTGTGATAAAAGCCAATTAGGAAAAATCCTAGACGTGAAAGACGATATGATCTGGGTAGAAAATAAATACCCAACTTTAGAAGAAACCTATCAAACATTGGTGATTGAATCAAATGATCACAATGGGGATATTTCAGTTTATAGTGAGTCAAAGATGCGCCAATTGTTAGATTATCTTTTGTCAAAATGGCAATTAATGGAAGAAAGTGGTCATTACCGTTCGGTCGTTCTTTATCGAAATTTTGGGCCCTTATCTGGCGGAAGTTTACGACATCCTCATAGCCAAATTGTTGGCTTAAAAAACGTAGATGCTTATGAAACGTTGAACTTAGATTGGTTTGATGGTATCGAGGTTTGTTCGGAAACGAGTCAACAAGCAGAGATTAGTATTGCCAATCGTCCTATGCTTGATTTCACAGAGTTCACAATTAAAGTATCCAAATTGGAAAACGCTATTTTGATTGCAGATAGTTTACCAATTTTGTGTCATTATATTTTAAATGAATTCTTGGGAGGGCGCTGTAAATCTTATAATCTCTTTTTCTATAAGCATGATGGGGGTCTTATTTGTAAAATTGTTCCTCGTTTTATAGTATCCCCTTATCAGATTGGGTATGCTATTCATCAGGTAAATTTACCAGATGAATTGGAAAAAATCAAAGAAGCCTTAAGAGCCAAATATTATCTTTAAATTCTATATAAAAAGCTGACGGAATTGTTCAGCTTTCATGTATTAATAGTGTAAGCTACCAGCTACCCAGCCTGTACATAAGGCAGAAGTAATGTTAAACCCTCCCGTATGAGCATTGATGTCTAGGACTTCACCAGCAAAATGTAAACCAGCTACCTTTTTACTTTCAAGTGTTTTGGGGTTTATTTCTTTAAGATCAACTCCACCTTTTGTTACAAAGGATTTTGCTAGAGACATCTTGCCAGTTACTAAAATAGGAAGTTTTTTAAGTTTTTGAATTAACGTTTCTAAGTCTTTTACAGATACTTGTTTTACTTTTTCGGGTAAGTCTTCAGCGTAAAATTCAGCTAAACGCTCAGGAAGAAGTATTTTAAGAGCGTTTTTCAAAGATTTTTCTCTTTCATTTTGGAAGTGTGTTTCCAATTCTTTAACAGAGATATTGGGCAAAACATCTAGGTATATAGTTTCTCCGCCTTTGACAAAGCTGGAAATTCGCAAGGCTGCTGGTCCTGATAATCCAAAATGAGTAAAGAGAAGATCGTGTGTAATAATATGCTTTTCAAATGACAAAGTGACATCATCTAAGGAGATACCTTGTAGTTTTTTATGGGGAAAATCAGTTAAAAGAGGGCTTTCGGCGGCTTCCATATCTGTGACTTCTAATTTAAAGTGACGAGCAATGTCATGACCGAAACCAGTAGAACCTGTAGACGGATAGGATTTACCACCAGTTGTTACGACAAGTTTATCGGATGCGAACTGTGTATCTTTAGTTTTGATATAGAATGAATCTCCTATCTTTTTGACAGAGACAACTTCTGTGTCAGTCATAATTTGACCACCAAGTTCTTTTATTTTATTTTCAAGGGCGTTAATGATAGTACGAGATTTATCAGTAGTAGGGAACATACGCCCATGATCTTCTTCTTTAAGTGTGACGCCGTTGTCTTGAAAGAAGTTAATAATATCATGGTTATCAAATTGTGAGAAGACGCTATATAGGAAACGGCCATTTCCAGGTATACCAGCTAAGAGCTCATCAAGGTTTCCATTATTGGTAACATTACAGCGGCCACCACCTGTTCCAGCTAGTTTTTTGCCTAAACGTTTATTTTTCTCAATAAGAAGTGTTTTGTTGCCGTAAAAATTTGAGGAAATAGCTGCCATCATTCCAGCAGGTCCACCACCTATAATTATTGTGTCATAATGCTTCATAATCTTATTCTAGCATATAAATAGAGAAATAGACGTCAAAATGTCTTGTTTGACACTTTAAGTTGACAGTAAATTGACACTAGATTAGGATTGTGATATTCTTTTATAAGAAAATCAGTACAAAAGAGGAAGTTATGACAGTTGAAAAGACGGTTAGTGAATTAGCTGAAATTTTAGGGGTTAGTCGTCAAGCGATGAATAACAGAGTTAAAACACTCCCTGAAGAATGTGTGGAAAAGAATAGTAAAGGCGTTACAGTTGTTAATCGTGATGGCTTGATTAAATTGGAAGAAATCTATAAAAAAACTATTTTGGAAGAGGAACCAATTGATGAAGAAGCATCAAGACGAGAACTTTTAGAAATTCTCGTTGATGAGAAGAATACTGAAATCACACGTTTATATGAACAGTTAAAAGCAAAAGATATTCAGATTGCTTCAAAAGACGAGCAGTTACATGTAAAAGATATTCAAATAGCAGAGAAAGATAAGCAATTAGATCAACAACAGCAATTGACTTTAACTGCTATGGAAGATACGCAACGTCTGCAACTTGAGTTAAATGAAGCTAAAGCAGAGGTTGAAGAGATTCAAGAAGCCAAAGAAGAAAAAATTCAAGAATTAGAAGCTGTTAAAAAAAGTTTCTTTGGACGTTTCTTCAATAAAAAATAGAATAAAAGCGTAAGGAGTTTCCTTGCGCTTTTTAGGAGAAATAATGAAACAATTACAAGAATATATAGCTTTTGGTTTAGAGTTTAACACGGTTGGTGAGCATAGCCATATTATTCAAGTGTCGTCCGTTAAATATTCTAATCATCAAGAGATTGCTTTATTTGATACTTATGTTCACACAAAAGTTCCATTACAAAGCTTTATTAATGGTTTAACAGGTATTACAGCTAGAGATATTATAGGGGCTCCTAAAATTGAGACAGTTTTGACAGACTTTCAGAGTTTTGTTGGAGACACACCGCTGATTGGTTATAATGGGCATAAATCGGATTTACCTCTTTTAGTTGAAAATGGTTTGGATCTAACTAGTCAATATCAGGTGGACTTATATGATGAAGCTTTTGTGAGACGTAGTACAGATTTAAATGGTATTGTCAACCTTAAATTGACTACTGTTGCTGACTTTTTAGGAATAAAGGGTAAGGCACATAATAGCTTAGAGGATGCCCGCATGACTGCGCGTGTTTATGAAAAATTTCTGGACTTGGATGAAAATAAAATCTATTTAAAACAGCAAAAAGAGGTAGCAGTTGATAGCCCATTTGCGACTTTAGGAAATTTGTTTGATTAATTGTTGTAGTTTTATTTAAAGTTAAAAATACTTAGCGTTATTACTTGCTTATTACCTTAGGTCATTTGATATAGTAAAGGTGTTTCTGATAAAGAAGTGTTTACTATATTAAAGGAGGTGTGAAACATGTCAGAAAAATATTCCACTGGTGACTTAGCTAAAGAAGCAGGAGTTACTGTTCGTACTGTTCAGTACTATGACAAAAGAGGAATTTTATCCCCATCAGAACTATCTGAAGGAGGTAGGAGGGTTTATAGTATTGCTGATTTAGAAAAGCTTAGACAAATTATTTATTTACGAGATTTAGATTTTTCAATTGATAATATCAAAAATCTATTTACTGAAGACAATGCTAGTCAGATTTTAGAGCTTTTTTTACAAGTGCAGATAAGAGAATTAAGGCTATCTATTGATAGTAAAAAAGACAAACTTGACAAAGCTGTCAACCTACTAAAAACCGTAGAAAAACAAGACAGTAAAACATTAGGCTATCTTTCTGACATTGTGCTTATGGAAGAAAACAAAAGAAAATGGGGTAAACTACAAAAAAGCATAGTGCTACAAGTCATTATGATTATTATGGTCTATATTACGTTAATAATGGCAGCAGTTTCTCTAAATCAAAGATGGCTTATGTGGATAGCAGTAACAGTATTCTTAATAGCTATGAATGGTATGGTTTGGTATTTTAAACAACAGGTTGTTTATCTTTGTCCAAATTGTCATCAAACCTTTACACCGACATATCAAGCATTTAATCTAGCGAAACATACCCCTAAGACGCGAAAAGTATTCTGTCCACATTGTCACCAAAAGTCACATTGTATAGAGTTAGCCAGAGAAGAACGTTAAAGAACTCCCTTGAATTCAAGAGAGTTCTTTTTATTTAGAATAAGTTGGAATACTATAATATTAACTATATCAATTAGCAGAATACATATAATCGCGTGTCATAGGCATAGTGTCTTTTGAAACACCTTTTGAAAGCAAGTATTGAAAAATATCAATATTGCCAGATTCAAAAGAGGCCGCACAAGATTGAAGATAGAGGTCCCACATATTGATAAAACGCTTATCATGAGTTTTCTGAACTTCAGGAAGGGCATTATGGAAATTTTTTGTCCATAATTCGAGAGTCTTTTGATAGTGACGACGAAGCGGTTCTAAGTCAGCAATTTGAAGTCCAGCACTAGCTATATGATTTAAATTTTCAGTTAAACGAGGGATATATCCTCCTGGGAAGATATACTTATTAATCCAAGAATTAGTTCCACTACCATGATTACCACCCACTTGTCCAGTAATACCATGAATAAGAGCTAGACCATTAATGTTGAGTCTTTTAGAAATAGTTTGGAAGTATTGAGATAAATTTTCTTTTCCTACATGTTCAAACATACCAACACTAGTGATATAATCGTATGTTTCATGAATGTCACGATAATCTTTAATGAGGACTGTTACTTTATTTTCCAATCCTTCTTCCTTGATACGCTTAGTAATGAAGGAAGCCTGCTCTTCACTTAAGGTGATACCTGTCGCATTTAAGCCATATTCTTTAGCAGCAGTAATGATAAGTGTCCCCCAGCCACAACCGATATCTAGTAATTTCCCTCCCGGATGAGCATTTAATTTATTAAGAATATGGTGTACTTTGTTTAGTTGAGCTTGCTCTAGACTGTCATTTTCATGTTTAAAATAGGCGCATGAATAAGTCATGGTATCATCAAGCCAAAGTTTATAGAAATCATTTCCGATGTCATAATGCTTTTGAATGTCGGATTTACTGTGTTTTTTATCATGAAATTGTTTAGGAATCAATTTGCTAAATTTACTATTACGTAGAAAGCTGTCTCCACAGCGGTAAGCTGATAAAATTAATTCTTGTATAGAACCATCAATTTCAATGTCTCCATCCATAACGGCTTCACCCAATACTATAGAAGGGTCTTTTGATAGCTCCGAGACGGAGAAATTTTTGTTTAGTTTAAGTTTGACGTGGGGATTGTTACCATTATAAGTTTCAATATTCCCATTTGGATAAGTGACTTGTAAGGGTATATCAAATGTACTCTTAATCAACTGTTTTATGATCAGACTATCCATAACCATGGTTAGTCACCTTCTCTCTAATATTTTCAATGTTATTATACCTCTCTGCTGGTTTTTTGCAAATATTTTTTTGGAAATAAAACTTGTTTTCGTGAAAAAATGAAAGAAGTTTGAAATAAAAATCACATTTACAGGTGATTCAGTAAATGTGATTTATTTTTTAGAATGGCATTTTCCCCGCAAATGCTCCCATAATTTTTTTTGTAGCATCGTCAACTTGGCTTAAAGCGTCATTGATAGCTTGAGTTGTCATGTCTTGTAGTGTTTCAATATCTTCAGGGTCTACCACAGTTTCTTTGTAATCAATTGAAATTAGCTTTTTATCGCCTGTAAATGTCACAGTAACGAGCTCTTGAGCAGATTTTCCAGTAAACTGGCTAGCTGCTAAATCAGCTTGCTTTTGTTCCATTTGTTTTTGAAGCTTTTGTGCTTGACGCATCATATTTTGCATATTCATCATAAGATTTTATTCTCCTTAGTAAAAGTGATTACTGTAACATTATAGCATAGGAAAGGGGGTGTGTCATAGGGATTAGATAATATTGGATTTTTGAAGGTCTATACTAGTTCATTTGGCTAAATTACCAAGAGAAAGAATGTTTCCAAGATTGTAGTAAGATTCTTAATTGTTTCAAAAATTAATTATTCTATAATAAGATAATTAACGATAAAAAAATATTTACAAGATTTTTTATATAGAAGGAGATTTGAATAGTTTAACTGTTCAAATGATGGAAAGATGAAGGTTCAGTAATTGTTTAGTCAGATATGACTCTTAACTAGATATTTTAAAAAAGTGTAAATATATGTTTAAACACTCCTAAAAAGTAACATCGCTCATCTAGGAGCAAGTGAATTATTTAGTTTTTGAGGATTACTTCTTTTGGCTTTTATTTTACCATTAATGGGTAATGTTATTGATGCATTAAGTTTTTCAACCGCATTTAAGTGTCTAGGTATTTTTCATTCCTTTTTTAGTTAGTATTGGGATATTAAAATGACCAGAAATATCATGAGATAATAACTAATCAGACAGCTTTTATTTGCTAGTTATTTTTTAGATTTATTGATTTTTCTGTTTAGAAAAGATATTTTGCACTTTGTGCTGTTATAATTTATATTAATTCCGACTTAAAAGTCTCACAATGACGCTTTTTTAGTAGTTATTTGAGATAAAAATTATATAATATAATTAAAATATTTTTAAACAGCTAGTTTACGGCTGTAGTTAGTTTGGATAATAATTGAGAATGTAAAGAAATTTGTAATATTTAATCTATAAGGATGAATTATGAAGAATATAATTTTAGAAACTAGTCGATTTATTTTATTAGAATGGGATAGCGGAGATTTATCTGAGTTAAAGTCATTTTGCAAGATGAAGAAGTGATGTGGGCTTATGATAAGAGTTTTACTGATCAAGATTGTCAGTACTGGTTAGATTGGAATATGAATTCTTACAGGTCTGATGGATTTGGTCTGTGGAAAATCATTCATAAAGAAACTTCAGAGGTCGTAGGTGAATGTGGCATTACAATGCAAACTGTTGAAGGAGAAAATTACCCTGAAATAGGTTACCATCTTAAAAAAGAGCATTGGAATAAAGGAATTGCGACAGAAGTTGCTAGGGCAGTACGAGATTATGCTTTCGAAGAGTTAAACCTTGAGGAACTCATTATCATAAGTCGAGATATTAATTTACAGTCAATGAATATTGCCATAAAATCAGGATTTACTATTAAAAAAAGATTTTTGAAGAATGATAGGTTTCCTCATTTTATGTTTTACTTGAAAAGATAGGAATGTGATATGTTACCTTATTATGTTGTGAATGCTTTTACCAATAAGGCGTTTAGTGGCAACCCTGCGGGGGTTGTGGTTTTAAATGAACCGATTAAAGAGGATTTAATGCAGAAAATAGCTAAAGAAAATAAACTATCTGAGACTGCATTTATTTTAAAAGGAAAAGATCTATATAAGATTAGATGGTTCACACCAGAAAAAGAAGTGGATTTATGTGGGCATGCGACTCTAGCAAGTACCTATGTTATTTCACGTTATCTTGAAGATGATTTAAGTCATATCACTTTCTCTTCAAAGTCAGGACTTCTAGAAGTAACTATTAGTGGTGAAGATATAACCTTATTTTTTACAATGGTTGACGTTAAGCAAGTTCCAATAACAGCGATGATGAGAGAATCGATTGAACCTACTATCCTGGAAGCTTATCGAACAGCAGATGAAGAGCATCTTGTTTTATATCTGGAAAATCAAGAATCTATAGAGAATTTCAAAATTGATTTAGAGAAAATTAGTCAATTAGCACCACATGGAGTGACACTTACAGCCCAAAGTTCAGAAAAAAATATTGATTATGTTCTTCGTTACTTTGCACCAAATTATGGTATCAATGAAGATCCTGTCACTGGCTCAGCACAGACACGTTTAGCACCAATTTGGACGAAAAAGCTTGGAAAGGAACAATTAGTATCCAAGCAATTATCTGAAAGACAAGGGTTGATGATGATTGAGTTGGAAGAGAATCTTGTTAAAATATCAGGACAAGCTAATTTATATCTTAAAGGCAATATTGATATTTAGTACTTGAAAGTTAACAATTTTAGTGAAGTAGGAGTATATTAATGAGAAAACGAGAAATGAAACTCGAACTATATAATAATAAATGGCCAGAGAAGTATCAAGAAATTAAAGAAGAACTTACTAAACTATTAAGTGGACTAGAAATTGAATGCCATCATTTTGGGTCAACTTCAATCAAAGGTATGGCCTCTAAACCGATAATTGATGTACTCATATTCGTTAACAATATTAATATGGTAGATACGTATAATAATTCCATGTTGAATTCTGGATATGTTGCTAAAGGTGAAAATGGAATTCTAGGAAGAAGATATTTTGTTAAATATGCAAAAGACAAAATAAATCACTTAGTACACCTACATTTTTATGAAAAGGAAGATCCGAAAGGTTTACAAGAGTTACAATTTAGAGATTACTTAATAGAAAATAAGACTGCTTTTGATCGTTATTTGGCTGTAAAAGTCGAAGCGAGTAAGAAATATAAAGATATGCCAGAAGCCTATCAAAATCATAAGTCTACGGTTATTGATGCCATTAATAAAGAGATAGTAAAGACAAAAGTCTCTAAATAAATTTTGATAGTAAATTAATTAACTGTTCGACTTAAGAGAAAATTTATAGGTAATAAAAAATCGTTTTACATTTTTCTGTAAACCGATTTTTATTGTGTAGAAGATACTGTCATTGACTAATTACATCATATTGATGTAGGTTTAAATGATTTTACATTAATTTATAAAATTATGTAAGGCCTTAAATAAATATCTCTGACTATTACATAGCATAAAGAAACGTAGAACGAGCCTTGCATAGTCATCATAAGATCTCATTCTCCTTATTAAAAGCAATTAAAATAATTTGCTCTAATAGATTAGAGCAAGGAGGGGGCAAGGCTAAAAAGAGATTCAGATAGTGTTATTCAATGTTTATATTCTACAAATGTACAAGATAATTCTTATTTTAGCGATGAAGAAGAATTTCTATATATCAAAAACATTATTTGATAAGTATTCAATTAGCTCCAGTGATTCTACATCACCAAATAGATATTCTGATTTTTCAAGGCTTGCTATTTTAGTCATATCATCATCGGTTAATAATATGTCAAAAAAGTCCATATTTCCCATAATACGAGCTTTGTGCACAGTTTTTGAAATGACTGTTACTTTGTTTTTCACTTCCCAAGCTAGGATTATTTGAGACACAGTTTTTATTATAGCGTTCCGCAATCTCTACCAAAGTAGGATGCTGAAAGATTCCGTATTTCGCTTCTGCAAATGGTCCCCAAGCCATAGTATGGATGCCCTTTTTGCTTAACCACTCTACTTGATCTTTTGCAGGATGAAAAGGGTTCATTTGTATCTGATTGACCGCAGGGATAATCTTGTTATGTAAGATTAAATCTTGAACTCGTCCATTTGAAAAATTAGAAACACCAATTGCTAGAGCTTTTCTCTCCTCGTAGGCTTTTTCTAATGCACGACATGCCCCATAATAATCCCCCATTGGTTGATGGATTAAATAAAGGTTAATATAGTCTAGTTGTAACCTTTTTAATGCTCTATCAATAGCAGGTCCAGCCTTTTCCTCAGATGCATCTTGGATCCAAAGTTTAGTCACGACAAAAATTTCTTTTCTGGGGATTCCTGATTTCTTAATAGCACGACCAACTGCCTCCTCATTAAGGTATCCAGAAGCTGTGTCAATGAGGCGATAACCAACTTGAAGTGCATCTAAGACGGATTGTTCGCACTCTAGAGGGTCATCTATTTGGAAAACGCCAAAGCCAAGACTTGGTATTTTTACTCCATTATTTAATATAAAAAATTGATTTAATGGCATTATGGTTAATCCTTTCCTAAATAATTTTTCATCATTGATGCTATCCATTCTTGATCAGTCATAGACTTACGGTAGTTGATAAATTCTTCTGACGCAACAAGATAACGCCATTGTTTAATGTTATCAGTAGCAGCGATGTAAATAGTTTCTGCTACCAAATCAGGACTTGAACGATTAGAAGAGACTGGTTCAGTCATATCCTCCAGGTATTTTTCTGCATATGTTGAATATGGGCTTTCTTTTACACCATCTGTTATTTCTAAAGAACGGTTCCAAAAATCTGTTTGTATCCCGCCAGGTTCAATCAACTTACAATAAATATTAAAGGGATAAAGTTCATAGCTGAGGCCCTCCATTAATCCTTCCACTGCCTATTTTGCTGCGTGGTAGGTTGCTGTTAATGGTAGTGTGAGGACACCTCCTACCGAAGAAATTGTAATAATACTACCGCCTCCATTTTCGCGTAAAAGTGGAATAAATTGTTTTGTAACAAAAGTTACACCTAACGATAAAGTATCGTATGCCCGACGTATTTGTTCTTCAGATGATAATTCTAAAGGGCCAAAGAGTGCATAACCAGCGTTATTTAGTAAACAATCAATAGTTTTGTATTCTTCTTTGATTTCTAAAAATGCTTTTTGAATTGAAAAAGAGTCAGTTACATCTAACTTAAAAACTTTGATATTTGCTAATTGAGATAGATCTGTTTCCTTTTCGGGTCTTCACATTGTTGCGGCTACTTGCCATCCTTTTTTTGCAAAAAATTTGGCTGTTGCTTCTCCAATGCCAGAAGAAGCTTCTGTAATTACAATTGTTTTTGTCATAATATTTCTCCTTATCTTATTGTCATTTTAACAAGTGCTCTCTTGCTTGGGAATTTGTAAAATGTTATGATAGCGTTAAGTCAAAACTTTATATTTGATGATATCTAGGAGACTATGACATGTATATTCAACAATTAGAAACGTTTGTAAAAGTTGCAGAAGAAGGTTCATTTAGCAAGGCTGCAAAAAAGCTTTATATTTCAACTTCTGCTGTTGCACAGCAAATCAATTTATTGGAAAACCGGTATCAGTTTAACACCTGCAGGTCAGTCTTTATACACGGATGGTCTTAATATTATCAAGATGTCTAAACTAGCGATTGAGAAAGGTCGATCTATTGCTAGTCAAAAAGAAATTATTAAAATTGGAACAGCAGATATTTTTAAACCTCGTTTGTTAATGAAATTTGTCAATTATTTTAAAGAGCACATTTTTCCCTATGACTTTGCCTTTCCGCACACTTCGGAAGCTGAGTGTGATGTAGTTGAAGCGATATATTGTGATATTGCTTGGAAGGGACATTGCCAATTCTACGAACTCTTTCAAACTCCTTTAGCAGTTGCGGTTAATAGTAATCATCCATTAGCTCTCAAAAAAAGGTAACACTTTCTGATATTGTAGAATTTAGTATATTAATGCCTCAAAAAAATGCCTTAACGGGAATGGATCAGTTTAGAAATGCATTGTTAAGTGAATTTTCCCAGGCAAAAATTATTGATGTACACCCAAACTTGATAACTATTCCCTTGGAGAGTGAATTCTCCTTACCTTATGATTTGATTTATAGTAATAATCCAAGTTCATCAACATTAGGATTTATTAAAACAATTGCAGATTCTAAGTTGACATTTTCGATCGATTAATTGTAACTTTATGACCAATTTTTCAAAATATTTTCTGTGCTATAATGAAATGAAAGTGTCATACACTTTCATTTTTTTGTATTTTAATTTAAACAACATAAAGTTGCAAACTTATTTGCAATTTTATGTTGTTTACTAAATGATATATAGCGCTTACAATTGTAAATGTAAATGAAATAGCTATTGATTTTATAAGAGGAGTATCCAAAGATGCTGACTAGTAGACAAGTTAAACTTCTAAAAATTTTAGAAAGTGAGCAAAGCTATCAACCGATCGGTAAGTTTGCAAAAGAATTAGGTATTTCAGATAGAACAATTTATTCAGAAATAAAGTTGTTAATTGAAGAAGGGTATCAAATTAATTCTAAAAGAGGTAAAGGAATAAAATTAGTCAATCAAAGAGGGTTTGATGATAGACCAATTCTAAATATTTCAACTGATCCTGCTGAAACAAGGAGAATCGAGATTATGAAAAGTCTCCTCTTTGATCATGCAACTGTTACTTTAAAAGGACTTTCTGATCACTATTTTGTTAGTCAAACCTCTATTAAAAATGATTTAAAATTTATAGAAGGTACTTTATTTCAAAATAATTTAAGTTTCTTAAATAGTAATAAGAGTGGAACTAAAATTGAAAAAATGCCTCTAGACCAAAAAATACTTGTCTTGTTTAATTTCAATCAATACATTATGACATTTAAAGCAAATTTAGGGAATGATATTTTTGAAGATCGTATAGATTCATTAACTGAATATTACTCAAGTGAAGTTATTAGTGTTTGTAAAAATGTTCTTTACACTTTTATCAGATCAAATGTGATGACAATATTAGATACTTATATTGAGAGTCTCTTAAATATATATATCATATTTGTTAGTCAATTACTTACGGGGAATCATTTTGAAAAGACTATAAACCCTTTGGATAAAAAGCATCATGCCTTTTATGTGAGTACAGCTGTAACATTATTACATAAAGCTTCCTTACGATTAGGTTTTGAATATACAAATAGTGATATTGAGTACCTTTCTCAAATGTTATTGAATTATAGGTTTGAACCGATACCAGTTCAGCAAAATGATGATAAATTTGTCACTGCCCTATTGGAGGATGTTTCAAAGGCTATGTCCATCAATTTTTTGGAAGATCAATATCTTTTTGATCAACTTAGTCAACATATACCAGCCATGTTGTACCGATTGAAATACCATACGCATATACAAAATCCATTTACAGATAAAATAAAATTGGAGTTTGCCATAACGTATAATGTACTTTGGTTGGTGTTACAGGACTTAGGTCAAGAGTTAGATGTTGTTTTTAATGAAGATGAAGTAGCCTACTTAACCATTTATTTTCAACTTTCCATTGAAAAAATTGGGAAAAGTAGAAAAATCTTAATAGTATGTCAAACTGGGATTGTGACTTCTGAATTACTAATTAATAGAATAAAAAAAGTTGTGCCTTCACTAGATCAAGTTGAAATTGCATCCTTAAGTGAGATGTATGAGAAAGATTTGACTTGTTATGACTTTGTCCTTACAACTATTGAAACCAATTTAGATTTGCCTAATCTTTACTATGTCTCACCATTTATCAAAAATGAAGAAATTACCCAATTATTAACAGGAAACCCTTATAGTAATAACGTGACTATTGGGAAAAAAGATCAAATTGAAGCTAACTATTACATTCCGATGCTTAATCAAGATTTCAAAACGAAAGAAGAATTATTAAATTCTGTGGGACAAAATCTAGTAGAAATGGGATATGTCCAAAAAGAATTTGTTGCTAGTTTACTTGATAGGGAAAAAATGGGAAGTACAGAGTTTCCATTGGGAGTCGCTTTACCGCATGGAAGGCCAGAATTTGTCTTAAAAACAGTGGTTGTTTTTATTCAAAATACTCATAAAATTAAATGGAAAGAGTCATTGGTCGATACAGTATTTCTCATTGCGCTGTCAAGAGATGATATTAAAAACGTAAAAGACATTATTTTGAAAATTAATAAAACAATAAGTAATGAAGAAGTATTAAGACAATTAAAAAGTGAAACACGGGAATTAGAAGTTTATAAATTATTAAACCAAGCCGATTAATGGAGGAAATATTATGAAAATTGTTGGAGTAGCAGCATGTACAGTAGGAATTGCTCACACTTATATTGCTCAAGAAAAATTGGAAAATGCTTCGAAAGCAGCTGGTCATGATGTCAAGATTGAAACACAAGGGACAATTGGTATTGAAAATCAACTAACATCAGAAGAAATAGCAGCAGCTGATATTGTTTTGTTAGCTGTTGATGTAAAAATTGCTGGTGAAGAAAGATTTGAAGGGAAAAAAGTAGTAAAAGTTCCAACAGAAGTTGCGATTAAGTCACCTAACAAATTAATCGCAAAACTTGTGGAAGTTGCGTCAAATTAGAAAGGGTTGCCCAATGGAAGCAAGAGATGCTATTAAACGTAAATTAATTAAAACTAATATGAATGTCACCACAAAAGATGAAGCATTTTCAGAATTAGTGTCGCTTTTAAAAAATGAAGGGTTTGTTTCTGATGAAGGAGGATTTATAAAAGACATCTATCTTAGAGAGTCTGAAGGACAAACTGGCATTGGAAATTATATTGCCATTCCGCATGGTAAAAGCTCACATGTAACAGAGCCTGCAGTCGTAATTGGGATTAATTCTTCAGAAATCCCATGGGAAACTTTAGATGATAATGGTGTAAAAGTTATTGTTTTATTTGCAGTAGGAAATGATTCAATCGCTGCACAAGAACATTTAAAAATATTATCACTATTTGCTAGAAAACTAGGAAATGATCAAATTGTAGAAAAATTAATTAATGCTAAAAATGAAGATGATGTTATAGAAGCATTTTCGTAAAAGGAGATAATAATGAAAGATATGATTAAAAAGGCTAATTTTAAAGGTCACTTGCTAACAGCAATTTCTTATTTAATTCCAATTGTTTGTGGAGCAGGTTTCTTAGTCGCTATTGGTATGGCTATGGGCGGTAGAGCACAAGATGCACTAGTTATTGGCAATTTTTCTTTTTGGGATACGATGGCCACAATGGGTGGTAAAGCTCTCGGTTTGTTACCTGTTATTATTGCGACTGGTATTGCTTTTTCAATCGCTGGTAAACCAGGGATTGCCCCAGGGTTTGTTGTCGGATTGATTGCAAACGCTATCAGTGCAGGGTTTATTGGTGGTATTTTAGGTGGCTATATTGCAGGATTTATCGCCTTAGGTATTTTAAAAAATGTAAAAGTACCAAATTGGGCAAAAGGACTGATGCCAACACTTATTGTTCCATTTTTTGCAGCTTTATTGAGTAGTCTTATCATGATTTATCTGATTGGTGGTCCCATTTCAGCCTTTACTGGTTGGTTAACTGATTTTCTAAAAAGCTTAGGAAATACCTCAAATCTTGTTATGGGTGCTGTTATTGGTGTCCTTTCAGGGGTAGACCTTGGAGGACCATTGAATAAAACTGTTTATGCATTTGTATTGACCTTACAAGCTGAAGGAGTAAAAGAACCACTTACTGCTTTACAATTAGTTAATACAGCGACACCAGTAGGATTTGGTTTAGCCTATTTTATTGCTAAATTATTCAAGAAAAACATTTATACTAACGATGAGATTGAAACCTTAAAATCTGCAGTGCCAATGGGGATTGTGAATATTGTTGAAGGGGTAATCCCTATTGTAATGAACAACTTAATGCCTGCAATTTTAGCAATTGGTGTCGGTGGAGCTGTAGGAGGAGCTGTTTCAATGACAATGGGAGCTGATTCTGCAGTGCCATTCGGTGGAATTTTAATGATTCCTACAATGACTAGGCCAATTGCCGGAATTTGTGGCTTGTTATCTAATATCTTGGTAACAGGATTAGTATATTCATTGGCTAAAAAGCCAGTTGATCGTAATGAAGTTACAATTGTTTCTGCTGAAGACGAAGAAGATATCGCACTTGATGATATCGAGATCATGTAAGGAGAACTATGATGCAAAAAGTAGAAATATCTCCCTCGTTGATGTGTATGAATCTTGACAAATTCCAAGAAGAAATCTGTTTTTTAGATTCACATGTTGATTCCTACCATATTGATATAATGGATGGACATTTTGTACCTAATATTACACTGTCTCCTTGGTTTGTGGAAGAAGTTAGAAAGCTATCCTCCTTACCAATGTCAGCTCATTTGATGGTAAAAGATCAACCGTTTTGGGTGCAACAAATGATTGATATAAAATGTGAATGGATTTGTATGCATGCTGAAGTGATAAATGGTCTGGCGTTTAGGTTAATTGATCAAATTCATAATGAAGGTTTAAAAGCAGGGGTAGTTTTAAATCCCGAAACCCCTATTGAAGTAATAATGCCCTATATTGAACTGTTAGATAAAGTTACTATTATGACAGTGGATCCTGGTTTTGCTGGACAAAGGTTTTTAGATTCAACTTTAGATAAAATTGTAGATCTAAGAAGATTGAGAGAAGAAAATAATTATAATTACTTAATTGAGATGGATGGTTCATCTAGCCGTAAAACATTTAAAAAAATTGATGAGGCTGGCCCTGATATATACATTGTTGGACGAAGTGGTTTATTCGCATTAACAGATAATATTTCAGAATCATGGGACATTATGACCAATGACTACTTTGAAATGACTGGAAAAAAATTAAACTAGATAAATAGAGGATAGAAATGAAATTTTTTTTAGACACAGCTAATGTTGAAGCTATTAAAACTATCAATGAACTTGGTTTGGTGGATGGTGTAACGACAAATCCAACGATTATCTCTCGCGAAGGTCGTGATTTTGAAACGGTTATTAAAGAAATTTGTGACATCATTGATGGTCCAGTTTCAGCAGAAGTAACGGGATTAACAGCTAATGAAATGGTGGACGAAGCGCGTGCACTATCTAAATGGCATGACAATGTTATTGTTAAAATTCCAATGACTGCAGAAGGATTGAAAGCAACCAGTATTTTGTCAAAAGAAGGCATTAAAATCAATGTCACCCTTATCTTTACGGTTTCACAAGGTCTTATGGCCATGAAAGCTGGCGCATCATATATCAGTCCATTTATTGGGCGTTTAGAAGATATCGGTACAGACCCTTATCAATTAATTGAGGCTCTTCGCGACATTATTGACATATATGGTTTTGGCACAGAAATTATTTCTGCTAGCATCCGCAGTGCAGCTCATGTTGAAGCAGTTGCTAAATTGGGATCACATATCGCAACAATTCCGGAAACCATTTTTGACAAGATGGTACAACACCCCTTAACAAAAAGTGGTATTGATCAATTTATGAATGATTGGGCTTCATTTAAAAAATAAAAAGGGGAATCCCCTTTTTATATTACTAAAAACAGAAAGGTTTTACTTATGACATTCGATGCAGTTGACCAGTTGGCAGTAAACACTGTCCGTACGCTTTCAATGGATGCTATCCAAGCAGCTAATTCAGGCCACCCCGGTTTACCAATGGGGGCAGCTCCAATGGCTTATGTTCTATGGAATAAATACATGAACATTAATCCTAAAACAAGCCGTAACTGGACAAACAGAGACCGTTTTATTCTTTCTGCAGGACATGGATCTGCAATGCTATACAGCTTATTACATTTAGCTGGTTACGACCTTTCAATCGATGATTTGAAAAATTTCCGTCAATGGGGTTCAAAAACGCCAGGACATCCTGAAGTCAATCATACAGATGGTGTAGAAGCAACAACAGGACCGCTAGGACAAGGTATCGCAAACGCTGTAGGTATGGCAATGGCAGAAGCTCACCTTGCTGCAAAATACAACAAACCAGGTTTCAATATCGTTGACCATTATACTTTTGCTTTAAATGGTGATGGTGACTTAATGGAAGGTGTCAGTCAAGAAGTCGCAAGTTTAGCAGGTCACTTAAAACTTGGAAAATTAATCACTTTATATGATTCAAATGACATTTCTCTAGATGGCCCTACATCTATGGCCTTCACTGAGGATGTTAAAGGACGTTTTGAAGCTTATGGATGGCAACATATCCTCGTTAAAGACGGCAATGACTTAGATGCTATTGCCAAAGCTATCGAAGAGGCAAAAGCTGAAACTGAAAAACCAACTATTATTGAAGTTAAAACAATTATTGTTTTTGGATCTGAAAAACAAGGAACTTCAGCAGTTCATGGTGCCCCACTTGGAGCAGAAGGCATTGTCTTTACTAAAAATGCTTACAAATGGACCTATGAAGATTTCATCGTTCCTGACGAAGTGAAAGCTCGTTTCCAAGAAGGATTACAAGCACGTGGTGAACAAGCTGAAAATGCTTGGAATGAACTCTTTGCAAAATATGAAGCGGAATATCCAGAACTTGCTAAAGGCTATAAAGAAGTCTTTTCAAATGAACCAGTTTCAGTAGAATTAGCTGCGCATGAACTTGGGTCATCAAAAGCTAGCCGTGTTTCAAGTCAAGAGGCTATCCAACAAATCTCTGAACAAGTCGCATCATTCTGGGGTGGTTCGGCAGACCTTTCAGCCTCAAACAACACAATGGTTAAAGTTGAAAAAGACTTCCAACCAGGTCAATATGAAGGCTGCAATATCTGGTTTGGTGTACGTGAATTTGCCATGGCAGCTGCGATGAACGGTATTGCTCTTCATGGTGGTACTCGCGTTTATGGTGGTACATTCTTCGTCTTCTCAAACTATCTATTACCTGCAGTACGTATGGCAGCACTGCAAAGCTTACCAACCATGTATGTCATGACACATGACTCCATTGCCGTTGGTGAAGACGGTCCAACTCATGAACCAATTGAACAGTTAGCAAGTGTCCGTTCAATGCCAAACTTGAACGTCATTCGTCCAGCGGATGGTAATGAAACCAATGCCGCATGGAAACATGCCTTAGCAGAAATAGATAAACCAACAATGCTAGTGTTAACACGACAAAACTTGCCAGTTCTTGAAGGAACAAAAGAATTAGCAGAAGAAGGTTTAAATAAGGGTGCTTATATCTTGTCAGAAGCCAAAGGCGAAATGGATGGTATCATCATTGCGACGGGATCTGAAGTAAAATTAGCCATGGATACACAGGCTGCGCTAGCAGAAGAAGGGATCCATGTTCGTGTTGTATCAATGCCATCACAAAATATCTTTGATGCGCAAAGCGACGCTTATAAAGAAGAGATTTTACCAGCCACAATCACAAAACGCTTGGCAATTGAAGCAGCATCAAGCTTTGGTTGGGCAAAATATGTAGGCTTAGCTGGCAAAACCTTAACCATTGACACATGGGGAGCTTCGGCACCAGGAAATCGTATCTTTGAAGAATATGGTTTCACAACAGAAAATGCTACAGTCCTATATAAAGCATTATAAAAATAATCAAAAAGTTATGAAATAAGAATCTGAGAAATTCTATATATTATTTAGATACATGATATAATGTAGTCAGAAGCTTATCGAGGTGTGATTTGGTAAACAATAGAAAAATAGAAACGTTAGGATTGTCTTATTTACGTACTGTTCTTGATAAGAACAACTACTTACAAACTTACTTTGATGAGAATGATAAAACACCACTTTGGGATGGAGAGATTCACCTTCTAAGAGCACCTAGCGAGAAAAAGTCTGATATTATAGGAAAAGTTCCTGTTCAAATTAAAGCAACTCAACAAAAGAAAAAGAATAATAGATTTTTGATAAGTCTGAGTGATTTAGAATTGTATCAAAAAAATGGTGGATTTGTACTGTTTGTAGTATGGATTGATGAAGAGAATAATATAAAAGAGATATTATACAAATCTCTTCCACCTCTTTCAATAAAAAATCTTATAAAGAGAAGTAAAAGAAAATTGACTACAGGGGCACCTAAAAAAGTGTCAATTGAAATCCATTCCTTATCAGAAAATAAGGTTTACCCAATGCTGATGGATTTTATCAATTCAAGTCGCAAGCAGTATAGTTTTGCTACTAGTCGCGGATTGACTATGGACAAACTGCCGAAAGAGCCAAAATTGAAATTTTATCATTACGGAAAAAGTCCAATTGATGTTTTTGATTATCAAGAAGAACATGAACTTTTTGCTTATATGGTAGATGATGATACAGGTATTGAAATCCCAATTGAGAATCCAATAAAAATTGTTGAAACTGCTGAAAAGACAGATCTTACCTTTACTATTGGAAATTATACTATAAAAAATGTGGTTCGATGTCGTTTTCCAAACGGTAATGTAGAATTACAGATTGGTTCAGGTTTTAAATTGCAAGCCGATGAAAAAGCAGGAAAATTTAGATTAAATTATTCGAGACCAGATTTATTAAATCAATCAATAGAATGCACTAAAGCCCTTCAAGAATTACAAAATGTGGGTTATGTTAAATTAAATGAAGCAAAAATTGAATTTGATCCACAATCACTAGATAAAATTAAAGATATGAATCTAAGTGAGCAGTTAGATGAACTTCTTCAGGTTTCAACTTTTATGGAAAAAATGGGAGTGAAAAAGGAAATAGATTTGTCACTTTTTGATAACCAGTCACAGAGAAATTTATATTTTCTTAATAAAGGTCTTGTTTTAGGAGAAAAAGTTTCTTCAAATTATGACGAATCAAAATTATTACATCTAAGAGTTGCTAATGCAAATTTTCTCACTTTCTATCAATTTGAAAAAACTAACTCAGGTAGACTAATTAATATATTTTTGGAAACACCTTGGTGTAAAAAAGGGGATAGTATAGTTGATGAGAATGCAGAAGATGTTTCGATTTTTGAGGTTTTTGAGCCAAATGATTGGTTAAAGATAGATAATTGTGATTTTGATGCAGTAATTGCCTCATATCAGAGATTAGTTGACACAGGAAACTTTGTTTCAAGTGCCGATGAAACCCTTATTAGAATTATTTCTGCTTCAGATTTATCAGAAGATGTGGGAAGAAAGAATTTACTTCTTGATTGGGCTCAGCAGCTTTCAAATTGGAATACGACACATTCCAAAGGCTATGAAAGAGCATTGATAAATGATTTACAAATTAAAATCAGAAGACGTCCTCTGAATGATAAAGAAAAAGAGAAATTAAATGAAATATTGACTAGCAATATTGAAGATTCTGAAGTTTGTTTTGGTGTG
Organism: Streptococcus sp. FDAARGOS_522; assembly: GCF_003812445.1. NCBI lineage: Bacteria > Bacillati > Bacillota > Bacilli > Lactobacillales > Streptococcaceae > Streptococcus > Streptococcus sp. FDAARGOS_522. The sequence continues at coordinate 1,917,778 of NZ_CP033808.1, forward strand.
ACGGTCCTACTGAAATCAAAATCTCAAGCAGATTATTATTGGAACAAATTAGAGGAAGAATTACAGAAAAGATATCAGGAATTCCCTATTTATAAGTTGTATCGAGAACTTTAATTGTTAGATATACTATTTTAAAATAATGGGAATAGTCCAAAATAGGAATGCTATAACAAAAGCTTTAAGTATGATATTTTCAAATATATTTAAAAATCATTGAACCGATCGACTTAATAAGAAAATTTATAAACAATAAAAAGAATCGTATTACTTTATTTTGTAATACGATTTTTTGTGTATAGAAGATACTGTCTTTGTCTATTTTTTGTCTTATTGTAATAAATTTAAGTGATTTTAGTTCAATTTAGCAAAATTTAAAAGGCTTAAAATCAACATTTCTGATGATTACAAGACATAAAAAATCATGGAACAAGTCTTGCATATTCATCATAATAATTAATAAATTCCTTTCATATCAAGGGATTAGTCCTTGTTGTTAATTTATAATTGCCTTACACTGCCCTATTCTTAAAAATGATCAAAAGCAGATGCAATCTTTTTTTGTACGACATTCATTATATCATTTTCACCTAATAACTCAATTCTAGGTTGCTTTTTAAAAATATATAAAGGTGTTTGTTTTATTCACTTTTTGAAACATATCTGAGAAATAAGGGGTTATATCTTTTTTGATTCAACTTCAAAATTGACTGTTGGGAAGTTTGACACATGCCTGATTATTATTTTCTAAAAGCATCCAATTCATCTTGAGCTTCCTTAGTTGTTCCGACTAGTCGTTTCATGAGTTGATCTAGTTTGGCATTTGTTTTGGCAATTTCTTGATCAATATCATTGAGTTGTTTCGCTAATTCTGGAAGTGGTTTAACAGGGACTTCCTCAAAAGTATCGACATAGCGTGGGATATTTAAGTTATAGTCATTTTCAATGATTTCATCAAATGAAGCTAAATATGAAAACTTATCAGAATTATCACGACTCTTATAAGCATCAAGAATCTTCTTGATATGAGCATCTGTCATTGTGTTTTGATTTTTGCCCTTATCAAACTCTTTTGAAGCATCTATAAAGAAGACATCTTTGTTGGTTCTGTTCTTCTTTAATATGATAATAGTCGTAGGGATGCTTGTATTATAAAAGATATTTGATGGAAGTCCGATAATAGTATCGATAGCCCCTTGTTCGAGTAGTTTTTGGCGAATTTTACCTTCTGCAGCTCCACGGAAAAGAACTCCATGTGGTAAGACAATTGCCATAGTTCCTGTATTTTTTAAATGATAGAAACCATGAAGTAAAAAGGCAAAGTCAGCTTTTGATTTTGGTGCTAATACACCGTAACTTGAAAAACGTGGATCCGTTAAGAAACCAGCAGTCGCTGACCATTTTAAAGAATAAGGTGGGTTCATCAACACCCCATCAAAATTGGTTGGCTCATCTGTTGGCCAGTCCGCATCCAAGGTATCAGCATTACTTAAGTGTTGGTTTTCGATGGCAACGCCATGAAGCATCATGTTCATGCGAGCCAGGTTATAAGTAGAAGTATTGATTTCTTGACCATAGTAAGAAACGGTATCTGATTGATGACTATATTTTTTAGCATTTAGAAGGAGTGTTCCAGATTCCATAGCAGGGTCATAGAGAGTCATTCCTTTTTGATCTTCACGACCTGAAAAGACAATCTGAGTCATTAAGTGAGAGACAGCTTGTGGGGTATAGAACTCACCTGCTTTTTTCCCTGATTCACTGGCAAATTCACCAATCAAGTACTCATAAGCATCGCCTAAAGTATCCCCATCAACTGACTCAAAGTCAATCTCATTTAATGTTTTCATGACATTGGCAATGGTTTGGTTTTGTTTTTGAGGAGTAGAACCTAGTTTTTTAGAGTAAAGATCAATATCTTTAAATAAGTTTTCAAAATCTTCACCACTTTGTTCAATATCGCGAAAACCTTGAGCTAATGATTCTAATTGGAAAGTATTGTGATAAACATCTTGGATGAGTTTTTCAAAGGTCAGTGTCGGTTCAATAAAGTAACCTAAATCACCAGTAACAACAGAAATGAGGTCATCTTTTAGGTCTTCATCTTGATAGGCATCTTCAAAGATTTTTTGAGTATCTGTAAAGGTATTAAAGTGTTCTTCTAAATTATCACAAACAGCCAAGAGTAATTTATCAGATAAGTGTTTATAAAAGATGAGTCCAAGAAGATAGTTTTTATAGTCATTGGCATCCATTTGACCACGTAATTGATCGGCCGAATTCCATAGTGCTTGCCGTAGTGAAGTTATTTTCTCTGCCATGTGCGTCCTTTCTTATACGAATAAACGATTGAGTAATGTTTGTTTGAGTGCTTTAAGTTCTGTTAGTTTTTCTTCCGTTTGAGTAATTTGTTGGTCTAAGGTTTGGAAGAAGTCACCAATGGCTTCTTGTTCGTTAAAATTTGGTATTAGAAATGTAAAATTTTCTACACTTTTTTTGATATATTTAATTGTGATGATCCTGCTCCCTGAAGTTTAAAGTACTTTTGATTGCTGTTTATACAATAGAATAAATATCTAATACATACAGTATTATCACCTCATTTTTTGTTAGTGTATGATTTTATGGTTTCCTAAGAATGACTTAAGAATTATTTTATATTTAGTTTAACCTTACTTTATTTCTTGTTGTTATACTTAGTTCATAAAATAAATAACCCAAAAGAAAGAGGTAATTCTTATGAAAAAACTTATTACAGAAAAAAAGTCAACAACGTCTCAACTGCTAACTATTTGAAACTCGGTCTTGTCTCAGCAATGTTTGCTGGAGGAGCATTCGTAGCTCTTGGTTCTACACAAGGTGTTTCAGCTTCAACTTTCACAGCACCGCAAGCAACACCTCCAAAAGCAGAACGTCAGTTAACAGATGCAGAACTTTATGAACGTGCCCAAAAACAAGTATTGCCAAAATATATCCAAGGTTCTCTTTCAGGTATTCTCAACCAACATTCAACACTTTACAAACAACAAAACGCAGCAGCGACACCGCAAGTATCAAGCCCCAAAGCAGAACGTCAGTTAACAGATTCAGAACTTTATGAAAGTGCCCAAAAACAAGTATTACCAAAATATATCCAAGGTTCTCTTTCAGGTATTCTCAACCAACATTCAACACTTTACCAACAACAAAACGCAGCAGTGACACCGCAAGTATCAAGCCCCAAAGCAGAACGTCAGTTAACAGATTCAGAAATCTATGAACGTGCCCAAAAACAAGTGTTGCCAAAATATATTCAAGGTTCTCTCTCAGGTATCCTTAACCAGCATTCAACTTTAAATGTTTAAATAGATAAAGTAGATTAATGATTAAATAGTTAAGCTATTTAAAACAAATTGGAGCTAGTGTTACACTTTTCAAAGTGTAACACTAGTTTTTTTAGTATGCTGATGGCTCTTAGAGACCATACAGCTGATGAAAATACTAACTAAGCAGTGCAATCAGAGGACTTTCAAAGGCTGGTGCCAACATAAGGAGTAATTGAAGGTTGCAATACTATTTTTCCGAATATTACATGGCATAGTGTGATGAATAGGACTCCTCAAAATAGTATTTAGTGTTCTAAGTGTGATTAACTCATTTTAAGAAAAATTTTTTGTATTTTTAATCAAAAATCAAGCCCTATTGTTTTAAAAATGGTAGAAATTGCATTATAATAGTATTGTTGAAGATTATGTATAGAGAGGACTTTAATAATGACATTACCAATCTTTCTAGAGTTGGTAGAAATGAAAGCCAAAACAGCTAGTGTTTTACCATTTTTGATTGGTTTGTGTTTTAGTGCTTATTACTACAATTCAGTACACCCTGTATATGTCGGTTTATTCTTCGTTGCTATGTTTTTATTCAATATGTTCGTTGACATTTGGAATAATTACAATGATTATCGGAATGCTGTGGATTTGGATTATAAGAATGACACTAACATTATTGGTCGTGAGAACCTATCCCTACGCCAAATAGAAGTTATTATGGCAAGTTTAGTCATTACTTCTAGTATGATTGGTTTAGTTTTAGTTTCCCAAGTCGGTCTGCCTCTTTTATGGATGGGACTTTTTTGTTTTGGAATTGGTGTTTTATATTCCTTTGGTCCAAGACCTTTATCTAGTCTGCCCTTAGGAGAAGTATTTTCTGGCTTGACAATGGGATTTATGATTAGTTTAATTTGTGTATATCTAAACACTTATCAAAACTTTTCGTGGGATATCCTCAACTTAAGCAAAATTTTCTTGATTTCCTTGCCGAACACCTTATGGATTGCCAACCTAATGTTGGCGAATAATCTGTGCGACAAAGAAGAAGATGAAAAAAATCATCGCTATACCCTTGTACATTATACAGGGATAAGAGGTGGACTCTTGCTGTTTGCTATTTCTAATAGTATAGCTTTATTGGCAATTGTTTTTGAATTTCTTTTTGGACTTGCGCCTGTTACAGTACTCTTGAGTTTGTTATTAATACCATTTATTTATAAGCAGACAAAACTATTGTGGCAAAAACAGGTTAAGAGAGAAACATTTGTTTGTGCGGTACGTATTCTAGCACTGGGATCTGCAACCCAAGTCTTAACGTATCTAATTGGAATCATTTTTTAGAGGAGTTTTATCATGAAAGAAATCCTAGTTTTAGGTGCTGGTTATGCCGGTTTGAAAGCAGTTCGTAATTTACAAAAACAATCAGGTGATTTTCATATTACCCTTGTTGACATGAATGATTATCACTACGAAGCTACAGAATTACATGAAGTAGCTGCAGGATCTCAGCCAAAAGGAAAAATTACATTCCCAATTAGGGATGTTATCAACACTAATAAGGTTAACTTCATGCAAGATGAGGTGCTTAGAGTCGATGCTGAAAATAAAACAGTAACAGTTAAAAATAACGGTGAACTCCATTATGATTATGTCGTAGTTGCCTTAGGCTTTGTATCTGAAACTTTTGGCATCAAGGGTGCTATGGAGAATGCTTTGCAGATGACCAATATTTCGCAAGCAGAAAACATCCATAATCACATTGTTAATACAATGAAGTTGTATCGTGAGACAAAAGATGAAAATCTTCTCAAACTCTTAGTATGTGGTGCTGGTTTTACAGGTATTGAGTTAGCCGGAGCTATGGTTGATGAGCGACCAAAATATGCTGCTTTAGCGGGTGTAAAACCTGAACAAATTGAAATTATTTGTGTAGAGGCAGCAACTCGCATCCTACCAATGTTTGATGATGAATTAGCGCAATATGGTGTCAACTTAATTAAGGATTTAGGTATTAATTTGATGCTTGGAAGTATGATTAAGGAAATCAAACCGGGTGAAGTTGTTTATGGTACTAGTAAAGAGGATGAAGAACTCAAATCTATTACCGCAGGTACTATCATTTGGACAACAGGTGTTAGTGGAAGTCCGGTTATGGGAGAATCAGGATTTGATCAACGTCGTGGACGTGTAATGGTCAACAGTGATTTGCGTGATCCAAAATATGATAATGTTTATGTTATCGGTGATGTGTCTGCATTTATGGACACTGAGTCTGGTCGCCCATTCCCAACAACAGCTCAAATTGCAACTCGTATGGGAGCTCATGTTGCTAAAAACCTTTTACATCAAATCAAAGGTGAAGCCACAGAAGACTTTTCGTATAGTCCGCAAGGCACAGTTGCTTCAGTAGGAAATACGCATGGACTTGGTGTTGTTGGAAAAACTAAAATTAAAAAATACCCTGCATCGGTTATGAAGAAGATTATCATGAACAAATCACTTGTTGATATGGGTGGACTTAAAGAACTTCTAGCTAAGGGACGTTTTGATTTATATCATTAAGATATTAAAGTAAGTTATTTACCAATTGTTACGAAGCTAGGAAACTAGCTCTTGCAGATATTTCTATAAAAGAAATGATTAAAACAAAATAAGAGGTTTTGTATGACAATTGAAACTTTAGCTCGTTTTCAATTTGCGATGACTACAGTTTTCCACTTTTTCTTTGTACCATTTACAATTGGTACATGCCTAGTGGTTGCTATTATGGAGACAATGTATGTTATCACAAAAAATGAAGAGTATAAAAAATTGACAAAATTTTGGGGTAATATCATGCTCCTTAGTTTTGCAGTTGGTGTTGTGACAGGTATCATTCAAGAGTTCCAATTTGGAATGAACTGGTCAGACTATTCACGTTTCGTAGGTGATATTTTTGGAGCTCCATTGGCTATTGAAGCTTTATTAGCTTTCTTTATGGAATCTACTTTCCTTGGTTTATGGATGTTTACATGGGATAACAAGAAAATTAGTAAAAAATTACATGTGACATTCATTTGGCTAGTGGTTTTTGGCTCATTAATGTCAGCGATGTGGATTCTTACTGCTAATAGCTTCATGCAACATCCTGTTGGTTATGAAGTTGTAAACGGTAGAGCGCAAATGACTGATTTTCTTGCACTTGTAAAAAATCCACAGTTCTTCTATGAATTTACCCATGTTATTTTTGGTGCCATTACGATGGGCGGTACAGTGGTTGCTGGTATGTCAGCCTTCCGCCTCTTAAAATCAGAACAGCTGAAAGATACAACGGTTGAACTTTATAAGAAATCAGTTCGTATTGGTTTAGTAGTAGCACTTCTTGGTTCAATTTCAGTTATGGGAGTTGGGGATTTACAAATGAAAGCCTTGATTCACGATCAACCAATGAAATTTGCTGCTATGGAAGGTGATTATGAAGATTCGGGTGATCCTGCAGCTTGGAGTGTAGTTGCTTGGGCAAATGAAGCAGAACACAAACAAGTTTTTGGGATCAAGATTCCCTATATGTTGAGTATTTTATCTTACGGAAAACCATCTGGTTCTGTGAAAGGTATGGATACAGCTAATAAAGAATTGGTTGCTAAGTATGGTAAAGATAACTACTACCCAATGGTTAACCTACTTTTCTATGGTTTCCGTACAATGGCGGCGATGGGAACAGCTATTATGGGTGTTTCTGTTTTAGGCCTCTTTTTAACTCGTAAGAAAAAACCAATTCTTTATAAACACAAATGGATGCTTTGGATTGTTGCTTTAACAACCTTTGCACCATTCTTAGCCAATACATTTGGTTGGATTGTGACAGAACAAGGACGATACCCTTGGACTGTCTATGGTCTTTTCAAGATTAAGGACTCTGTCTCTCCAAACGTTTCAGTTGCATCATTATTTGTTTCCAATACTGTGTACTTCTTGTTGTTTGGTGGTTTAGCGGTGATGATGATAAGCCTAACAATAAGAGAATTGAAGAAAGGGCCAGAGTATGAAGATGAACATGGACATCATGGTGCATATACTTCAATTGATCCCTTTGAGAAAGGAGCATACTAAATGAGTGCTTTACAATTCTTTTGGTTTTTCCTAATCGGCCTCCTATTTTCAGGATTCTTCTTCCTTGAAGGATTCGACTTTGGGGTTGGGATGGCTGTTCAAACTTTAACACATAATGAGCATGAAAAAGATCAAGTAGTAGAAACCATTGGCCCAGTTTGGGATGGTAATGAAGTTTGGCTTCTTACCGGTGGTGGAGCAATGTTTGCTTCTTTTCCATACTGGTATGCTTCACTATTTAGTGGTTACTATTTGATTCTCCTTACGATTCTCTTTGGATTAATTATTCGTGGTGTTTCCTTCGAATTTAGACATAAAGTTCCTGCAGAGAAAAAGCAGTTTTGGAACTGGACCTTAACAATTGGTTCCGCTATTGTTCCATTCTTCTTTGGGATTATGTTTATAAGTTTGATTCAAGGTATGCCACTTGATGCCAGTGGTAACTTATCAGCTCAATTCAGTGATTACTTTAATATATTCTCGTTGGTTGGTGGAGTTGCAATGGTATTGCTAGCCTATCTTCATGGTTTAAACTACATTGCATTGAAGACAGAAGGGCCGATTAGAGAGCGTGCCCGTAATTATGCTCAGTTGCTTTATTGGGTACTCTATCTTGGTTTAGCCTTGTTTGCAGTTCTCTTGTATTTCAAGACAGATTTCTTTAGCAATCATCCGATAGTTACGACAATTATGGTCTTGGTTATTGTTGTATTAGCTGTATTAGCGCATGCTTCAACTTTTAAAGGAGCAGAGATGACAGCATTTTTAGCGAGTGGTCTCAGTCTTGTTTCAGTGGTTGTTCTGTTGTTCCAAGGTCTATTCCCACGAGTTATGATTTCATCAATTAGCCCTAAATATGATTTGCTGATTCAAAATGCATCCTCAACGCCATATACTTTAAAAGTAATGTCGATTGTCGCAATTACTCTAGTTCCCTTTGTTCTAGCTTATACAGCATGGGCATATTATATCTTTAGAAAACGTATTACCTTGCCAGTGATTGTGACAGGAGAAAAATAATGCTAGATAAAGCGGTTATGCGCTTGTCAGGTATTCATAAGTTGTTAGGATTGCTTGCGGGACTTGATGTTCTTCAAGCAATCTTTATTATCGGACAAGCTTATTATTTGAGTCTTTCTATAACTGGTTTGTGGGAAGGGCAAAAACTTTCTTCTCAAACGGTTTATATTTTGTTATTTATGGTCTCATATTTAGGCCGTCATGTTATTGATTACATCAAAAATAGAAAACTTGATGACTTTTCAACAGCACAATCTAGTCTTTTGAGACGTCAATTATTAGATAAGTTATTTGATCTAGGTCCTAAAGTCGTTCAAGAACAAGGAACTGGTAATGTTGTTACAATGGCATTAGATGGCGTTTCTTTAGTTGAAAATTATTTACGTTTAGTCTTGAATAAGATGATTAACATGTCTATTATCCCATGGATTATTCTAGCTTATATTTTCTATTTAGATATTGAATCAGGTGCAATTTTACTTATCGTTTTTCCTTTAATTATCATCTTTATGATTATTTTAGGCTATGCGGCTCAAGCTAAAGCAGATAAACAATATGAATCCTATCAAGTACTTTCTAATCATTTTTTAGATTCATTACGAGGCATTGATACTCTCAAATATTTTGGTCTTAGTAAACGTTATGGTAAAAGCATTTATCAAACTAGTGAATCTTTTCGTAAAGCAACAATGAGTACTTTGAAAATTGGTATTTTATCAACGTTTGCTTTAGACTTTTTTACAACTTTATCCATTGCTATCGTTGCTGTTTTTCTAGGTTTACGATTATTAAATGAGCAGATTTACCTTTTACCGGCTTTAACAATTTTGATTTTATCCCCTGAATACTTTTTACCCGTAAGAGATTTTTCTAGTGATTATCATGCAACGTTAGACGGGAAAAATGCATTTCAAGCGATTCAAAAAGTTCTAAACAAAACTGGTATTAAAGGTGAGCAATTAGTCATAGATGATTGGTCTAAAGAGAGTCATTTGGATTTAGAAAACATTGCTATTGCGTACGACCAAAAACGTGTTGTTGAGGATGTAACCTTACGATTTAGAGGACATCAAAAGGTTGCTTTAGTAGGAGTTAGTGGTTCAGGTAAGTCTAGCTTAATTAACCTTCTGAGTGGTTTTTTAGGGCCTGATAAAGGTTCTTTAAAAGTGGATGGTAGAGAAGTGGTTAACCTTGATCAAGAAGATTGGCATAAACAGATGATCTATATTCCTCAAACTCCTTATGTTTTTGAAATGTCATTACGTGATAATATTACCTTCTATACTCCCAATGCTAGTGACGAAGAGGTGATAAGAGCGATTCATATGGTAGGTTTAGATAGCTTACTAAGCGAGTTACCCGATGGTTTAGAAACGCGTATTGGTAATGGAGCGCGTCCACTTAGTGGAGGACAAGCCCAGCGTATAGCTCTGGCTCGTGCTTTTCTTGATCAAAATCGTCGTATTATGGTTTTTGATGAACCAACTGCTCATTTAGATATTGAAACAGAGTTAGAATTAAAAGAGAAAATGTTGCCACTGATGTCAGATCGTTTAGTTATCTTTGCAACTCATCGTCTTCACTGGTTGAACCAAATGGATGTTATAGTCGTTATGGAGAAGGGGAGAGTTGCAGAAGTAGGCTCTTATCAGGAATTATTAGCTAAAAAAGGATATCTCTATCAACTGAAGCATGCTATGGGAGGAAATAATGTTTAAAATCCCTTTGTTTAAAGAATTAAAGACAGATCAATGGGTAAAACCATTTTTCAAACAATATAAAGTTTCCTTAGTAATTGCTCTTTTCCTTGGTTTTATGACTTTCTTTTCTGCCAGTGCTCTTATGTTTAATTCGGGCTATCTGATTAGTAAGTCAGCTTCACTACCGAGTAATATTCTTCTAGTGTATGTTCCAATTGTACTAACACGTGCTTTTGGTATTGGACGTCCTGTTTTTCGTTATATAGAACGCCTAACGAGTCACAATTGGGTATTACGAATGACTTCACAACTGCGCTTGAAGCTTTACCATTCCTTAGAAAGCAATGCTATCTTTATGAAGCGTGATTTTCGTTTAGGAGATGTTATGGGGCTTTTAGCGGAGGATATTAATTATTTGCAAAATTTGTATCTTAGGACAATATTTCCAACGATTATAGGGGGGGTATTATATAGCTTTATTATTATTGCAACAGGCTTCTTTTCTCTATGGTTCGCTTTAATGATGTTGCTTTATTTAGCTATTATGATTTTTGTTTTTCCACTTTGGTCGATTTTAGCTAATGGTGCTCGTCAGACTCGTGAAAAAGAATTAAAAAATCATCTTTATACTGATTTGACGGATAATGTCTTAGGTATTTCAGACTGGATTTTTAGTCAACGTGGTCAAGAGTACGTCGCCTTGCATGAGCGTTCGGAAAGTGAACTCATGGCTGTTCAGAAAAAAATTCGTTCCTTTGATAATCGTAGAGCTCTTATTGTGGAATTAGTTTTTGGCTTTCTAGCTATTTTGGTTATTATTTGGGCTAGTAATCAGTTTATTGGTCACAGAGGTGGCGAAGCTAACTGGATTGCAGCATTTGTTCTAACAGTATTTCCCTTGTCAGAGGCATTTGCTGGTTTGTCTGCTGCTGCTCAAGAAACAAATAAATATTCTGATTCAATTCATCGTCTTAATGAATTATCAGAAACGTATTTTGAAACAACTCAAAATCAATTGCCTAATAAGCCATATGATTTTTCCGTCAAGAATTTAAGTTTCCAGTATAAGCCACAAGAGAAATGGGTTTTGCATCATTTAGATTTGGATATTAAAGAAGGAGAAAAAATTGCTATTTTAGGGCGTAGTGGTTCTGGCAAGAGTACCTTAGCTAGTCTACTTCGTGGCGACTTGAAAGCAAGTCAAGGGGAGATTAGCCTAGGCGGTGCTGATGTTTCAATAGTTGGTGATTGCATTTCTAACTATATTGGAGTGATACAACAAGCGCCCTACCTTTTTAATACAACCCTGCTAAATAACATTCGCATTGGAAACCAAGATGCTAGTGAAGAAGATGTATGGAAAGTTCTTGAACGAGTTGGATTGAAAGAGATGGTCACTGATTTATCAGATGGTCTCTATACAATGGTTGATGAAGCTGGACTTAGGTTTTCAGGTGGCGAAAGGCATAGAATTGCTTTGGCTAGAATCTTACTAAAAGATGTCCCAATTGTTATCTTAGATGAGCCAACTGTTGGACTTGATCCTATTACTGAACAAGCCTTACTAAGGGTATTTATGAAAGAATTGGAAGGTAATACCTTAGTTTGGATTACACATCACTTAAAAGGTATTGAACATGCTGATCGTATCTTATTTATAGAAAATGGGCAATTAGAGTTGGAAGGTTCTCCTCAAGAATTGTCTCAAAGTAGCCAACGTTACCGTCAGCTGAAAGCCGCTGATGATGGTGATCTATGATAATTGATAGGTGCGATAAATAAATGATAGTAAAAAAACATTCCCTAACTGCTTTTCTAGCATTGTGGAATGTTTTTTTATTATTTAAATTTTGCGTTTTAAAAGGTAATTAGTTAATTGTAGCAACTGTTTTTTTGCAGAGCTCTGGGGTAGCTTATTTATGTCACTAATAGCTTTTTCAGTAAATTTACGAGCTAGATGGCGAGCTTTGTCAACACCTCTATGGGAAACGACGAGATAAGCAATTTTTTCCATGTCTTCAGTAGCCATATCTGTTTTTTTATCTAAAATAGGTTTGAAAATATCAGGATTTTCTTCAATGGCAAGAAGTAGAGGAAGGCTGTAAACGCCTTGTGCTAAATCTTCTAAGACAGGCTTGTTAAATGTTTTTTTATCTGCAGTATAATCCAGAATATCATCCAAAATTTGGAATGTCATACCAATATTAAAGCCGATATGGCCTGCTAGACGAACAACCTCCTTCTCTGCACCACCAAAGTAAGCTCCTTCTTTGCTAGCTAATTTAAAGAGTTCGGCTGTCTTACCTGAAATCGCACGTAAATAGTGATGGATACCTTGTTGTTGATTGTAACGAAGGTGCATCTGGTCCAATTCTCCCATGAGAATTTTACGCATAGATTTTGCATTAATCGTCATAAATGGTGTATCAGCCATAGATTCTAAAATAAGATCGAAAAAGACTGTGAAAAGTAAATCCCCAGTATAAACTGCGATGTCTTTGCCAAACTTGCTTTGAATGGTCATATTTCCACGTCTTAGTGGTGAGTCATCAATGACATCATCATGGATTAATGTAGCAACGTGAAGGATTTCTAAAGAAGCAGCGATTTTCTTTAGTTGCTGAGTATCTTGATTCTCCTTATTACCAAGTTGAGAAAAAAGGTAAAAGAATGCTGGTCTGAGCTGTTTTCCTCCCGCAGCTGTGAGTTGGCTTAGCGCCGCTTCAATATCTTTATTTCTGACCTGTATTCTTTCTTGAATTAGTTGATTGGTTTCATCAATATTTTTTTTAAGTTCAGGATAGTTATTCCAATAAGATGACATTAATCAGTCTCCCTCGCGTTGCTTTGTCACTCCATTCTACCTTATTTATTGAAATATTGCTAGGGTATCGTTTAGAGCTTCGAGTTGAGTTTGGAGGAGACTCTTCCAATTATTTATAGTTATTAAATTGAGTGCAAAGTCAAAGTCCTTTAAATTAACCTGAATATAGAATTTTCGATTTAAATGAGCAATCATAAGGATGGAAGTATCAGTAGTATTGCCAAAATACCAGAAATGATTCGAACTTCCGGAACCTTGTAAATCATCAACAATAGTTGCAACAACCTGTGGAATGTTTTTATTATCATGGTCAAAAACTGCTCCGAAGTTACTCTCTTGTGATAAATTGATCTGGTACCAAAAGTGTTGAGAATCATCAAACAGTTCTTTAGTGAGAAGTTTCATAAGTTAATTTCCTTGATTAGTTGGGATAGTTAAATAAGATTGACTCAAATCTACTGTTATAGAGTAACTAGCATTATCTCGAATGGTATGTTCAAAATCAGTTGTATAAAGGATAATCCTTAGATTATCACCTTTACTCAATTGATATATACTTGGTTGGAGGCTAAACTCGATATCAAACCATTGTTCTGGATCGATAGCCTCAATTGTAAGTAAGTCTGTACGATTTTGAAGGTTCAAGACACCTTTACTGATGACACGATAATGATCTTTAGTAAACGGGAGTTCACGTAAAGCTTCTCTGGCAAAATTTTTACCATTATCAAGGCTGTTTAAGAATTTGATGGTTGGTGTATCTTTGAATCGTTTTTTAGGACCATAGTCTAAGATTTGGGCTGATAAAATGGCCTTTTTGTCACTAGTTTTAACACGTAGATGGAGTTTGCACTGTCCATTCAGGAGATAATTTTTCTTTAGAGGAAGATTAATAGTGATTTGATTGGTTTTATTATTTCCCTTGAAAAGATCATTTTTGAACACATTGAAGTCTTTACAATAAGTATCAAAGGCTTCTTTGTCATAATGGTTATCAATAAGTTTTTTACTATCACCTAAGCCAATTTGCTCTTGATGGTTTCCTCCGAAAGCATCTAAAACTTGCCAAGTTTGCTCAGTAGTATTATCTTGCCAAATGACCTCTTCTAATTGGAAATGATTGTCAATGCCAAGTAGTTCTTGGCTTAGTAAGGCATTCATGCTTTCACGAAAATCAATCGACTGCCAATTATGCATATACACATGTTGACCTTGATGTAAAAAAAGGTGTTTTTTGATGGTTTGAGGCAATGCATTGAAAATTTTGTAGACATGTCTTGGCTTAACATTCCAATCCTGTAGTCCATGAGTGTAAACTACTCGACTTTTGACATTATTGACGTGAGTTAGGTAATTACGGTCATGCCAGTATTGGTTGTAATCCCCACTTTGACGGTCAATTGCTTTTGATTGTTCATTTAACAATGCTTGATAGCAATCGTTGTTTTTGATGTAATCACCAGCTAAGAGGTTTCGTGAGTATGTTAATTCTGTTAAAACGTCTAAATCTTCACCGGGGTAGCCGCCTGGACTACACACAAGCCCATTTTCTCGATAATAATCATACCATGTGGAGATTGCGGCTTCAGCGATAATGACTTTCAGCCCCTCAACGCCAGTTGTTGCTAAACCAGTTGACATGGTACCGAGATAAGATTTACCTGTGGTTGCTACAAGGCCATTTGACCAATCAGCCTTGACTTGTTTATCTCGTTTATGACTTGTGAATGCAGTAACCTTACCATTTAACCAATCAATGACTGCTTTAAAGCTTTGTATTTGTTGGTAATCCCCACTGGTCATGAAACCCGTAGAGCCAGCAGTACCCACACCTGAAACGTATATATTAGCAAAACCACGAGAAAGAAAATAGTCATTGAGACTATAACTGTCAATGTGTGTGAAGCTTTCAGTTGCAGGGCTGATGGGTAATTTTGAAGGATGTTTTACTTCTTCTTTAAATGGTTTTGTGTCAACTTGTATGTGTTTAGGCTGTTTAACTGCTAGCGCACCCTCCATTTGGTATGTTTTTTGGTCTGCGGCAGGATCATTGATACCTTGATGATAGGGGCTAGCTGTCATCATCGTGGGGATAGTATGCTCGGTAGTGGGTCTGATAATGTTAACTTTTACTAAATCATGTTCACCACTAGACATAGTATCTAAGGATGTTTCAACATAGACAACTTCGCGAATCAATTGGTTAGTATTGAAAGTGGCCAGAGACTTCCCATTGAAAAAATGGTAGTGATTATCTGCATGAAGTAAACCATCAGCAACTAATTGGTCGATTAATGTATTGCCAGATTTTCCACGACAGGCGAGTAAGTGATGTAGACTTTGAAAAATATTGTCATATGAGACTGGGAAGTTAATATCTTGTAAGAAAGCTTTAGGGTCTTTAAAGTCTACAAAGGGGACAAAGCCTAATAACTGTAAATAAATCCATTGTAAATTTTCTAGTGTTAAGTCACTATTTGATTTAAAAAAGGTTAGAGCATCGGTTTTTGCATCAACGATAAGGAGACTAAGAGCGTAATCAGTATCAGTTTGATTTAAAAAAGAATGTCTGAGAAAAGCTTCCAAATTAGCTTTATCAGAATTCTTTTTGTTTAATGGAAAACCTAGTCCTTTTAGCTCTTCAAAAGCTTCGTTAGGTTTAGTTGGAATGTAGCTGAATTGATTATAACGCATAATATATCCTTTCTATTGTTATATTAAAATACAATATGATCTTTTAATTTCTCAACATTTGTAATAATGATATGTTGTTTTTCAATACGAATAATATGATCGTCTTTTAGTTGTTTCAAAATGCGGCTCACGCTACTTCCTGTGGATATACCGCAAAATTTACCAAGTTCTTCGTTCGTGATAACAAAATTAATATAGATATCACCGTTATCTCGTTCTTCACCAAACATCTTACTGAGGTCATATAATTGTGTGGAGATAGCACCAATTCGACCATTAGTGAGCATACATTGCATTTTTTTCATAGATTTTTCAAGGCGGTTATGATAGAAATCTTTCACATATCCTTGCAGTTCAATATCATTATTGATATCTTTTAGGAAGGTAGAGCGACGTACTTTGTAAAAGTGGGCAGTTTCGGATTCGATTCGAACGTTGTAAGGTTCTCCCATGTGTTGGGAGTAGTCTGTATTTAGGATAGAAGTGATTTCTAAGCCTGTCACATAACGCAGATTGAACTCAGTACCATATTTAGAGAGAACACTTTGTTTAACAATACCATCTTTTAGGATATAAGTATAGTCTTCTTCTAAACTTTCAAATGTAAGGTATTTATGGTAGTCTTTTTCGATAATTGGAAGATTATGACTATTAATGTAATTTTGTAAAATTTGATGATTCATGACTTCCTCCAAATGTTTTAGGTTTGATAGACCACCTTAACATTTGTTAATGCAGTCTGATACTAGCACTTATATTATACCATTGAAATATCGTATCTTCTAATATTTTTGTAAAATGTTTATGAAAATGAAATTGAAAAAAGGAGCCATTTGCATTGGAAGACAAATTATTCAACAAACATTTTATAGGCATTACTATCTTAAACTTTATTGTTTATATGGTCTATTATTTGTTTACCGTTATCATAGCTTTTATTGCGACTAAAGAGTTAGGTGTTAGCACTAGCCAAGCAGGATTAGCGACGGGGATTTATATTGTAGGGACTTTGATTGCTCGTCTTATATTTGGCAAGCAATTAGAAGTTCTAGGACGTAAGTTAGTTTTACGTGGAGGGGCTATTTTTTACTTACTAACAACTTTAGCTTATTTTTATATGCCAAGTATCGGAGTAATGTATTTAGTTCGTTTCCTAAATGGTTTTGGTTATGGCGTCGTGTCAACAGCAACTAATACTATTGTAACAGCTTATATACCAGCTGATAAAAGAGGTGAGGGGATTAACTTTTACGGTCTATCAACAAGTTTAGCCGCAGCTATTGGTCCTTTTGTAGGAACATTTATGCTAGACAACCTTCATATTAACTTTAAAATGGTTATTGTATTATGTAGTATTTTAATTGCGATTGTAGTGTTGGGAGCATTTGTTTTCCCAGTCAAAAATATTACTTTAAATCCAGAACAGTTAGCTAAATCAAAATCATGGACTATTGATAGTTTCATTGAGAAAAAAGCAATTTTTATCACAATTATTGCATTTTTGATGGGTATCTCCTATGCTTCCGTGTTAGGTTTCCAAAAATTATATACAACAGAAATTAATTTGATGACAGTAGGAGCTTATTTCTTTATTGTTTATGCACTTGTCATCACTTTAACCAGACCATCTATGGGAAGATTAATGGACGCTAAGGGAGATAAGTGGGTGCTTTATCCAAGTTATCTGTTCTTAACTTTGGGACTTGCTTTATTAGGGAGTGCTATGGGAAGTGTTACCTACCTTCTATCAGGTGCTTTGATTGGTTTTGGTTATGGTACCTTTATGTCTTGTGGCCAAGCAGCATCAATCAAAGGTGTTGAGGAACATCGTTTCAATACAGCCATGTCAACTTACATGATAGGTCTTGATTTAGGGTTAGGTGCTGGACCTTACATTTTGGGACTTGTTAAAGATGGTTTTCTTGGAGCTGGTGTGCAATCCTTTAGAGAATTATTCTGGATAGCAGCGATTATTCCTGTTGTTTGTGGTATTCTATATTTCTTAAAATCATCTAGACAAGTTGAAACTAAAACTATATAAAAGGGAGGAATTAAGCTATGACACAAAAATATGAGCGTATTCTTATTGCTATCGATGGGTCTTACGAGTCAGAATTGGCGGTAGAAAAAGGGATAAATGTTGCTCTTCGTAATGATGCTGAATTACTGCTAACGCATGTTATAGATGCTCACGCTTACCAAAGTGAGGGAGTCTTTAGTGACTATGTTTTTGATAGGCAAGAACAAGAGTCAGCAGATGTGCTAGCCTATTTTGAGAAATTAGCACATTCAAAAGGCCTTACAAAGATCAAAAAAATTACTGAAATCGGAAATCCTAAGACTCTTTTGGCAAAGGATATCCCCATAAGGGAAAAAGCAGATTTAATTATGGTAGGCGCAACAGGATTAAACACTTTTGAAAGACTATTGATCGGCTCAACTTCAGAATACATTTTACGTCATTCGAAAGTTGATATGCTAGTCGTTCGTGATAGTAAGAAAACCTTATAAACTAAATAAAATAGAGTACTAGGTAGTCCGAACCTAGTACTCTATTTTTTTATCAAATATATTTGGTTAAAAATTTTATTAATTTTATTTTGTGATAAGCTTTACAATATTAAGCTTACTTGGTAGAATGGTTAATGTTGTAAATATTTTTTTGGGAGGAAACAAGGATTGATCGAAATCACTTGGACTGTGAAGTATATCACAGAATTTATCGCAACCGCTTTTCTTATCATCTTAGGAAATGGGGCTGTAGCTAACGTTGACTTAAAAGGCACAAAAGGAAATAATTCAGGTTGGATTATTATTGCAATTGGTTATGGTTTAGGTGTTATGATGCCAGCGCTTATGTTTGGTAATGTCTCTGGAAACCATATTAACCCAGCTTTCACACTTGGATTGGCATTTTCAGGTCTTTTCCCTTGGGCACACGTTGGACAATACATTCTTGCACAAATTTTGGGAGCAATGTTTGGACAGTTAGTTGTCGTTATGGTTTATCAACCTTACTTTGTTAAGACAGAAAATCCAAATCATGTTCTTGGATCATTTTCAACTATTTCTGCATTAGATGATGGACAGAAATCAAGTCGTAAAGCGGCTTACATTAATGGTTTCTTAAATGAATTCGTTGGTTCTTTTGTTCTTTTCTTTGGAGCTTTGGCTTTAACGAAGAACTATTTTGGTGTAGAACTTGTTGGTAAACTTGTTCAAGCTGGTTATGACCAAACGACAGCAGCAACAAGGATTTCACCATACGTAACTGGTTCACTTGCTGTAGCTCACTTAGGTATTGGTTTCTTGGTAATGACTCTAGTTGCTTCTTTAGGTGGACCGACTGGACCTGCATTGAACCCTGCGCGTGACCTTGGTCCACGTATTGTTCACCGCTTATTACCAAAACAAATTCTTGGACAAGCTAAAGAAGATTCAAAATGGTGGTATGCATGGGTGCCAGTTTTAGCACCAATCGTAGCAAGTATACTCGCTGTAGCCTTGTTCAAACTATTATATCTTTAATAGTTAAAGAAAGATCGGTTTACCGGTCTTTTTTGTTTTAAATATAAAAATCAGCCAGTCTTGCTAGCTGATTTTGTTTAATGATGACTTTTGGGCATAGTTTTTTTAAAGGAAGAACGTATTAACATTGCTCCAGTAAATAAAACAATACCTACAACCAGTGTCTTCAAACTATTAAGGTCAAGGTTAGTTAAGAAGAGAACAGCGACAATAACGCCTAATATTCCCCCAGTAACCAGACCGGCAAAGCCGTTCCAATTAACACGACCACTCTTGATAAATTGTGTACTAGAAGCTGTCATTATCATAGCTGCATCTAGCATCATGACAGGCATAGCAACTGCAGGACTCAGTCCCATTAGGGAGAAGAAGATAAGTTCAGGAGCATAATTACCTAGTCCCATAGTCATTAATACACCAATAATAAAATTGAAGACGATACCAACAAATAACCAAATGCCGTGTAGACCATGCACTGAATCTGAAATACCAGCTCCAGGGTTAGTGATCATACGATAGAGCATAATAATAGCAGCTGTGATGAGCAGTGTTCCTAGAATACGTTGAACAGTAGGAGCGTGCCAATTTTTAGTCATTTTAGCTCCAACAAAAGCCCCAATAAAAGCTGCACCAGCCATTGTTATTAGTGTTAAAGCCTCTACTTTTACAACAAAAATAAAACAGAGTGACTGCAACAAAACTGGAAGTACGTGTGCAGCTGTCATTGTTGCGGGTATCTTACGATCGTCTTCAACAAGCTTAGTTAGTTTAAAAAATGTGGTCGTTGTTGCAAAAGAGCCGATACCAAGAGTATCGAGAGCATCAGTTACAAAACCGATCCACAAACCAGTGAAAAATCGTTTGAAAGGATTTATTTTTTGAGACCTAATATGTCTAACAATCTGATAAAAAGTGATAATCATGGCGATAATCAGAATAAGCTGAATCCCATGTAATAGTAGTGTTTCATTCATAATATCCAGTCTACAAAAAAATAGTGAAACTGTCAATTTGACTTTATGGTATTGAGAGCACAAAGATTCTTGCTAAATTATCTAAAATTATCTAAAATAGACTAGACTGAACAAGGAGGAATTTATGACGTTATTTCATTCATTGACATTTAAACACCCAGTATTACGTGTTAATAATAGAGACTTGAATATTACATTTTATCAGGAGTCTCTTGGATTTAAATTGATAAGTGAAGAAAATGCAATCGCAGTTTTCTCAGCATGGCAGAACAAAGAGGCTAGCTTTATTATTGAGGAATCCCCAACTTATCGTACTCGTGCGGTGAATGGTACTAAGAAGTTAGCAAAGATTATTGTTAAGTCTCAAGATGCAAAAGATATTGAAAAGCTTTTGGCAAATGGTGCGCAAGCCATTCAAGTATATCAAGGTCAAAATGGTTATGCCTATGAAACAGTTTCGCCCGAGGGAGATCTTTTCTTACTTCATGCTGAAGATGATTTGTCACAATTAGTAGCAATTGAGCGCCCAGAGTTAGAAAAAAATGATGACACTACAGGTCTATCAAACTTTGTTTTCCAATCTATTAGTTTGAATGTACCTGATGCCGTGAAAGCTGAAGCTTTTTACGATAAAGTATTTGCTGGGAAGTTCCCAATTAATTTATCTTTCAAAGAAGCACAAGGACAAGATTTGCAAATTGCTCCAAATGAAACTTGGGATATTGAGATACTAGAATGCTGTGTTAATGAAGATACTAATTTAAATGACTTGAAATCAACTTTTGAATCATTGGGACTTGATGTTTACCTTGATTCTAAAGAAAAGATTTTAGTCATCTCTGACACTAGTAATATTGAGATTTGGATTTCAAAAGAATGATTAAAACTAATACCGTTTTAGAACTCATTAAAGAGCAAATCAAAGATAATCTTTATCATGGTGCAAGCTTAGCTATTTATGAAAATGGAGAGTGGCACGAACATTACTTGGGGACAATTGATGGCAATGAGAAAGTTAAAGCGGGATTAGTCTATGATCTAGCCAGTGTATCAAAAGTTGTCGGCGTGGGAACTTTACTAGCAAAGTTAGTTTATCACGGGACTATTGATATTGATAAGCCATTAAGGTATTATTACCCTAGGTTTCATCATCAGACGTTAACTGTAAGGCAACTAGCTACACATAGCAGTGGGATTGATCCTTTTATTCCAAATCGTGATCAGTTGAATGCTACTCAGTTGAAAGATGCCATTAATCATATCAAGGTTTTGGAAGATAAATCGTTTAAATACACTGATATTAATTTTCTTTTACTTGGTTTTATGTTAGAAGAGGTATTAGGGGATGGTTTGGATAAACTTTTCAAACGTTATATTTTCACTCCTTTTCAGATGAAAGAAACCTCTTTTGGTCCTAGAGTAGAAGCTGTTCCAACTGTAGCCGGTATTAACGATGGTATTGTACACGATCCTAAAGCTAAGGTATTAGGAAAGCATACTGGTTCTGCAGGTTTATTTTCAACTATTGATGATTTACAAAGATTTTCTATTCATTATTTAAAAGATGATTTTGCGAAACCTTTGTGGAATAATTATAGTTTGAGTAAATCAAGATCATTAGCTTGGGATATAGATAAGGATTGGATAAACCATACTGGTTATACTGGTCCTTTTATTGCACTAAATTATCAAAAGCAGGCAGCAGCTATTTTTTTGACAAACAGAACATTTTCCTATGATGACCGTCCACTTTGGATTGAGAAACGACGACATATACAAGAGGCGATAACATCGTGCTTTGAATAAAAAACTTCTCCTAGAATTTTCTAGGAGAAGTTTTTTATAAAAGTTGTATAACATTTATGGGAGTTACTTCCAATACTTTACGCAGAAAAGGATATTTTTCTTTAACAATTTCAAAATCGCTTCCTGCTTCTAATAGCTTAGCAGTTCCTTCAATTCTAAAGCCTGTACCTTGATAACCATCACGACCCTCAACTTCACGGCTGCCCAGAGTCATAATAATGTTAGAATTATTATTGAGATCATTTTCAAGATGAGTCATTCCTGCTGCAGGAGCTAATATACGCTGGTCATCTGTAATAGTCAGGTAACTATTCCAAGTGTTTGTAACGTGAGGAGCTAATTCGGTCCAGCTTGTTATCGAAACGACACCCTCATATTTTAGAACTTGAAGAAATTTGTGATTTAACATTAGGCCCTCCTTGAGGTTATATAAAGAAGTAATTAGTACTATTGATAATATAGATAAAAGTAGGTTTGATTATATCAAACCTACTTCATCGAATACAAACTAGTTAGTTAATGCATCGTCCATTGAAAGTACTTCATGGAAGACACGTTGTGTTAACTCAGTTTTTTGCTCAGGAGTTAGATATTTAGTATTGACACAGTAACCTGAGATACGAACGATAACGTCTTCACCATTCATGATCTTGTCATAGACATCTTTAAGGTCCATGACATTCAAGTTAACGTGTTGACCACCGTTTTCAAAGTAACCATCAAGGACTGTTACCAAGTTATCAACTTGTTCATCAAATGTTTTACCAAGAGCGCGTGGAGAAACTTGAGTTGTCAATGAAATACCATCATTTGCATGAGCGAAATCAAGTTTAGAAAGTGAATTCAAGTTTTGTAACCAGCCACCTTTAGCTTTGTTAGAAGGGTTAGCACCTGGTGAGAAGAATTCTACTTTAGAAAGGTTTACACTACCATCTTCATTGAGATATACTCCTTTATGTACCGGTGAGTTACCAGTTTGTTTAGAGTAAGCAACGTTTGATGTGATTGTAAGAAGAGAAACAGTTGCTTCAGCATCTTTATAAAGTTTGTGTTTAGCAAGGCGTCCATGGAAGGCTTCAAGTAACCATTCAGCGATTGAGTCAACACGATCATCATCTTCACCATAACGTGGGAAGTCACCAACTGTTTCGTAGTCGTAGATGTAACCATCTTCGTCACGGATTGGTTTAACAGTAGCGTATTTAATCGCAGATAATGAATCGACAGTATTTGCAAAACCACAGATACCAAATCCCATATTAGCACGTACATGTGAAGGTAAGAATGCCATTTGTACAGCTTCATAGTTGTATTTATCAGTCATGTAGTGGATGATATTCATCGCATCAACATAAGTATCAGTCAACCAGTCAAGAGATTTTTCAAAGTTAGCTTTTACAGTGTCAAAGTTGAGTACTTCGTCACGAATTGGGTCAATGTCAAATACTTTGTAATCTTTATGAACATCATCATAACCACCGTTAAGACCAGTAAGAAGTGCTTTCATAACGTTAACACGAGCACCAAAATATTGAAGGTTGTGACGTTTGTCTTCGTTTTCTGGATCAAGTGGTGATACACAACATGAAATACATGACATTTCACCGTAGCCTTCTTTAGCCATTGTTGATACACCTTCATATTGGATTGAAGAGTGTTTATGACTCATTGACATACAGTAGCGACGGAAAGCATATGGTAATTGGTCTGACCAAAGAACAGTTAAGTTTGGTTCTGGTGAGTTACCGATATTGTCAAGTGTATTTAAGAAACGATAGTCCATTTTGGTAACACGATGACGTCCATCAGCTCCCATACCTGCCATTGAAGTTGTGATAAAGGTTGGGTCACCTGAGTAAAGGGCATCATAAGCTTTAGTACGAGCAAATTTTACAGTACGGAGTTTAAGGACAAAATCATCAACAAATTCTTGGATTTCTGATTCTGTGAATGTACCGCGAGCGAGGTCACGTTCTGCAAAGATATCAAGGACAATAGGAACACGTCCAAGTGATGTTGCAGCACCATTGATAACACGACATACAGCCATGAAAGCAATATTCACCCATTGAATGGCTTCTTTAGTGTTCATGGCTGGTTTACGAACATCTACGCCGTAAAGGTCACCAAGTTTTACAACTTCACCAAGAGCTTGGTATTGAAGGTTGATTTCTTCACGAAGACGAATTGACTCTTCATCAATATCATTCAATGCATTCCAGTCATTAACTTTTTCTTGCATCAAGTAGTCAGCACCGTAAACAGCTAGACGAGCATATACACCAATGATACGTCCGCGTGAATAAGCGTCTGGAAGACCAGTAACAGTGTGTGCATGGCGAGCACGACGAATGTTAGAAGTATAAGCGCGGAAGATACCATCATTTACTGTTGTAGCGTACTTAGTGAAGATTTCGTGAACAGCTGGATCAGGTTCATAACCATTTTCTTTAAGTGTAGTTTCCGCCATACGGATACCACCTTTAGGCATGAAGTTCAATTTGAAAAGCTCGTCGTTTTGAATACCAAAGATAAGTTCGTTATCTTTGTCGATAAAACCAGCTGGTAATTCAGAAATTGAAGCAACACGAGTATCCATTGGGAAGCGAGTTTCTTCATAGTGAGCTTTTGTTTCTTCAATCACTTTTTTGATGTGAAGTGAACGTTCAGTTGCTCCAGCTAAGAAGCTTTCATCTCCATCGTAAGGTGCATAGTTTGCTTGAACGAAGCGAGCAATACTTGCTTTTTCTTTCCAATCAACACCTTTAAAGCCTTCCCAAGCTTGTTCAAAGATATCTGTGTTTGTTTTAACTGTTGCCATAGTTTTCTCCTTAAACATTGTGACAGATTTAATTTTGTTTACATATCCATTTTAGAAAAAAGTAAACGTTTTCGCAAGCATATTTCTTGACAAAATTTTGATTCTTTTATAATACAGTTTTTTTAATCTGTATCATTAAGTTGTAATCTGTTATAATGGAGTAGAGAGAATGGGGGAGAGAACAATGTTAATTTTTCCTTTAATAAATGATACGTCGCGTAAAATTATCCACATTGATATGGATGCTTTTTTTGCATCTGTGGAAGAGCGTGACAATCCCTCTCTTAAAGGAAAGCCTGTTATTATTGGTTCTGATCCCAGAAAAACCGGCGGCAGAGGGGTTGTTTCTACTTGTAATTATGAGGCTCGAAAGTTTGGAGTTCATTCAGCTATGTCTTCAAAAGAAGCGTATGAACGATGTCCTCAAGCTATCTTTATTTCGGGAAATTACCAAAAATATCGCCAAGTAGGAATGGAAGTACGAGATATATTTAAAAAGTATACGGATTTGGTTGAACCGATGAGTATAGACGAAGCTTATTTAGATGTAACTGAAAATAAAATGGGAATAAAATCTGCTGTTAAACTTGCTAAAATGATACAATACGATATTTGGAATGATGTCCATTTGACCTGTTCAGCGGGTATTTCCTACAATAAATTTTTGGCAAAATTGGCTTCTGACTTTGAGAAACCAAAAGGACTTACCCTCATCCTACCAGATCAAGCTCAAGATTTCTTGAAGCCCTTACCAATAGAGAAATTTCATGGTGTTGGTAAACGCTCCGTCGAAAAATTACATGCTTTAGGGATTTATACTGGTGAGGACCTCCTTTCCTTATCTGAAATCTCTTTAATTGATATGTTTGGTCGTTTCGGGTATGACCTTTATCGTAAGGCAAGAGGGATTAATGCTTCCCCGGTAAAACCTGATAGAGTTCGTAAATCAATAGGAAGTGAGAAAACCTATGGGAAATTACTATATAACGAAGCAGATATCAAAGCTGAGATTTCAAAGAACGTTCAGAGAGTTGTTGCTTCTCTGGAGAAAAATAAGAAAGTTGGTAAGACAATCGTTTTAAAAGTTAGATATGCGGATTTTGAAACATTGACGAAACGTATGACATTAGAAGAGTATACTCAAGATTTTCAAATCATTGATCAAGTTGCTAAAGCGATATTTGATACCTTAGAAGAGTCAGTTTTTGGCATACGACTCTTAGGTGTTACAGTAACGACCCTGGAAAATGAACATGAAGCTATCTATTTAGATTTTTAAAAGTTGGGACGATGACTATATTTAACTCTCTTTGAAAAGAAAAAAGCACTAGATTCTAGTGCTTTTACTTTTAGTTAGTCTCTTCAAGATCACGTTCGTTGAGTTTTTGTGCTTTTTGATAAGCATGGAAATAAAGAAGACCGAAAATAGCTTGGAAGACGATATTTATAGCTATTGCCCATGGTGCTTTAGTAGTTAGAAAACCCAAAATAACAAGTCCTACAGTAATGGCGAAGCCAAGGTAATAAGGAAGGTAATTAACCATTTGATTTCTTTTAATTGCTCTTAAATTTTTAATACAGAAAATAACAATGGCAATGTTGACTAATACTATTAAAGCAGTGACAAATAGCATAAATGGTGTTGTGGCGCTCAAGACTGCTTCGATATGTTCTTTAGGAAGATTACCTGTGTTCCCTTTATTAATTTCAGTTTTGGCTAGCTGCACTGAAATTCCTGTAAACAATCTGAATACTAAAGACAAACTATTTAATACAATGATAGTGATTGTAGCTGTGCGCAGAGAGCGGCGGACTTTTTCATATGAAACCATAATATCTCCTTTTTCTAAATAAACCTTAATAAAAGTATTAAATTTGAACTACGTTCTTAATACAATGATATTATAACATATTTGGAAGAGTTTTCAAGATTTTATGAAAAAATTATTTACTATCAAAAATTGCACTTATATCTTGTTGATTAATACCAATCATTGGATCGATTGTTAAATAATTTTCTTCAGTTAGGCGATAAGTTATTTTTGAAAGATTAGTCTGCTCAATTGGCGTTGCTGTTTTTGGAATGGACGTATTAATTATTGTGCTGTCAATCTTTTGATCTATTGAGCTATCTTCAATTTTTTGAGAATTAGCTATTTCTTGCTTGTTTTCAAATCTTTCTATCAGATAAGTATTGCGCTTTGCCCCCTCGTTTTTAACAGCGAAATCAAATGCACCAATTTCTCCTAAAAGTATTAGTTTACTTTTAGATCTCGTAATGGCTGTATAAATAAGGTTTCGCTGTAACATTCGACCACTCTGTCTCGTTATTGGCAGAATAACAACTTGAAATTCAGAACCCTGTGATTTATGAATACTCATAGCATAGGCTAGTGTTATTTTAAGCCATTCTTTGCGTTGGTAGATAACTTCTTGACCATCAAAAGTCATATAAATCTCATCTTGCTTGCTCTCAGTATATTTGGCTGGTATAAGATCCGTTATGTAACCAATATCCCCATTAAAAACATTAAGCTCTGTATCGTTGACTAAATGTAACACTTTATCTCCTATTCGGAAATTTATATCATTAAAAGTAAATTGGTTATTATCTTTTAATGGATTGAGGAGATTTTGCATGATAAGGTTAAGATTATTAATACCTGCTTGGCCGCGATACATAGGAGCTAAAATTTGAATTTCATGAGCTTCAATACCGCTCTTAAGTGCAGATTGAACAATTTTAGAAATCATATTTGGGATGATATTAGCAGATGCTTCAAAGTATGAGCGATCGGCTTTTTTAGCTGTAAAGTCCTCTGGCAAAAAGCCCTGTCTCATTTGATTAGCTAAAGTCACAATAGTTGATTCTTCTGATTGTCTAAAAATCTTTTCAAGTTTAACGTGTGGAAGTGCATTTATATTTAAAAGATCTGCTAGAACTTGTCCTGGACCTACAGACGGTAATTGATCACTATCTCCGACAATAATAACTTGTGTGTGCGAGTCCAAAGCGTCAAATAATTGATTAGCAAGCCAAGTGTCAACCATTGAAAATTCATCAATGATAATTAAGGAACAATCTAGATAGTCATCTAGACTTTGATAGTCACTATCTCCGTTTAATCCCAAATGCCTATGAATAGTAGCACTCGGTAAACCGGTAAGTTCATTCATGCGTCTAGCAGCACGACCTGTAGGAGCAGCAAGTACAATAGGAATATCATTTTTGTTTAAATCAATATGATGTAACTCGGAATAGGCTTCAATAATACCATTTATAACTGTTGTTTTACCTGTTCCTGGGCCACCAGTCAAGATAAATACCTTACTTAGTAAAGCTTCTCTAATAGCTTTTTCTTGGATATTATCGTAGTGGATATTTAAAGATTTTTGAATATCTCTGATTTCACGGTCAATATCTTTGTGACTTAGTTGTTTATCAAAGGGTTGATTTAGTATTCGTTGTAAGTTTTTTTTGATGCCTTCTTCGGCAAAAAATAGAGTATTACTAAAAATTTTAGTTCCAATATGTTGCACTTTATCTTCTGCAATTAAATTTGTCAATTCCTTAGCAACAATTGAAGGATCTAGTTCGATTTGACGAGCTTCTTCAAGGAGAGTAATGGTTTTTTCCAAGAGAGTACGAGCCTCAATATAGGTATCTCCTTGCTCCATAGAAGACTCAACTAAAGTATGAATAATAGCAGCACGAAAGCGTTTAGGAGAATCACTTTCAATACCGACTTGTTCAGCAAGTTGATCAGCTATTTTAAAACCGATACCTTGGATATCCTCAACAAGTTGATAAGGATTTTCGTTTATCACTTCAAGCGATTCTTCTTTATAGTGATCAAATATTTGAATAGCAGCACGATTGCTTAACCCATATTCAGCGAGTTTAGCTAAAACTTGCTCTGTTCCATAATTGAGTTTCAGTTTAGCGATGAATGCTTCTCTATTAATTTTTGATAGTCCTGAGATTGTGCTTAACTGTTCAGGGGATTCAAGGATTTTATCAATGGTATTATCTCCATAGAGTTCTACGATGCGTTGGGCAGTCTTTTTACCAATTCCTTTAAATTGTTCGCTAGAAAAGTATTTCACAAGGCCACCTGAAGTAGGCTTGGCTCTTTCATAGCGTACACTTTGTAGTTGCTCGCCGTATTTTGGATGTTGGGTTAGTGTTCCCCAAAAAGTATATTCTTCTCCCTCTATAACGTCGGCCATAGTACCAGTAATAATTACTTCTACATCATCAAAATCGCTATCCGTATCTTCGATTTCCAGAAGTAATATTTTAAAAAAATTGCTGGCATTTTCAAATATAATGCGTTCAATGGTTCCTGTAAAAAATACTTCCATTGTACCTTCCTTTTTAATAAACAGTTAAAGGGAGTGATTGTAAATCCCTATTTTAAATGGATTTGTCACTCCCTATTTTCAATATAATATGCTATTTCAACTTTTGTCAGGTGAATTTTTAATTTCCTTTAGTTGATAGTTCCAAAACGACGAATTGGCCAGAAGCGGAATTTAACCTCTCCCACAATCGTTGATTTTTTGAAGGGACCGACGGCACGACTATCTTTAGAGACAATTCGGTCATCACCAACAAGATAGTAGTGGCCTTTAGGCACGACAGTAGTAAATTCGCTGCTGCCATTGCTGTCAGTAGTGAAAGCGGTAGAGCTTTGTGCTAGGTCTTGGAAAAGTGGGTTATACGAATATTTTTCCTGTAATTTATCCTTTTTAAATAATTTAGTATATTCCTTGAGGTAAGGTTCTTCTGTTTTTTTATTGTTAATAGTTAAGGTGTCATTTTTATATTTGATGACATCACCCGGCATACCAATGACACGTTTAACAATTTTTTTCCTTTGGCCGCCTTCTTCTTCGTTAGCCACTACAATATCGAATCGATTGATTTTTGTTTGTTTGAGAACTACTAGCTGTTCCTTGTCAGCTAAAGTTGGATCCATGGAGTGTCCGTCAACTTTAACGAATTGCCATAAAAAGATACGCGATAGTAAAAAAAGTGAGAGGATGAGGATAAAGATACCCCATTCTTTAATAAATTCTTTCATAATTTTCCCTGCTATTTATTTTAATAATGCTTGTGCTTTTTTGGTGTTGGCAAAATGAAGTTTTGCGCAGTGTTCAAGCGAAGAGATACCATAAGCTTTGAGCAATTGGCTAGCGACCTTATCAGATTGGTGACCAGCTCCACTTGGAAGTTTATATCCTACGTCGTCGCTTAATTTGTTAAGATTTTCTAAGAATAGATTACGTGCAATAATAGAACTGACCGCTACAGCTAGATATTTATTTTCAGCTTTTTCTTCCAGAGTAATCGTTTGTTTAAATTGATTCTTTTCATTTTTCAAATAGTTTTGATAGTTTTTGGAGCTAGTAAAAGCATCAATAACGATTTTTTCTGGTTCAAAACCATCTTGAAGAAGAAGGAAGATAGCTTGGTTGTGTAAAGCAACTTTTACGGAGACAGCATTATGTTTGTTATTTGGACCAACCACTTGATTATATTTTTGAGGCGATAACAATAATGCTTTGTGTGGAATTGCTTTTTCCAAAAGAGGCGCGGTTTGCTTAATTTTTTGATCAGTAAGTGTTTTTGAATCACCAACACCTAATTTTTTGAGGTAAGCATGGTCCTTAGGAGTTACAAAACTAGCTACCACTGCCAGTCCACCAAAGTAAGAGCCATTTCCCACTTCATCAGTACCAATTATGGGAATATCTTGACTCTCAGAGGAACAACTTTCTTTTTGCTCAATATAACCATACTTTTGGGCGATATGTGAAGCGTTAGAACCCTGGAAGACAAGTTTTCCAGAAGTATATAAAAGAACAGTAGTTCCTGATATTTTAGCTGAAAATACCACATAAGGATTATTATTACTTATATGATGTTGAGCTAAATCGGTTCTTATCTTTTCTTGCAATTTTTTATCTGCTTGCATGACGATTGTGTTCATAGACAATATTCTATCATAAAAAAGAGGAATAAGGGAATAGACAAGTAATGATAAGGGGTAGAATTTTACGAAAGCCCTATTTTACGGTATAATGCTAGCAGAGGTATAGTATGGAAACAAAAATAAATAATAGTCAGAAAAATCGTTATAAATTTGTCTTTGGAGATAAGCCTCTCACATTGACGACAGATAAAGACAACCTTTTTATG
The DNA here is from genome assembly GCF_003812445.1 of Streptococcus sp. FDAARGOS_522. Taxonomy (NCBI): domain Bacteria; kingdom Bacillati; phylum Bacillota; class Bacilli; order Lactobacillales; family Streptococcaceae; genus Streptococcus; species Streptococcus sp. FDAARGOS_522. The sequence continues at coordinate 1,948,750 of NZ_CP033808.1, forward strand.
GAAGAGATTGAGCGTGTAGCTACAGAAAAGTATGAAGCTATTAAAGAAAAATTACCTAATGCTGATAATGAAACGATTGCTATTCTCATGGCAATTAATGCTTTATCAGTGCAACTAAGTCGAGAAATTGACATTGAAAAAATGGAAGATGAGCTCAATAAGTTACGCTCCAAAACGATTTCGGACATTAAAGAAAAAGTGAGTGAGGATTAATCATGCTATCATTGCTTTTGCTGATTATTGTTATTTGGCATTTTTATATTGGCTACAGTAGAGGTATTTTTTTACAAGTCTTTTACGTGTTAATGTCAATGGTATCTTTGATGATTGCTAGTCAATTTTACCAAGAATTAGCTAGTCAGATTACGTTATGGGTACCGTATTCTAATCCTGTACAAGGAGTAGAAGTTTACTTTTTTAAAGATATTAGCAAATTTCAATTGAGTCATGTTTATTATGCAGGTGTTGCCTTTGTTTTTATCTACAGTTTATCCTACTTAGTAGGTCGCTTGCTAGGTGTTTTACTACATTTAGCACCAGTTGAACATTTTGATAGCTTGCAAAATAATATTATTAGTGGTTTTTTAGCCGTTCTGGTTTGTCTCTTATTTATGAGTATGTGTTTGACTATTCTGGCAACAGTCCCTATGTCATTTGTTCAAGAAAAGTTATGGAATAGTCTGTTTGTTAGATTTTTAATTAACGACTTACCATTCTTCTCTCAGTTTTTGGTAAGGACTTGGGCGGTAGGTCTTTGAATATAATGTTTAGTAAGGTTGGAGTAAGAGTTCCAACCTTTTTAACGTTGTCATTTTGTGATAAATTTAGGTATAATGAAGAGTATGAATAACAAGATTTTAGAACAGTTAGAATTTAACAAAGTTAAGGAATTGATATTACCTTATCTCAAGACAGAACAATCACAAGAAGAATTATCAGAGCTGGAGCCGATGACGGAGGCTCCTAAAATAGAAAAAAGTTTTAATGAAATTTCTGACATGGAACAGATTTTTGTTGAACATCACTCATTTGGCATAGTCAGCCTAAGTTCAATCTCTGAGAGTTTAAAACGCTTAGAGCTTTCAGCTGATCTTAATATCCAAGAACTTTTGGCTATCAAAAAAGTTTTACAGAGTTCTTCGGATATGATTCACTTTTATTCTGATTTGGATAATGTTTCTTTCCAATCTTTGGATCGTTTGTTTGAAAATTTGGAACAATTCCCTAATCTGCAAGGGTCTTTTCAAGCTATCAATGATGGTGGTTTTTTAGAACATTTTGCGAGTCCAGAATTAGAGCGTATCCGTCGTCAATTAACAAACAGTGAACGACGGGTTCGTCAGATTTTACAGGATATGCTTAAGGAAAAAGCAGAGCTTTTATCAGAGAATCTAATCGCTAGTCGTAGTGGACGAAGTGTCCTACCAGTAAAAAATACTTATCGGAATCGTATTTCTGGTGTGGTTCATGACATCTCTTCTTCAGGAAGTACTGTTTATATTGAGCCTCGTGCTGTAGTTACACTAAACGAAGAGATAACGCAGCTTAGAGCTGACGAACGTCATGAAGAAAGTCGTATTTTACACGCATTTTCAGACTTGTTAAGACCCCATGTCGCCACTATTAGAAATAATGCATGGATTCTTGGGCATCTTGATTTTGTAAGGGCTAAATATCTTTTTATGACTGATAATAAGGCGACGATACCTGAGATTTCTAATGACAGCACGTTAGCATTAATCAATGTTCGTCATCCTCTGTTAAGTAACCCTGTGGCTAATGACTTACATTTTGATCAAGATTTAACTGCAATTGTCATCACTGGTCCCAATACTGGTGGTAAGACGATTATGCTAAAAACACTCGGTTTAGCACAATTAATGGGACAGTCTGGTTTGCCAGTATTAGCGGATAAAGGTAGTAAAATTGCAGTATTTAACAATATCTTTGCAGATATTGGCGATGAGCAATCTATTGAACAAAGTCTATCAACTTTTTCTAGTCATATGACGCATATAGTCAGTATTTTAAACGAGGCTGACCACAATAGTTTAGTTCTCTTCGATGAACTGGGAGCAGGAACGGATCCTCAAGAAGGTGCTAGTTTGGCTATGGCTATTTTAGAACACCTTAGGTTAAGTAATATCAAAACGATGGCGACCACGCACTATCCAGAATTAAAAGCTTATGGGATTGAGACAAATTTTGTAGAGAATGCGAGCATGGAATTTGATGCCGAAACGCTTAGCCCTACGTATCGCTTTATGCAAGGAGTTCCTGGACGATCAAATGCATTTGAAATTGCTTCTCGCCTTGGTTTAGCTCCATTTATTGTTAAACAAGCTAAGCAGATGACAGATTCTGACTCAGATGTTAACCGTATTATTGAACAGTTAGAGGCACAGACACTTGAGACACGTAGAAGACTGGATCATATTAAAGAAGTTGAACAAGAAAACCTCAAATTCAATCGTGCGGTTAAGAAACTCTATAATGAATTTTCACATGAGCGCGATAAAGAGTTAGAAAAAATCTATCAAGAAGCTCAAGAAATTGTAGATATGGCTTTGAATGAGAGTGATACTATCTTAAAAAAACTCAATGATAAGAGTCAATTAAAACCTCACGAAATTATAGATGCTAAGGCACAAATAAAAAAATTAGCACCTCAAGTTGATTTATCAAAAAATAAAGTCTTAAATAAGGCTAAAAAAATCAAAGCAGCTCGTGCTCCTAGAATTGGTGATGATATTATAGTGACTAGCTATGGACAGCGAGGTACTTTAACTAGTCAATTAAAAGATGGTCGTTGGGAAGCACAAGTGGGAATTATCAAAATGACATTAACACAAGATGAATTTACCCTTGTTAGAGTCCAAGAAGAACAGAAAGTCAAAAGTAAACAGATTAATGTGGTTAGAAAGGCTGATAGTTCTGGACCAAGAGCTCGACTTGATCTTAGAGGTAAAAGATACGAAGAAGCTATGCAAGAGTTAGATAATTTTATTGATCAAGCATTGCTTAACAATATGGGACAAGTTGATATCATTCATGGTATTGGTACAGGCGTTATCCGTGAGGGAGTGACAAAATATCTTCGTCGTAATAAGCACGTTAAGCATTTTGCTTATGCCCCACAAAATGCAGGGGGATCTGGCGCCACAATTGTAACGTTAGGGTAAATTATGGAATCATATGAACAATTTTATGCCAAACTATCTCAACCTTTTAGAAAAAAACCACAGTTAATAATTCTTTTAAATTTTTTACTAAAAATAGTCACAGGAATGATGTACATACTCTACCCATCTTTTCTGATATTTACTCTTTGGCAAGGGATGACATTTCAATTATGGTTAAGGATATTAATTATCCCTGCTGTTGGCTTTATAGCTTTGTCTTACATTAGGAAACGCCTTGATTTTCCACGACCATATGAAAAATGGAATATTAAACCTTTAATTTATAAGGATACTGAGGGAAGGTCGATGCCTAGCAGACATGTTTTTTCAGCTACGATGATTAGTATGTGTTTGTTACGATATTATGTTTACTTTGGAATAGTTTGTTTAATATTATCGGTTCTATTGGCAATTTGCCGTGTGATAGCAGGTGTTCACTATCCTAAGGATGTTATTGTAGGTTACCTTATTGGCTTGATTTTAGGGCTTTGTTTATTTATTTAGCGAGTTCGTAGCAAATAGTTTCAAAAACAACTAAATTCTTGTACAATAGGCTTATCATTAAGATGAAATGGAGAAAAAAGATGGCATTAGAAGTAACAGATGCTACATTTGTAGAAGAAACTAAAGAAGGTTTAGTACTCATTGATTTTTGGGCAACTTGGTGTGGTCCATGTCGTATGCAAGCACCAATTTTAGAACAGTTATCTCAAGAAATCGATGAAGATGAACTCAAAATTTTGAAAATGGATGTTGATGAAAATCCGGAAACTGCTCGTCAGTTTGGTATTATGTCAATTCCAACATTGATGTTTAAAAAAGACGGAGAAGTGGTTAAACAAGTTGCAGGTGTTCATACTAAAGACCAACTGAAAGCTATTATTGCTGAATTGAGTTAAATAAAATAAAGCCCAGCGTCACGCTGAGCTTTATTTTATTATCTACTAACTTAAATGGAACAACCATGTAAAAATAAAACGACTTGCAAAAAAGGTGGCAATAGTAATGAGGAAAAATACAGTGACAATAAGGGGTTTCTGATAAGGAAGTTTTGCTCTTTCTTCCCGTTTTTCGATTTCGTCTAATAATTTTCCATTTGAAACAGCTAGGATTTCCTTATAAGTTTGCACATCATATTTTTTCTTAAAACGTTCCACACGATTAGCATAAGTCATAGTAATTATCGATAATAAAACAAAAATGCCAAGTCCTAGCCACTCTAAGAAATAGACTAATGGATAACTTGAAATCATTAATAGTATCATCAATGTTACCATTACTTTGGTATCTCGTTCAAAATTCTTTTTATCAACCTGAGTGATGGTATATTTCATTTTCTCAATGTCTCCTTTAATTAGTTGGTCTAAGCTCACTTGAAAAATTTGACTTAGGAGTAAGAGGCTATGGATGTCTGGGTAAGTTTTGTCATTTTCCCAGTTAGATATGCTCTGACGGCTTACATAGACTTTCTCGGCTAATTCTTCTTGCGAGAGCGCTTGTTGTTTACGGTAGCGAATAATTTGCTGACCAATTTCCATAAATATCTCCTTTCATAATATTAGTATAAGGATGATAAGCTAACGGGTCTATCAAATGTATTTGACATTAGGGATAGACCACTATTTATAGGGTATTAAAAGATAATCTGAGGAAAACTTTACAGCGACGTAAAGGAATTGTAAACAAAAAGTGAACCGTCATAGTTCACTTGTGATTAAGCATTTTTCTGTTTTAAGTAGTTCTCTAGCATTTTCTTTTGTGGTGTTGCAAAGGGATACAGAGAAAAGTCCTCAATTGCTACCCACTTTAGGTGAGGAGCATTAGGTAAATCTGTTGCTTTGACCACCCCCTCTATGAGTTCTATTGTCCACTTCTGGTGACTAAAAGTGTGCTTAATATTTGGAAAGTGATTATCAGTCCATTGGGGCTTTAATTGATATTCTCTTTGGAAAGTTTCATTTTGGGTTTGCCAGATTATGGGGTTGGATCGATTGTCATCAAATAAATCTAATTGTTGAGAAAGAGGTGACGTTTCGATAATAGGAAATGACCAAAATCCTCCTAGAAGTCTCCCTTTAGTATTTTTCTCCAGTAGATACTGGCCATTTTGGTTACGAATGACAAAAGCCTGAATTCGCATTGGTTTAGGCTTTTTCTTAGGATTTTTTATGGGGTATTTACCATAAGTACCATTCAAATAAGCAGCATTAAAGAAACGAATAGGGCTTTCATCAGGTCTAGGTGTCTTAGCGGATTCGATGTCTGTACCCAGATCCATAAGTGCTTGGTTAAAATCACCGGGTCTGTCAGGGTCAATTAGTATTTCCATAATAGCTTGAAAAATTTTACGATTTTTAGGGTCACCGATGTCATAATTAACTTCAAACAAACGAGCCATGACACGCATCACATTACCATCAACAGCAGGCTCTGGTAAGTTGAATGAGATGCTGGCGATAGCACCTGCAGTATAAGGACCAATCCCTTTTAATGAAGCAATATCATCATAAGTGTGAGGAAATATGCCACCAAAATCAACCATCACTTGCTGTGCAGCCTTTTGCATATTACGCACCCGAGAATAATAGCCTAGTCCCTCCCATGCCTTTAGTAATTGTTCTTCAGGAGCGTCTGCCAAATCTTTTATTTGAGGAAACCACTCTAGAAAACGTTTATAATAAGGGATTACCGTATTAACTTGTGTTTGTTGCAACATGATTTCAGAAACCCAAATATAGTATGGATTAGTAGTTCTTCGCCAAGGGAGATCACGTTTTTCTTGATCATACCACCCTAAAAGTGTGCGACGAAAAGAAGCGATCCTATCTTCAGGCCACATCTCAATTCCATAGTCTTTTAAATCTATCATAGATTAATTGTATCAAAGAAAGAGGATTTGACAAAGAGGTATGTTGACTAGATTGTAATTAATAATGAAGAAAAATGTTGCATCAATATTTTTTTCTTGACTTAGGGAAGCGTTTACACTATAATTAAATTATAAAGATAAAGTTTAAATCAAGGAGGTTATCCATGATCTATTACAATATCTCTAGGTATAAGAATGGAGACTAGTCTCCAAAAGAAAGATTGGTAGGCAAGCTAACTTTAGTTAATGGAGGTAGCGCTTATGTTAATTTTTAATATGGGTCGCTATAAGAATGGCGATACACTAAAATTGTTATCAATGCATTGATGTTGCAAACAGTCACAAGGATTTGAAGTTTTCTTCATTTCCTAGAAATAGTTGGAGGGGCACTTATGTTAGGTCTAGATGTAGGTCGCTACAGTAACGGTGACACATAAGTCCTTATATAATTTAAGGAAGACAGACAATGTGGTAATAGTTCATTACCATTAGCGAATGCTCGCTTGAGGTAATCATGAACAAATATAAACTAGGGTATACCCCTAGATGTGTTAGTAATTTTTGTTAGTCAAGGAGGTATTGCTAATCAAATATCTCAATATGAAAGATGTAAAATGGTAACACATATGAATAAAAGTTCGTGTATGTTTTGGTGTTACCAAAGGTAATAAAAATAAAGAGGGACTCCCTAAATAGTATTTTAATATTTAAAAATATAAAATCGGAGACACTGAATTTTTCTCCAACGAAAACTTAAACCAATAAAGAATTCTTTAAATAATATGTTGAAGGTGAGGTGTAAACCTCGCCTTTTTATTTTTTAATTGAATTATAGAATGGGGATTGAACATAAGTCAGTAAAAGAAAATGGCTACATAGGTTTGATATAAGGCATATTTCAATAAAGAAAAATTAAAAATGTCTTTAAATGATATCAGGGAAATAAAAACATAAAAACCTTGCATTATTAACTTATTTCTACTATAATAATATCTTGTGAGCATAACCTCACTTACTCATGAAAAATTCATGAGTCATTAGACCAAAAGGAGGAACATATCAATGGCTAAATACGAAATTCTTTATATTATTCGTCCAAACATTGAAGAAGAAGCTAAAAACGCTTTGGTAGCACGTTTTGATTCTATCTTATCTGACAACGGTGCAACTGTTGTTGAATCAAAAGATTGGGAAAAACGTCGTCTTGCATACGAAATCCAAGATTTCACTGAAGGACTTTACCATATCGTTAACGTTGAAGCTGAAGATGCAGTAGCTCTTAATGAGTTTGACCGTCTTTCAAAAATCAACGGTGACATTCTTCGTCACATGATCGTTAAAGTAGACTAAGAAGGTAGTTTATGATTAATAATGTAGTACTTGTAGGTCGCATGACCCGTGATGCAGAACTTCGTTATACACCAAGTAATCAAGCGGTAGCCACTTTTTCACTTGCAGTTAATCGTAATTTTAAAAATCAATCTGGCGAACGTGAGGCTGATTTTATTAACTGTGTTATTTGGCGCCAACAAGCTGAAAACTTGGCTAACTGGGCAAAAAAAGGTGCTTTGGTTGGAATTACAGGTCGTATCCAAACACGTAATTATGAAAACCAACAAGGTCAACGTGTCTATGTAACAGAAGTTGTTGCGGAAAGTTTCCAATTATTGGAAAGTCGTGCTACACGAGAAGGTGGTTCATCTAACTCTTATAATAACGGTGGCTATAACAATGCTCCGTCAAATAATAGTTATTCAGCTTCTTCTCAACAAACGCCTAATTTTAGTCGTGATGAGAGTCCGTTTGGTAACTCAAATCCAATGGATATTTCAGATGATGATCTACCATTCTAATATAATAGATGGACAGAATTTAAAACTATAAAGGAGAAATAAACATGGCTCAACAACGTCGTGGCGGATTCAAACGCCGTAAAAAAGTTGATTATATCGCAGCTAACAAGATTGAATATGTTGATTACAAAGATACAGAGCTTCTTAGCCGTTTCGTTTCAGAACGTGGAAAAATTTTACCACGTCGTGTAACAGGAACTTCAGCTAAAAACCAACGTAAAGTAACAACAGCAATCAAACGTGCTCGTGTTATGGCTCTTATGCCTTACGTAAATGAAGATTAATATAAAATAGCCCTAGCGGCTATTTTTTTATTCTTTTTACCATTATTATTGGTATTTACGAGTCAAATAATAGAAAAATTTAGGATACCACCGTATTAACCGTGCAAAACAAATGGTTTTCTTGTATAATACTAAGGTATGGATTTTTTATAACAAAGGAGGAATCGCCATGAAGCAAATGTTTCTTTCAACGGCAATTGAATTTAAAGAAATTGAAACATTCGAGCCAGGTGCTTGGATAAATCTGGTTAATCCCTCCCAGGAAGAATCCGAACAAGTAGCTAATCAATTTGGTATTGATATTGATGATTTACGTGCTCCCCTCGATGTGGAAGAAACTTCCCGTATCTCGGTTGAAGATGATTATACTTTAGTTATTGTTGACGTTCCTACCTATGAAGAACGCAATAACAAAAGTTATTATATGACTATTCCTATGGGCATTATCGTTACTGACAACGCTGTTATTACTACTTGCCTAGAACATTTGACGCTGTTTGATCACTTTTATAGACGACGTGTCAAAAATTTTTATACCTTTATGAAGACACGTTTTGTTTTCCAATTGCTTTATCGCAATGCCGAATTATACTTACAGGCTTTGCGTACTATCGATAGGCAGAGCGATAAAATTGAAGCACAACTAGAGAGTGCAACTCGAAATGAGCAATTGATCGACATGATGGAATTGGAAAAATCTATTGTCTATCTAAAGGCCTCTTTAAAATTTAATGAGCGAATCGTCAAAAAATTGACCAGTAGTACCAGTAGTTTAAAAAAATACATTGAAGATGAAGATCTGCTTGAAGATACATTGATCGAAACTCAGCAGGCTATTGAAATGGCAAATATCTATGAAAATGTCTTAAATGCCATGACAGAAACGACTGCTTCAATCATCGGTAATAATCAGAATACCATTATGAAAACCTTAGCCCTAGTAACCATGACATTGGATATTCCAACGGTTATTTTTTCGGCGTATGGGATGAACTTTCAAAATAATTGGATGCCTTTGAATGGTCTCGCACATGGATTTATCTATGTTGTTCTTTTGGCCTTTTTGATGAGTTCATTTGTTGTATTTTATTTTATTCGTAAAAAATGGTTTTAATAGTATATTAATCAAGGAGTTCACATGACTTTACAAGACTTAACTAAAAAGAATCAAGAGTTTGTTCATATTGCAACTAATCAACTTTTAGCTGATGGAAAATCAGATGCAGAAATCAAAGCTATTTTAGAAGAACATCTCCCAGAGATTATAGATAATCAGAAAAAAGGAATTACCGCACGCTCACTCTTAGGAGCACCAACTACTTGGGCAGCCTCATTCACTGAGCGACCTGAGGATAAAGCTAGAGTATCTGTACAAAAAAATACCAATCCTTGGTTGATGTGGTTAGATACTTCCTTACTATTTCTTGGCTTAGTAACTGCTTTGAATGGATTAATGTTGTTATTTGGTCAATCTAATGTCAATACAGGGCTTATTTCAATTTTAACTCTTGGTTTTGGTGGTGGTGCGGCCATGTACGTTACTTATTACTATATTTATCGCCATATGGGTAAACCAAAATCTGAAAGACCAGGCTGGCTTAAATCTTTCGCAGTACTGGCACTAGTTATGTTAGTTTGGTTTGCCTTATTTGCAGTAGTACCTCTTCTACCTGCCACTATTAATCCTAAACTTCCTGAGGCTGTTTTGTTTATTATTGCTTTAGCATCGTTTAGTTTGCGCTTTTATTTACAACGTAAATATAATATTCAAAGCTCAATGGCACCAGTGGCACCACAACAAAGAAGATAATAACAAAGAGTATGAACGTATTAGTTCATCTCTTTTTTCTATGAAATTTAAAACTAAAAAATACTGACTTTATTAAAATTTGATATAATAAGTCAACACTATTCAAAAAGGAGTGCTGAGGCACAACATTATGCAAGATAAATTAATGATAAGAGGAGCAAGAGCTCACAATTTAAAAAATATAAGTGTCGACATTCCACGAGACAAGTTAGTTGTCGTTACGGGACTATCAGGATCAGGTAAGTCTAGTTTGGCCTTTGACACTATCTATGCAGAAGGACAACGTCGTTACGTTGAAAGTCTTTCTGCTTACGCGCGCCAATTTTTGGGAAATATGGAAAAGCCTGATGTAGATTCTATTGATGGCCTTAGTCCAGCTATTTCTATTGATCAGAAAACAACAAGTAAGAATCCTCGCTCTACTGTTGGGACTGTAACAGAAATTAACGATTATTTACGTTTGCTTTATGCTCGTGTTGGAACTCCATATTGTATCAATGGTCACGGAGCCATCACAGCATCTTCTGTAGAGCAAATTGTGGATAAGGTACTATCGCTTCCAGAGCGAACAAAGATGCAAATTTTAGCCCCAATTATACGTCGAAAAAAAGGACAACACAAATCAACATTTGAGAAAATACAAAAAGATGGTTACGTTCGTGTTCGTATTGATGGTGATATTCACGATGTTACTGAGGTGCCTGAATTATTAAAAAGTAAGATGCACAATATTGATATTGTAGTAGATCGATTAATTAATAAAGAGGGCATTCGTTCCCGCTTATTTGATTCCGTTGAAGCGGCTCTACGTTTGTCGGATGGTTATGTCGTTATTGATACAATGGATGGCAATGAGTTATTGTTTTCAGAGCATTATTCTTGTCCTGAATGTGGTTTTACTGTTCCTGAATTAGAGCCACGCCTTTTTTCTTTTAATGCACCCTTTGGTTCTTGTCCGACCTGTGATGGCTTAGGAATTAAGTTAGAAGTAGATATAGATTTGGTTATTCCAGATAAAAGCAAGACCCTTAGAGAAGGGGCCTTAGTTCCTTGGAATCCAATTTCATCAAATTATTATCCAACGATGCTAGAGCAAGCTATGACTCAATTTGGTGTTGATATGGATACGCCATTTGAAAAATTAAGCAAGGCGGAGCAGGACCTAGCCCTATATGGTTCAGGCGAACGAGAGTTCCATTTCCATTATATTAACGATTTTGGAGGCGAGAGAAATATTGATTTGCCTTTTGAAGGGGTTGTCAATAATATTAATCGTCGTTACCATGAAACTAATAGCGATTATACACGCAATGTTATGCGAGAATATATGAACGAGCTAAAATGTAACACTTGTCATGGCTATCGTCTCAATGATCAAGCACTTTGCGTAAGAGTTGGGGGAGAAGAAGGTCTTAATATTGGGCAAGTCTCAGATTTATCGATAGCAGACCATTTAGAACTTTTAGAAACGTTGCGTTTATCTTCAAATGAACAATTAATTGCTCGACCAATTATCAAAGAAATCCATGACCGCCTAAGTTTCTTAAATAATGTTGGGCTTAATTATTTAAATCTGTCACGTTCTGCAGGAACACTTTCCGGGGGCGAGAGTCAACGTATTCGTTTGGCTACTCAAATTGGGTCTAATTTATCAGGTGTCCTTTATGTACTTGATGAGCCGTCCATTGGACTTCATCAGCGAGACAATGACCGTTTGATTGATAGTCTTAAGAAAATGCGTGATTTGGGTAATACGCTTATTGTTGTTGAACATGATGAAGATACAATGATGGCAGCTGATTGGTTAATCGATGTGGGACCTGGTGCTGGTGCGTTTGGTGGTGAGATTGTGGCCTCTGGCACACCGAAGCAAGTAGCTAAAAATACTAAATCCATTACAGGACAATATTTGTCAGGTAAGAAAGTGATTCCTGTGCCATCTGAACGAAGAGTAGGCAATGGTCGCTTTTTAGAAATCAAAGGTGCGGCAGAAAACAACCTACAAAATTTAGATGTCAAGTTCCCTCTCGGTAAATTTATTGCCGTAACTGGTGTCTCAGGTTCTGGAAAATCAACCTTAATTAATAGTATTTTGAAAAAAGCTGTTGCGCAGAAGCTTAACCGTAACTCAGATAAACCAGGTAAATATGTTTCTTTAGAAGGCATTGAATATGTTGATCGATTGATTGATATTGACCAAAGTCCAATTGGTCGGACTCCACGTTCTAATCCCGCAACCTATACAGGTGTTTTTGATGATATTCGTGATCTTTTTGCTCAAACTAATGAGGCAAAAATTCGAGGTTATAAAAAAGGACGCTTCTCATTTAACGTCAAAGGTGGACGTTGTGAGTCTTGTTCTGGCGATGGTATCATCAAAATTGAGATGCATTTTTTACCAGATGTCTACGTTCCTTGTGAGGTATGCCATGGCACGCGCTATAATAGTGAGACTCTGGAAGTACATTATAAAGAAAAAAATATTGCACAAATTCTTGATATGACAGTGAATGATGCAGTTACATTTTTTGCAGCTATTCCTAAAATTGCTCGTAAGTTACAGACTATTAAGGATGTTGGTTTGGGATATGTCACTTTGGGGCAACCAGCTACAACCTTATCAGGAGGAGAAGCTCAGCGAATGAAGCTGGCAAGTGAATTACATAAGCGTTCGACAGGTAAGAGTCTTTACATATTAGATGAACCAACAACGGGGCTTCATGCAGATGATATTGCTCGTTTACTTAAGGTTTTGGATCGTTTTGTAGATGATGGTAATACAGTGCTTGTTATTGAGCATAACCTTGATGTTATTAAAACTGCTGACCACATTATTGATCTCGGCCCTGAAGGAGGTATTGGTGGCGGACAAATTGTAGCTATCGGAACACCAGAAGAGGTTGCTGAAAATTCTAAATCCTATACAGGATATTATTTAAAAGAGAAGTTAGCAAGATAGTTTATTGGGAGCTGAGTAATATTACTCAGTTCCTTTTTGTAAGCTAACATTATGTAGAAGTCATTAAATGGAGAACGCTTTATTAGGAAAAATAGTGGGGAGATATTTTAGAAAAAGGAAATAATGATGTTTTGGAAAAAATAGTTTCTATGAGAATCTTTTTCTTGACAATAAAATTTAGCTATTATAAAATAGTTCTCACGATAACTAAAATAATGATTTTTTCAGAAAATAATATTTTTTCTTGATTAAAAAATCAAAAAATAACCTTATAAGACCTATTTGTTATTCTTAAAAGATATTAGTTAAAATCAGAAATAGAGATTGGAGATAAAATGACTACAAAAGCAAAACATGATATTCATGGCAAACCATATAACCGTACAGCCATGATCACCTTATTGTTGATTGCTACATTTGCAGGGGTGTTAAATCAGACAAGTTTGGGAACGGCTATCCCAACTTTGATGAATAGCTTTAACATTTCGTTGTCAACGGCTCAACAAGCAACAACATGGTTTTTATTAGCGAATGGGATTATGATTCCTGTTTCAGCTTATTTAGCGACACGTTTTTCAACAAAATGGTTGTATGTGACATCCTACGTTGTTTTACTTATTGGACTGTTAATGACGACGTTAGCACCTACATCTAACTGGAACCTTTTTTTAGTAGGACGTATTATTCAAGCGATTTCTGTAGGAATTTCTATGCCTTTGATGCAGGTTGTTATGGTGAATGTTTTTCCTCCAGAGCAGCGTGGTGCCGCTATGGGACTTAATGGTTTGGTGGTTGGTCTTGCCCCAGCTATTGGGCCTACATTAGCAGGGTGGATTTTAAAACAAGAATTTCATTTTGCAGGGCATGATTTGACATGGCGTGCAATTTTCCTTCTTCCTTTACTAATTTTAACGGTCACTACAATTTTATCCCCCTTTGTTCTAAAAGATGTGGTTGATAATAAGTCAGTTAAATTGGAAGTGCCTTCCCTTATCCTTTCAATAATTGGTTTTGGTAGCTTTTTGTGGGGCTTCACAAATGTGGCAACTTATGGATGGGGAGATATTGGATATGTTATTTCTCCTATTATGGTTGGTATTATTTTTATCGCCTTATTCATTCATCGTCAATTAAAACTAGAAACACCGTTCTTAGATATCCGTGTTTTCAAAAATAAACAATTCTCAGTAACAACAGCAGCTATTGCACTTTCAATGATGGCGATGATGGGTGTTGAAATGATGCTACCGCTTTACTTGCAAAACGTTCATGGTCTCTCTGCACTTGATTCTGGTTTAGCTTTATTACCAGGTGCCTTGATGATGGGGATAGTTAGTCCAATTTCTGGAGCTGTATATGATAAAGTTGGTGCAAGACGTATGGCTATGATTGGTTTTACCATACTAGGTGTAGCGACGTTACCTTTTGTTTTCTTAACGACTACAACACCAGATCATTTTATTACCCTCTTATATGCAGTACGTATGTTTGGTATTGCTATGGTTATGATGCCATTGACAGCAAGTGCGATGAGCGCACTTCCACCACATGAGGCCGCACATGGAACAGCAGCTAATAATACTGCTCGTCAAATTGCTTCAGCAGTTGTAGTTGCATTGCTTTCAAGTGTTGCTCAAAATATTATCACCAACAATAAACCATCAAAAGATTTGCTAACAATGAATCCTTTAAAATATGCAAATCAGATGTTGAATGCTAGTCTTGATGGCTTCCATGTTTCTTTTGCCATTGGTTTTGTATTCGCGGTTCTTGGTTTACTGGTATCTCTTTTCCTGAGAAAAGGGAAAATTATTGAGACGGAAAAGGAGGTATAGCATGATTATTTTGATTATTGCACTGGCAACTATTTTGACATTTGTCACATGGATGTTGATTCATCCAAAAGCTCTACGGTATATTCTAGGTCTTCTCTCATTAGCTTTGTTATTTGCCTCAGTTTGGATGTTAACGGATCACTTTGTTAATCATACAGGTATGACTATTGAAACTAAGACAAAGACACGTGAGATTTATAGTGCGGGTGATAGTAAGGCTCCATTTGGTCTCATGATTTATAAAGAGATTGGTACTCATTCGAGTAATAATGTTTTAGTTTATCGAACAGATTTAAATCAAAAAGAAGCAAAAGCTCACTTTGTTCCAAATACAAAAGAAGTGATAAGTGCTGTGAAAAAATCTGCTAGCTACCAATTAGCTGATGTGAAAAAAGCCACAGTAACAACAAAGACTAAACGTTATGTGTGGAAAGATAGTCTTTCGAAACTACTTTATGGCTTTGCAGGTGAAAATGGAGAATTGATTTCTCAGAAATCAGTTGCTAAAATACCACGAAAAACTTGGCTAGTTTTGACTAAAGAGCAGTCTGAACACTTAGAATCGGCTGCGGCTAAACTAAAAGAACAGATGACTTTGCAAGCAAAAGTAAACCCAGTGAAAGCTATGGAGATAAAGACATTAGCTAAGACAAATCCAGAAGCGTATGCTGAGATGCAAGTTAAAGCATTAAAAGAAGCTCTTAATATAAAAGAATAGTGAAGTAAAAGCAACTGAAATGAGTTGCTTTTCTTATAGCTAAATGTCTTAAAAGATGATAAAATTAACCTAATTAAGGTTAGAATAGTGAGGTTTCTTATGGGTTTTGAACAACGTCTAACTAGATGTCAAACAGCAATTTCACAATTATCATGTGACGCACTCTTAATAACGAATTTAACAAATATTTTTTATTTGACTGGTTTTTCAGGAACTAATGCAACGGTACTCATTAGTCCAAAACACCGGATTTTTGTTACAGATTCACGATACGCCTTGATAGCAAAGAATACTGTAAGAGAGTTTGATATTATCATTAGCAGAGAACCACTTGCGGCTATTTTGAAAATTATTCGAGATGACGCCTTGATGGCGATTGGTTTTGAAACTGATATCTCTTATCATATGTACAAACATATGGTGGAAGTTTTTGAAGATTATAGCTTGATAGAAGCTCCATCTGTTGTTGAAAAGTTACGTATGATTAAAGATGCAACAGAACTTGCGATCATCCGTCAAGCCTGTCGTATTTCGGACCAAGCTTTTTTAGATGTGTTGGATTTTATAAAACCTGATCGAACAACTGAATTGCAAGTTGCTAATTTTTTAGACTTTCGCATGAGAGAATTAGGAGCAACTAGTCCTTCATTTGATTTTATTGTAGCATCTGGACATCGATCAGCGATGCCACATGGGGTTGCGAGTCAGAAGACTATTCAATCGGGAGAAACTCTGACTTTAGATTTTGGTTGTTACTATCAGCACTATGTTAGTGATATGACACGTACGATTCATATCGGTCATGTCACTGATGAGGAACGCGGGATTTACGATATCGTTTTGAAAAGTAATCAAGCTATTATTGATAATGTAAAATCAGGAATGAAGCGTTGTGATTATGATTACTTGGCGCGACAAGTAATTGAAAATTCTGGATACGGTAATCATTTTACCCACGGTATAGGGCATGGTATGGGGCTTGATGTTCATGAAATTCCTTATTTTGGTAAGTCAGAGGGAGTGATTGCATCTGGGATGGTAGTGACTGACGAGCCAGGAATATATCTCGATAATAAATACGGTGTTCGTATTGAAGATGATTTATTAATAACGGAAACAGGTTGCGAAGTATTGACATCTGCACCTAAAGAATTAATTGTACTTTAAAGGAAAATAGAATGAATAGACTTTCTTGGGAAGATTATTTTATGGCAAATGCAGAGTTGATTTCTAAACGTTCTACCTGTGACCGTGCTTTTGTTGGAGCTGTTTTAGTCAAAAATAATCGCATCATTGCTACAGGTTATAACGGAGGAGTCTCTGAGACAGATAACTGTAACGAAGTAGGACATTATATGGAAGATGGTCACTGTATTAGGACTGTTCATGCTGAGATGAATGCCCTTATTCAGTGTGCTAAAGAAGGTATTTCTACTAATAATACAGAAATTTATGTGACGCATTTTCCTTGTATCAATTGCACCAAGGCGCTCTTGCAAGCCGGGGTTAAGAAAATTACTTATAAAGCTAATTATCGCCCACACCCATTTGCTATTGAACTTATGGAAGCAAAAGGAGTTGCTTATGTTCAACATGATGTTCCAGAGGTAACACTAGGGATGGAAGAGTAAAGAGGAAGATAGAGCATATGCCTATCTTCCTTGAAGGTTTTATCGTTTAAGCTAAGGGCCAGTTATGTTAAATATATTGAACGAGATAATTCTCAAAATTGGTCAATTGTTAGTCGTGGGATTACTGAAAATGGCCTAAAAAAGGTGATCACCAGTTAATAGTCATTATTCCTAATGATTTTTCACAGAAAGTTTTAGATGTTGATAATAGAATAGCTGATCCATCTATTATCAACATCTAAAATTAGTACTGCTGGGAATCTCGAATTGCAAAAATAATTTACAAAAAAGAGAAAAGATATTGTTGCTGACCTCAATAGATGTAAATCCAGTTTATGCTAATATGGCATTTGATTGGGTGTATGATAACTATAAAGATGATATCATCAATATGGACAAGGAACTATCAAAAATATTGGTAAGTCCATTTCAGCTAATAATAGTTTAGGTACTTTATATAATTAAGGAGCAAGATTTGAAAACGGAAATAGAAACAAATAATCTTATTAATTTAGGATGGTTTCATGATAATGCTGTTTATTATGATATGAAAACGAAAAAATTATATAAATCTAATCTAAAAAAAATAGCACAGGTATAATGCTACTAACTCCTATTATTTCAACTATTATTGGAAAAATAATTCAAAGTATAAGTGAAAATCTAGAAATTTCAAATTTTTCAATTTTATTTTCTATTGTATATTTATCTTTATTGATACTAGTTTCAGGATTTACAGTAAAATTGATGAGAAGAAAAAATGATTATGAAGAGCTAGAAATTTTCCCTGGACAGTTAAAAAAATTTATTAAAGATGCTAAAGTACATAATATATTAATAATTTCAATCTCTTTCATATTAAGTTTTAGTATCCTACTTTTATTTAAATTATTTCTACAAGTTTTAGATTTCAATTTATTCATTATTTTGGGAATACTTTTTGTGTCTGTACTAATATTAATATTGGAATATAGACCTTATAAAAGAAAAAAGGTATTGATCGAATTAGAAAAAAATAGTAATAGTGGAACCAATATATAAAAGGAGTAGTGATTGAATAAGATATTAGCAATTGGTACTGAAATTGCACCTGTGATAGGAGCAGTTGCTTCGATTGGTGTAAAAGCATTATATAATAATTCTAAATCATTTAGAAATGTTATAAGTAGTACAGGAAATGTAATTAACAATATTGGTAAACATTTTACAAAAATAAATAGTTAGGTACGTGAACTAATGGGAATAAAAAGTTATAGACGGGTTGAGCTTGTAGCAAAACTTAATTTTAGATATTATCTAGTTAGTATTAGTGGACGTTATTACATTATTGATTATGCCAATCCTAGTGATATAAAAGATTATTTTATAGGTATTTTTCCAGAAAGAGTAGAAAAATATCAAATTTATGATGTGAATGCGGATTATAAGACTTTTTTAGTAAACAAAAAAAGTCGCCTTTATCTTTAAAAACTTTTACAATTTTATTTTTAATTTATTTAGTTCATATCTCAATTTTTCCCCAAAATATAAATATTGCATACTTAACAAGATCGCATTTAATATTAGAACATTTTTATCTTTTTAATTTATTGAGCATATTTAGTCTTGTTTTAGCTATATGTATATTAAATCGGAGAAATAAAGCATTAGATCTTTCCAAATATAAATCTAGTTTTTTGAAATATAATAATCAAAAACGGAAGAGCCCATTTATAGTAATATTATCAATCATAATTTCTTATATCATTCTATGGGGAATGGCATTGTGGGACGAAAACTTTTCAAACTTATTTTTATTTGGATTTATTTTTTCAAACAGTTTATTTTTTATAAAGTTCATTGAGTTTCAACCATCGTTAAATGGAAAAAAATTATTATATCGGGGAGAACTGAAGTATGTTATTACCAGTAGGGAGTGTTGTCTATCTTATTGATGGCAATCAAAAATGAGTTATTGTAAATAGAGGTGCAATTGTTGAGCAAGAAGGACAAGAAGTTTATTTTGATTACCTAGGTGGAATTTTTCCTGAGGGTTTAAACCTTGAACAAGTTTACTATTTTAATCAAGAAGATATTGATGAAGTTGTTTTTGAAGGTTACCATGATGAGGAGGAAGAAAGAGTTTCTCGTCTCATTGAAAAATGGAAAAATAAAGAGGGAAAGAATCTTCCAAAGGGAAAGACTAGTGTAGAATAGAAATAATCTAAAAAGTAAATTCTACTCAAAAACAAATCAATATGCTACTAGTGTGAAGATGCTATTGATAGATGTCATGATACACTTATCAGAAGAAAACGAAAAAGGCTTTACTAAATTACAATTCTTTACTCGACAAATTGTGGTTGGTGTAAACTGGTATGTACTTCCCAAAATTGATAACTATTTCAACCCCTAAAAGATAAGAAAAAATACTTTTGGAAATAGACTGTACTTTAGGAAAATCCCGTATAAAAGAATAGCTAATAAAGCCAGCGCAGGTATCTGTACGATTAGAAAACGACATAGTTGTAACTTTCTATAATGAGACATATTAAAATTCATCATTCCACCTCCTAAATTAGTAATTCAATGATCAGTGGGCTAGAGCTCCTTCAATACCAATGACAGCTCTTATTCCAATTGCATATGGCACTAAAACAGAGAGCTACCTGATGTAGTAAGCAAGATTGGTATCACCAAAATCAGTACCAATGCTTAGCGCACGTCCACCAACACCCCCCTGATTTCCTTTACAGCTTCAATAGAGCAAATTAAGTTCGTATCTAAAACTTATATCGAGAATAGCTACATTTTCATACGAATAGCTCCGTAGGTGATTTATTTTATCTGTTTCAATAAGACAACTATAGTTTACTACCTTTATCAAAATTTACTAAAAAGTCACCAAAAACACCTAAACAGTCTTTCAATTTTAGTCAAGATATCGGTATAATATTAAAACTGTTATCAAAACTGAAGTAAGAGGAAAGTGTCAAGTGCTTCAGTCTTATTTACGCCCTCTTGGTGATTTTATTTATTTATCAAGAAATCAGACACATACCAAATCAATAAACTATTTGAGAAAGCAGGTTATTTGTGATAAAATGAGTTGATAAATAATTTTTACAAAGAGGTATTAATAAATGATTGAAGCAAGTAAGCTTAAAGCAGGCATGACTTTTGAAACGGCTGATGGGAAATTAATCCGTGTTCTTGAAGCTAGCCACCACAAACCAGGTAAAGGTAACACAATCATGCGTATGAAATTGCGTGATGTTCGTACTGGTTCAACTTTTGATACAAGTTACCGTCCTGAAGAAAAATTTGAGCAAGCTATTATTGAAACTGTACCTGCTCAATACCTTTATAAGATGGATGATACAGCTTACTTCATGAATAATGAAACTTACGATCAATATGAAATTCCAACTGTTAACATTGAAAATGAATTACTCTACATTCTTGAAAACTCAGAAGTAAAAATTCAATTCTATGGAACAGAAGTTATTGGTGTTCAAATTCCAATAACTGTTGAATTGACAGTTGCTGAAACTCAACCATCAATCAAAGGTGCTACTGTAACTGGTTCAGGAAAACCTGCAACTATGGAAACAGGACTTGTTGTTAACGTTCCAGACTTTATTGAAGCTGGACAAAAGTTAGTAATCAATACAGCAGAAGGAACTTACGTTTCACGCGCCTAATGACTCTCAAAAAAGTGTTAAGTAGATTCATGATGAATTTACTCTACTAAGGAAAAACCTTAGTAAACACTAAAAGAAAGGATAAGCTATGACAACTGAAAATCTTGGAGAAATTGTCATTTCACCACGTGTACTTGAGGTAATTACAGGTATTGCTGCAACTAAAGTTGATGGTGTTCATTCGTTACGTAACAAAGCGGTAACGGATAGCCTTAGTAAGAAATCTCTAGGTAGAGGTGTCTACCTTAAAAATGAAGAAGATGATACAGTAGCTGCAGATATTTATGTTTACTTGCAGTATGGTGTAAATGTACCAGCAGTTTCAATTGCTATTCAACAAGCTGTCAAAACAGCTGTATATGACATGGCAGAAGTAAAAATTTCTTCGGTCAATATCCATGTTGAAGGTATTGTTCCAGAGAAAACACCAAAACCAGACTTGAAGTCATTGTTTGATGAGGATTTCTTAGATGACTAGTGTATTTAAAGATTCAAGACGTGATTTACGTGAACGTGCTTTTCAAACACTATTTAGCTTAGAAACTGGTGGAGAGTTTATTGATGCGGCTCACTTTGCTTATGGTTATGATAAAACAGTATCTGAAGACAAAGTTTTAGAGGTTCCAATCTTTTTACTTAATCTTGTTAATGGTGTTGTAGATCACAAGGATGAATTAGATACTTTGATTTCTAGTCACTTAAAATCAGGATGGAGCTTAGAACGTCTAACATTGGTTGATAAATCTCTCTTACGCTTAGGCCTCTATGAAATTAAATATTTTGATGAAACGCCTGATCGTGTAGCTCTAAATGAGATTATCGAGATTGCTAAAAAATATTCAGATGAGACGTCAGCAAAATTTGTCAATGGTTTATTAAGCCAATTTATAACAAATGAAAATTAAAAATGTGGAAGAAGATTCTTCCACATTTTTAATTTGCTTTGAAAAATAACTATTACTAAAAATTATTTTATAAATATGATTTCCTAAACACTACTACCAGGGATGAGACTGACTGGTAAAATATAATCCTTATTTGTCTTTTGCCCCTCAATTTTAGCTAGGAGTATTTCAACCATCAATTGCGCAATTTCTCGAATAGGTTGTTTAATAGTGGTTAGATGTGGGACGTAATCTTGAATGAAACTTGTACCATCATATCCAATCACTTTGATATCTTCTGGAATGGACAACCCTAGTTGGCTGATAAGTTTGATTACTAATAAAGCAGTTAAGTCGTCTGATGTAAAAATACCATCTGGTTTGTGAGTTGAGATAATTGATTTTAATTCCATCTCACGTCTCATGTTAGATAGCCCATTTGTGACTGTGATAACTTTGGATTCCTTTGATTCATAGGAAAAACCTAGCCGCCTAAGTCCAGTAGGAGAATCTGAATTATCATTCCCTGTAATCATAATCATCTTTTGACAGCCATGTTTTTTAAGGGTTTGAGCAGCCATTTTTCCTCCAAAGAAATTATCAGATGAGACGATAGGGATGTGTGGAGCTAAATTTCTATCGAATGCTACTATGGGAGCCTCAACTTTCTCGTAATCATCAATTCCTAGGTTGTGACTACTTGAAATGATACCGTCTACTTGATTTGCTCCTAGCATTTCGAGGTATTCTTTTTCTTTGATAGGATCCTTTTCACTATTACATAAGATAGTTTTATAACCATGCTTAAACAACTCAATTTCAAGGTGTTCAATTAATTCAGCGTAAAAAATGTTACGGATGTTGGGGAAAATGAGTCCAATTAATTTAGCGGACTTTCCCTGTAAGCTACGTGCTAAATTATTAGGTTTATAACCAAGGGTTCTCATGGCTTCATTGACTTTGGTGACTGTTTTTTGAGATAAATAGCCTTTTTTGTTAATAACGCGTGATACAGTCGTTGGGCTAACACCGGCAAGTGCAGCAACATCTGTTAATTTTGCAACCATATTAATATTTTAATTCAAAATATTTACCATGAACGTGTCCTTCTTTTAGTTGAATTCCTGATTGTTCTGCATCTGGAAAGACTCGTCCCGTAAATACTTTTTCTCCTTTATTTATAAAGATTTCAAAGATGGACTTATCGACAAAAATATTGACACTAGTAGCATCTTTTGGAATGTCACACTGGCGACTAGTACCAAATTCTGTGGCGTACTGCTGTCCGGCTTGTGAGCGGTCAACGATAACTTTCCCCTTTGCAGTATCAATAGTAATGGATAGTCCTTGTCCTTTCGGATTAGCAAAGAGAACAAATGAAGAAAGATCGTTTCTAGGAACTAGTAATTCTAATTCATAGGTGTTGTTAGTTTGAAGTTGTGTTTTAAATTCTGCTTGATGTTGACGAAGATTTTTCATAGCAGGAACGGGATATTGATAAAGGTTCCCATTGTTTATGCTTAACTCTTTAACTAAACTCATAGCTCCTTGATAATCAAATTGATCGCTAGGATAATCAATATCTGGCAAGCCTATCCAACTCACGATAAAGGCACGACCATCAGAAGTGTTAAATCCTTGAGTAGCATAGGCTTCAAAACCATAATCTAAATTATAGATAGGGGATGGTTCAACTATCTTAGATGAGTTAGCATCGAAATATTGTCCGATTTTGTAGGTATTTGGATAAATGTTTTGGTAGTCCAATTCGTTTTTATCTAGTCCTTGAGGACTATAAAGTAATACAGGTTTTCCTTTGACCAAAATAATATTTGGACATTCAATCATATACTCAGATCCAGTACCACCAAAATCTAAATCTCCCACAAACTCCCAATGATGGATGTCATTATTAAGTGCTTTATATAATTTAATGAATCCGCATTTTTTACTATTTTGCGCCCCGATAACAGCATAGAATTGATTATCATAATTGAAAATCTGAGGGTCACGAAAATGCTCAGTGACATCATTTGGTTGTGAAATAAGGACTTTATCAAATTTTGTAATCTTGCCATCACTTGTCATCCATGCTCCAATTTGGCGGGGGTCACGGTTCCATTTCATGTCACGGACATTACCAGTATAAAAAAGGAAAAGCTTATCGTCAATGGCTAATGCAGAACCGGAGTATGCACCATGGCTATCATTGACATGGTCAGGTTTAAGCTTGATTCCTGTTTCTTTGAAATGAACTAAATCATCTGATTCTGTATGTACCCATTGTTTTAAACCATGTGCAGCTCCAAAGGGCCAATTTTGATAAAAAAGATGGAATTTTCCATTAAAGTAAGAGAAGCCATTTGGGTCATTTAAAAGCCCTGTTTTAGCTTCTAAGTGATAAGTTGCTCTCCAAGGGGATTTTGAGACATTCTTTACAATATTTTCCTTATCTTCTTCAGTCCATTCATCATAAGGACGATAGCGGATTTCAGTGGGTAAATTCATTTGATACTCCTTGACTGTCTTAATATCTAATAACTATATAGTAAACGTTTTCTCTTTTGAAATCAACTCTTAATATCAAAAAATATTATTTTATGTCAAACGCTTGACATATATTTATGAGACGTGCTAGAATATTAGAGTAAATAAAATGAAACGCTTTCAAAACATCAAAGGAGATTTATAGATGGCTTCAAATACAGAAATTGCTAAACAAGTCATTAATGCGATTGGTGGTGCTAGTAATGTGCGTAGCGTAGCACACTGTGCCACTCGTCTTCGCGTTATGGTAAAAGATGAGACAGTCATTGATAAAAATACTGTTGAAAATATCGAAAAAGTTCAGGGAGCATTTTTCAATTCAGGTCAATATCAAATTATTTTTGGAACTGGTACTGTTAATAAGATTTATGATGAAGTAGTAGCTCAAGGTTTGCCAACTTCGTCAACCTCTGATCAAAAGGCAGAAGCGGCTAAACAAGGGAATGCTTTCCAACGAGCTATTCGTACTTTCGGTGATGTTTTTGTTCCATTGTTGCCAGCCATTGTTGCTACTGGTTTATTTATGGGAATTCGCGGTGCGATTAATAATGATACAGTTTTAGCTTTATTTGGGACGACTTCAAAAGCATTTTCAAGTTCTAATTTTTATACCTATACTGTCGTTTTGACTGACACGGCCTTTGCTTTTTTTCCTGCCTTGATTTCTTGGTCAGCTTTTAGAGTTTTTGGTGGAAATCCTGTTATCGGTCTCGTATTAGGATTGATGATGGTCAACTCTGCCCTTCCAAACGCTTGGGCAGTGGCCTCAGGTGATGCCCATCCCATAAAATTTTTCGGCTTTATTCCAGTAGTTGGTTATCAAAATTCAGTATTGCCGGCATTCTTTGTAGGTTTACTTGGTGCTAAACTTGAAAAATGGTTGCATAAGAAAATCCCAGATGTTCTTGATTTACTATTAGTGCCGTTCCTAACTTTTACAGTTATGTCAATTTTAGCACTTTTTGTCATTGGTCCTATTTTCCATTCAGTTGAAAACTATGTTTTAGCAGGGACAAAATTTGTCCTTAATTTACCTCTTGGCCTGTCAGGTCTTATTTTAGGTGGTGTTCATCAGATAATTGTTGTTACAGGTGTCCATCATATCTTTAATTTACTTGAAGCTCAGTTAATTGCTGCTGATGGGAAAGATCCATTTAATGCTATTATTACAGCTGCTATGACAGCACAAGCAGGTGCTACTTTGGCAGTTGGTGTTAAAACAAAAAATTAAAAATTAAAAGCCCTTGCTTTTCCGGCAGCGCTTTCAGCTGGACTTGGTATTACAGAACCGGCTATATTTGGAGTAAACTTACGTTTTGGTAAGCCATTTATTATGGGATTAATTGCAGGAGCAGCAGGTGGCTGGTTAGCTTCAATATTGAAATTAGCAGGAACTGGTTTTGGTATTACCATTATCCCAGGAACATTACTTTATTTAAATGGTCAAATTGTTAAGTACCTTATTATGGTGATTGGAACTACGGCTTTGGCTTTTGTATTAACTTATATGTTTGGATATGAAGATAAAGATGAAAAAGTAGTAGCTGAAGTTAGTCCTTTGGTTGAAGAAACAGATGACAATCCAACAATTACTCAAACTAGCCAATTAAGGGCAGAAACGATTGTTAGCCCTCTTGATGGACAGGTTATTGCTCTTGATACAGTAAGTGACCCAGTCTTTTCATCAGGTATTATGGGAGATGGCCTTGCTATTAAACCAAGCGGTAATACAATTTACTCACCTGTTGATGGTTTTGTCCAAATTGCTTTTGAAACAGGTCATGCTTACGGTATCAAATCAGATAAAGGTGCAGAAATTTTGATTCATATAGGTATTGATACTGTCACCATGAATGGCACAGGGTTTACTTCTAAAGTAAAGGCAGACCAAAAAGTGAAAAAAGGTGATATTCTTGGCACCTTTGATTCAGCCAAGATTGCAGAAGCAGGTCTGGATAATACAGCTATGATTATTGTGACTAATACAGCTGATTTTGCTGATGTTATACCATTGGTAAAAGAGGGTGTTGTTACTACAGGTGACATGATTATTGATGTTAAGTGAGGATTAAAGGTTGGGATAATTATCCCAACCTTTGTCTTTGAGATAGAGATTATAGATAGGAAAAAAGATGACAAAGTTATATGGTAGTATTGAAGCAGGTGGGACAAAGTTTGTTTGTGCAGTTGGTGATGAGGAATTAAAAGTTGTAGAAAAAATGCAATTTCCAACAACGACGCCTCAAGAAACGATTAAAAAGACTGTTGATTTCTTTAAAAGATTTGAAAAGAAGTTAGAGGCAGTTGCTATTGGTTCTTTTGGCCCCATTGATATTGATAAAAAATCAAAGACATACGGTTATATCACAACGACCCCAAAGTTACATTGGGCTAATGTTGATTTACTCGGCTTAATTTCTAAAGATTTCAATGTTCCATTTTATTTCACAACAGATGTTAATAGCTCTGCCTATGGTGAAGTTATAGCTCGTAACAATATTGATTCACTTGTTTATTACACCATTGGTACAGGAATTGGTGCAGGAGCTATACAAAAGGGTGAATTTATAGGAGGAACTGGTCATACTGAAGCAGGTCATACTTATATGGCGATGCATCCGCAGGACCAAGCAAATGATTTTAAAGGTATCTGTCCGTTTCATAATAGCTGTTTAGAAGGTTTGGCATCTGGTCCAACTCTAGAAGCTAGGACTGGTATTCGTGGTGAATTGATTGAAGAAAATTCAATGGTTTGGGATGTTCAAGCATATTATATTGCTCAGGCTGCGATGCAAGCAACTGTATTATATCGTCCACAAGTCATTGTATTTGGTGGAGGCGTCATGGCACAAGAACACATGTTAAGACGTGTTCGCCAGACATTTGCAACTTTATTAAATGGGTATTTACCAGTTCCCGATTTGTCTGATTATATTGTGACACCAGCTATAGAAGAAAATGGTTCTGCAACGTTAGGAAATTTTGCTTTAGCAAAGAAAATATCAAAAGGTTAATAAAACCCTTAAGCCACTACTTAGTTTAGTTAGCAAATAAAAGATTAAAAAAAGTAAGCGATATGATGGATAAAATGCTATAATAGGCTTGAATTTTACAAAAGATAGGGGATTCTTATGTCGGAACCATTATTTTTAGAAGCAAGCATGCACGATAAAATCTGGGGTGGAACAAAGTTAAGGGATGAATTTGGCTATGATATTCCAAGTGAAACAACAGGAGAATATTGGGCTATTTCAGCTCATCCTAACGGTGTCTCAAGAGTTAAGAATGGTCGCTTTAAAGGTTGTTTTTTAGATAAGCTGTATCAAGGTGAAAAAAGCTTATTTGGCAACCCTGATGATACTGTCTTTCCTTTACTAACTAAAATCTTAGATGCTAATGACTGGCTTAGTGTACAGGTTCATCCGGATGATGCTTATGCTCTTAAACATGAAGGTGAACTTGGTAAAACAGAATGTTGGTATATTATTTCTGCTGATGAAGGATCTGAAATTATCTATGGTCATAATGCTAAAACTAAAGAAGAACTTCGCCAAATGATTGAATCTGGAGATTGGGAACATCTTTTAACCCGAATTCCTGTTAAATCAGGGGATTTTTACTACGTTCCAAGTGGGACAATGCATGCTATAGGTAAAGGGATATTAATTTTAGAAACACAGCAATCTAGTGATACTACTTATCGTGTTTATGATTTTGATCGTCCAGATGCTTCAGGAAAATTACGTGATTTACACATTGAACAATCAATAGATGTTCTCACGATTGGTAAACCTGCCAATACTGTTCCTGCCAATATGAAGTTAAAACATCTATCTTCAACTTTATTAGTTTCAAATGATTTCTTTACAGTTTATAAATGGGAAATTTCTGGTGTTACCAACTTTAAACAATTTGCACCCTACCTTTTGGTTAGTGTCTTAGACGGAGCGGGTCACATTACAGTAGATAACAAAGTTTATACACTTAAAAAAGGTGACCACTTTATCTTGCCAAATGATGTTGTCAAATGGGATATTGATGGACAGTTAGAAATTATAGCAAGTCATGTTAAAAAATAATGAGAGTGGGGATACCACTCTTTTTAATCTCGATTAAAACGACCATTTATTGAAAGACAACATTATTTATGGTAAAATGTGGTGATAAGAGTATCGAAAGGAATTAGAATGGCAAATATTCTACGCACTGTTATTGAAAATGACAAGGGTGAATTAAAAAAATTAGATAAAATAGCTAAGAAAGTTGACTCTTACGCAGATCATATGGCTGCGTTATCAGATGAAGCTTTACAAGCAAAAACTCCAGAATTTAAAGAACGTTATCAAAATGGTGAAACTTTAGATCAATTGTTACCGGAAGCGTTTGCGGTAGTTCGTGAAGCTTCTAAACGTGTATTAGGTTTATACCCATACCACGTCCAAATTATGGGTGGTATCGTTCTTCACCATGGTGATATTCCAGAAATGCGTACTGGTGAGGGAAAAACTTTAACAGCGACAATGCCTGTTTATCTAAATGCTATCTCAGGATTAGGTGTTCATGTTATTACTGTTAATGAGTACTTATCAACACGTGATGCGACCGAAATGGGTGAGGTTTATAGTTGGCTTGGATTATCTGTAGGGATTAACTTAGCAGCTAAGTCACCATTTGAAAAACGCGAAGCTTATAATTGTGATATCACATACTCAACTAACGCAGAAGTCGGATTTGACTACCTTCGAGACAATATGGTTGTTCGCCAAGAAGATATGGTGCAACGCCCACTCAACTATGCTTTGGTTGATGAGGTTGACTCTGTATTAATCGATGAAGCTAGGACGCCATTGATTGTTTCAGGTCCTGTAAGCTCTGAGATGAACCAACTGTATACACGTGCGGACATGTTTGTAAAAACGCTTAATAGCGATGATTATATCATTGATGTTCCAACAAAAACAATTGGTTTATCAGATACAGGTATTGACAAGGCTGAAAACTATTTCCATCTAAATAACTTGTATGATCTCGAAAATGTTGCCTTAACTCACTACATTGATAACGCTCTTCGAGCTAACTATATTATGTTGTTAAATATTGATTATGTGGTTAGTGAAGAACAAGAGATTTTAATTGTGGACCAATTTACCGGTCGTACGATGGAAGGACGTCGTTTCTCAGATGGCTTACACCAAGCTATTGAAGCAAAAGAGTCAGTGCCAATCCAAGAAGAATCAAAAACGAGCGCTTCAATTACTTACCAAAATATGTTCCGTATGTACCATAAATTAGCAGGAATGACTGGTACTGGTAAGACTGAGGAAGAAGAGTTTCGTGAAATTTATAATATGCGCGTTATTCCTATCCCAACAAATCGTCCTGTTCAACGTATAGATCATTCAGATCTACTTTATCCAACTCTTGACTCTAAATTTAGAGCGGTGGTAGCAGATGTCAAAGAACGTTATGAACAAGGACAACCTGTACTGGTTGGTACAGTAGCTGTTGAAACGTCAGACTTAATTTCTAGAAAATTAGTTGCTGCTGGAGTACCACATGAAGTTTTGAATGCTAAAAATCACTTTAAAGAAGCTCAAATCATTATGAATGCTGGGCAACGTGGTGCTGTTACAATCGCAACCAACATGGCTGGTCGTGGTACTGATATCAAGCTTGGTGAAGGGGTTCGTGAACTTGGTGGTTTATGTGTTATTGGTACAGAGCGTCATGAAAGCCGTCGTATTGATAACCAGCTTCGTGGTCGTTCGGGTCGTCAAGGAGATCCAGGTGAATCACAATTCTATCTTTCGTTAGAAGATGATTTGATGCGTCGCTTTGGTACAGATCGTATTAAAGTGGTTCTTGAGCGAATGAATTTAGCTGAAGATGATACAGTTATTAAATCAAAAATGTTGACACGACAAGTTGAATCAGCTCAACGCCGCGTTGAAGGTAATAACTATGACACACGTAAACAAGTCTTGCAATACGATGATGTTATGCGTGAACAACGTGAGATTATTTATGCTAACCGTAGAGAAGTGATTACTGCTGAGCGTGATTTAGGACCAGAGCTCAAAGGGATGATTAAACGTACGATTAAAAGAGCAGTTGATGCACATAGCAGAAGCGATAAAAATACTGCAGCAGAAGCTATTGTTAATTTTGCAAGATCGGCGTTATTAGATGAAGAAGCTATCACAGTTTCAGAACTTCGTGGTCTAAAAGAGGCTGAAATTAAAGAACTTCTTTATGAACGTGCCTTAGCTGTTTATGAGCAACAAATTGCTAAATTAAAAGATCCAGAAGCTATTATCGAATTCCAAAAAGTCTTAATCTTGATGGTAGTGGATAATCAATGGACAGAGCATATTGATGCCTTAGATCAATTACGTAACTCCGTTGGACTTCGTGGTTATGCTCAAAATAACCCAATCGTTGAGTATCAATCAGAAGGTTTCCGTATGTTCCAAGATATGATTGGTTCGATTGAGTTTGATGTGACACGTACATTGATGAAAGCTCAAATTCATCAACAAGAGCGTGAACGTGCTTCTCAACATGCTACGACAACAGCAGAGCAAAATATCTCGGCACAACATGTACCTATGAATAATGAATCACCAGAATACCAAGGGATTAAACGTAATGATAAATGTCCTTGTGGCTCTGGCATGAAGTTTAAAAATTGTCATGGTCTGAGATGTTTACAATAACAATGATTTTAAAATAAAAATAAAACAGTCTGAGAAGACTGTTTTATCATTACTTGTCTAATAGTATGACGACTATATTGTATAGCAGAGCTTATTAATAGACTTAGGTTGTATTAGGAAAAAACATGGGATTTCATCAGTTAAGTGATAAAATTAATATTGAAATATTGAAGCAGAAAACTAGCTTAGATCTAGAAGTTAGCCAAAAAAAATTAGCCAAAGAAGAAGAGTTAAAAAATATCATAAAAGGTGAGGAT
This sequence comes from Streptococcus sp. FDAARGOS_522, assembly GCF_003812445.1. Lineage (NCBI taxonomy): Bacteria > Bacillati > Bacillota > Bacilli > Lactobacillales > Streptococcaceae > Streptococcus > Streptococcus sp. FDAARGOS_522. The sequence goes on from NZ_CP033808.1 coordinate 1,979,978, forward strand.
CAGCGGTTTCTAGTAATAGTAGGTCCTTGTTCTGCGGATAATCCAAAGGCGGTGCTAACTTATGCAAAGCGTTTAGCTAAATTGGAAGCTGCCTTTAAAGATAAAATGTTTTTGGTTATGAGAGTTTATACCGCTAAGCCAAGAACGAATGGTGATGGTTATAAAGGCTTAGTTCACCATTCTGACAAACTAGGAGTTTTTTTTCAAGCACGTAAGATGCACTATGACATCATTCGAGAGACTGGACTCCTGACAGCTGATGAATTACTTTATCCAGAGATGTTATCAGTGATGGATGATTTAGTTTCTTACTATGCTATTGGTGCGCGTTCAGTGGAAGATCAGGGACACCGTTTTATATCTTCAGGTATAGATGCACCAGTAGGTATGAAAAATCCAACGTCTGGTAATTTAAGAGTCATGTTTAATGCGGTCTATGCAGCACAAAATCAACAGGAATTATTCTATCAAAATAAGCAAGTTAGAACAGATGGTAATTTGCTGTCACATGTTATTTTGAGAGGATATCATAATGCCGACTATCGAAGTATCCCTAATTATCATTATGAAAACCTTTTAGAAACTATTACTCATTATGAAGAGACTGATTTGCAAAATCCCTTTATTGTTGTTGATACAAATCATGACAATTCAGGTAAGCAATTTTTAGAACAAATTCGCATTGTGAAATCAGTACTTGCAGACCGACAGTGGCATACTAAAATTAGAAACTATGTTCGTGGTTTTTTGATAGAATCTTATTTAGAAGATGGAAGACAAGATAAACCAGATGTTTTTGGTAAGTCTATCACAGATCCATGTCTAGGTTGGGATAAAACAGAAATGCTAATTAGGGATATTTACAATAGTTTGTAAGTATCGAACTTATAGGAGTTACACATGATTGTTGGACACGGAATTGATTTACAAGAGATAGAGGCGATTACTAAAGCATATGAGCGTAATCAACGTTTTGCAGAACGCGTTTTGACCGAACAAGAATTGCTTCTTTTTAAAGGAATTTCCAATCCCAAGCGTCAGATGTCTTTTTTAACAGGGCGATGGGCAGCAAAAGAGGCTTATAGCAAAGCACTTGGAACAGGAATTGGGAAAGTTAATTTTCATGATATCGAAATTTTATCGGATGATAAAGGAGCGCCTTTGATTACAAAAGAACCGTTTAATGGAAAATCTTTTGTTTCAATATCTCATAGTGGTAATTATGCACAAGCTAGTGTTATTTTGGAGGAAGAAAAATGATTTCAAGTTATCATAGACCAACCAGAGCCTTGATAGATTTAGAGGCGATTGCAAATAACGTTAAATCTGTACAAGAGCACATTCCAAGTGATAAAAAAACATTTGCTGTAGTTAAGGCTAATGCTTATGGGCATGGTGCTGTTGAAGTTTCAAAATACATTGAGTCTATTGTAGATGGTTTTTGCGTATCCAATTTAGATGAGGCTATTGAGCTACGTCAAGCAGGAATTGTAAAAATGATATTGGTATTAGGTGTTGTTATGCCTGAGCAGGTTATACTAGCCAAAAATGAAAATATTACTCTAACAGTTGCTAGCTTGGAGTGGTTACGTTTATGTCAGACATCAGCAGTAGATTTATCTGGTCTAGAAGTACATATCAAAGTTGATAGTGGAATGGGACGTATAGGTGTTCGCCAGTTAGATGAAGGAAATAAGCTAATTTCTGAATTGGGGGAAAGTGGTGCCTCTGTCAAGGGGATTTTCACCCATTTTGCAACAGCTGATGAAGCCGATAACTGTAAATTCAATCAACAACTTACTTTTTTTAAAGACTTTATTTCAGGATTAGATAATTGTCCGGACCTTGTTCATGCTAGTAATTCTGCTACAAGCCTTTGGCATAGTGAGACAATTTTTAATGCCGTTAGATTGGGTGTTGTTATGTACGGCTTAAATCCAAGTGGAACTGATTTAGACTTACCTTACCCTATAAACCCTGCTTTAAGTTTAGAGTCTGAGCTAGTACATGTTAAACAACTACACGATGGTTCTCAAGTTGGCTATGGCGCAACCTATCAAGTTACTGGAGACGAATTTGTTGGAACAGTACCGATTGGCTACGCTGATGGATGGACACGAGATATGCAAGGATTTTCAGTTATAGTAAATGGAGAACTTTGTGAAATTATTGGGCGTGTCTCGATGGATCAAATGACTATCCGTTTACCTCAAAAATATACTATCGGAACTAAAGTAACCTTGATTGGTCAACAAGGTAGTTGTAACATTACAACTACGGACGTCGCTCAAAAAAGACAGACGATTAATTATGAAGTACTTTGTCTTTTAAGCGATCGTATTCCGAGATATTATTAAAAACAAATGACACAGTAGTTAACTGTTTTAAAAAATTTAAAAATATGTTAAACTAATCAGTGACAATTTTTATAGAAGGAAATCATTAGTATATGTCAAAACAAAAAGTAATGGCAACTTTGTTGTTATCCACTTTAGTCTTATCGCTATCATCACCTTTAGTGACCTTAGCAGAAACTATTAATCCAGAAACAAGCCTGACAATGGCAACAGCATCAACAGAAAGTTCTTCTGAAGCAGAGAAACAGGAAAAAACACAACCTACAGATTCAGAAACTGCTTCACCTTCAGCCGAAGGAAGTATCTCAACAGAAAAAACAGAGATTGGTACGACAGAGACATCATCAAGCAATGAATCATCATCAAGTTCATCACATCAATCTTCTTCCAACGAAGATGCTAAAACATCTGATTCTGCTTCAACAGCATCTACTCCTAGCACTAATACTACAAACAGTAGTCAAGCAGACAGTAAGCCAGGTCAATCAACAAAGACTGAATTAAAACCTGAGCCTACCTTACCATTAGTAGAGCCTAAAATAACTCCCGCTCCGTCTCAGATAGAAAGTGTTCAGACAAATCAGAATGCTTCTGTTCCTGCTTTATCCTTTGATGATAACTTATTATCAACACCGATTTCACCAGTGACAGCAACGCCATTCTACGTAGAACACTGGTCTGGTCAGGATGCCTACTCTCACTATTTATTGTCACATCGTTACGGTATCAAAGCTGAACAATTAGATGGGTACTTAAAATCTTTAGGGATTCAATATGATTCTAATCGTATCAATGGTGCTAAGTTATTACAATGGGAAAAAGATAGTGGTTTAGATGTCCGTGCTATTGTAGCTATTGCTGTCCTTGAAAGTTCATTGGGAACTCAAGGAGTGGCTAAGATGCCAGGTGCTAATATGTTTGGTTATGGTGCCTTTGATCATGACTCTAGCCATGCTAGTGCTTATAATGATGAAGAAGCAATTATGTTGTTGACAAAAAATACAATTATTAAAAACAACAACTCTAGCTTTGAAATCCAAGATTTGAAAGCACAGAAATTATCTTCTGGACAACTTAATACAGTTACTGAGGGTGGTGTTTATTATACAGATAACTCTGGAACTGGTAAACGTCGTGCCCAGATTATGGAAGATTTAGATCGCTGGATTGATCAACATGGAGGGACACCAGAAATTCCTGCTGCCTTGAAAGCTTTATCGACAGCAAGTTTAGCAGATTTACCAAGTGGTTTTAGCTTATCAACAGCAGTTAACACAGCTAGCTATATTGCATCAACTTATCCATGGGGTGAATGTACATGGTATGTCTTTAACCGCGCTAAAGAGTTAGGTTATACATTTGATCCATTTATGGGTAATGGTGGAGATTGGCAACATAAGGCTGGTTTTGAAACAACACATTCACCAAAAGTAGGCTATGCTGTATCATTTTCACCAGGACAAGCTGGTGCTGATGGCACTTACGGTCACGTAGCTATTGTTGAAGAAGTTAAAAAAGATGGTTCAGTTCTTATTTCAGAATCTAATGCAATGGGACGTGGTATTGTCTCTTACCGTACTTTTAGTTCAGCACAAGCTGCACAATTAACTTATGTTATTGGCCATAAATAATTAGACATAATAAAGGCGCTCTTGAGGCGCCTTTTTGGTGATCTTTTAGTATAATAAAAGATATTAGAAGGAGAATCTTATGCTATTACAATCACCAATTTCTAATCTTAAGGGATTTGGACCAAAATCAGCAGAAAAATTTCAGAAATTAGATATTTATACAGTAGAAGATTTACTTCTTTATTATCCGTTTCGCTATGAAGATTTTAAATCAAAATCTGTTTTTGATTTAGTGGATGGTGAAAAAGCAGTCATTACAGGCCTAGTCGTTACTCCAGCTAATGTACAATATTATGGTTTTAAACGTAACCGTTTAAGTTTTAAGTTGCGTCAAGGGGAAGCTGTCTTAAATGTTAGTTTTTTTAATCAACCCTATTTAGCTGATAAAATAGAACTTGGTCAAGAGGTAGCTGTCTTTGGTAAATGGGATGCAACTAAATCAGCTATTACTGGGATGAAGGTTTTAGCTCAAGTTGAAGATGACATGCAACCTGTTTATCGCGTAGCTCAGGGAATTTCACAGTCTACTTTGATTAAAGCTATTAAGTCAGCTTTTGAAATCAGTGCGCATTTGGAATTGAAGGAAAATTTACCAGCTACTTTATTGGAAAAATACCGATTGATGGGTCGTAGTCAGGCTTGTTTAGCTATGCATTTCCCAAAAGATATCACAGAGTATAAGCAAGCGCTCCGTCGGATTAAATTTGAAGAATTATTTTACTTTCAAATGAACCTTCAAGTTTTGAAATCCGAAAATAAATCTGAAACAAATGGTTTGCCTATTCTTTATAGTAAACATGCTATGGAGACAAAAATTTCCTCTTTACCTTTTATTCTAACGAATGCTCAAAAGCGCTCTTTAGATGAAATATTATCTGATATGTCATCGGGAGCTCATATGAATCGTTTATTGCAAGGAGATGTAGGATCAGGAAAGACAGTCATTGCTGGTCTATCAATGTATGCAGCTTATACAGCAGGTTTTCAATCGGCTTTGATGGTTCCAACGGAAATCCTAGCTGAACAACACTACATTAGTCTGCAAGAGTTATTTCCAGATTTATCAATCGCTATATTAACTTCGGGTATGAAAGCAGCTGTTAAGCGTACGGTTTTAGCAGCTATTGCAAATGGCTCGGTTGATATGATTGTAGGAACTCATGCTCTTATCCAGGACTCGGTACAGTACCATAAACTGGGGCTTGTAATTACAGACGAGCAACATCGTTTTGGTGTTAAACAGCGTAGAATTTTCCGTGAAAAGGGAGAAAATCCTGATGTTTTAATGATGACAGCCACCCCAATTCCCCGAACTCTAGCAATCACAGCTTTTGGAGAAATGGATGTTTCTATTATTGATGAATTACCTGCCGGTCGTAAACCTATTATTACACGCTGGGTGAAACACGAGCAGCTAGGTACTGTGTTGGAATGGGTAAAAGGTGAATTGCAAAAAGATGCTCAAGTGTATGTCATTTCACCGTTGATTGAAGAGTCAGAAGCTTTAGATTTAAAGAATGCAGTAGCATTGCATGCTGAATTATCTACTTATTTTGAAGGAATTGCTAAGGTTGCTCTTGTACATGGACGTATGAAAAATGATGAAAAAGATGCTATAATGCAAGATTTCAAGGATAAAAAAAGTCATATTTTAGTATCTACAACAGTTATTGAAGTAGGGGTAAATGTCCCAAATGCAACGATCATGATTATTATGGATGCCGATCGTTTTGGATTAAGCCAGCTACATCAACTTCGTGGGCGTGTTGGTCGTGGATATAAACAATCATACGCTGTTTTAGTGGCTAATCCCAAAACTGATTCTGGGAAAAAACGAATGACAATCATGACAGAAACGACAGATGGTTTCGTTTTAGCTGAGTCGGATTTAAAAATGCGTGGTTCTGGTGAAATCTTTGGTACTCGTCAGTCTGGAATTCCAGAATTTCAAGTAGCTGATATCGTTGAGGATTATCCTATTTTAGAAGAAGCCAGACGTGTTGCTAGTGATATTGTCAAAGATAATAATTGGAAAGAAAATACAGAATGGGCACTTATTCTAGATAATTTACGCCAACATTCAGATTTTGATTAAGTTTCTATTAAGGCTGTGCTAAGCTCAGTTTAAGCTTGCTGTCATATGATATTCCTATCACAGATGTGGAGGTATGTTATGACAATAATGATTACTGTAATTTATAATAGTACTTTTCAGAATAGATTTTTCTTACCGACTTATTTAGTCAATAATGAGTATCAGAAAAAAAGTTGAGTTAAATTTACTCAGCTTTTTGCATTTGTAATAGTAAGCCTTTTCATAGAAATTTTGTTATAATGAATTGATTAATCTTTCTGTTAATACAAACAGATTAGAATGGGGTGCATATGTTACAAAACATTGGACAAACAGGCATTCAAGCAACTCGAATTGCTTTAGGTTGTATGAGAATGAGTGACTTGAAAGGAAAACAAGCTGAAGAAGTAGTTGGAACAGCATTAGATTTGGGTATTAATTTTTTTGATCATGCTGATATTTATGGGGGAGGGCTATCTGAATTACGCTTTCGAGATGCAATCAAACATTTAAATGTCAATCGTGACAAAATGATTATTCAATCTAAATGTGGGATACGAGAAGGTTATTTTGATTTTTCTAAAGAGTATATTTTATCATCAGTAGATGGTATTTTAGAAAGATTAGGGACAGAATATTTAGATTTTCTCATTTTTCATCGTCCAGATGTATTAGTTGAGCCTGAAGAAGTAGCAGAAGCATTTACCAAACTGAGGGCAGAAGGTAAAGTAAAACACTTTGGTGTTAGCAATCAAAACCGGTTTCAAATGGAGTTGTTACAATCCTACCTTGACGAGCCCTTAGCAGTGAATCAACTTCAGTTATCGCCAGCACATACACCAATGTTTGATGCAGGGTTAAATGTTAACATGTTAAATAAAGCTTCAATTGAACATGATGATGGCATTGTTGATTATTGTCGTCTTAAAAGAGTTACCATTCAAGCTTGGTCTCCATTTCAAATTGATTTATCTCGTGGTTTATTTGTTAATCATCCGGATTATAAGGAATTAAATGAAACCATAGCTAAACTGGCAAAAAACTACAATGTTAGCAGCGAAGCTATTGTGATTGCATGGATTTTACGTCATCCTGCCAAAATGCAGGCGATTGTTGGTTCAATGAATCCATCTCGTTTAAAGGCGATTGATAAGGCTAATGATATCGCTTTAACCCGTAAAGAATGGTATGATATTTACCGTAGTGCAGGTAATATATTGCCTTAAACTAAGGGAGAGAGTATAAATTACATACTCTCTTTTTAATTGAGTCAGTTTTTGGTAAAATGAACTGAAATAAATTGTTAAGAAAGAAGGTTATACAATGAATTCATTAAATGGGGAAACTTTACTAACTGGTCTAATTGCCAATCCTGCACGCCACTCTCTATCCCCGTTAATGTGGAATACCTCTTTTCAAGAAAAAAACATGAATTATGCCTATCTGACATTTGAAGTAGAAGAGGGTAAATTAACAGAAGCTGTTCGAGGTGTCAGGGCATTGGGTATTCGTGGTGTTAATGTTTCAATGCCATTTAAACAGAGTGTTATCCCTTTGCTAGATGATTTATCTCCTCAAGCTAAATTAGTGGGTGCTGTAAATACTATCGTTAATCAAGGTGGAACCGGACGTTTAGTAGGCCATATGACAGATGGCATTGGTTGTTTTAAAGCTTTAGCAGCTCAAGGTTTCAGTGCTAAAAATAAAATAATTACAATAGCTGGTATTGGTGGTTCAGGTAAAGCAGTTGCAGTTCAAGCAGCTATGGAGGGAGTTGCGGAAATTAGATTATTTAATCGTAACAGCTCAAATTACGATAAGGTCATTGACTTATCAGATAAAATTAAAAAACAGTTTCAAATAAAGGTAGTCGTTGATTATCTAGAAAATAAGACAGCATTTAAAGACGCTATTAGAACTAGTCATTTTTATATTGATGCTACTAGTTTAGGAATGAGGCCATTAGATAATTATAGTTTAATTAACGATCCAGAAATTTTAACACCGAATTTAGTAGTTGTCGACTTGGTTTACAAGCCTAAAGAAACAGCATTGTTACGATTTGTTAGACAAAATGGAGTGAAACATGCTTATAATGGTCTAGGGATGCTGATTTATCAAGGAGCAGAAGCATTTCAATTAATAACGAATCAAGAAATGCCTATTAGCAGTGTTGAGAGAGTATTACAAACTGAAAATTAATAAAAAACTCTAGAAATATTTCTAGAGTTTTTTATCAACCTTCAATATAGTCTTTTAGATTTTGCCCTGTGAGACCTGCATTGAGTGCAATGAGTAATTTGAGTCTGGCTTTGGGAGCGTTTAGTTCTTTAACAAACATGACACCAGATTCTTGTAATTTTGCTCCGCCACCTTCATATCCGTAAACTGGCTCAGCAATACCATTAAAACAGCGAGACACTAGAACAACAGGGACACCTTGCTCAATTAATTCTTCGATTTCTTGTGCAGCTTTTGGGGGCATATTCCCTGCACCGAGTGCTTCAATAACTAATCCGCTAATATTTTGAGAATTTAAAAAGCTAATGATACCACTATCACCCATGCCAGCATATGCTTTCACGATAGGAACAGTTCCTGTAATTTTATCTAAATCAAAACGAACTCTCTCTTTAGTTGCTTTAAAGAAAAGCAGGTCTTGTTTCATAATAATCCCAAGGGGGCCATGTGTAGGGGTTTGGAATGTCGAAACGTTTGTTGTATGTGTTTTTGTGACATATTTAGCAGCATGTATCTCATCATTCATGACAACTAGCACCCCCTTGTCGGCAGCTTTAGTACTATTAGCGACACGGAGGGCTGATAGGTAATTATAAACGCCATCGCTACCAAGTTCATTTGTGCTTCTCATAGCACCGGTAATGATGATTGGGATTTTAGGGAGTATCATTGTGTCTAAAAAATATGCTGTTTCTTCTAAAGTGTCAGTCCCATGCGTAATGACAACACCATCAAAATTACTGGCATGTTGCTTCAGATAGTGATAGATATCAAGCATATGATGAGGGGTGATTTGAGGACTGGGAAGATTTAGAAAATCTACAACAGTCAAATCAAGGTCATCTAATGATAAATCAACGTATTTCATTGGGTTATCGGCGCTGGACATGACCTGTCCCTTCTCGTTAGCATTCATGGAAATCGTTCCACCTGTGTGTAGAACAAGGATTTTTTTCATTGATTTTATACTTCTTTCAAGTTGTGATATAATTTATTTTATCATAAAAAAGAGGGGATGTTGACCCAGTGGCAATTAAGGCAGTATTTTTTGATATTGATGGTACACTTCTTAATGATCGTAAGAATGTACAAAAGTCAACAATTAAAGCAATTCGAAATTTGAAAGACCAAGGAATACTAGTCGGTTTAGCAACGGGGCGAGGTCCTAGTTTTGTACAACCTTTTTTAGAAAACCTTGGTTTAGATTTTGCTGTAACCTATAATGGTCAATATATCTATAGTAGAAGTGAAATTATTTATACCAATCAATTATCTAAGACAACTGTCTATCGTCTGATTCGTTATGCTGGAGCAAGAAGAAGAGAAATTTCATTAGGAACAGCCTCAGGATTACTCGGTTCAGGTATTATTGGTCTAGGAACTAGCCGTTTGGGGCAGATTGTATCTAGCCTTGTTCCGAGAAAATGGGCAAAAGCGATTGAACGAAGCTTTAAGCATTTTATTCGTCGGATTAAACCTCAAAATATTGATAGCCTCATGGTTATCTTACGAGAACCTATTTATCAGGTCGTTTTAGTTGCAACAGAGGGCGAATCAGAGCGAATTCAAAAACAATTTCCTCGTGTTAAATTAACAAGAAGCAGTCCTTACTCAATGGATGTCATTTCTGAAGGGCAGTCAAAAGTTAAGGGAATTGAACGTGTTGGTCAACGCTATGGTTTTGATCTATCCGAAGTGATAGCATTTGGAGATTCTGATAATGATATTGAGATGTTATCTCAAGTTGGCATTGGTGTTGCCATGGGGAACGCTAGTCAGCAAGTGAGAGAAAATGCACGTTATACAACTGCTGACAATAATGATGATGGTATCTCTAAGGCATTAGCCCATTATGGACTTATCCAATTTGAGATTGAAAAAACATTCAGTAGTCGTGACGAGAATTTCAATAAAGTAAAATCCTTCCATCTATTAATGGATGGTGAAACTATTGAAACGCCACGCTTATATGACAGTAAGGAAGCTGGTTTCAGGTCAGACTTTAAAGTAGAAGAAATCGTTGAGTTCTTGTATGCTGCTAGTCAAGGTAACCAAAAAGTATTTGACCAATCTATCCGTAATTTACACTTAGCTATTGATAAAGCAAGAGATAAGGTTATTTCTAAAGACCATCCAGAAACACCATTAGTGGGAGAAGTGGATGCCTTAACAGATTTACTTTATCTGACTTATGGCTCCTTTGTTCTTATGGGAGTCGACCCAAAACCTCTTTTTGATACAGTACATGAGGCCAATATGGGGAAAATCTTTCCAGATGGCAAAGCTCATTTTGATCCTGTTACTCATAAAATTTTAAAACCAGACGACTGGGAAGAACATTTCGCTCCTGAGCCATCAATTCGACGTGAATTAGATAGCCAAATTCAGAAATCCTTAAATCGAAAATAAAAATATCCTGAGTTAATATAACTCAGGATATTTTAGAAAGTGAGCGTATTTAAATTTACATTGTTTTATTAGGGTCACGTACAATGAGTAAATCTACTTTAGCGTGACGAAGGATGTATTCTGAGGAAGATCCGATAAGGAAACGTTCAAAGGTATTAAGACCTGTTGCACCAACCATAATCAAGTCTACTTTTTCTTTTTCTGGAATATCATGTGCAAGTAATGTTTTGGGATTACCAAATTCAATGACTTGTCTAACTTTATCTGCTCCTTTTTCACGAGCTTGTTTTTCATATTCCTCAAGGACATCTTTTGCTTCTTTTTCTAATTTTTCATAGATATAAGTATCAAATGTCGCAAAGCTTTGTAAAGCACGTGTATCTATAACATGTGTCAAGATTAATTCAGAATCATTGCGAAGAGCAACGTTAACTGCCTTTTCAAAAGCAAGTTCAGATTCTGTTGATCCATCAATAGCGACAAGGATGCGTTCATATTTTTGTGACATAAGCCTGTCCTCCTCTAAATATAACCAAAAGAGATAACCTCTTGCACTCAACTAGCCATCTTATCAGAAGGAGTGAGTGATGAGTAAGTTAGATATGTTGGTTATTCATTTTATAGCTATATTATAACGTTTTTTCTAGAAAAATGAAAGCGTTTTATGTTAGTTTTCTGAAATAGCTTAATATTAACTTAATCGCTTGATAAACCGCAGTAAAAGTTTCAATTTTGAGAATATTTGTTTTATAATGGAAGATACGAGGTATTTTTATGAAGATATTTGATAAATCAATGAAGCTGGAACATGTGGCTTATGATATTAGAGGCCCTGTTTTAGAAGAGGCGGACCGCATGAGGGCAAATGGTGAAAAGATATTGCGGTTAAATACTGGAAATCCAGCTGCCTTTGGCTTCGAAGCGCCAGATGAAGTCATTCGTGATTTAATTACGAATGCGCGTGAATCAGAAGGTTACTCTGATTCGAAAGGTATTTTTTCAGCTCGTAAGGCTGTTATGCAGTATTACCAGTTACAAAACATCCATGTTGACATGGATGATATATACATTGTTAATGGTGTTAGTGAGGGAATCTCTATGTCAATGCAAGCTTTGCTTGATAATGATGACGAGGTTCTAGTTCCAATGCCAGATTACCCGTTATGGACAGCTTGTGTTAGCCTTGCTGGTGGAAATGCTGTGCATTATATTTGTGATGAGGAAGCTAATTGGTATCCTGATATTGATGATATCAAATCAAAAATCACATCCAAAACAAAAGCAATTGTCCTCATTAATCCAAATAATCCAACTGGAGCAGTCTATCCGCGTGAAATTCTGCAAGAGATTGTGGATATCGCTAGACAAAATGACTTGATTATTTTTTCAGACGAGGTTTATGACCGTTTAGTTATGGATGGAATGGAGCATATCCCAATTGCTTCTATTGCAGAGGATATTTTTACAGTTACTTTATCTGGCTTATCTAAATCACATCGCATCTGTGGTTTCCGCGTTGGTTGGATGGTATTGTCTGGTCCGCGACAACATGTTAAAGGTTATATTGAAGGTTTGAATATGTTAGCTAACATGAGGCTGTGTTCAAATGTTCTTGCTCAACAGGTTATTCAAACATCGTTAGGCGGACAGCAATCTATTGATAGTATGTTGTTGCCAGGAGGTCGTATCTACGAGCAACGTAATTATATCCATAAAGCAATTAATGAAATACCTGGTTTATCTGCTGTAAAACCAAATGCTGGACTGTATCTTTTCCCTAAAATTGATACAGATATGTACCGTATTGATAATGATGAAGAGTTTGTGCTTAATTTCTTAAAACAAGAAAAAGTATTACTAACACACGGTAGAGGATTTAATATGAATACCGCTGACCATTTTAGAATTGTTTACTTACCACGTGTTGATGAATTGACTGAACTACAAGAAAAAATGGCTCGCTTTTTAAGCCGATACAAGCGCTAGAATGAATTTTTATTAGATAAACATTAAATTAACAATAGAAGTTCTTAAAATGTACTGATATCGATTTGCAAAAGCTAAAATGCTTTGATATAATTGTAACGCAAAACATACAAAGGATGAAGGAAATGCCGAATTTATTAGAAAAAACTAGAAAAATTACATCCATCTTACAGCGTTCCGTAGATAGCTTAGATGCCGAACTACCATATAATACAATGGCGGCTCAATTAGCTGATATTATTGACTGTAACGCATGTATTATTAATGGTGGTGGTAACTTACTTGGCTATGCCATGAAATATAAAACAAACACTGACCGTGTGGAAGAATTTTTTGAAACAAAACAATTCCCAGATTACTATGTTAAATCTGCTAGTCGTGTTTATGATACAGAAGCTAACTTATCAGTAGATAATGATTTGTCAATTTTCCCAGTTGAGACAAAGGAAAACTTCCAAGATGGTATTACAACAATCGCTCCAATTTATGGTGGTGGAATGCGCTTGGGAACATTTATTATCTGGCGTAATGATAAAGAATTTAGCGACGATGATTTGATTTTAGTTGAAATTGCAAGCACCGTTGTTGGTATTCAATTACTTAACCTTCAAACAGAAAATCTAGAAGAAAATATTCGTAAACAAACAGCGGTGACAATGGCTATCAACACTCTATCTTATTCAGAAATGAAAGCTGTAGCTGCTATCTTAGGAGAATTAGATGGACTTGAAGGACGCCTAACGGCATCTGTTATTGCAGACCGTATTGGAATTACACGTTCCGTTATTGTAAATGCTCTTCGTAAATTGGAGTCTGCGGGAATCATTGAGAGCCGCTCACTCGGTATGAAGGGAACATACCTCAAAGTTATTAACGAAGGTATTTTTGACAAATTAAAAGAATATAATTAATCATAGCATGGGACTGGGAGTAGCTTTCAGTTCCTTTTTTGAAATCAAGAGGAGATAAGAAGAAAAATGACAAAAGCACTCATCTCAATAGACTACACATATGATTTTGTGGCAGATGATGGGAAATTAACGGCAGGTAAACCAGCGCAATCTATCGCTTCAGCTATAGCTGACGTTACAGAGAAAGCATACCGGTCAGGGGATTATATTTTTTTTGCGATTGATAATCATGATATTGGAGATGTTTTTCATCCAGAGAGCAATCTTTTTCCTGAGCATAATATTAAAGGGACTTCTGGTAGAAACCTATATGGTCCTTTGGGAACTCTATATGAAACTATTAAGGAAGATAGTCGTGTTTTTTGGATAGATAAGCGTCATTATTCTGCCTTTTCTGGCACTGATTTAGATATTCGCCTACGTGAAAGACGAGTAGATACTTTGATATTGACAGGAGTATTGACAGATATTTGTGTATTACACACAGCAATTGATGCTTATAACTTAGGTTATAAAATTGAGGTCCCAGCAGCAGCTGTAGCTAGCTTAAATGATAGTAATCATCAATGGGCTTTAAATCATTTTAAAACTGTTCTTGGTGCAACTATTCTTTAGTTGAATTATAAAAGAGGTTAGATTTTTATCTAACCTCTTTTATAGTTTAGTCGTAATCATAAAAGCCGTGTCCAGCAGCTTTACCGGTACGTCCTTTATCAATGAATTCTTCTTTAAGCATTTTTGCAAGGTGAGCATGAAGACTATTAGGATCGCTGTTGGTATCTGAATAATTCTTCATGATATTATAAGCGGTATCGATGCCAATAATATCTAAAATTTCTAAAGGTCCCATCGGTGCTCCTGTTCCTAACTTCCAGGTTTTATCAATAGTTTCAGAATCAGAAACCTTATCATAGTACAATGCTAGTGCACTCTCTAAGAATGGAACTAGTATTGAATTAAGAATATAGCCAGGTTGTTCTTTATGAATATGTAAAGGCACCATACCAATATCTTTTGAGAATGCCAAAGCTTCTTTGATAACCTCGTCGTCAGTTCCCTTATGTCCCATAATTTCAACAATATTATTTTGCCAAATATTGTTAGCGAAATGCATTGCTAAAAATTTGTCAGGCCGTCCTGTTATATCAGCAAACTGACTTGGAACAAGTGTTGAAGAATTTGTTGCAAAGATTGTCTTTGAAGGTGCCACTTTAGCTAATTGTTTATAAAAATCTTCTTTTATACTAACTGTTTCTGGGACAGCTTCGATTACTAAATCGGCGTCACTTACAGCTTGGTCTAAGTTTTTTGAAAAAGTAATTTGGTTTGGTAAATCAGCAATCAAGTCTAATGAATCGGCAACTTTTGAAAGAAAAATATGGTCTAAGCTAGGCAATAAGTTTTTATTATACTTGATACTTTTAGCTTTATCACTATATGCTTCTTTTGCTGTTTCAATTTCTGATTGATAGACTTTAGCTAATTTTTTGATGCGTTCTTTTCCCTTATTTAAAGCTTCATCGTTAATGTCATATATGGTGACAGACATTCCTTTGTAAGCTGCTTGAAAGGCGATTTGACTACCTAGAACGCCACTTCCTGCAACAGTGAGATTTTTAATTGTCATATTACAACCTCCGATACTTATATTCGAAAACGTTTTCGAAGAAAGTTTAACAAAAGATATGTCTAAAAGCAAATATATAGTATGATTATTTTTAAAATAGTATCTTTTTTTACTTGATTTCAGTAAAAAAAGATATATAATATAACATATAAAATAAATAGTATACAATATATAAAGAAGGTGATCTTATTCAATTAAATCAAAGGCAAGAAAGAATTATTGATATTATCAAACAGTTTCAGCCCATTACTGGTGAGCTAATAGCTGAGAAATTAGGAGTAACAAGAGCAGCACTAAGGTCTGATTTGGCGGTTTTAAGTATGCTAGGTATCATAGATGCAAAACCTAAGGTTGGTTATTTTTATTTAGGACAGTATCATGCTTCAATAGGGACAAGTCATTTTGAAAAGATGACAGTTTCAGAAATTATGGGGATCCCTCTGACAGTTCATCAAAAAGATTCAGTTTATGATGTTATTGTACATATTTTTATGGAAGATGCTGGTTGTGCTTTTATCTTGGATGATGATGATTTTCTCTGTGGAGTCGTGTCACGTAAAGATTTACTAAAAACCAGTATTGGCGGAGGAGATCTTTCTAAAATGCCAATAGGAATGGTGATGACACGTATGCCACACGTGACAACTGTTTTAGAAAATGAAAGTCTTTTTGCGGCAGCTGATAAATTAGTGAGCAGAAAAGTGGATAGTCTCCCTGTCGTTCGTCATGATAAGCAATATCCCGAAAAATTTAAAGTGATCGGGAAATTATCTAAAACAATCCTCGCTAGTTTGTTTTTAGAAATAAGAGATTATTAGGAGGAAACTGATGGAAGATCAACTCACTATATTTATTATTTCAGATTCTTTAGGGGAAACAGCCAAAGCTATTGCGAAAGCATGTTTGTCACAATTTCCAGGACATGATGATTGGCATTTTCAACGTTTTTCCTATATTAACAGTCAGGAACGCTTAGAACAAGTTTTTGAAGAGGCTAGCCAGAAGACAGTATTTATGATGTTTAGTTTAGTTGATGTTGCTTTGGCTTCCTATGCACAGAAACGATGTGAAAGTGAACATTATGCTTATGTTGACTTATTAACAAATGTTATTCAAGGAATATCAAGGATATCGGGTATAGATCCTTTGGGAGAACCAGGGATTTTACGACGCTTAGACAATGATTATTTCAAAAGAGTAGAATCAATAGAATTTGCAGTAAAATATGATGATGGGAGAGATCCGCGAGGTATTTTACAAGCAGATTTAGTTATTATAGGAATTTCAAGAACTTCTAAAACACCATTAAGTATGTTTTTAGCAGATAAAAATATTAAAGTTATTAATATTCCTTTGGTTCCAGAGGTTCCTGTTCCTAAAGAATTACGTATGATTGATTCTAGAAGGATTATCGGACTAACTAATTCGGTTGATCATCTTAATCAAGTCCGAAAAGTTCGATTAAAGTCCTTAGGTCTTTCTAGTACGGCAAATTATGCCAGTTTAGAACGGATTTTGGAGGAGACGAGGTATGCTGAAGAAGTTATGAAAAATTTAGGTTGCCCAATCATTAATGTATCTGATAAAGCAATCGAAGAAACAGCAACGATTATTTTAGAAATCTTAAAAACAAATGGACAAGTAGCTAAAAATCTGTAAAAGGAGACGCTGATGGAAACTAAGTTTGTGTATCATTTTGATGAAGGTTGTAAGGAAATGAAGGAACTGCTAGGTGGTAAGGGGGCTAATCTAGCTGAAATGACGAGTATTGGGTTACCGGTACCACAAGGTTTTACTATTACAACACAGGCTTGTAATGATTATTATGATAACGCTTGCCATATCCGAGAGAGTATTCTTAGTCAAATTGATCAAGCAATGGCACAATTGGAGGTTGAACAGAACAAGCAATTAGGAAGTGTTGATGATCCTTTGTTGGTGTCAGTTCGGTCAGGATCAGTTTTTTCAATGCCTGGTATGATGGACACAGTTTTAAATTTAGGGTTAAATGATCGTAGTGTCCAAGGTTTAGTGAAAAAGACAGAAGACGAGCGTTTTGCTTATGACAGTTATCGTCGTTTTATCCAAATGTTTGCAGATGTGGTTACAGGCATTCCAAAATATAAATTTGATACCATTTTAGATCGACTTAAGACAGATAAATGTTATCAAGATGACACAGAACTAACTGGTTCAGATTTAAAGAGACTTGTTGAATTTTACAAGGAACTATATCAAAAAGAAGCAGGAGAAAAATTTCCGCAAGATCCTAAAAGGCAGCTTTTGTTAGCAATTGAGGCAGTTTTTAAATCATGGAATAATCCAAGAGCTAAGATTTATCGTAAATTAAATGATATTCCGGAGACGCTTGGGACAGCCGTTAATATCCAAGCTATGGTTTTTGGGAATATGGGAAATAACAGCGGAACGGGAGTTGCTTTTACACGAAACCCATCAACTGGAGCAGCAAATTTATTTGGTGAGTATTTGATTAATGCACAAGGAGAAGATGTTGTTGCAGGTATCAGAACACCACAATCCATATCAAAATTGGCAGAACAAATGCCTATTATTTACCAAGAGTTTGTAAGCGTTACCCAAAAGTTAGAAGCTCATTATCGCGATATGCAAGATATGGAGTTTACAATTGAAAATGGTAATCTTTATATGCTTCAGACGAGAAGCGGTAAGCGTACAGCGAAGGCAGCTATCAAAATAGCAGTAGATCAAGTAAATGAAGGCCTAATTAGTAAAGAAGAAGCTATACTACGTATCGAGCCCAAACAATTAGATCAGTTATTACACCCTTCTTTTGACTTGAAAAGTTTAAAGAAAGCTATTATTTTGACGACAGGACTTCCAGCTTCTCCTGGAGCTGCTTATGGGAAAGTTTATTTCCATGCAGAAGATGTTGTTAAAGAGATGAAAAAGGGAAATCCAGTGCTATTGGTCAGACAAGAGACATCACCTGAAGATATCGAGGGGATGGTTAGTGCAAACGGGATTATAACAGCAAGAGGCGGAATGACTTCCCATGCGGCAGTAGTAGCCAGAGGAATGGGGAAACCATGCGTTGCAGGCTGTAGTCAATTATTGGTTGATGAAGTAAGACGAGAAATTTCTATTGGGCATCAAACGATAAAAGAAGGTGAGATGTTATCAATCGATGGTGCTACAGGAAATGTTTATATAGGACAAGTTCCGATGGCAGAGACTAGCGTAGATCGTGATTTTGAGATATTTATGAAATGGGTAGATGAAAATCGAGATATGATGGTGTGTTCAAATGCAGATAATCCGAGAGATGCTCAAAAGGCCTTGGACTTTGGAGCAGAAGGAATAGGTCTTTGTCGCACGGAACATATGTTTTTTGACGATGAACGTATTCCAGTCGTTAGAGAAATGATTTTAGCGGATGAAATATTGAGCCGAAGGAAGGCTCTAGAAAGGCTTTTATCTTTCCAAAGAGACGATTTTTATCAAATTTTTAAAGTATTGAAAGGTAAAGCTTGTACGATTCGTTTGCTTGACCCTCCTTTACATGAATTCTTACCCCATGATAAAGAGTCTATAGAATCTATGGCAAGACAAATGGGGATATCTACTTTAGCTATTGAAAAACGGATTCAAACATTAGAAGAATTCAACCCTATGTTAGGTCATCGTGGTTGTAGACTTGCGATTACCTATCCGGAAATTTACCAAATGCAGGTGAGAGCTCTTGTACAAGGCGCTATACTTGCAATGAAAGAGGGATATGAGGCAAAGCCAGAAATTATGATTCCTTTAGTGACAGCGCATGAAGAAATCTCTATAATACGTGATCTGATTGAAGAGACAATTGTTGAGGAGAGTAAATCTAAAAAAATTAACTTATCATTCCCTATTGGGACAATGATTGAAACACCAAGAGCTTGTATGATAGCGGATGATATTGCAAAGTTTGCGGATTTCTTTAGTTTTGGGACCAATGATTTAACACAAATGAGCTTTGGATTTTCACGAGATGATGCTGGAAAATTCTTAGGAGAATACGTTGATAAAGGACTTCTAAAAAAAGACCCTTTCCAAGTTTTAGATCAAAAAGGAATAGGAAGGTTTATTGAGCAGGCAGTGAGGTTAGGAAAAGAAGTTAAGCCAAACCTTAAAATAGGTATCTGTGGAGAGCATGGTGGAGAACCATCATCTATTGAGTTCTGTTACCAACTGGGGTTACATTATGTATCGTGTTCGCCGTTTAGGATTCCTATTGCTAAATTAGCGGCTGCACAGGCTAAAATCAAACAAAGCAGAAATGATATAACAATAGATAAATAAACAGTAAACGCTTCTTATCATAGGTAAGAAGCGTTTATTATGAAAAGCTGGGATAATGTGATAACATTGAGAGTTTAATATGCTATAATAGTAGAGACTATCTTAAAACGAAAATGATACAGAGATAAGGAGAACTCATGAAAATTTCTGAAGAAGAAGTGCGTCATGTTGCCAATCTGTCAAAATTGCGCTTTTCTGATCAAGAGACTAAAGAATTTGCGTCAAGTTTGTCAAAGATTGTTGATATGATTGAACTCTTAAATGAAGTTGACACAGAAGGCGTACCAGTAACAACGACCATGGCAGATCGCAAAACCGTGATGCGTGAAGATATTGCTCAACCAGGCCATAATCGTGATGACTTATTTAAAAATGTACCACAGCATCAAGATTATTATATTAAAGTACCTGCAATTCTTGAGGATGGAGGAGATGCCTAATGTCGTTTAATAATCAATCAATTGATCAGTTGCATGATTTTCTCGTTAAAAAAGAAATTTCAGCAACTGAATTAACAAAAGCTACATTGGAAGATATTCATGCGCGTGAACAAGCGGTTGGATCTTTTATTACTATTTCTGATGAGATGGCAATAGCTCAAGCCAAAGAAATTGATGATAAAGGAATTGATGCTGATAATGTTATGTCAGGTATTCCCTTAGCAGTTAAAGATAATATTTCAACAAAGGGGATTCTTACAACAGCTGCTTCTAAAATGCTCTATAACTATGAGCCAATCTTTGATGCTACGGCTGTTGAAAAGTTATATGCTAAAGATATGATTGTGATTGGTAAAGCAAACATGGATGAATTTGCCATGGGAGGCTCTACAGAAACATCTTATTTTAAAAAGACAAATAACGCTTGGGACCATAGTAAAGTTCCGGGAGGATCATCAGGTGGTTCTGCAGCAGCAGTAGCTTCAGGACAAGTACGTTTATCATTGGGCTCTGATACAGGTGGTTCAATTCGCCAACCGGCTTCATTTAATGGAATCGTTGGTATGAAGCCAACTTACGGACGTGTATCACGCTTTGGTTTGTTTGCTTTCGGTAGTTCGCTTGACCAGATTGGACCGATGTCTCAAACAGTAAAAGAGAATGCACAGCTTTTGACAGTTATTTCTGGGCATGATGTAAGAGATTCAACTTCTTCTGAGCGTACTGTAGGCGATTTTACTGCTAAAATTGGTCAAGATATTCAAGGAATGAAAATTGCTTTACCAAAAGAATATTTGGGAGAAGGAATAGCGCAAGGAGTTAAAGAAACGATTATTAAGGCCGCAAAACATCTGGAAAAACTAGGTGCAGTTATTGAGGAAGTTAGTTTACCGCATTCTAAATACGGTGTTGCTGTTTATTATATTGTTGCTTCATCGGAAGCTTCTTCAAACTTACAACGTTTTGATGGTATTCGTTATGGATACCGTACAGAAAATTATAAAAACTTGGATGATATCTATGTCAATACACGATCTGAAGGTTTTGGAGACGAAGTTAAGCGTCGCATTATGCTGGGAACGTTCAGTTTATCTTCTGGGTATTACGATGCTTATTATAAAAAAGCAGGTCAAGTTCGTAGTTTGATTATTCAAGATTTTGAAAAAGTTTTCGCAGATTATGACTTGATTTTAGGTCCAACAGCTCCAACAACAGCCTTTGACTTAGATTCTTTAAATCACGATCCAGTTGCAATGTACCTAGCTGATATTCTAACAATACCAGTTAATTTGGCTGGTTTACCAGGTATTTCAATCCCTGCTGGTTTTGATCAAGGTCTACCGGTTGGTATGCAGTTGATTGGTCCGAAATTCAGTGAAGAAACAATATATCAGGTTGCTGCTGCCTTCGAAGCAACGACAGATTATCATAAACAACAACCTAAAATTTTTGGAGGTGAGAACTAATGAATTTTGAAACAGTCATTGGACTTGAAGTCCATGTTGAATTAAATACGAACTCTAAAATTTTCTCACCTTCTTCCGCTCATTTTGGTCAGGAACAAAATGCTAATACAAATGTAATTGACTGGTCTTTCCCAGGTGTCCTTCCAGTCATGAATAAAGGAGTTATTGATGCAGGAATCAAGGCGGCACTTGCCTTGAATATGGATATCCATCAAAACATGCATTTTGATCGTAAAAATTATTTCTATCCAGATAATCCTAAAGCTTATCAAATTTCACAGTTTGATGAGCCTATTGGTTACAATGGTTGGATTGAAATCGAATTAGAAGATGGTACACGAAAAAAAATTCGTATTGAGCGTGCCCACCTCGAAGAAGATGCAGGAAAAAATACACATGGGACAGATGGTTATTCCTATGTTGACCTTAATAGACAAGGTGTTCCACTGATTGAAATTGTATCAGAAGCTGATATGCGTTCTCCTGAGGAAGCTTATGCTTATTTGACAGCTCTCAAAGAGATTATCCAATATACTGGAATTTCTGACGTTAAAATGGAAGAAGGTTCTATGCGTGTAGATGCCAATATTTCACTTCGTCCTTATGGTCAAGAAGAGTTTGGTACTAAAGCAGAACTTAAGAACCTTAACTCATTCAATAATGTACGTAAAGGTTTGATACATGAAGAAAAACGTCAAGCACAAGTTTTACGATCTGGTGGTCAAATTCAGCAAGAGACTCGTCGTTTTGATGAAACAACAGGTGAGACTATTTTGATGCGTGTCAAGGAAGGCTCATCAGATTATCGCTATTTCCCTGAACCAGATCTACCACTATTTGATATCTCGGATGAATGGATTGATCAAGTTCGTTTAGAATTACCAGAATTTCCACAGGAACGTCGTGCGAAATATGTATCGTCTTTTGGTCTATCATCTTATGATGCTAGCCAATTAACAGCTACAAAAGCAACTTCTGATTTCTTTGAAAAAGCTGTTGCTATTGGGGGTGATGCAAAACAAGTTTCCAATTGGTTACAAGGAGAAGTGGCGCAATTTCTTAACAGTGAATCAAAATCAATCGAAGAAATTGGTCTGACTCCTGAGAATTTGGTTGAGATGATTGGCTTGATTGCTGACGGTACAATTTCATCCAAAATTGCTAAAAAAGGTTTTGTGCATTTAGCTAAAAATGGTGGTTCAGCTGAAGAATTCGTTAAAAAGGCTGGTTTAGTTCAAATTTCAGATCCTGAAGTATTAATCCCAATTATTCATCAAGTCTTTGCAGATAATGAAGCTGCTGTGATTGACTTTAAGTCAGGAAAACGCAATGCTGATAAGGCCTTCACAGGTTATCTAATGAAAGCAACAAAAGGACAAGCTAATCCACAAGTTGCTCTGAAGCTGTTAGCGCAAGAATTAGCAAAATTAAAAGAAGAATAGAAATCAGCCTTTTGGCTGGTTTTTATTCGCTAATTTAGCACGAACACCTAGGGATAAATAATTAAGAAGCTAAGATATTTATCAGATGACTTTAACTACAGTGTTTAAGAAATAAAAATGAGGGGAAAAATGACTAAAAAAGGAAAAGGAACAATGATGACCTTAGCTGCCGGACTAGCATGGGGCATTTCTGGAATTAGTGGTCAATACTTGATGTCGCACGGAGTACACGTTAACCTTTTGACTTCTTTACGATTGTTGATAACAGGTATCTTTCTCTTGTCTTTAGCTAGATCAAAACAAAAGGAGCATTTAGTAGCAGCGTGGAAACAGCCAAAATTTTTAAAGCAGGTTTTACTTTTTTCTATATTTGGTTTAGTTTTAAATCAATATGCTTTTCTCAGAGCGATTCATTTAACAAATGCTGGAACTGCAACGGTTTTGCAATATATGGCACCAATACTTATTTTGAGTATTGTTTGTATCCTAAACAGACAAAGACCAACATCTTTTGAAATAATAGCAATTGCTATGGCAATTTTAGGAACCTATATGATTGCAACGCATGGGAAGTTAGGAAGTTTAGCTATCACACCGAAAGGATTAATGTGGGGGCTTGGTTCCGCCATTACTTATTCTATTTATATTTTATTACCTGTGAAACTTATTCATGAATGGGGAAGTACGATTGTTATTGGTTCAGGAATGTTTATAGGTGGGATTTTATTTAGTTTGGTGACAAAAGCGTGGCAATACCCCTTACAAATTAATGTGATGAGTATACTTGCTTATATTGGCATTATTGGTATTGGGACTATTTTTGCTTACACTTTTTTCCTTAAAGGGGTTAGTATTGTAGGTGCTGTCAAGGGTAGCTTATTAGCATCGGTAGAGCCAGTTTCTTCGGTATTTTTGACAGTACTTGTTTTAGGAGAAATTTTTTATCCAATAGATTTACTTGGGATGCTGTTTATTTTTCTTGCTGTAACTCTAATCTCTTACAAAGATTTAATTGCATTGAAGAAAATGAAACGAGTAAGATAGTATCTTTTGGGGTTGAAACCCTAATTTAAAGGTCTTTAAAGACCTTTTTTCTTTACTCGCTATCTCTTAAGAATTATGGTAGAATGAATAGTAAAATATATTTTTTGGAGATGAAATTGAGTATAGATGATTATAGGCCGACCTTCGTGGTTGAGGCAGTTTATGATTTAAGAGCAGAAGATTTATTACGTCATGGCATTCGTGCGGTTTTAGTTGATTTAGATAATACACTCATTGCTTGGAATAATCCAGATGGTACTGCTGAGGTGCGTGCATGGTTAGATGAGATGACAACAGCGGATATTTCAGTTGTAGTAGTGTCTAATAACAATCATGCTCGCGTAGAACGTGCAGTATCACGTTTTGGTGTGGATTTTGTAAGTCGTGCGATGAAACCATTTACTCGTGGTATAAACATGGCAATTGAGCGTTATGGCTTTGATCGTGACGAGGTGATTATGGTTGGAGATCAATTGATGACAGATATTCGTGCTAGTCATCGCGCAGGAATAAAGTCCGTATTGGTAAAACCAATTGTTAAATCTGATGCTTGGAATACCAAGTTCAATCGCTTACGTGAACGTCGCGTTTGGAAAAAAATAGAAGAGAATTACGGTAAAATCGTATATCAAAAAGGAATTTAATGGAAGAGTTATTTTGTATTGGCTGCGGAGCCAGGATTCAAACTGAAAATAAAGATGCTGCTGGCTATACACCTCGTGCAGCACTTGAAAAAGGTTTAGAGACAGGAGAATTATACTGTCAGCGTTGTTTCAGATTGCGCCACTATAATGAGATTACTGACGTTCATATCACTGATGATGAATTTTTGAAATTACTACATGAGGTTGGAGATAGTGATGCCCTTGTGGTGAATGTCATTGATATTTTTGATTTCAATGGTTCAATTATTCCTGGTCTTAGTCGTTTCGTTGCAGGAAACGATGTTCTTTTAGTAGGAAATAAAAAAGATATTCTTCCCAAATCGGTTAAAGATGGAAAAGTAACACAATGGTTAACTGAGAGAGCTCATGAAGAGGGGCTTCGTCCTGTTGATGTCATCTTGACAAGTGCCCAAAATCATCATGCTATTAAGGATTTGATTGATACGATTGAAAAGTATCGTCATGGTCGAGATGTTTATGTTGTTGGGGTTACTAATGTTGGAAAGTCAACTCTTATTAACGCTATTATTCGTGAAATTACTGGTAGTCGTGATGTTATTACGACCTCACGTTTCCCAGGTACAACGTTAGATAAAATAGAAATACCTCTTGATGATGGTAGCTATATTTTTGATACCCCGGGTATTATTCATCGTCATCAAATGGCTCATTATTTGACAGCAAAAAATCTTAAATATGTTAGTCCTAAAAAAGAAATAAAACCCAAAACTTATCAGCTTAATTCAGAACAAACATTATTCTTGGCTGGCCTAGCACGTTTTGATTTTATTTCTGGTCAAAAACAAGGTTTTACGGCATATTTTGATAATAACCTGAATTTACACCGCACTAAACTAGTTGGAGCAGATGAATTTTACACTAAACATGTTGGAAAATTATTGACACCACCAACAGGTAAGGAAGTTTCAGATTTTCCTAAATTAGTTCGTCATGAATTTACAATCAAAGATAAAATGGATATTGTTTATTCGGGTCTTGGTTGGATACGTGTGAAATCAGAAGCAGAAAATCCAGTAGTAGTAGCTGTTTGGGCTCCAGAAGGCGTGGCAGTTGTTTTACGCAAAGCTTTAATTTAATAACTAAATTAACCAGCAACATATGACGGTTTTTCATCTAATTTAGCTGATGATACAGTCATAATCCTATAATAGATAAAAAGGAAACTAATATGTTAACATCTAAACAACGTGCTTTCTTAAAATCAGAAGCACATTCTATGAAACCCATTATTCAAATTGGGAAAAATGGTTTAAATGATCAAATCAAAACAAGCGTACGTAATGCACTCGATGCACGTGAGCTAATCAAAGTAACCCTTTTACAAAATACCGATGAAGATATCCACGATGTCGCTGAAGTTCTGGAAGATGAAATTGGCTGCGATACTGTCCTTAAAATAGGACGTATCTTGATTCTTTATAAAGAGTCAGCGCGCAAAGAAAATCGTAAAATTTCAGTTAAAGTAAAAGCAGTAAAATCAAACTAAACTACAATAGATTAAGAAATAGAGTATAGAACTAAAAAACGATTTACCTAAGTTACACTTCCGTATGATAGCTGATCATGATAATCAGTGTTTGTTTTTTTAGAGATACTACTTGTTCATGGAGGAATTATGGCACTCGAATTGCTAACACCATTTACAAAAGTTGAATTAGAAGAGAAAAAGCGAGATACTAACCGAAAACAAATTGGAATTATGGGAGGAAATTTTAACCCTGTTCATAACGCCCACCTTGTTGTTGCAGATCAAGTACGTCAGCAATTGTGTTTAGACCAAGTTCTGTTGATGCCTGAATTTCAGCCACCACATATTGATAAAAAAGAGACAATTGATGAACAGCATCGTCTCAAGATGCTTGAATTAGCAATAGAAGGCATTGATGGTTTATCTATTGAACCAATTGAAATTGAACGTAAAGGTATCAGCTATACATACGATACGATGAAGCTTCTAATTGAAAAAAATCCAGATGTTGATTATTATTTCATTATTGGGGCAGATATGGTGGAATATCTACCTAAGTGGCATCGTATTGATGAACTTGTTAAAATGGTGCAGTTTGTTGGTGTTCAACGTCCAAAATATAAAGCTGGTACATCATATCCCGTTATTTGGGTGGATCTGCCATTGATGGATATCTCATCAAGTATGATTCGTCAATTTATTAAAAGTAATCGTCAGCCCAACTATTTACTGCCTAGAGAGGTATTAGATTATATCAGGAAAGAAGGTCTTTACAAATGACCTACAAAGATTACACAGGTTTAGATCGGACTGAACTTTTGAGTAAAGTGCGTCATATGATGTCCGACAAACGTTTTAATCATGTGTTAGGAGTAGAGCGTGCTGCAATAGAGTTAGCAGAACGGTATGGTTATGACAAGGAAAAAGCGGGTCTAGCTGCTTTATTACATGATTATGCTAAGGAACTATCTGATGATGAATTTCTTAGATTAATTGATAAATACCAACCAGATCCCGACCTAAAAAAATGGGGTAATAATATTTGGCATGGTCTTGTTGGCATTTATAAAATACAAGAGGATCTAGCTATCAAAGATCAAGATATTTTAGCTGCTATTGCAAAACATACTGTTGGTTCAGCCCAAATGTCCACATTGGATAAAATCGTTTATGTAGCAGATTACATTGAACACAATCGAGATTTTCCAGGAGTTGAAGAAGCTCGTGAGTTAGCGAAAGTTGACCTTAATAAAGCAGTAGCTTATGAGACTGCTAGAACAGTTGCGTTTTTAGCAAGTAAGGCTCAGCCTATCTATCCTAAAACGATTGAAACCTATAATGCTTATATACCTTATCTCGACTAATTCTTTTATTGAATAATGGTCATGATAGGTTTGGCGATGCAGTGGTCATTTTGGAGGAAAGTATGACTTGTGCACTTTTACTAATTGATATCCAACAAGGTATTATGGATAAGAAACCAAAGCATTTAACAAATTTTGCAGTGCTTTTAGATGATTTACTTTTAAGTGCCAAAGGTTCTAATTGTGAAGTGATATGGATAAGGCATCATGATAAGGAATTGCCTCAAGGTTCTCCACAGTGGGAAATTTGGGAACAGCGACATCTTGTGACGCATCACAAAATAATTGATAAAACTTACAATAGTTGTTTTAAAGATACTCATTTACATGATTACTTGCAAAGTAAGCATATTAGTCAATTAATCATGATGGGACTTCAAACAGAATACTGTTTTGATACATCAGTAAAAGTTGCTTTTGAATATGGTTATGATATCTTTATTCCACAAGGTGGACACCTAACATTTGATACACCAACTTTAAGTGGGGATTCTATTAAAAAACATTACGAGAATATTTGGCATCATCGTTTTGCGACAATGGTAGCAAAAGATAGCTTATTGAAATTAATAAACGAGGAATAAAATGACAGAAAAAGACTTACTACAGCTAGTCGTTAAGGCTGCGGATGAAAAACGAGCAGAAGATATTGTAATTTTAGATTTACAGCCTGTAACGAGTGTTGCAGATTACTTTGTGATTATGAGTGCAAGTAATAGTAGGCAGTTAGAAGCAATCGCAGACAATATCCGTGAACAAGTAAAAGGAAATGGTGGGGATGCTAGCCACCTTGAAGGCGATAGTAAAGCTGGTTGGGTACTTCTTGACCTCAATAGCGTCGTGGTTCATATCTTCTCTGAAGATGAGAGACAGCACTATAACCTTGAAAAACTTTGGCATGAAGCACCATTGCTTGATGCTGAAGTCTTTATGACAGAATAAAGCTAAGCAGTCTTGGGACTGCTTTTTGAGAGATGTAATATCAAGAAAGATTTGAGAACTATTATATGGCAACGTATGAAACTTTTGCAGCTGTTTATGATGCTGTCATGGATGATACTTTATATGCTAAATGGACTGATTTTTCACTTCGTCATTTTCCAAAAGGTAAGAAAAAACCTTTGGAATTAGCATGTGGTACGGGAATTCAGTCTGTTCGATTTGCACAAGCTGGTTATGCTGTTACAGGACTTGATCTTAGTGGCGATATGCTGAAACTTGCCAAAAAACGTGCAACTTCTGCTCACCAAAGTATCCAGTTTATTGAAGGAAATATGTTAGATTTATCTAATGTTGGTAAATATGATCTCATCACGTGCTATTCAGACTCTATTTGTTATATGCAAGATGAAGTCGAGGTTGGTGATGTTTTTATCGAAGTCTATAAGGCCTTAGAAGAAAATGGCGTCTTTATTTTTGATGTTCATTCGACTTATCAAACAGATAAAGTATTTCCTGGTTATTCTTATCATGAAAATGCAGATGACTTTGCTATGGTGTGGGATACTTATGAAGATGATGCACCTCATTCTATTGTCCATGAATTAACATTTTTTGTTCAAGAAGAAGATGGTCGATTTACACGTCATGATGAAGTTCATGAAGAGCGTACTTATGATATTTTGACTTATGATATTTTACTTGAACAGGCAGGTTTTAAAGATGTTAAGGTGTATGCAGATTTTGAAGATAAAAAACCAACTGCAACTTCTGCTCGCTGGTTTTTTGTAGCTCATAAATAAGTAATAATTTGGAGGTAAAAAGATGATAATATTCTTATACGCTTGTCTGATGATATTTGGGATACTTTATATTATTGAACGTCGGGTAAGTCAGAAAAAGTCTAAAGTTATTTTGGAATTATTGATGAACCCTAAACTTCATTTGGATTTATTATCGGCATTAAAACCATTTGAAAAAGAAACAGATCGTCTCATATACCTTCGTAAAACTTATCACCTAGATATTATTGATGCTGTTACTTTAAATAATCAATTGAAAGAGAAAGAAGTATGACAGTTACAGGAATTGTTGCCGAATTTAATCCCTTTCATAATGGGCATAAGTACCTTTTAGAACAAGCTCAAGGCATAAAAGTAATAGCCATGTCGGGTAATTTTATGCAACGTGGTGAGCCGGCGATTGTAGATAAATGGACCCGTTCCCAGATGGCACTAGAAAATGGTGCTGATTTAGTGATTGAACTCCCTTTTCTGGTTTCGGTACAGTCAGCGGATTATTTCGCTAGTGGAGCTGTGTCTATCCTGGCACGATTAGGTGTGGATAACTTATGCTTCGGTACCGAAGAAATGCTTGATTATGCCCGTATTGGGGATATTTATGTGAATAAAAAAGAGGAGATGGAAGCTTTTTTGGAAAAACAATCGGATTCTCTTTCCTATCCACAAAAAATGCAAGCTATGTGGCAAGAATTTGCAGGGATTACATTTTCGGGACAAACCCCAAATCACATTTTAGGCTTAGCCTACACCAAAGCAGCTAGCCAAAATGGTATTCGATTAAATCCGATACAACGTCAAGGAGCTGGTTATCATTCATCAGAAAAAACAGAGATATTTGCTTCTGCAACAAGTCTTCGTAAACATCAATCTGATCGTTTCTTTGTAGAAAAAGGTATGCCTAACAGTGACTTGTTTTTGAATAGTCCACAAGTAGTTTGGCAAGATTATTTTAGTTTACTCAAATATCAGATAATGACGCATTCTGATTTGACACAAATTTATCAAGTGAATGAAGAGATAGCCAATCGTATAAAAAGTCAAATTCGTTATGTGGAGACTGTGGATGAGTTAGTTGATAAAGTCGCAACTAAACGGTATACCAAAGCAAGAATTCGACGTTTATTAACCTATATCTTGATAAATGCTGTGGAAAGTCCTATACCAAATGCTATTCATGTCTTAGGTTTTACACAAAAAGGTCAACAGCATTTAAAGTCTGTGAAGAAGTCTGTGGATATCGTGACGAGGATTGGTTCACAAACGTGGGATAGTTTGACGCAACGAGCAGATTCTGTTTATCAGATGGGAAATGCTAATATAGCAGAGCAAACATGGGGACGTATCCCTTTTTATCAACCTGTTAGTCAAAGTGACCTTTGATTTAAGCTTTATAAATTAATCATCACAAAATAATATTTTTCCCTTGACCCTTACTTAACGTTATACATTATACTCTTTACAGAGAGGTTATTATGAAAACAGTTAAAGAAATAAGTCACATTTCTGGTATTAGTGTGCGCACACTTCATTATTATGATGAAATAGATTTGTTATCTCCTTCATTTGTAGGAGAGAATGGTTATCGTTACTATGATGATGAATCACTGATTAAGTTACAAGAAATTTTGTTATTTAAGGAACTGGAATTTCCTCTTAAAAAAATAAAAGAGATAATGGATAGTCCAAATTATGATCGTAATCAAGCACTTCTTGATCAAATTAGGTGGCTGGAACTAAAGAAACAGCGACTAGAAGAAGTAATTGAACATGCAAAGTCTATCCAGAGGGGTAAAAATATGTCAGATTTTACAGCTTATAATCAAGAAGAATTAGAAGCATTTCAAGAGGAAGCTAGAACACGCTGGGGGGATACAGATAGTTACAAAGAATTTGAAAATAGCCATAGTAAGAATGATTTTTCAATGATTTCACAAGCTATGAGTCAGATTTTTAAAGACTTTGGACAGTTGAAAGAACTTTCTCCGACAGATGAGAAATTTCAAAAACAAGTTCAGATTTTACAAGATTATATCACAGCTCAGTTTTACAACTGCACTAACGATTTATTAGCAAGTCTTGGAATAATGTACATCCAAGATGAGCGTTTCCAAAAGTCTATTGATAATTGGGGAGGCCAGGGAACAGCATTATTTGTTTCTAAAGCTATAGATAGCTATTGTCATTAGGCTATATTTTAGGTTTGCAATGAAATGATAGGAATCAAGGAACAGTAGATATTATTAAAAATGTCAGACTCTTATCTAAATTTTTGACAGTAAGGAGCAAAAAGAGTAGACTGTAGGCATAGAAAGGTAGGTATCGTTATGAAAGGATTTCATGGGAATATCGAAAAATTGACACTAGGAAATACAAATTTCCGCCAAGTCCTCTATACCGCAGAACATTGTCAACTCGTTTTAATGACACTGCCTGTTGGGGGAGAAATTGGTAGCGAGATTCATGCAGAAAATGATCAGTTTTTCCGTTTTGAAGCTGGTCATGGTAAGGTTGTCATTGATGGTAATGAATATGAAGTTGCAGATGGAGACGCTATAATAGTTCCGGCAGGTGCTGAACATAACGTAATTAACACTTCTGAAACTGAGATGTTAAAACTCTATACAATTTACAGTCCAGCTCATCACAAAGATGGTATTATCCGTGCCACAAGAGAAGAAGCTGAAGAAAATGAAGAAGATTTTGATGGAGTTACTACTGAAACTAAATAATACTAGACTAAAAAGCGCTATGTCAATAGCGCTTTTTAGCTTAATAGTAGTCATTTCTTGGAGAATATAAATAGTAATTTAGGAAGTAATGTTAATAACCGAGCTTTTAAGGAAACGTTAAGTAAGGGCGGTTATACTATAAACATCCTAAACTTTTTTCATAAAATCTCCAGAAAGAACACTAAGTATTTTGGTGTTTTTTCTATTTTGAAAGCATACTGCAACTATGAAAAACCAGAAAGTATTAACTTTCTGGTTTTTTAGTTAAACTAAAGTCAAAGCAATATTGTATAAGATAGCCCCAAGGACACCGCCGATAATTGGACCTACAACTGGAATCCAAGCGTATGACCAATCTGAGTTACCCTTATTTTCAATAGGTAAGATAGCATGCATAAGACGAGGCCCTAGGTCACGTGCAGGGTTAATAGCATAACCAGTTGTTGGACCAAGAGAGAATCCTACTGCGAAAATAACTATACCAACGATAATTGGACCAAGACCTGCTGCAACTTTACTAGGACCAATTGCCATAATTGTAATCACAAGAATAGCAGTACCGATAATTTCACCAAGGAGATTCGATGGTGTATGGCGGATAGCAGGTCCGGTTGAGAAGCTGGCAAGGATAAGTCCACTATCTTTTGTTTCTTTCCAATGAGGATAATAGTGTAACCATAAAATAGTTGCCGCAACCATTGCTCCTAACATCTGTGCAATGATAAAGGGGATAACTTGTCCCCAAGAAATTGCTCCAATAGAAGCCATTGCTAATGTGACTGCTGGATTTAGATGAGCGGGACTGAATAATCCAGAAACATAAACAGCAACGGTACAAGCAATTCCCCAGCCAAAAACAATAGCAGTCCATCCAGTTCCTTCTTCTTTGGTTTTACTGAGCACATTTCCTGCAACTACGCCATCCCCAAGAAGAACCAAAATAAATGTTCCTAAAAATTCCCCAAGAAATTGAGTCATAATATCTCCTTATTTATTGATAGTTAATTCAGCTAATTGTGATTGAATACTATCCAGGTCAGCACCTGCCTGTAGAAGAGCAGCAGCGGTGTAAGCTCCCTCCACTACTGGGACAGAGTTAATGATAATATTTTTTTCTGAAAAATCAGCTACTAACTCTAAATTCATTTTTGCTGAACCTAAATCAAAGAAAGCTAATAACGTCTTTTTATCATTTTGCTCTACAATCTGTTGAACTTGATCAAAAGAAGTACCAATCTCACCATCTTCTGTTCCACCCACGTAAGTTATTGAGACATCCTTTGCTACCTCTGAAATAAGATCAACAACTCCTTGAGCAATATTTTTAGAGTGAGAAACAACAATAATACCAATATCAGACATTAGACACCTCCAACTTCTAGTAATGCTTTAAATAATAATCCTGAAGAAAATGATCCTGGATCAATGTGTCCTACTGAGCGTTCTCCAACATAAGAAGCGCGTCCTTTTGTTGCTTTCATCCCTTTTGTAGCATCTACTAAGGAATCGATACGGTCTTCAGTCAATTCATTTTTTTCAATCGCTTCAATAACACCGTGCCAAACATCAACCATTGTTTTTTCATTAAGTTCAGCTTTACCACGTTTTTGAATCATTTCAAGTCCTGCGCCAAGTGCCTCTGAAATGGTACTTTTACTCTGTTCAGCTTTTGTAATTCCCATAAATGCAGAACCATAGAGTGGTCCAGATGCTCCGCCTACTTTGCTTAAAAGTTGCATGGACACGGTTTTGAAAACATCGGCAGCACTACTAAATTCATTGTTATCAAGGTTTTCAATAACAGCAGTCATACCACGCGCCATATTGCCACCATGGTCGCCATCACCTATTGGAGTATCTAGTTCGGATAAATAGTCCTTGTTGGATTGAATTTTTTGGTTAAAAGTGTGCATCCATTCTATTGCAGTTTTTACTTCCATAAGAGTTCCTTCCTTTTGTTCTAATTAACAGGAATGATTACCAAGCAATGGTTGTAACGTCACTATTAAGTGCTTCTAACCACTCTTGATTTTCCAGTTTAATCAAGGTTAGTGATAAACCAGCCATATCAATTGAAGTCATATAGTTACCAAGTTTTTTGTAATTCACTTCAATGCCTTTATCCTCAAGGAGTTTGGCAACATCGTTAGCAAAGACATATTGTTCCATAAGTGGGGTTGCACCCATACCGTTAATAAGGACACCATATTTTTCGCCAGATTTAGCATCGAACGATTCAATTAACTTATCAACTAATTCTGTCGCTAAAGCCTTTGAAGGTTGCATTTTTTCTTTACGATAACCTGGTTCACCATGAATACCGATACCAAATTCAATTTCATCTTCTGCAAGAACAAATCCTGGCTTGCCTACTTCAGGAACAGTAGCCCCGCTTAGTGCAAGTCCAACAGTGTGAATGTTTGGTACTAATTCATCAGCAATAGCTTTGATTTCCTGAAGTGATTTGCCATGACGAGCAGCATGTCCTAGAATTTTATGGACGAGTATCGTACCAGCTACACCACGTTTTCCTTGTGTGTAAAGACTGTCTTCGACTGCAATATCATCATCAACGACCACACTTGCAACTTCTATGCCTTCCATTTCAGCCATATCTTGTGCCATTTCAAAGTTCATGATATCCCCTGAATAATTTTTGATAACCATGAAAACTCCAGCCCCCTCATCAGCTTCTTTAATTGCTTCAAGAACTTGGTCAGGAGTTGGAGAAGTAAATACTGCACCACACACAGCTGCAGATAACATTCCTTCGCCTACGAAACCAGCATGTGAAGGCTCATGTCCACTTCCTCCGCCAGAAATGAGAGCCACTTTTCCTGACTTCTCTTCATTGCGAGCAATGATATCAAAACCTTCTATGCGATGTACTAAATCATTATGAACATATGCTAATCCATCTAGCATTTCAGTAACAACATCAGTTGGTTGATTGAGAATTTTTTTCATTTGGAAACTCCTTTTATGTTTAATTCTCTTTTATTATAAAATTTGTAAGCCTTTTCTGGAATGGACAGATTTTCTTGTTTGTCCGCTTTGTTAGGGTTTTCAATAATCATAAATCATGTTACACTAAACCATAATAAATCATCAGCAATTCAATATAAAATAAAGGAGAAATTATGACTTCTTCGCTTATTACTAAGAAAAAAATAGCCAAGTCATTTAAACGTTTATTTATTTCGCAAGCTTTTGACAAAATATCGGTGAGTGATATTATGGAAGATGCAGGTATTAGACGTCAAACATTTTATAATCACTTTGTTGATAAATATGCTTTATTAGAATGGATTTTCCAAACAGAATTAAGCGAACAAGTTACGGATAATTTAGACTATATCTCAGGTTTTCAGTTGTTATCAGAGTTGTTGACTTTTTTTAAAATGAATCAAGAATTCTATATTAAATTATTTCAAATTGAAGATCAAAATGATTTTTCTTCGTATTTTGAGTCTTACTGTGAGCAGTTAGTAGATAAGCTTCTTTCTGATTATAGTAAATCTAACTTTAATCAGAAAGAAAGAGTTACATTTATTAATTATCATAGTAAAGCCCTCTCTTATTTTATAAAATATGAGTTAATAAATAACTCAAAAGAAGAATTATTTAATAGGAAAGTCATTGAAAAAATTATCAGAACATCAATAGAAAATTATTAGGACAAGGATATGAGAAAAACAGAACATCATAAAATGGAATATGTTTTTGAAACAATAAAAGCAATCACTAAAACTAATCCTAAAGTAGAGCAAATAAAAGATTTGCCCGCTATTCATTATTTAGGGCAATCCGAGCAAGTAATTCCGATTTTATCAGGAGGAGGCAGCGGACATGAGCCGGCTCACTTTGGATATGTTGGTGAGGGAATGCTATCGGCAGCGATTAGTGGTCCTATTTTTGTACCACCATGTGCTAGTGATATTCTAGAGACTATTAGATTTATCAATCGAGGCAAAGGTGTCTTTGTTATTATCAAAAATTTTGAAGCTGATTTGGAAGAATTTTCCCAAGCGATTGAACAGGCTCGTCAAGAAGGCATTCCAATCAAATACATCGTTTCTCATGATGACATCTCTGTTGAAACATCAAATTTTAAAATTCGTCATCGAGGCGTTGCTGGTACTGTGTTGCTACATAAAATTATTGGACAAGCTGCTTTAGAAGGAGCAAGCTTAGATGAATTAGAACAGCTAGGACTATCTTTGACAACTTCAATGGCTACTTTAGGTGTAGCAAGTAAGTCAGCCACTATTTTAGGTCAGCATCAACCTGTTTTTGATTTAGAAGAAGGTTACATCTCATTTGGAATCGGTATTCATGGTGAGCCAGGATACCGGACAATGCCTTTCGTGTCCATGGAACATTTGGCAAACGAACTAGTTAACAAATTGAAAATGAAATTACGTTGGCAAGATGGAGAAGCATTCATTCTATTGATAAATAATCTTGGAGGAAGTTCTAAAATGGAGGAATTACTTTTTACAAATGCTGTCATGGAATTTCTGGCTTTAGACGATTTACAATTACCTTTTATTAAAACAGGCCACCTAATTACAAGTTTAGATATGGCTGGTTTATCAGTTACCTTGTGTCGTGTAAAGGATAGTAGATGGATTGATTACTTAAAACATAAGACAGATGCTAGAGCTTGGTGATAGAATTTCCATTTTACCAATTGCTATCAAAGTGCTATAATAATAGAGTTAAAATTAAGATTGCTTGCCAATATGAGCCAGCAGGTTATTAAAAATGAAATCAAAGGAGATTTTCCAATGGGACGTAAGTGGGCCAATATTGTTGCCAAAAAGACTGCTAAAGATGGTGCTAACTCAAAAGTATACGCTAAATTCGGTGTTGAAATATATGTTGCTGCAAAGCAAGGTGAACCAGACCCCGAGTCAAACTCAGCTCTAAAATTCGTTTTGGACCGTGCTAAGCAAGCACAAGTTCCAAAGCATGTTATTGATAAAGCGATTGATAAAGCCAAAGGAAACACAGATGAAACTTTTGTAGAGGGACGCTATGAAGGTTTTGGTCCAAATGGTTCAATGATTATTGTGGATACTTTGACATCAAATGTTAACCGTACGGCAGCAAATGTACGTACTGCTTACGGTAAGAACGGTGGCAATATGGGAGCTTCAGGATCGGTATCCTACTTATTTGATAAAAAAGGTGTCATCGTTTTTGCTGGTGATGATGCTGACACTGTCTTCGAACAATTACTTGAAGCGGATGTAGACGTAGATGATGTTGAAGCAGAAGAGGGAACCATAACAGTTTATACCGCCCCAACAGATCTTCATAAAGGTATCCAAGCACTTCGCGATAATGGTGTAGAAGAATTCCAAGTTACTGAACTTGAAATGATTCCTCAATCAGAAGTAGTATTGGAAGGTGATGACCTTGAAACTTTTGAAAAGCTTATTGACGCACTCGAATCAGATGATGATGTTCAAAAAGTTTATCATAATGTAGCAGATTTCTAAAAAATAAAACCGTAGTATTAATACTATGGTTTTTATTTTTGTGAGAGTTGATAGGTATTGTTAAAGAAGTGATAGGTAAAAAATATTATTCAAAAAGGTTTTTTAGGTGTAAAATGATAATTATTAGACAGTTATTGGTTGATGAGGGAGCAAAATGTTAACAAAGCCTATTATTGGTATTACAGGAAATGAAAGAGAAATGTCAGATATTCCAGGTTATTATTATGATTCGGTATCTAGGCATATTTCGGAAGGAGTTAAAAACGCAGGCGGGTTACCAGTTATCCTACCAATAAGTGAAGCAGAAAGTGCCAAAGCTTATGTTGAGATGATAGATAAGCTGATCATATCTGGTGGCCAAAATGTTTTACCATCCTATTATGGTGAAGAGAAGATAATTGAGAGTGATGATTATTCACTTGCGCGTGATATTTTTGAATTTGCATTAGTCGAAGAAGCGTTGAAACAAAATAAACCAATCTTTGCGATTTGCCGTGGCATGCAGTTAGTAAATGTGGCGCTTGGTGGTACACTTAATCAATCTATTGATAATCACTATCAAGAGCCTTACATTGGATTTGCTCATTATTTAAATGTGGAAAAAGGGAGTTTTCTAGAAGGCTTTATATCAGGTGATTTTAAGATCAATTCTCTTCATAGACAAAGTGTTAAACTGTTAGCTGAAGGTCTGATAGTTAGTGCTAGAGATCCTAGAGATGGGACAGTAGAAGCTTATGAAAGTCGAACAGAACAATGTATTATAGGTGTTCAATGGCATCCAGAATTAATGCTTCACCAAATTGAAAACCAAACCTTATTTGGTTATTTTGTTAATGAAACGTAGCATCCATATAATAGCAAAAACTCTCAGACGATAGAAGATAAGTGTTAGTTAAAAACTTAAAGATGTTATGATGTCGTGTACAATTAAAGAGGAGAAAAAAGATGACAATAAAAAAAGTGTTAAGTGTAACAGGAATTATTTTAGTGACAGTAGCGTCTCTAGCTGCTTGTAGCTCAAAATCTCATACTACTAAGACGGGCAAAAAAGAAGTTAATTTTGCAACTGTTGGAACAACGGCACCTTTTTCTTATGTGAAGGATGGGAAACTGACTGGCTTTGATATTGAAGTAGCCAAAGCTGTTTTTAAAGGTTCAGATAACTATAAAGTCACTTTTAAAAAAACAGAATGGTCATCGGTATTTACCGGCATAGATTCAGGAAAGTTTCAAATGGGTGGAAATAATATTTCTTATTCATCAGAGAGATCTCAAAAATATTTATTTTCATACCCAATAGGCTCTACTCCTTCAGTTTTAGCAGTTCCTAAGAATAGTAATATCAAAGCTTATAATGATATTAGTGGTCATAAAACACAGGTTGTCCAAGGAACGACAACTGCCAAGCAATTAGAAAATTTCAATAAAGAGCATCAGAAAAATCCTGTTACTCTAAAATATACTAATGAAAATATTACACAGATTCTAACGAATTTGAGTGATGGAAAAGCTGATTTTAAACTTTTTGACGGACCAACTGTTAACGCTATCATAAAGAATCAAGGTCTCACGAATTTAAAAACCATCCCTTTGACTATGAGAGATCAGCCTTATATTTATTTCATCTTTGGTCAGGATCAAAAAGACTTGCAAAAGTATGTGAATAATCGCCTTAAACAATTACGTAAAGATGGGACACTTTCAAAAATAGCTAAAGAATACCTTGGAGGTGATTACGTACCAAATGAGAAAGATCTCGTTACTCCTAAGGAGAAGTAGTAATAAAAACTAAGGAGATGTCAATCCTTAGTTTTTTGTTATATAGTTTAAAACTATAACAAGAGACAGTTTATAACAATTTGATTCTAATAACTTCCTATGGGATAATATCTTTATCACAAAAATTGAGGGAATTTATTATGAAGTTAAAACATATTGTCTTAGGATTAGCCTTAACAACACTTTTAGGAGTCACATTTAGTAATCAAGAAGTTTCAGCAAGCTCAACTTCAAGTAAAGTTGTTAAAGTTGGTGTTATGACCTTTTCTGACACTGAAAAAGCACGTTGGGATAAAATTGAAAAGCTAGTAGGTGATAAAGCTAAAATCAAATTTACAGAATTTACAGATTATACACAACCAAATCAAGCGACAGCCAATAAGGATGTGGATATTAATGCCTTTCAACATTACAATTTCTTAGAAAACTGGAATAAGGAAAATAAGAAAAACTTAATTCCACTTGAAAAGACTTACTTAGCTCCAATTCGTATCTATTCTGAGAAGGTAAAATCTCTTAAAAAATTGAAAAAAGGAGCCACTATTGCAATTCCAAATGATGCAACAAATGGTAGCCGTGCATTGTATGTCCTTCAGTCAGCAGGTTTAATCAAATTGAATGTTTCTGGTAAGAAGGTTGCAACAGTTGCTAATATCACATCTAATAAAAAGGATATTAATATTCAGGAGTTAGATGCGAGTCAAACACCACGTGCACTCAAAGATGTAGATGCAGCTATTATTAATAATACATACATTGAGCAAGCTAATTTAAAACCTTCAGATGCTATCTTTGTTGAGAAATCAGATAAAAATTCAAAACAATGGATTAATATCATTGCGGGACGTAAAAATTGGAAAAAGCAAAAGAACGCTAAAGCTATCCAAGCTATCTTGGATGCTTATCACACAGATGAAGTGAAAAAAGTTATCAAAGATACTTCAGCTGATATTCCACAATGGTAACGTGAATTGACTGTATAAGTTTAACAGGGAATCCTAATAGGATACAACTTATCAGCCATATAGCCATAAAGGGCCTGGGACGAATACAATGTGCCAGGCCCTTGGATTGTTTTTGAAGGAAGGTGGATGAAAGATGACTTTAACAAACGAAGAAAATCAAATTCAAAAGTTTCTATCTGATACTATTGTTCAGGATGATATCAATATTTTAAGAGATTTAATTGCAATTAAGTCAATTTTTGCTCAGAAAGTTGGTTTAAATGACTTATCAAGCTATCTTGGAGAAGTTTTCAGAAAAGCTGGCGCAGAAGTCATTATAGATGACAGCTATAGCGCTCCCTTTATCGTGGCAAATTTCAAATCATCAAAAGTAGATGCTAAGCGTATTATTTTTTACAATCATTATGATACTGTACCAGCAGATGAGGTAGAACAGTGGACTGAGGACCCTTTTACACTTTCACTTCGATATGGTAAGATGTATGGACGTGGTGTAGATGATGATAAAGGTCACATTACCGCACGTTTATCAGCAGTTAAAAAATATTTATCAAGACACAAAGGGGAACTTCCTCTAGATATCACTTTTATTGTGGAAGGAGCAGAGGAATCAGCTTCAGTAGGCCTTGATTATTATTTAGAAAAGTATCAAGAGCAGCTACAAGGGGCTGATTTGATCGTGTGGGAAGATGGCCCTAAAAATCCTAAAGGACAGTTGGAAATTGCTGGTGGAAATAAAGGCATTGTCACTTTTGATTTATCAGTAAGTTCAGCGGATGTTGATATTCATTCATCCTTTGGTGGGGTTGTTGATTCCTCGACATGGTATTTAATTCAAGCCCTCAATACGTTAAGGGATAACAAAG
Source organism: Streptococcus sp. FDAARGOS_522 (assembly GCF_003812445.1). Lineage (NCBI taxonomy): Bacteria > Bacillati > Bacillota > Bacilli > Lactobacillales > Streptococcaceae > Streptococcus > Streptococcus sp. FDAARGOS_522. The sequence goes on from NZ_CP033808.1 coordinate 2,021,029, forward strand.
GTCATATATTGGTAGAAGGTATTTATGATAAAGTTATTCCCCCTACTAAGAGAGAGTTAGAATTAGTTGAAAAATATTCTTATAGATCTGCAAAGGCGCTAGAAGGTGCTTACCAATTAGTTTTGCCCAGTTTAGCAGATAGTCATAAAACTTTTTTGAGAAAGCTTTATTTTGAACCTTCTATAGCCATTGAAGGTATAACCTCAGGTTATCAAGGTGAAGGCGTCAAAACAATTTTACCTGCTTATGCTAAATGTAAAGCAGAGGTTAGGTTAGTACCAGGGTTAACCCCGAAAGGTGTACTAGATTCAATACAAAATCATTTGAAAGAGAATGGCTTTAAAGACATTGAGCTAACCTATACCCTTGGTGAAATGTCTTATCGTAGTGATATGTCAGCGCCATCTATCCTAAAGGTTGTTGATTTAGCTGAGCAATTTTATCCAGAAGGGATATCTCTGTTACCTACCTCACCAGGTACAGGACCAATGTATTTAGTTCATCAAGCTCTAAGAGCGCCAATTGCAGCTATTGGCATAGGACATGCCAATAGTCGAGACCATGGCGTTGATGAAAATGTTAGTATTGCTGATTATTACACCCATATTGAATTAGTGGAGGCTTTAATAGAATCATATGAGTAAAGAACCAATTATTAAATTAGACAACATTGATGTTACTTTCCACCAAAAGAAACGTGAGATTAATGCTGTTAAAGATGTTACTATCCATATTAATCAAGGTGATATATATGGAATTGTCGGTTATTCAGGAGCCGGAAAATCTACCCTTGTTCGTGTTATTAATTTGCTACAAGAACCTTCAGCAGGTAAAATTACTATTGATGACCAAGTTATTTACGACAACAAGGTGACACTGACTAGCACACAATTACGCGAACAGCGCCGTGAAATTGGAATGATTTTTCAACATTTTAACCTAATGTCACAGTTGACAGCAGAGCAGAATGTAGTTTTTGCTCTTAAACATTCAGGTTTATCAAAAGAGGCGAAAGCAGCTAAGGTTGCTAAATTATTAGAACTTGTTGGATTATCCGATCGTGCTCAAAACTATCCTTCACAATTATCAGGAGGGCAAAAACAGCGTGTTGCCATTGCGCGTGCATTGGCTAACGATCCTAAAATCTTAATTTCAGATGAGTCTACCTCTGCACTTGACCCTAAAACAACAAAACAAATACTTGCCCTTCTCCAAGATCTGAATAAAAAATTGGGACTTACGATTGTTTTGATTACACATGAGATGCAAATTGTCAAAGACATTGCTAATCGCGTTGCTGTTATGCAAAATGGTAAATTGATTGAAGAAGGATCAGTTTTAGACATTTTTTCACATCCTAGAGAGAGTCTTACACAAGATTTTATAAAAATAGCTACTGGGATTGATGAGGCAATGCTTAAGATTGAGCAACAAGAAGTTGTCAAAAATCTACCAGTAGGTAGCAAATTAGTTCAACTGAAATACGCTGGGCATAGCACGGATGAGCCGCTTTTAAATCAAATTTATAAAGAATTTGAAGTAACTGCTAACATCCTCTATGGGAATATTGAAATTTTAGATGGTATTCCAGTTGGAGAAATGGTAGTTATCTTATCAGGTGACGAAGAAAAATTAAGACAAGCCTGCCAAGCAATTACAGATTCGCAAGTTCAATTAACGTTATTGAAAGAAGGTGGTAAAGCATGATAGAGTGGATTCAAACACATTTACCAAATGTATATCAAATGGGTTGGGAAGGTGCTTACGGCTGGCAGACAGCTATTGTACAAACCCTTTATATGACTTTTTGGTCGTTCCTTATTGGAGGTTTAATGGGATTGTTAGGAGGTTTATTCCTTGTTTTAACTAGTCCTAGAGGAGTTATTGCTAATAAATTAGTATTTGGAGTTTTAGATAAAGTTGTTTCTGTTTTTAGAGCTCTGCCCTTCATTATTCTTCTTGCTTTGATTGCGCCAGTAACTCGCGTAATTGTAGGAACAACACTTGGTTCACCAGCAGCTTTGGTACCTCTTTCTTTGGCAGTTTTCCCATTTTTTGCTCGTCAAGTTCAAGTTGTTTTAGCTGAACTTGATGGTGGAGTTATTGAGGCTGCACAAGCCTCAGGTGGAACACTTTGGGATATTATTGTAGTTTATCTTCGTGAAGGTCTACCAGATTTAATTCGAGTATCAACGGTTACTTTGATTTCTTTAGTAGGTGAAACAGCTATGGCTGGCGCTATTGGTGCAGGAGGATTGGGTTCTGTTGCTATTACTAAAGGATATAACTATTCTCGTGATGATATTACTTTAGTAGCGACTATTCTGATTTTATTATTAATTTTCTTTATCCAATTTTTAGGTGATTTTTTAACACGTCGCTTGAGTCATAAATAAAAATGTGAGAAGGCTATTCTTCTCACATTTTCATTTGTTTAAAAATTATCAGGCTGGAGTAATATCGTTTTCGATGATAACTTTGAGAGTATTGTTTTCTTCAGCAGCTTTAAATACCTTATAAGCTTCTTCGATTTCAGATAGCTTGAAGTGATGTGTTACTAGTTGTGTTGCATCGATTTTGCCTGTCTCAAGAACTTCAAGGAGCATTTCAGTTGTATTAGCATTAACTAATCCAGTATTAAGGGTTATATTTTTTATCCATAAATCTTGGAGGTTAAATTCAACAGGTTTACCATGAACACCAACATTTGCGATATGTCCTCCAATAGAAACTACATTTTGACAAATATCAAATGTTGCAGGATAACCAACACATTCTAATACGACATCAACGCCACGGCCTTTGGTAATTTTATCAATTTCTTCTTTAACTTCTTGAGTAGACGTTGATAGAATGGTGTGTGTTGCACCAAATTTTTTAGAGGCTTCAAGTCGTTTTTGAGATAAATCAACCATAATAATTTTGGCAGGAGAATAGAATTGTGCAGTTAGTAAGGCAGATAGTCCAATTGGTCCAGCGCCTACAATACAAACAGTATCACCTGGTTTAATGTGAGAAGGTAAGACGCCGATTTCGTATGAAGTTGGTAAAATATCAGATAACATAACCAATGCATCGTCACAAACACCTTCAGGTGCATGATAAAGGCTACCATCTGCATGTGGAATATGAACATATTCTGCTTGAGTACCTTCAATAAGATGTCCTAAAATCCACCCGCCATCTTCACAATGTGAAGGCAACTGGTGCTTACAGTAATAGCAAGTATTACAGGCAGTGACACAAGAAATAATTACTTTATCTCCGACTTTAAAATGATTGACAGCAGAACCAACTTCTTCGACGATACCAATGCCTTCATGACCTAAAGTTGTTCCTGGTTTACAAGCAGGAACATCGCCACCAAGGATATGTAGATCAGTACCACAAATGGTTGTTTTGACAAGTCTTACAACCGCATCTGTGGGTTTTATTACTTGAGGTTTAGCCTTATCAGTAAGTGATAATTCATTAGCTGAAAGATAAGTTGCAGCTCTCATATTAGAGTTCCTCCAAAAATTATTTATTTTCAAGGCTATTATACCACCAAAAGAAAGCGGTTACAATAATTATTTTAAAATAAAAGCAGTAATTTTCGTACTGCTTTAAATTATTATGCTTTTACTTTTTTTAGAATAAGACCAACTAAGACACCACAAATTGCAAAACTAATCCATCCCATAGAATATTCACCTAAAGGAACAACTTTAGTAAAGAATGTGGTCAAAGCGGATGGAATGGTAAATAAACCAGTCATTTCGCCGAGTTTTGATAAGGCATCGTATAAAGCAGCGACAGCAGTGGCGGCAATAGAAGTTTGGTAGACAATGCGGCTACTTTCAAATTTTTGATCAAAAAAGACTAAGAAAATTAAGACTATAGTTAATGGATAGAGAAGGTAGAGAACTGGTAGTGACCAACGGATAATCTCTGATAAACCACCAAAATAGAACGTAATAGCAATTAAAGTAAAGATTGTAGCCCAAGTAATGTGACTAATCTTTGGAAGTAATTTGTGGAAGTATTCCGCACAAGCAGTGATTAATCCAGTAGCTGTTGTTAAGCAAGCAAGAAAAATAGCCGTACCTAAAATAGCTTGTCCCACAATTCCTAAATAGAAGTTAGCTGATTGACTAAGAACATGCCCACCGTCTATTGGAGTATTGTGAAGTAAGAAGGAACCATTTGCAAATTTAAACAAGCTTTGTGAAGTTGCACCAATACGTCCTACAAAAATATAAATAAAAGCTAAAAGAAATGTAGCGATAGCACCAGATTTAAGTGCCATAGAAGTAATTTCTTTTTTGGTAATTGCTCCGTACTGTTTACTTGCTTGAATAACGATAATAGCAAAAGCAATTGATGCAAGGGCATCCATTGTACCATACCCCTGAATCAGTCCTGCTAGGAATGGTAAATCCTTGAAAGCATCGCTGACATTCGTTGAAGCGTTATGTGGTGTTCCAACGATAGCAGCTGGATGGATGAGTGAGGCAATAATTAAAATACTAATAACAGTTAGTAAAAAGGGAGTTAGATATTTACCAATACGATCTACAATCTGACTAGGTCTAATAGCTAAGAAATAAGAAATACCAAAGAAAATTAAACCATAGATAATTTTGACTAAGGAGCTGTCGCCTAAGATAGGTTGAATACCAACTGAGAATGAGGTTGCCCCTGTTCGAGGAATGGCAAAGAAAGGTCCAATAGATAGGTATAGTGCTACTGCAAAGAAAATAGCATATGTTTTAGAGACAGGTTTGGTGAAGCTTTCAACATCGGTTGCTCCTGAGTACGCCACAGCTGCAACACCAAGTAGGGGTAAAGTTACGCCTGTTAAGCAGAACCCAATGATAGCCCACGCCCAATTAGAACCAGAGTAGATACCTAAGTAGGCTGGATAAATAAGATTACCGGCTCCAAAGAACAGCGCAAAAAGCATCAAGCCGATAATGATATAAGTGTTTTTTAGTTTCATCAATGTACCTTTCTGTACAAAAAAATATTTTATTTTCGAAATTGATTGAATATTTCAAAAAGTAATTATATCAGAAAAATTTAGAATTCGTCAACCTCTAAAAAATTAAAAAGGTATTTGACGAATCTTTTTTTTTATCATATCATAGAGTTTAAGAATTTTTTAGGAGTTTAGTATGAAACGATTTTTAAAAGCTTGGAGAAAAACAAGCTTGATAAAAAAAATAACAATTGGAGTCGTTATTGGCTTATTCTTGGGTATTTTAGTCCCTAAAGCCTCTGCGATTGGTTTACTTGGTCAACTTTTTGTAGGAGGGTTGAAAGCTATTGCCCCTCTTTTAGTTTTCACTTTAGTTATTAGTGCCTTGTCGCAACACCGTGAGGGCGGTAAGACCAATATGTCAACGATAATTGGTTTGTATATCACTGCAACTTTTGCAGCGGCCCTAATCGCTGTTGTTGTGAACTATATTTTCCCTTTGACACTGATATTGAAAACGCCAGCAAAGACAGACTTATTACCTCCCAAGGGGATTTCAGAAGTCTTTCAATCTCTTTTGTTGAAAATTGTTGATAATCCCATTCATGCCATTACCGAGGCCAATTATATGAGTATTCTATTTTGGGCGGTTATTTTTGGTTTGGCGATGCGAAGCAGTAATCAGCGTACAAAAGATTTAATGCAAACTTTTGCTGATGCTACTTCACAAGTTGTCAAATGGATTATCAATTTGGCCCCAATTGGTATTATGGGGTTGGTTTTCACTAGCATTTCAGAAAACGGTATTGGTATACTAGGTGATTATGGTCTTTTAATATTAGTTTTGGTGGGTACGATGTTATTTGTAGCTCTTGTCGTTAACCCAATCATTGCTTTTGTTATGATGCGTAAAAATCCTTACCCTTTGGTATTACGATGCTTAAAGGATTCAGGTATTACAGCTTTCTTTACACGTAGTTCTGCGGCGAATATTCCTGTTAATATGAGACTATGTGAGGATTTAGGATTAGATAAAGATACTTACTCAGTATCTATCCCGCTTGGTGCAGCTATCAATATGGCTGGTGCAGCTATTACAATTAATATCCTGACTTTAGCAGCAGTAAATACTTTAGGAATTACTGTTGATTTTCCAACAGCATTCTTATTAAGTGTGGTTGCTGCTGTATCAGCATGTGGAGCTTCTGGTGTAACTGGTGGTTCACTTTTATTGATTCCGGTGGCATGTAGCTTATTTGGTATTTCAAATGACGTTGCAATGCAAGTCGTAGGAGTTGGTTTCATTGTAGGGGTGATACAGGATTCGTGTGAGACAGCCTTAAATTCATCGACAGACGTTCTGTTCACGGCTGTAGCTGAAAAATCAGTTTTTGGAAAAAAATAAACTAATGAAGGTCTTAGGTATTCTATCTGAGATCTTTTTTGGTATTTAATATTATTTTCAATCGTTTTTCAGTTCTTCTTGTCAATAAGGTTTCAAATCAGCTTGAAATATGATAAAATTAAACAGATTGTAAGTGACTGTTTAAGCTTGTTTTTCAGAGAGGTTTTTATGAATACAAACACAATAAAAAAGGTTGTAGCGACTGGAATTGGAGCTGCACTTTTTATCATTATAGGTATGCTAGTTAATATACCAACACCAATTCCAAATACTAATATTCAATTGCAGTATGCAGTTTTAGCATTATTTGCAGTTATTTATGGACCAGGAGTTGGTTTTTTTACTGGTTTTATCGGACACGCATTGAAAGATTCGATTCAATATGGTTCTCCGTGGTGGACTTGGGTTTTAGTTAGTGGTCTTTTAGGTTTGATGATAGGCTTTTTTGCTAAAAAATTAGCTATTCAATTATCTGGCATGACTAAGAAGGATTTGCTTCTATTTAATGTAGTTCAAGTTATTGCTAACCTTATAGGTTGGTCTGTCGTTGCACCGTATGGTGATATTTTCTTTTATAGCGAACCTGCAAGCAAAGTTTTTGCACAAGGTTTCTTATCAAGCCTTGTGAATTCCATTACTATTGGAGTAGGTGGTACGCTTTTGTTGCTAGCATACGCTAAATCACGACCACAAAAAGGTAGTTTATCCAAAGATTAGGATAAGAGAGTAATCTATGAAAGATTTTATTGAATGGAAGGATTTTACCTTTCAATATGACGTTCAATCTGAACCAACTTTAAAAGGGATTAACTTAAGCATTCCTAAAGGTGAAAAGGTCTTGATATTAGGACCTTCAGGGTCGGGGAAGTCAACGCTTGGTCATTGTTTAAATGGTATTATCCCAAATACTCATAAAGGCCAATATAGTGGTATTTTTACGATTAACCATAAAAATGCTTTTGACTTGTCAATATATGACAAGTCTCATTTAGTTTCTACGGTTTTACAAGATCCAGATGGCCAATTTATAGGATTGACAGTAGCAGAAGATATTGCTTTTGCATTAGAAAATGATGTTGTAGCACAGGAAGAAATGGCCTCTATCGTTGAAATGTGGGCAAAACGTTTAGAAATAGCTCCTCTTTTGTCTAAACGTCCACAAGACTTGTCGGGAGGACAAAAACAACGGGTTAGTTTAGCTGGAGTTTTAGTAGACGATAGCCCAATTCTATTATTTGATGAGCCTTTGGCTAATCTAGATCCACAATCGGGACAAGATATCATGGCATTGGTTGACCGTATTCATCAAGAGCAAGATGCGACCACTATTATTATTGAACATCGATTGGAAGATGTTCTTTATGAGCGAGTAGATCGTGTAGTTCTTTTTAGTGATGGACAAATTATTTATAATGGGGAGCCGGATCAACTTTTAAAAACTAATTTTTTATCTGAATATGGTATTCGAGAACCACTGTATATTTCTGCTCTCAAAAATTTAGGATATGACTTTGAAAAACAAAATACAATGACGTCTATTGATGACTTTGATTTCAGTGAACTATTGATACCTAAAATGCGAGCATTAGATTTAGATAAACATACAGATAAATTATTATCAGTACAGCATTTGTCGGTGTCATATGATTTAGAGAATAATACTTTAGATGATGTTTCGTTTGATTTATATAAAGGTCAGCGGTTAGCTATCGTTGGGAAAAATGGTGCAGGTAAATCTACTTTAGCTAAAGCGTTATGTCAATTTATCCCTAATAATGCTACTCTAATTTATAATAATGAAGATGTCAGTCAAGACTCTATAAAAGAAAGAGCAGAACGAATTGGCTATGTTTTGCAAAATCCCAATCAGATGATAAGTCAAGCGATGGTTTTTGATGAAGTTGCTCTGGGTCTCCGTTTAAGAGGTTTTAGTGATAATGATATAGAAAGTCGTGTCTACGATATATTAAAGGTTTGTGGGCTCTACCAATTTAGGAATTGGCCTATATCGGCTCTATCATTCGGTCAGAAAAAACGTGTTACGATTGCTTCGATACTGATTTTAAATCCAGAAGTTATTATTTTGGATGAACCAACAGCTGGTCAAGATATGAAGCATTATACTGAAATGATGTCTTTCCTTGATAAACTAAGTTGTGATGGACATACCATTGTTATGATTACACATGATATGCAGCTTATGTTAGAGTATACAGATCGTGCAATTGTAATCGACAATGGTCTGATTGTTGCAGATGATCATCCTATTAACATCCTTTCAAATACAGAGCTTTTGAAAAAGACTCATTTAAAGAAAACGAGTTTATTTGCTTTAGCAGACAGATTAGGGATATCTCCACAGAAACTAACACAATGGTACATTGATAATCAAGGAGGTAAGAATGGCTAAACAATTAATTGGTTATCAAGAGGGTTATGGCTTTCTATACAGGCTATCAGGTGCCAGTAAGTTACTATTTTTTATTTTAGTTTCTGTTGCTTGCATGACCACTTATGATACAAGATTTTTAATTGTTGTTTCATTGGGATCGCTAGTCTTATTTAGATTAGCAAAAATCAAATGGCAACAGGTGTCCTTTGTTATGACTTTAGTTGTTGTATTCGCTGTTTTAAATATTATAATGGTCTATCTTTTTGCTCCCCATTATGGTGATAAGATTTATGGTAGTTCTTCTTTATTGTTAAAAGGAATTGGCCCATATGATGTGACTAGCCAAGAGTTGTTTTACCTCTTTAATCTGATTTTAAAATACTTTTGTACAGTGCCTTTAGCTCTTTTGTTTTTGATGACAACTAATCCTAGTCAGTTCGCATCAAGTTTAAATCAATTAGGTTTATCATATAAAATAGCTTATGCTGTTAGTTTGACCCTTAGATATATACCTGATGTTCAAGAAGAATTTTATACAATACGTCGAGCACAAGAGGCAAGAGGAATAGAATTATCAAAAAAATCGAACTTAGTAGCACGCATTAAGGGGAATTTGCAGATTGTCACACCATTAATTTTTAGCTCTCTAGAACGTATTGATACAGTAGCAACTGCTATGGAACTTCGACGATTTGGTAAAAATAAAAGACGTACTTGGTACTCTAAGCAATCTTTGGAAAAAAGTGACATTGTCTTAATCATACTTGCTCTAGCTAGTCTGTTTGTAAGCCTTTATTTAATTCACCTTAATCATGGACGTTTCTATAACCCATGGCAATAAAAAACTGACCTTAATAGTCAGTTTTTTAATTTCTTTAGTTAAAGTATCCTAAATAGTCATAGCGTTGGAAGGCATCTGAGTTAGCGATAGCCACTAGAATAATACCTTCTTCAAGTGGACTATTGATTGGAACTTCGGTATCGACAGGTTTGTTTTTTGCTTTTCTGATACCTATGAGGTTAAGATCAAACTTGTGACGGATATTTAATTGTTCGACAGTTTTCCCTACCCATGATTTGGGAATTTTAAATTCAATGACAGAAATATCAGATTCAATCTGGAAGACATCTGTAATTTTATTTCTCATGAGGTTTGCAGCAACATTTTGCCCAGATTCTCGCTCCGGAGAGATAACCAAATCAGCACCAATTTCATAAAGTACTTCTTCGTATACAAGGTTTCGAGCTTTAGCAATAACTTGTGGGACGCCTAACTTTTTACAGTGCATTACGGCCAATACTGAGCTCTCTAAACTGTTTCCTGTAGCAATAATAACAGTATCACAGTCACTGATCCCGATGTGTTTTAGGAAAGCTAAATCAGTAATGTCTCCGATAGCTGCTTTTGTAACAACTTCGGCGACAGCTTGTACATTTTCAGGATTGCTGTCAATAGCAATAACATCTTGTTCAAAGTTACTTAGTTCTTGTGCGAGTGTTTGTCCAAATATTCCTAGACCAAGTACACCAATAATTTTTGTTTTCATAAAAGACCTTTTCTAACCTAGAATAATTTCTGTTTCAGCATAGTGAATTTCCTTCTCTTTTTTCTGAAGAATTGATAGCAGTACGGTAATTGGACCGACTCGACCAATAAACATGAGGAACATAATTACAATTCGACCGCCCAGAGTTAATTGATTGGTAGTGTTCATTGTTACACCCACGGTTGCTAAGGCACTAGATGCCTCAAAGAAAAGAGAAAAAGGATCTATATGGGGATTGAGTTCCAGAAGAAGGAGATAGCCGCTAATAAGTATGATAAAAAAGAAAGTTAAAATCGATAGTGTTTGTTTAATAATACTGGAAGGAATTGTTCGATAATGAAAAGTCACTTGGCTTTGGCCACTCAGTTCGGCTTTAAATAGTAAGAGTAAAATGGCGATAACAGTGACTTTAAATCCTCCTGCCGTTCCACCAGGAGCTCCTCCAATTAACATTTGGATAATATAAACAAGGTTGGTTGCGAAATCAGTTTGGGTATAATCAATAGTTGAAAATCCAGCGGTACGCATCGTAACTGTTTGGAAAAAGCTGACCATTAGTTGTTTAGGTAGAGATAAATTAGCAATTGTTCTAAAATTTCCAAACTCTAACAACCAAGAAAGCAAAGTTCCTGTTAGTAAAATAATGGTTGTTGTTTTTAAAACCAGTTTAGAATGGTTGCTGAGGCGTTTTGGAAATGTCTTGATTAATTTTGGTCCCTTGTGAGATGTTTGTATAGTAGCTTCAATTAAATCTTTCCATACGGCAAATCCAAGTCCTCCTGAAATAATCAAGAAACAAACGATAATGTTAACCAAAGGATTTAGTTTAAATTGAGCTAAGCTCGTTGCCCCTAGATTATCAAAACCGGCATTACAAAAGGCTGAGACAGCTAAGAATATACTATTAAAGATACCATGACCCAAACCAAATCGAGGAATAAAATCTATGGCTAAAATGCTGGCTGCTAAAACTTCTAAAGTTAAAGTTACTTTAAAAATCATATAGAGATATTTTTTTAAATCTGTCGAACTGTTATAAGTTATCGCTGACTGCAAAAGGGTCTGATCATTTAACGACATTTTACGTCTTAGGGTATAGTAAGACAACGACATTAGTGTTACTAAACCAAGTCCCCCTGTTTGCATGAGTAAAATAGCTACAATCTGCCCCCAACCGTTATAAACCTTACTGATAGGAAAAACAGATAAACCAGTTACACATACCATTGAAACAGTCGTGAAAAGGTGATCAATGTAATGTGTTTTAGGGGCGTTAGCATATTGAAAAATTGGAAGTGAAAGTAAAATACTTCCCAATAGGATAACAGCGATAAAACTAATGCTGAGTTTACGTGCGACAGACATTGTCTTGTAATCAAAGAAATGTTTCATACTAGCTCCCAACTTTACAAAGGCTTCTTGTTTGGAGTACCAGCTTTACGAGGGTATTTATTAGGCGTTTCTTTTTTCTTGCTAACGATTGTGATATTTCGGTCATCACCATTAGGTAACTTATAATTTTTATTTACAGTTACTTGTGAAAATAGTGTTTTCAAAGCTTTTTCTGCAGAAATTAATTCCTCTTCAGCAGCTGCAGCTTTCAGTGCAATCAAGCGACCATTAACTTTAAGAAAAGGTATTGTCAATTCTGCTAGAACCTGCATTCTAGCTACTGCACGAGCTGTTACGATATCAAATTTAGCTCGAAATACTTTATCTTGACCAAAGTCCTCAGCGCGCCCATGGAAGAAGTGAACTCCTGAAAGTTCAAGTTCATTAGCTAATATGTTTAGAAAATTAATGCGTTTATTCAGTGAATCAATAATAGTAATATCAATTTCAGGATAAAGGATTTTCATAGGAATACTAGGAAAACCTGCACCAGCACCAATATCTAAAATGCTAAGAGGACTATTGTCAATATAACCTTGTAAAATCGGCGCAATAGAATCATAGAAGTGCTTTAAGTAAACCTCTTCCTTATCTGTAATAGCTGTTAGGTTAATTTTCTCATTCCATTCAACAAGAAGTCTAAAATAAGTTTCAAATTGTTTTTTCTGTTTGTCAGTAAGTGTAATACCATGCTCTATCAGAACTTGATAAAATGCTTGGGGTGTCATAGTAAACCTCAATTTCTATATCGTATAATGACTCTATTTTATCACAAATACTAATAATGGGAATAACAGGACTTTCCTAATCTAAAGAAAATTGCTATAATGGAAAAAATGTAAAGGAGCTACTACTATGGGAACTATGATTTTAATAGCAATTATTGCTTTGTTTGTTATTTGGTTGATTGTTGCTTATAACAGTTTAGTTAGAAGTCGCATGCATACTAAAGAATCATGGAGTCAAATAGACGTTCAATTGAAACGTCGTAACGATTTAATTCCAAACCTAATCGAAACTGTTAAAGGCTATGCTGCGTACGAAGGGAAAACACTTGAGAAGATTGCAGAACTGCGTGCTCAAGTTGCTAAAGCTAACACACCTGCTGAAGCAATGACAGCAAGTAATGAGCTAACAAGACAGCTTTCAAGTATTTTAGCGGTTGCTGAAAATTACCCAGATTTAAAAGCCAACAATAGCTTTGTTAAACTTCAAGAAGAACTAACTAATACGGAAAATAAAATTTCTTATTCACGTCAGTTATATAACACAACAACATCCAATTATAATGTGAAATTAGAAACTTTCCCAAGTAATATTGTTGGAAAACTATTTGGGTTCAAACCAAGCCAATTCTTAGAAACTCCTGAAGAAGAAAAAGAAGTGCCAAAAGTTTCCTTTGACTTTTAATTGAGAAGGGAGAGAGGCTTTTGCTGTATCAACAAATTGCAAGTAATAAGAGAAAAACAGTTGTCTTGTTAATTGTCTTCTTCTGTCTTTTAGCAGCTATTGGAGCAGCTGTAGGTTATTTGGTATTAGGCAGCTACCAATTTGGGCTTGTTCTAGCTCTAATTATTGGGGTTATCTATGCAGTAAGTATGATTTTTCAATCAACTAATGTTGTTATGTCAATGAACAATGCGCGTGAAGTTACAGAAGATGAGGCGCCAAATTATTTTCATATTGTTGAAGATATGGCAATGATAGCTCAGATACCTATGCCACGCGTTTTCATTGTTGAAGATGACTCCCTAAATGCCTTTGCCACAGGCTCTAAGCCAGAAAATGCTGCTGTTGCAGCAACGACAGGCCTATTAGCTGTTATGAACCGCGAAGAGCTAGAGGGTGTTATTGGACATGAGGTTAGTCATATTCGTAATTATGATATCCGTATTTCAACCATTGCAGTAGCTTTAGCGAGTGCTGTAACTCTAATATCAAGCATTGGTAGCCGTATGTTATTTTACGGCGGAGGTCGTAGGCGTGATGATGACAGAGAAGATGGTGGAAACATCTTGGTTTTGATTTTCTCTATTTTATCACTAATCCTTGCACCATTAGCCGCTAGTTTAGTTCAATTAGCTATTTCAAGACAGCGCGAATACTTAGCAGACGCTAGTTCTGTTGAGTTAACAAGAAATCCACAAGGAATGATCTCTGCTTTAGAAAAACTTGATCGTTCTGAACCTATGGGGCATCCAGTAGATGATGCTAGTGCGGCTCTCTATATCAATGACCCAACGAAAAAAGAAGGGTTAAAGTCTTTATTTTATACGCATCCACCAATTGCAGATCGTATTGAGCGTTTGCGTCATATGTAGTCGTTAACAAAACGTAGGGTAGCTATGCCTTGCGTTTTGTTTTTTTAAGACAAAGCCTGTAAAACTTGATATAATATGACATATACTATAAAGGGAGATGGCACGTGTTACTTACAGAAATCAAAAAATCACCAGAGGGGCTTTATTTTGATAAAAAAATAGATATCAAAGAGTCGCTTATGGAGCGTCATTCAGAGATAATGGATATTTCTGATATTCAAGTTTCAGGTCATGTGGTGTATGAAGATGGTCTCTATCTACTTGACTATAATATGGCTTACGATATTACATTACCGTCTAGTCGTTCTATGAAACCAGTTGTTTTATCTGAAAAGCAAACTATTAATGAAGTTTTTATTGAAGCTGAAAATGTTAGCACTAAAAAAGAGCTCGTTGATCAGGATTTGGTCTTAATATTAGAGGAAGATGATATTAATTTAGAAGAAAGCGTTATCGATAATATCTTGTTAAATATACCTCTTCGTGTTCTGGCAGCTGATGAGGTTGGGGTAGAAGCGGATTTATCAGGTAAAAATTGGTCGTTAATGACTGAAAAGCAGTATGAAGAAAAACAAGCTAAAGAAAAAGAAAAATCTAATCCTTTCGCAGCCTTAGAAGGTATGTTTGATAGTGATTAGATAAAAATTATTAATAACATCAGTTGATATTTTAATTTTTTTTTAGTAGAATTGAAAAGTGACAGAGGACACTACTCAATAATAAAAATTAAGTCTCGCTATCGAACAATTGTTTGGGATGGCGATTTATTTATTTAAAGAAACGTTAGTAAAATGTGGGCTATCTTGTTTTTTATCTAGATATTCTAAAAAATAATTGATAGTGTTAAGTAAAGAATAAGAAGGTTGGTGTAGATGGGTAAAAAGATCTTAATAATCGAAGATGAGAAAAATTTAGCTCGCTTCGTCTCGTTAGAACTACTACATGAAGGATATGATGTTGTTGTTGAAACAAACGGTCGTGAAGGATTGGACACAGCATTAGAAAAAGATTTTGATTTGATTCTACTGGATTTAATGCTTCCAGAGATGGATGGTTTCGAAATCACACGTCGCCTGCAGGCTGAAAAAACAACCTATATCATGATGATGACAGCACGTGATTCTGTTATGGATATTGTAGCTGGTCTTGATCGTGGAGCAGATGATTATATTGTTAAGCCGTTTGCAATCGAAGAATTATTAGCACGTGTTAGAGCGATTTTCCGACGCCAAGAAATTGAAACGAAGACAAAAGGAAAAGGTGATAGTGGTAGTTTCCGTGATTTGTCATTAAATACTCATAATCGTTCAGCGATGCGTGGTGATGAGGAAATTTCACTAACAAAACGTGAATTTGATTTGTTGAATGTCTTGATGACAAATATGAATCGTGTTATGACACGAGAAGAGTTGCTAGAACATGTTTGGAAATACGATGTGGCAGCAGAGACAAACGTTGTTGATGTTTATATCCGTTACCTAAGAGGTAAAATTGATATCCCAGGTCGTGAATCATATATTCAAACTGTTCGCGGAATGGGCTATGTGATTCGTGAAAAATAAAAAAGATCAGTTTATAGGGGTAAAACAACCTCTGTCAAAAAAATTATCGCAATTAGTTTTTATCTTATTTTTTAGCCTATTTACAGTATTTTCTGTTTTAGTTTATACTTCGGCAACAAGATACGTCCTTCACAGGGAAAAAATTAATGTCGGTAGGTCATTAGAAAAAACTAGAGTTCGTTTGTCGCAAGCGAACTCTAGTTTGACATCCGATGATATTTTAGAGATCCTGTACAACCAGGTTTTTGCGGATGACATCTATCCTCATAAGCGTCAAAATGGAATTGTTAGAACGGGCGAGTCAATCGATAGTATTCTTTATGTTAATCAAGAAATGACCCTATACGATGTCAACAGGAAACCAGTTTTTTCTACACTGAGAACGGGTATGCCAACTATTGGTAAATCCATGGGAAAAGTTATCATCTCTAAAGTTGCAGATATGGAAGGTTTTGTTGGTACAAAAGCAATCTACTCTCAAAAAACAGGACAGTTGCTTGGATACGTTCAAATTTTCTATAATTTAGGTCGTTATTATAGTATGAGGCAAAACATCATTGTTTTCTTGATTATGATGGAAGTTTTAGGGACTGTTTTAGCCTTGGTCGTTATTAATAGTGCTACTAAGCGTATTGTTCGTCCGGTTAAAAATTTACACGACTTAATGCATCAGATATCTGAAAATCCTAGTAATTTAGAAATTAGAAGTAAGGTCCGTTCAGAAGACGAAATTGGAGAATTGTCTAGGATTTTTGATGGGATGTTGGATCAGTTGGAAGACTATACTCGTCGACAATCACAATTCATTAGTGATGTTAGTCATGAATTAAGAACGCCTGTCGCTGTTGTAAAGGGTCATATTGGTTTATTACAACGTTGGGGGAAAGATGATCCAGAAATTCTTGAAGAAAGTTTAGCAGCGGCATACCATGAGGCAGATCGTATGTCCTTAATGATTAATGACATGTTAAATATGATTCGCGTCCAAGGAAGCTTGGAACTTCATCAAGATGAAATGACAGATTTATCAAGCTCTATATCAGTTGTTATTGAAAATTTCCGTATTTTGAGAGAAGATTTTCAATTTATTTTTGAAAATAATATTTCAGATATCGTTTGGGGAAAGATATATAAGATACATTTTGAGCAAGCTCTCATGATCTTAATTGATAACGCTATCAAGTACTCTCCTAGTTATAAAGAAGTCAGTGTTGTTTTATCAGTAGACAATGATTTTGCGACAGTAGTTGTAAAAGATAAAGGAGAAGGTATCTCAGATGAAGATATTGAGTTTATCTTTGATCGTTTTTATCGAACTGATAAATCACGTAACAGAGAAAGTACACAAGCTGGTTTAGGTATCGGGCTTTCAGTGTTTAAACAAATTATGGATGCTTACCATTTAAAGGTGGATATTAAAAGTGAACTAAATCAAGGGACTGAATTCATTGTTCGCATTCCTATAAAAAAATTTGAAGAAACTAAAGAAATATAAGAAAAATCCTTATGCTTAATGATAAAAGACATAAGGATTATTTTGTGTTTTGATATGATGAGGTGATAAGAGAGGCGCTTCTTTTGTTATTACTGAATTTGTGTTAAAATAAGATGATTAAATGATATGATAGAATAGGGGTGTTGACATGCGTTGTCCAAAATGTGGCTATAATAAATCTAGTGTGGTTGATAGCCGACAAGCTGAAGAAGGTACGACTATCAGACGCCGGAGAGAGTGCGAAAAATGTGGCAACCGCTTTACAACATTTGAACGTTTGGAAGAATTGCCTCTTTTAGTCATAAAGAAAGATGGTACTCGCGAGCAATTTTCTCGAGATAAAATTTTGAATGGTATTATTCAGAGTGCTCAAAAACGCCCTGTTTCGAGCGAAGATATTGAAAATTGTATCTTACGTATCGAACGTAAAATTAGGAGTGAGTATGAAGATGAGGTTTCTAGTATCACTATCGGAAATTTAGTGATGGATGAACTCGCCGAATTAGATGAGATTACTTATGTGCGCTTTGCTAGTGTTTATAAATCTTTTAAAGATGTAGATGAAATTGAAGAACTACTTCAACAAATTACAAAGCGCGTACGGAGTAAAAAGAGTGGTAGCGTGTGATGAGTCCAATAGATGAGTTTACATATATTAAGCAAAATAAGATTGTTTATGATAGTAATAGTTTAATACAATTGTATTTCCCAATTATGGGAAGTGATGCCATGGCACTCTATGATTATTTTGTTCATTTTTTTGATGACGGAATACGACGTCATAAATTTTCAGAGGTTCTCAATCATCTGCAATACGGGATGCCAAGATTTCAAGATGCATTGGTAATGTTAACAGCTTTGGATTTGTTGACTGTTTACCAAGCCACAGGTACTTACCTTGTTAAGTTGAATCAAGCTATGTCAAATGAGTTATTTTTATCTAATCCCATCTATCGTCGTTTGTTAGAAAAACGTATAGGAGAGGTAGCAGTGGCAGAATTAGATATGAAAATACCTAAAAATGCTAGAGATATCTCTAAAAAATTTACAGATGTTTTCTCGGATTTAGGACAACCAAAACAAGAGGTAAACCGGAGTAAAAATGTTTTTGACTTGGAAAGTTTCAAACGTTTGATGATGCGAGATGGCTTACGTTTTAACAATGAAAAAGATGATGTCTTAGGTATTTATAGTGTATCAGAACTTTATCATTTAAATTGGTATGATACCTATCAATTAGCAAAACAAACAGCTATCAATGGAATGATTGCGCCTCAGCGAATGAAAGTTCAACAAAATGAGGGGCAGCATATTAAAGATAATCAGAGTTTTACAAATAATGAAAAGGTCATACTAAGGGAATCTAAAAATGATAGTGCTCTAGTGTTCCTTGAAAAAATCAAGAGAAGCCGTAAGGCAGTGACAACAAGTGGTGAGAAGACTTTACTTGAGGATTTGGCAAAAATGAATTTCCTAGACGAAGTCATTAATGTTATGGTTTTATATACCTTGAATAAGACAAAATCTGCTAACTTAAATAAGGCCTATATCATGAAAGTTGCTAATGATTTTGCCTTTCAGAATGTTATGACGGCCGAAGATGCTGTGCTTAAAATTCGTGATTTTTCAGATCAAAAAGTAAGGACTAAAACAGAAACGAAGAAGAAACAATCGAATGTTCCTGAATGGAGTAATCCTGATTATAAAGATGAGGTTAGCCCAGAAAAAGAAATTGAATTAGAACAGTTTAAAACAGATGCCCTCAAGCGTTTAGAACGATTAGGAAAGGATGGTGAATCATGAAATCAGTGGGACAAGCATTAGAAAATCAAGGGAGAGTGCCTCGTAATACAAATGATGAGCTTATTCAAATGATTTTAGCAGATGCTCAGGTAGCGGAGTTCATTAAAACCCACCAACTTTCTCAGCGTGAAATAAATATCAGCATGTCTAAATTTAATCAATTTTTGATTGAGCGTCAGAAATTTAAAAATAAGGATAGTCAATATATTGCTAAAGGCTATGAGCCTATTTTGGTTATGAATGAAGGTTATGCAGATGTTTCTTATTTAGAAACACGAGAGTTAATTGAAGCACAAAAAAAACAAGCTATCAGTGATCGTATTAATTTAGTTAATCTACCCAAGTCCTATCGGAATATCAGAATGACTGACTTTGATATTAATAACGAGAGTCGAATGAAAGCTATGTCACAACTGCTTGATTTTGTAGAGACTTATCCTTCATATAATCACAAGGGGCTTTATTTATATGGAGATATGGGGGTTGGGAAATCCTATTTAATGGCAGCAATGGCGAGGGAATTATCAGAGAGAAAGGGTGTGTCAACGACTCTTCTTCATTTCCCTAGTTTTGCTATTGATGTCAAAAATGCTATTTCAAGCGGAACTGTAAAAGATGAAATTGATGCTGTGAAAAGTGTTCCGATTTTGATTTTAGATGATATTGGGGCTGAACAGGCAACGTCCTGGGTTCGTGACGAGATTTTACAAGTTATATTACAACATCGTATGCTAGAAGAGTTGCCCACTTTCTTTACGTCAAATTATAGTTTTAACGATTTGGAAAGAAAATGGGCTAATATAAAAGGAAGCGACGAAACTTGGCAAGCAAAACGAGTTATGGAGCGCGTACGGTATTTAGCGATAGAATTCCACTTAGAAGGACCGAATCGCCGTTAATAAAATAGAATGGAATTGGGAGTATTCCCAATAGTGAGAGGAGAATTATGGTATTACCTACAGTTGCTATTGTTGGTCGTCCGAATGTTGGAAAATCAACATTATTTAACAGAATTGCAGGAGAACGTATTTCCATTGTTGAGGACGTTGAAGGAGTCACTCGTGATCGTATCTATACAACGGGTGAGTGGCTAAATCGTAAGTTTTCATTAATTGATACTGGTGGGATTGATGATGTTGATGCACCGTTTATGGAGCAAATTAAGCACCAAGCAGACATTGCTATGACAGAGGCTGATGTTATTGTGTTTGTTGTGTCGGGTAAAGAAGGTGTGACTGATGCAGATGAGTATGTCTCACGTATTCTTTATAAGACCAATAAACCGGTTATTTTAGCTGTTAATAAGGTAGATAATCCTGAGATGCGCAATGATATTTACGATTTCTACTCTCTTGGTTTAGGGGATCCTTATCCCTTGTCATCAGTTCATGGTATTGGTACTGGTGATATATTGGATGCTATTGTGGAAAATCTTCCGGTAGAAGAGGAAAATGAAAATCCAGATATTATTCGTTTTAGTTTGATTGGACGTCCAAATGTTGGGAAATCTAGTTTAATTAATGCCATCCTTGGGGAAGACCGTGTTATTGCTAGCCCAGTTGCTGGTACTACGCGCGATGCTATTGATACTAATTTCGTTGATAGCCAGGGGCAAGAGTATACTATGATTGATACTGCTGGTATGCGTAAATCTGGTAAGGTATATGAAAACACAGAGAAATATTCTGTTATGCGTTCTATGCGCGCCATCGACCGCTCAGATGTTGTTCTTATGGTGATTAATGCAGAGGAAGGTATTCGTGAGTATGACAAGCGTATTGCAGGGTTTGCACATGAAACTGGTAAAGGTATTATTATTGTAGTTAATAAATGGGATACTATCGAAAAAGACAATCATACTGTCAGTCAGTGGGAAGCTGATATACGTGATAACTTCCAATTCTTGTCTTATGCGCCAATTATCTTTGTTTCTGCAGAGACAAAGCAACGTTTGCACAAGTTACCAGATATGATTAAACGTATTAGCGAAAGTCAAAACAAACGTATTCCGTCTGCTGTATTAAATGATGTGATTATGGATGCTATTGCTATTAATCCAACACCAACTGATAAAGGAAAACGTCTTAAGATTTTCTACGCAACTCAAGTTGCTGTTAAACCACCAACTTTCGTTGTTTTTGTTAACGAAGAAGAATTGATGCACTTTTCATATCTTCGTTTCTTAGAAAATCAAATCCGTGAAGCATTTGTTTTTGAAGGAACACCAATTAATCTAATAGCACGTAAACGTAAATAACATCTTATTGTTGAAATTGAAATAGAAGGTTAGGACAGTTGTTTTAGCCTTTTTTATTTGTTACTGTATCAAAAAACAATCAATTTAGTATTTTTACAAGAAATTGGACTTGAATTTTGTTATAATTAAGGGATAAGATGAAGGTGGTAGCATAATGAGTAGAATGATTCCAGGACGTATTCGAAATCAAGGTATAGAACTCTACGAACAAGGTTTGGTGTCCTTGATTTCTCAAGAAGGTAATCTATTAAAAGCTAAAGTTGGGGATTGTCAGATTGAATATTCATTAGTAACAGAAGAAACAAAATGTTCTTGTGATTTTTTTGCAAGAAAAGGCTATTGTCAACATTTAGCTGCTCTGGAGCATTTCTTGAAAAACGATCCAGAAGGTAAAGCAATCTTATCTAAAGTTCAAGTTCAACAAGAAAGTCAACAAGAAACTAAGAAGAAAACCTCTTTTGGTAGTGTTTTTTTAGATAGTCTAATTATTAATGAAGATGATACTATAAAATATCAATTATCGGCTCAAGGAGAACAAAATCCTTATGCTAATGATATCTGGTGGACTTTAAAAATTAGACGACTGCCTGATGATAGAAGTTATGTTATTCGTGACATCAAAGCCTTTTTAAATACTGTTCGAAAAGAAGCTTATTATCAGATTGGAAAACAATACTTTGAAACTTTGTCTTTGATACAGTTTGATGAGACCAGTCAAGAATTGATAGAATTTTTATGGAGGCTCATTCCAAGTCATTCAAGCAAAATTGATCTAGAGTTTATTTTACCAAATCAAGGTCGTCACCTTAGTCTCACTCGTGGTTTTTTTGAAGAGGGTGTTACTTTGATGAATGCTTTAGAAAATTTTTCATTTGAAAGTGATTTTCATCAATTTAATCACCTCTACTTTAAGGAATTAGAAGGTGAGGATCATCTTTATCAATTTAAGGTTATTGTCCATAGGCAATCAATTGAATTAGAAATCAAAGAGAAAGACTTAAAACCACTATTTGCGAATTCTTATTTGTTTTATCGCGATACTTTCTACCATCTTAATTTGAAGCAAGAAAAGATGGTAACGGCTATTCGTAGTCTTCCCATTGAGGGAGATTTAGCAAAACATATCCATTTTGATTTAGATGATCAAGATAAGTTAGCAGCTCATTTACTGGATTTTAAGGAGATTGGACTAGTGGATGCTCCACGGAGCTTCTCTATTCATGATTTTAAGGTAAATTTTGAGTTCGATATTAATAGTCAAAATGAAATTTTATTGCAAATGGTATTTGATTATGGTAATGATTTAACTGTTCATAATCGTCAAGAACTAGAACAGTTAACATTTGCTAGTCACTTCAAACATGAAGAAAAAGTATTTAAACTCTTAGAAAAATATGGCTTTGCACCCCACTTTTCAACCAGCCATCCAGCATACAGTGCACAAGAATTATACGATTTTTATACCTATATGCTTCCACAATTTAAAAAAATGGGAACAGTGAGCTTATCCGCAAAATTGGAAAGTTATCGTCTCATAGAACGACCGCAAATTGATATTGAAGCTAAGGGAAGCCTGCTAGATATTTCTTTTGATTTCTCTGATTTACTGGAAAACGATGTTGATCAAGCTCTGGTAGCTTTGTTTGACAATAATCCTTATTTTGTGAATAAATCAGGGCAATTAGTTATTTTTGATGAAGAAACTAAGAAAGTAAGTGCAACTTTGCAAGGGTTGAGAGCTAGACGAGCAAAGAATGGGCATATTGAATTAGATAATATTGCAGCATTTCAATTATCAGAACTGTTTGCAAATCAAGATAATGTTAGCTTTTCACAACATTTTTACCAATTGATTGAAGATTTGAGACACCCAGAAAAGTTTAAAATACCTGGTCTATCTGTTTCAGCTTCCTTGCGCGATTATCAGCTTACAGGTGTCCGTTGGTTAAGTATGTTAGATCATTATGGCTTTGCAGGGATTTTAGCTGATGATATGGGGCTTGGAAAAACACTTCAAACGATTTCATTTTTAAGTACAAAACTAACTAGAGATTCTCGTGTGCTTATTTTATCACCATCAAGTTTAATTTATAATTGGCAAGATGAATTCCACAAATTTTCGCCAGACGTAGATGTAGCAGTTGCCTATGGTTCTAAGATTCGTAGAGATGAAATTATTGCTGAACGTCATCAAGTAATCATTACAAGTTATTCATCATTTAGGCAGGATTTTGAGACTTATTCTGAAGGAAATTATGATTATTTAATTTTGGATGAAGCACAGGTTATGAAAAATGCTCAAACTAAAATAGCCCATAGCTTGAGATCTTTTGAGGTCAAAAACTGTTTTGCATTATCGGGAACACCTATTGAGAATAAACTGTTAGAAATTTGGTCCATTTTCCAGATCATTTTACCTGGTTTATTACCTGGTAAGAAAGAGTTTTTGAAGTTGAACCCTAAACAAGTTGCTCGTTATATCAAACCATTTGTGATGAGACGTCGAAAAGAAGAAGTTCTCCCAGAATTACCGGATTTGATTGAAATGAACTATCCAAATGAAATGACAGACAGTCAAAAAGTTATCTATTTGGCGCAATTACGCCAAATTCAAGAAAGTATCCAACATTCTAGTGACGCTGACTTAAATCGTCGTAAAATTGAAATTTTATCTGGCATCACACGATTACGTCAAATTTGTGACACTCCACGTCTTTTTATGGATTATGATGGTGAAAGCGGTAAGTTAGAAAGCCTACGTCAACTTTTAACACAAATTAAGGAAAATGGACATCGTGCTCTGATTTTTTCTCAGTTCAGGGGTATGTTAGATATCGCAGAACGTGAGATGGTAGCTATGGGGCTTACAACTTATAAAATTACTGGTTCTACACCAGCAAATGAACGTCATGAAATGACCAGAGCATTTAATGCAGGATCAAAAGATGCTTTCTTGATTTCTTTAAAAGCTGGTGGCGTTGGTCTCAACCTTACAGGAGCTGATACCGTTGTTCTGATTGACTTGTGGTGGAATCCAGCTGTTGAAATGCAGGCGATTAGTCGCGCACATAGGTTGGGGCAAAAAGAGAATGTCGAGGTTTATCGCTTGATTACTAGAGGCACAATCGAAGAAAAAATTCTAGAAATGCAAGAAACTAAAAAACATTTGGTTACAACAGTTCTGGATGGAAATGAAACCCATGCTAGCATGAGCGTAGATGATATTCGAGAGATACTTGGAGTTTCTAAATAAATATGATGATGTGACTATAATATAAAAAAGAAAGTGGTCTCTCGCTTTCTTTTTTTATATAAATGAATGAAAAATACCAATCTGATAAGCTTTACTTAGTTGAAAACTTTGAAAAAACAGAAAAATTAGTTTATAATAGGTCTGTTGTAGAAAGGAAGTGATAATGTGAATAGAGGCTCTAGACGATTTCCGTTGATAGCAGATGATGAACCAGTAATGTCTCCGCTTGTAAAGATGAATCTTTATGATAATGAAGATTTAATTAACAACATTCGAGGCTTTTATCAAGAAAAAACATATCAAAGCATGGTCAAAAGCAATTATGAACATGAAGAAATATCACATCCTAAGGTAATTGAAAATGATCCTGTACCACCGCAGAGTTTTGTAAAAAAAGCGACAGAGTTGAGCAAATCTCGACAAGAGGCAAAGAGGTCTGTTCGGGAGAAACGACAAGCTTACTATGCGAAACAGGAATTTAAGGCGCCATCAAAGGAAGCTTTTCAGCAACAATTGAAGGCAACAGTACCGAAAAAACAAACTCAGCGAAAGGTGACTGAACTAAGTCATCTTTCTGATCGTTTACAGCAGGAAAGCTATATATTAGCAGAAATTCCAATCATATTTCAAGAACCTGATAATACACCGAACCCAAAAACAAAGAAAAATAATTTTGATTTTTTGAAACGCAGTCAAGTTTACAATAAACAAGACAATCAGTTTCATAAAGAAAGAGCCAAGGCTCAAGAATTAAATCTGACACGTTTTAAAGACATTAATTAAGGAGAGACCATGTCAAAAACTTATCATTTTATTGGTATTAAAGGATCCGGAATGAGTGCCCTAGCACTGATGCTTCATCAAATGGGACATAACGTCCAAGGAAGTGACGTTGACAAATATTATTTTACCCAACGTGGTTTAGAGCAAGCAGGTGTAACTATATTACCTTTCTCACCGAATAATATCAGTGAGGATTTAGAGATTATTGCAGGAAATGCTTTTCGTCCAGATAACAATGAAGAGTTGGCTTATGTTATTGAAAAGGGCTATCATTTTAAACGATATCATGAATTTCTCGGAGATTTTATGCGTCAGTTCACTAGTCTAGGTGTAGCTGGGGCACATGGAAAAACCTCAACGACAGGTTTATTAGCTCATGTTTTAAAAAATATTACAGACACTTCTTTCCTAATTGGAGATGGTACAGGACGTGGTTCTGCTAATGCTAATTACTTTGTGTTTGAAGCTGATGAATACGAACGTCATTTTATGCCGTACCATCCAGAATACTCAATTATTACCAATATTGATTTTGACCATCCTGATTATTTTACAGGCCTAGAGGACGTATTCAATGCCTTTAATGACTATGCTAAGCAAGTTCAAAAAGGTTTATTCATTTATGGAGAAGATCCAAAACTTCATGAAATCACTTCTGAGGCACCAATATATTATTATGGTTTTGAAGATTCAAATGATTTTATAGCAAAAGACATCACTCGAACTGTTAATGGTTCTGACTTTAAGGTTTTCTATAACCAAGAAGAAATTGGTCAGTTTCATGTACCAGCATACGGTAAACATAATATCTTAAATGCAACTGCTGTTATTGCTAACCTTTACATAATGGGAATTGATATGGCATTAGTAGCTGAGCATTTGAAGACATTTTCAGGGGTAAAGCGTCGTTTTACTGAGAAGATTATTGACGATACTGTCATTATTGATGACTTTGCTCACCATCCTACTGAGATTATTGCGACATTAGATGCTGCTCGACAAAAATACCCGTCAAAAGAAATTGTAGCTATTTTCCAACCGCATACGTTCACTCGTACGATAGCTCTTTTAGACGAATTTGCCCATGCCTTGAGTCAAGCGGATAGCGTTTATCTCGCTCAAATATATGGTTCTGCTAGAGAAGTAGATAATGGTGAGGTGAAGGTAGAAGATTTAGCTGCTAAGATTGTCAAACACTCAGATTTAGTGACAGTCGAAAATGTCTCGCCTTTACTCAATCATGATAATGCTGTCTATGTCTTTATGGGTGCTGGAGACATTCAATTGTATGAGCGCTCTTTTGAAGAATTATTAGCTAACCTAACTAAAAATACACAATAAGTTGATGGTAAGGGCTGAGAGAAGTTTCTCAGTCCTCTATCTGACTTTATCAAGAGAATTTCATAAAGAAATTAAGGAGATGAGTATGATTATTAGAAATGGTTGCCTAGAGGATTTACAGCAAGTCATTAGTATTGAACAAATAAATTTTTCAGAAGCAGAGGCTGCGAGTAAAAAAGCAATGCAAGAACGTTTAACGATAATGACTGATACTTTTTTAGTTGCAGAGATTAATGGTCGTTTAGCAGGTTACATTGAAGGACCGGTTATTAAAGGTCGGTACTTAACGGACGATTTATTCCATAAAGTTTCTGAATTCCCTGTAAGGGTAGGTGGTTTCATAGGAATTACTAGTCTATCAATACATCCTGATTTTAAAGGTCAGGGGATTGGTACAGCATTATTAGCAGCGATGAAAGACCTGGTTGTTTCTCAAGAACGAGATGGTATAAGTTTAACTTGCCATGATGATTTAATTTCCTTCTATGAAATGAATGGATTTAAAGATGAGGGAGAATCTGACTCCCAACATGGTGGTTCGCTTTGGTATAATATGATTTGGAATAATCCAACACGATCAATTTGTTAAAAGTAGATAACATTGTCAAAGTTTTGTTGATTTTATAGACTATTTAAGATATAATTGCCTGTGATTATTATTAGGAGGAAATCTCTTTGACCGAATTTAATGACGATCAGCATTCTAACCATGATCAGAAAAGTTTTAAAGAACAAATTCTGGCAGAGTTAGAAGAAGCTAACCGTTTGAGAAAGTTGCGTGAAGAAGAACTCTATCAAAAAGAGCAAGAAGCCAAAGAAGCTGCTCGCAGAACAGCACAATTGATGGCAGATTATGAAGCGCAACGTTTGAAAGACGAACAAGAAGCTAGAGCAAAGGCGCTAGAGACTAAGCAACGCTTAGAAGAGCAAGAGAAGGCTCGGATTGAGGCGAAACTTCTGGCAGAAGCTGCTCGAGAAGAAGAAAGACGTCAGGCGGAACAAGCATTAGCTTCCCAAGAAGAACAAGTTATCAATCAAGGGATGGAACCTTCAAGAGAGCTTGATAGCGGCTCCAAATCTAGTGAATTTAGGACAACTGAAAATGTACCTGACATAGATTTAAAAGCAGATAAGACTGATGTTGCAACTGCTGTGCCTAATCAAGAAACGGAAGAAATCTTTCTTGTGAGAGCAACAGATATTCCTACAGAAGGTGAAAATGTAAAACTTGGTGAGACATCAGAGTTAGAGCCCGTAGCAAAGGAACCTATCCGAGTAGAGGATTTGTCAAAAGAAGAAGAGGGTATAGCTTTGTCAGCCAAGAACAAACATAACAAGCGTGAAAGACGTCAGAAAGCAGATAATGTGGCAAAACGAATTGCACGTATTCTGATATCAATTATCATACTTGTATTGCTCTTGACAGCATTTGTAGGTTATCGTTTTGTAGATAGTGCTATTAAACCTGTTGATTCCAATTCAAATAAATTTGTACAAGTTGAAATTCCGATAGGATCTGGGAATAAATTAATTGGTCAAATTTTAGAAAAAGCAGGAGTCATTAAGAGCGCCACAGTCTTTAATTACTATTCCAAGTTCAAAAACTATAGTAATTTTCAAAGTGGATACTACAATCTTAAAAAAAGTATGACTTTAGATCAGATTGCTGCTGAATTGGAAAAAGGCGGAACTGCAGAACCGACAAAACCAGCTTTAGGTAAGATATTAATTACCGAGGGTTACACTATTAAACAGATTGCTAAAGCTATTGAGTCTAATAAAATTGATACAAAGACTACAAGTACACCTTATAAAGCTGATGATTTCTTGAAACTTGTTCAAGATGAAACGTTTATTAAAAAAATGGTAGCTAAATATCCAAATTTACTAGGAAGTTTACCTGATAAATCAAAAGCTATTTATCAATTGGAAGGATATTTATTCCCAGCTACCTACAACTATTATAAAGATACAACCTTAGAAGGACTTGTTGAAGATATGATTTCAACAATGAATACTAAGATGGCACCTTACTATAACACTATTAAAGCGAAGAATATGTCTGTAAATGATGTTTTGACATTATCATCTCTTGTTGAAAAAGAGGGATCAACAGACGAAGATCGCCGTAAAATAGCAAGTGTCTTTTATAACCGATTATCAGCCGGTCAAGCTCTTCAAAGTAACATTGCAATTTTGTATGCTATGGGGAAATTAGGTGATAAAACAAGTTTAGCTGAAGATGCTCAAATTAATACTTCAATTAAATCACCATACAACATCTATACTAATACTGGTTTGATGCCTGGACCAGTTGATAGTCCAAGTATCTCAGCAATTGAAGCGACTATAAAACCTGCTTCAACAGATTACCTTTATTTTGTCGCTGATGTGAAGACCGGAAATGTATACTACGCTAAAGATTTTGAAACACACAAGGCTAACGTTGAAAAATATATCAATAGTCAAATTAACTAAGCTTATAAACATGGTGCGAGTCATCATGTTTATATCTTTGACTTGAAAAAATGAAAAGGAAAGAGAAATAAAATGGCAGAAAAAACTTACCCAATGACACAAGTGGAAAAAGATCAACTTGAAAAAGAACTTGAAGAGTTAAAATTAGTTCGTAGACCAGAAGTTGTAGAGCGTATCAAGATTGCTCGTTCTTATGGTGACTTATCAGAAAATAGCGAATATGATGCAGCAAAAGACGAACAAGCATTTGTTGAGGGTCAAATTCAAATTTTAGAAACAAAAATTCGTTATGCTGAAATTATTGATAGTGATGCAGTTGCTAAAGATGAGGTTGCAATTGGTAAAACTGTCCTTGTCCAAGAAGTTGGTACAAATGATAAAGATACTTACCATATCGTTGGTGCTGCTGGAGCTGACATTTTTTCAGGAAAAATTTCGAATGAAAGCCCAATTGCTCATGCTTTAATTGGTAAAAAAACAGGAGACTTAGCTACAATTGAATCACCTGCTGGTAGCTATCAAGTTGAAATCATTAGTGTTGAAAAAACAAATTAATAGTATAAATCATAGAATAATATCTAGAGTCTAGACGTTATTCTATTTTTTTTAAGTATTTTTTGTTATCTTATAATAAAAATACATTTTATGAGGTGTTTATATGGTTTTTAAAGATGCTACCGCTATGGTACAAGCGATAAAACAGCATAAGATTTCGTCGCAAGAATTAGTAGAGCAAGCAATCTACAAGATCGAGGAACAGAATGTAAGCGTTAATGCTGTTGTCAGCAAGCAATATAATGAGGCGCGTCAAGCAGCCAAATACGCAAATGAATCAAATGCTCCTTTTGCAGGAGTTCCTATTCTTCTGAAAGATTTGGGACAGAATCAAAAAGGACAACTCTCAACCTCAGGTTCACAATTATTTAAACACTATCATGCTAAACAAACGGACTATTTAGTGCAGTCCTTTGAAAAATTAGGGTTTATTATTTTAGGAAGAACAAATACCCCTGAATTTGGTTTTAAGAATATTAGTGATGGTCAACTTCACGGGAATGTTAATCTTCCATTTGACCATTCAAGAAATGCTGGAGGCTCTAGTGGTGGTGCAGCCGCAGCTGTTAGTTCAGGAATGGTTCCAATTGCAGGAGCTAGTGATGGAGGAGGGTCAATCAGAATTCCAGCAAGTTTTAATGGTTTGATTGGTTTAAAACCGAGTCGAGGACGTATACCTGTTGGACCTTCATCCTATAGAGGTTGGCAAGGGGCTTCTAGTCATTTTGCTTTAACAAAGTCAGTTAGGGATACAAAACGACTATTATATTATTTACAATCATATCAAGTAGAAAGCCCATTTCCCCTGAAAAAACTCAGCAAAGAGAGTCTTTTCGAGTTTAGCGTTAGTAAACCCCTAAAAATAGCAGTATTGATGGATTCTCCCTTAAAAACAAAGGTATCAAGTGAGGCTAAAGCAGCTATTAAAGAAGCCGCAGATTTTCTGTCTCAAAAAGGGAATCATTTAGAATTAGTAGAACAACCTTTAGATGGTATTCATTCTATGAAAACTTATTGTATGATGAATAGCGTTGAAACAGCAGCAATGTTTGATGACATCGAAAAGAGTTTAGGGCGTTCAATGGAATTTAGCGATATGGAATTAATGACCTGGGCTATGTATCAGAGTGGACAAAGGGTATTGGCTAAAGATTACAGTAAACTCTTAGATTCATGGGATCAATTTGCAGCTACCATGGCGAGGTTTCATGAAAATTATGATTTAATTTTAACAGCAGCAACTAATCAACCAGCTCCTTTTCATGGACAATTTGATTTAGACGAGACACTCCAGAAACAATTGAGGCATATGGGAGAATTCTCAGTAAGTGAACAACAGGATTTAATTTGGAAAATGTTTGAAGACTCAATGGCCTGGACACCTTTTACACATCAGCCAAACTTGACAGGGCAACCTTCTTTAGCCATACCAACTCATCTAACTAAAGAGGGGCTACCTTTAGGTGTACAATTGACAGCGGCTAAAGGGAGAGAAGATTTATTGCTTGCTGTTGCAGAGTTGTTTGAAAAAGAGAAGCAATTCAAAGGGCCTGTTTACCATTAATTTGAAAAGTAAACAATATTTTTGCGAAAACGGATACAATATGGTACTCTTAACAATGGTTGTATTATTATCGTAAATTTATGTATTAATTTTCATTAAATTTAATTTTCGATAGAGTACGCCAAACCATTTTAATATAATTTAATCTACAGGAGTACTTATGAAAAAGACAATTTTACTTGGTTTAGTCGGTTTATCTGCAATGACATTAGCAGCTTGCTCAAATGGTCAATCTAGCAAAGAAACAACATGGGACAATATTAAAAAAGATGGTGTCCTTAAGGTTGCTACCCCTGCAACGCTTTATCCAACAAGTTATTATGATGACCATAAAAAATTGACTGGTTATGAGATTGATATGATGAAAGCGATTGCTAAAAAACTTAAGATAAAAGTTAAGTTTGTTGAAGTTGGAGTTGCTGAATCATTTACTTCTGTAGATAGTGGTAAGGTGGATGTTGCTGTCAATAACTTTGACACAACTCCCGAGCGTTTGAAAAAATACAATTTCTCTCAACCTTATAAATATTCTGTTGGAGGTATGATTGTACGTGCAGATGGTTCTTCAAAGATTACAGCAAAAGATTTATCTGACTGGAAAGGTAAAAAAGCTGGTGGTGGCGCTGGAACGCAATATATGAAAATTGCAAAACAGCAAGGTGCTGAACCTGTTATTTATGACAATGTAACTAATGACGTTTACCTTCGAGATGTATCAACTGGACGTACAGATTTCATTCCGAATGATTACTACACACAAGTCATTGCTGTAAAATATGTAACAAAACAATATCCAGATATCAAAGTAAAAATGGGTGATGTGAAGTATAATCCGACTGAGCAAGGTATTGTGATGAGTAAAAAAGATAAGAGCCTCAAAACAAAAATTGATGCAGCTATCAAGGATATGAAGAAAGACGGTTCTTTGAAAAAAATCTCTGAAAAATATTATGCTGGTCAAGATCTCACAAAAGAACCTGCTGGAACGGATAAAATTCCAGTAATTAAAGTTAAATAAAAAATTTCGAGAGGAGTAGATAAGTGATAAACTGGGATGCCATTTTTAATTTGGAACTAGCTGTTAAGGCTTTTCCAAGTGTTATTCAGGGGTTACCATATACCATTGGATTATCCTTGGTTGGCTTTATTTTAGGAGCTATCGTAGGATTCTTTGTAGCTCTAATGAAGATGTCTCATTTCCGCTTACTGAGGTATCTAGCTAATATTCATATTTCCTTAATGCGTGGGATTCCTTTAATGGTTCTACTCTTTCTTATCTACTTTGGTTTGCCTTTTATAGGGATACAGTTAGATGCTGTGACTGCTTCTATCGTAGGTTTTACCATGATGTCTAGTGCATATATATCAGAAATTATCAGAGCAGCTCTTTTAGCTGTTGATCATGGTCAGTGGGAAGCTGCTAGAGCTTTAGGGTTAAAAACACCGACGATTTATAGAGGCATTATTATTCCGCAAGCAACAAGAATTGCACTCCCTTCTTTAAGTAATGTTTTGCTAGATATGGTCAAGGGTTCCTCATTGACTGCGATGATTACGGTACCTGATATCTTTAATAATGCTAAAATAGTTGGGGGAACCTACTCCGACTATATGACCGCCTATATCTTAGTAGCCCTTATCTATTGGGTAATTTGTACGCTTTATGCAATTATTCAAGACTGGTGGGAAAAACGATTACTTTATTAATAAGGTAGTCTGTTAGCTAGATTACTTGCACTTTAAAAGCTAGATTTTTATCTGACTTTTAGGGTGCTTTTTATATGAAAAGCTAGGCAAAACTAAAAAGACTTAGCTATGTAGGACATAGAACTAAGTCTTTTTTACTTGAATTACATAATAATCTTTAACTGTTTAGGACAACACACCATTATTTAGTATGCTTGTTTTATCCCCGTCTTTTTTGGTTTCCGGCGTTACGATTTGTTTTTTTAGATGTAATAATTGCTTGATTAGATTCAGTGGCTTTAGTTGAATTTGTAACATCTTTTCGTGCGTTATTAGCTTTGTAGGCTTTAGGAGGATTTTTAGTATATTCTTCTTCTACTTTTCGGCGTAGTTTAGGCTTAAGTACATAAGTCGTAACTAGCTGCTGGATAATACTGAAAATACCACCAATAAACCAATAAAGCGCAACACTAGCAGGTAAACTAATAGACATGAATACCATCATTATTGGCATCAGATACATCATTGTTTTCATTTGCTGACGTTGTTCATCTGGAACACCTTGCATTGACAACCAAGATTGTACAAAATAAAGAATGGCGATAATGACAGTAAGTGTCAGACTCTTTTGACCTAAGTTAAGTCCCAAGAAGGTTGCACTAGAGACTCCAGGAGTATAGCGTGCAGCAAAGAAAATAGCTGAGAAAAATGGCATCTGAATGAGTAATGGCAAGCAGCCAATACCGCCAAACATGCTAAGGCCATTCTCACGTTGAGCTGTCATTAATTCTGTCTGAGCTGCTAATTTTTCTTCTTGTGTTTTAGCATTGCGTAGTCGTTCATTGATAGGTTCGAATAAAGGCTTAAAGTACGCCATTTTTTCAGCTTGATAGCTAGCTTTCCAAGACTGATAAAGTCCAAGTGGTAAGATAACGACACGTACGATGATGGTTACAATAATGATAGCGACACCAAAACCAAGCCCTTGGTGTTGAGCGAAATAAGTAATGAGGTTGGCCATAGGCACTCCAAGAGTATTCCAGATAACTCCATAGGGTTTTCCAGCCTTATCAACGCTAACACATCCTGTCAATAATAATAACATAGACAAAGATAAGCTAGAGAATAAGATACGTTTCAATGTTTTTTTCAATGTTTTTAGTTCCTCTAATTTTTAATATACCTATCTATTTTACTTTTTTTTTAAGAATTAAACAATACTTCCGCAGAATGATTTTTAATTCCTCATTTTAAAGTCATTAAAATCATCGAAGTTATCTAGTTTAATATCAACATAAGTTACTTTAGACCATTTTGAAGGTCCTTTTCGAATTTTTTGAATAAATTGTGTCATTTTATTTGAATCTGTGGATTGTGCTAAAATTTCAACAGTTCCATCATCGTTATTCCAAACGCGACCGTAAATATCACCTATTTCTAAAGCTAAGAAATAAGTTGCATAGCGAAATCCGACTCCTTGAACGCGCCCTGAGACAATTAAATGAACTTTTTTCATAACTTGACCTCTTTTCTGATATAATAGGTTTATGACTACTATTATAACTTCAAAATCAAATAATCTCATTAAAAAAACGAAAAAGTTGTTACAAAAAAAATATCGGAAATCTTCATATCTTATTGAAGGCTGGCATTTATTTGAGGAAGCTGAAAAATATGGTGCACAATTTTTAAATATTTTTGTGACAGAAACGGCAATAGATCGTTTGAGAAAACCCGAGAGAGCTATTGTTGTTACAGATGATATTTTGAAAGAATTAACTGACTCACAGACTCCTCAAGGGATTGTAGCTGAGATTGCCTTTCAAGAGACAAGATGGACAGATATTAAAAAAGGACGTTTTCTTGTATTGGAAGATGTGCAGGATCCAGGAAACCTAGGAACAATGGTTCGAACTGCAGATGCAGCGAATTTTGATGCTGTTTTTTTATCTCAGAAATCTGCTGATTTGTATAACCAAAAAACACTTCGTTCTATGCAAGGCAGTCACTTTCATTTACCAGTATTTAGGGTAGAAATAGAGCAGTTTGTTAACTTTTGTAAAGCAGAAGGGATAACTATGATTGCCAC
Organism: Streptococcus sp. FDAARGOS_522; assembly: GCF_003812445.1. Lineage (NCBI taxonomy): Bacteria > Bacillati > Bacillota > Bacilli > Lactobacillales > Streptococcaceae > Streptococcus > Streptococcus sp. FDAARGOS_522. The sequence goes on from NZ_CP033808.1 coordinate 2,055,912, forward strand.
AACTTTATCTGAACAATCGGTAAATTATAAAAATCTCCCTAAATATGATTATTTTGCTTTAATCATGGGAAATGAGGGACAGGGAATTTCCAAAACTATGACAGAAGAAGCAGATGTTTTAGCACATATTGAAATGCCTGGACAAGCAGAAAGTCTTAATGTAGCAGTAGCTGCGGGAGTAGTCATTTTCAGCTTAATTTAAGTTCATATGTTATAATATCCCCAGAGGGGTGATTATAATGAAAAAGTATCAAGACGATAAGGACTTCATGGATTTGGTCGGTCACCTTATTGACCATCCACGTTTCCAAAAACTCGAAGCTATTGTCCAACATCATCACTCAACTCGCTTAGAGCATTCTATAAATGTTAGTTATACAAGTTATAAAATTGCTAAGAAGTTTGGTTGGGATGCGAGTAGTACTGCTCGAGGTGGTTTACTACATGATTTCTTTTATTATGATTGGCGTGTAACGAAATTTAACAAGAGCCATGCCTGGGTTCATCCAAGGATAGCGGTTCGTAATGCGCGAAAATTAACTGATTTAAACGCTAGAGAAGAAGATATTATTTTGAAACACATGTGGGGAGCGACTATTGCACCACCACGTTATAAAGAAAGTTATATTGTGACTATGGTTGATAAGTATTGGGCAGTACGAGAGGCTTCTCGTCCACTCAAACGTATTTTTAAGAAACCTATCCGTTTTAGTCGCAAATTCTTAGGTAGTCACAATCATTAAAATTTAGAATAGGAAAATACATATGAATGATAACGTCATTTACACACAATCTGATTCAGGGCTGAATCAATTTTTTGCTAAGATTTACGGTCTTGTAGGGATAGGAGTAGGTTTGTCAGCTGCTGTTTCTGCTATTATGCTGTATATGTTTCCACAAAATATGATTGCCATCATGCAAAAAATGCCAGGGTTGTATTTTGGAGCAATCATCTTAGAATTGGTTTTAGTCTTTGTTGCTAGTGGAGCGGCGCGTCGAAACACACCAGCTGCATTACCATTATTTTTGATTTATTCAGCTTTGAATGGGTTTACTTTAAGTTTCATTATCGCAAGGTACACGCAAACAACAGTTCTTCAAGCTTTTATAACATCTGCAGCTGTTTTCTTTGCAATGGCTTTGATTGGAGCTAAGACTAAAAAAGATTTATCAGGTATGCGTAAAGCGTTAATGGCTGCTTTAATTGGGATTTTAATTGCAAGTCTTGTTAATTTATTTATCGGTAGTGGGGGGATGAGTTATATCATTAGTATCGTATGTGTCATCATCTTTTCTGGATTGATTGCTTACGATAACCAAATGATTAAATATGTCTACAATAGCCAAGGCGGCCAAGTCGCAGATGGTTGGGCAGTTTCGATGGCACTAAGCCTTTATCTTGATTTTATTAATCTATTCTTAAATATTCTTCGTCTTTTTGCACGAAATGATTGAGGCTAACTGGTTAGATATTCTAGCCAGTTTTTAATTGTGAAATAACACCAAAGAAGGAATTTGTTATATGAAGGCACAGGAGCGTCGAGAAAATATTTTAACGACTTTAAAAGGAACAAAAGAAGCTATATCGGCAAGCACATTAGCAAAGATTTTTAGTGTTAGTAGGCAGGTGATTGTTGGAGATATTGCCTTATTGCGTGCACAACAATGTGATATTATTTCTACCCCAAAAGGATACCTCATGTCCAGTGCTCTAAGTACTCATCAATTCACTGCTAGATTGGTTTGTCAGCATGGCATAGAACAGACAGAAGAAGAACTGGAAATTATTTTGCGGTATCAAGGAATCATTATGAATGTGGAGGTAGAGCACCCTATTTATGGGATGCTGACTGCTCCCTTAAACATTCAAAGCCAAAAAGACATTGATAATTTTACTGCTAAATTAAAAGTTTCCAATGCAGAATTGCTATCCTCTTTGACAGATGGTTTACATACACATATGATTTCTTGTCAAGATCAGTCAGTTTTTGACCAAATATGTGAGGCTCTAAAAAAAGCAGGAATTTTATACATAGACAAATAACCTTACAGGTGTCTTTACACCTGTAAGGTTATTTTGTATAATAGCTTCAAAGGAGATAAAAATGTCAAAAAAAACAACACAAATGGTTTCTTATACTTCTATTTTAGTAGCTTTTGCAATCATGATTCCTATAATCATGCCTGCTAAAATAATTATTGGGCCTGCTTCTTTCACCTTAGCAAGCCATGTACCTTTATTTTTAAGTATTTTTATATCTGTTCCAGTTGCAATATTAGTAGCTTTAGGGACAGGACTTGGATTTCTACTAGCTGGTTTTCCGATTGTAATCGTTCTTAGAGCTTTATCACATATCGGATTTGCATTAATTGCGGCTTTCTTGATTAAGTCAAAGCCCTCTTTATTGATGAGTAAATGGCAAACATTGTTATTTGCTGTAGCTATTAACATAATTCATGGTCTGCTCGAATTTATTACTGTTTATATAATCACAATGACTTCTAACAGTAGTTCAACTTATTTATGGTCACTATTTTCTTTGATAGGGCTAGGCTCTTTGCTACATGGATTGGTAGATTTTTATATAGCTCTCTTCATTTGGAAATGGATGACACAAAAGTTGGGGAAAACACTTAGGATAAGATAAAGGACTCGGCTATGTGCTTAATCATGCTCTAGTGAAAATTTAATAGTGTATTGACGTGACAAGGACGATAGAGGCTTTGATTTTGTTTACATATATTTGTAAACTCTTTCTTTTTTTGCTATAATGAGTCATGTAAATAAATGAGGAGAATGAATAGATGTCAACAACTATTTGGATTTTATTAATTATCGTCGCTTTGTTTGGTGGTCTCGTGGGAGGCATTTTTATTGCTCGTAAACAAATTGAAAAAGAGATTGGAGAGCACCCTCGTTTAACACCGGATGCTATTCGTGAAATGATGAGTCAAATGGGACAAAAACCTAGTGAAGCTAAAGTTCAACAGACATACCGTAATATTGTAAAACACGCAAAAACAGCTATCAAAACTAAAAAATAAGAGTGTTTTAGCATTGAAGCGTTTAGTGATGAAATAGTGAGTGATAGTCCATCAGATTTCTAGACAAGATTTGGGCAAACTTGGTCAAGTGTAGATTTGACTGATTGGTTATTGTATAGAGAGGCTAGGACTGTTGTCCAGCCTCTTTTAGTCACTAATATTGGAGGAATAAAAATGGATAGTAGGCCTATTGGCTTTCTAGATTCTGGTGTAGGTGGTTTAACGGTTGTTAAGGAAATGTTCCGTCAACTTCCAGAAGAGGAAGTAATCTTCATTGGAGATCAGGCTAGAGCTCCGTATGGTCCTAGACCTGCTCAACAGATTAGAGAGTTTACCTGGCAGATGGTTAATTTCTTATTGACTAAAAATGTTAAGATGATTGTTATAGCTTGTAATACAGCAACTGCAGTTGCCTGGCAAGAAATTAAAGAAAAACTAGACATACCTGTTTTAGGCGTTATTTTACCAGGAGCTAGCGCAGCTATCAAATCAACTAATTCAGGGAAAGTTGGTATTATAGGTACTCCCATGACTGTTAAATCAGATGCTTATCGTCAAAAAATTCAAGCTTTGTCTCCAAATACTGCTGTGGTATCCCTTGCTTGTCCGAAATTTGTTCCAATTGTGGAATCAAATCAGATGTCTTCTAGTTTAGCCAAAAAGGTGGTTTATGAAACGTTGTCCCCATTAGTTGGTAAATTAGATACTTTAATTTTAGGTTGCACGCATTATCCCTTATTACGTCCCATCATTCAAAATGTTATGGGGGCTGAGGTTAAATTAATTGATAGTGGCGCAGAAACCGTTCGTGATATTTCTGTTTTATTGAACTATTTTGAGATAAACCATAATTGGCAAAATAAACACGGTGGTCATCACTTTTACACAACCGCCAGCCCAAAAGGTTTTAAAGAAATTGCAGAACAATGGCTTAGTCAAGAAATAAATGTGGAGCGTATAGTATTATGACAAAAACAATTTTTGAAAGTAAAACTGAAGGCAATTGGTTTTTAGGTAGTTTCCAAGCTTTTAATTATTTTACTTGTTTTGGTAATGATGAATCTTACGAAGCTATCCAAGATGTTTTTCATCGTCTATTATCAACTTTGAAAGTTGAAGGTCTACAGCTTCACGTTGTGCAGATGACTTCGGATTTTCAATTATTAGCATTCCTCGTTGATATGATTAATCAAGAGTATTCAAGGCACATCAAAGTGACTCAACATAAAGGGGCCATCTTAGTTAGTGAAGATGATCAGTTGTTCTTAGTTCACTTACCTAAAGAGGGCACTTCTTTAGAAAAATTCTTTGATTTAAAGAATGATAATAATTTTGGGGATACCATATTAATTGCGACTCACAATGAAGGAAAAACGAAGGAATTTAGAGAATTATTTGGGAAATTAGGACTCAAAGTTGAAAATTTAAATGATTACCCAGATTTACCAGAAGTTGAAGAGACTGGTATGACCTTTGAAGAAAATGCTCGACTTAAAGCAGAGACTATTTCAAAATTAACTGGGAAAATGGTAATTTCAGATGATTCCGGATTAAAAGTAGATGCTTTAGGTGGTTTACCAGGGGTATGGTCTGCTCGTTTTTCAGGTCCTGACGCGACAGATGCTCGTAATAATGCCAAATTATTGCATGAATTAGCCATGGTATTTGACAAAGAAAGACGTTCAGCACAGTTTCATACAACCTTAGTCGTGTCAGCTCCAAATAAAGAAAGTTTGGTAGTTGAAGCAGAGTGGCCAGGTTATATTGGTACGGAACCTAAGGGGGAAAATGGCTTTGGTTATGATCCACTCTTTATTGTTGGAGAAGGTAGTAGGACAGCAGCTGAATTGAGCGCACAAGAAAAAAATAATCTATCACATCGTGGGCAAGCTGTCCGTAAATTGATGGAGGTATTTCCAAAATGGCAATTAGAAAATTAGTTGTAATGAGTGATTCTCACGGAGATCGTGACATTGTAAAAGATATAAAGAATCATTATTTGGGAAAAGTGGATGTTATTTTTCACAATGGGGATTCCGAACTTCCTAGTTCAGATCCTATATGGGAAGGCATTCATGTGGTCACAGGAAATTGTGATTATGATTCAGGTTATCCGGAAGTTTTGGTTACAAAAATAGATAATACTGTTATTGTTCAAACCCATGGTCATCTCCATCAGATTAATTTTACTTGGGATAAATTGGATTTGTTAGCTCAGCAAGAAGACGCGGATATTTGTTTATATGGTCATCTTCATCGTGCAGATGCTTGGAAAAATGGTAAAACTATTTTTATCAATCCAGGTAGTGTTTTGCAGCCAAGAGGACCAATAAATGAGAAGCTTTACGCTGTTGTAACTATAACAGATAGTAAGGTTTTGGTAGAGTATTATACTCGCCAACACCAACCCTATCCTAACTTGACAAAGGAATTTTCAAGATGATTGCTAAAGAATTTGAGTCGTTTTTGCTAAGTCATTTGGACCACTATCTAATTCCAGCTGAAGACGTTGCTATTTTTGTGGATACGCATAATGCAGACCACGTTATGCTACTATTAGCAAGTAATGGTTTTTCACGTGTACCAGTTATCACTAAAGAAAAAAAATATGTAGGTACTATTAGTATCTCAGACATTATGGGCTACCAATCTAAAGGTCAATTAACAGATTGGGAGATGGCACAGACTGATATTGTTGAGATGGTTAATACAAAAATCGAGCCGATTAATGAGGCAGCTACTCTGACAGCAATTATGCATAAGATTGTAGATTATCCATTTTTACCTGTTATCAGTGATCAAAATGATTTTAGAGGCATTATAACCCGTAAATCGATTTTAAAAGCTATTAATAGCCTCCTACATGATTTTACAGACGAATATACTATCACTCCTAAAAACAATGATAAATGATATTAATAATTTTATTGAGAGTAAGAAATTATCTCTCAATTCGCGTAAGTCCTATCACTATGATTTAAAGCAATTTTATAAAATAATTGGTGGACATGTAAATTCTGAAAAACTGGCATTGTATCAACAGTCTCTAAGTGAATTTAAGTTAACAGCTCGTAAGCGAAAGTTATCTGCAGTCAATCAATTTCTTTTCTTTTTATATAATAGAGGAACGCTGAAGGAATTTTACAGACTACAAGAGACTGAAAAAATCACTTTGGCTCAGACAAAGTCTCAAATAATGGATTTATCAAATTTCTATCAAGATACTGATTATCCGAGTGGTCGTTTGATTGCTTTGTTGATTTTATCTTTAGGTTTAACTCCGGCTGAAATTGCTAATTTGAAGAAGGCTGATTTTGATACAACTTTTAATATCTTAAGTATTGAAAAATCGCAGATGAAGCGTATTTTAAAACTTCCAGAAGACTTGCTTCCTTTTCTTTTGGAATCTTTAGAGGAAGATGGTGACTTAGTCTTTGAGCATAACGGTAAGCCTTATTCTAGACAATGGTTTTTTAATCAATTAACAGATTTCTTAAATGAGAAGAATGAGCAACAACTAACTGCACAACTTCTGCGAGAACAATTTATTCTAAAGCAAAAAGAAAATGGCAAAACGATGACGGAGCTCAGTCGCCTTCTAGGCTTAAAAACTCCTATCACTTTAGAGAGATATTATAGATAATGGATATTAAGTTAAAAGATTTCGAGGGGCCCCTAGACTTACTCTTACACCTCGTATCTAAATATGAGGTTGATATATACGATGTACCGATTGTGGAAGTTATTGAGCAGTACCTTGCTTATATAGCAACATTACAGGCGATGCGTCTAGAAGTAGCTGGTGAGTATATGCTTATGGCAAGTCAGCTGATGTTGATAAAAAGCCGTAACTTATTACCTAAAGTAGTGGAGTCAAATCCTATTGAAGATGATCCAGAAATGGAATTGTTGAGCCAATTAGAGGAATATAGACGTTTTAAAGTGCTAAGTGAAGAGTTAGCTAATCAGCATCAAGAACGTGCCAAATATTTTTCAAAACCAAAACAAGAAGTTATCTTTGAAGATGCAATTCTTCTACACGATAAATCGGTGATGGATCTTTTTTTGACTTTTTCTCAAATGATGTCCCAAAAACAAAAAGAATTGTCAAATAGTCAAACGGTAATTGAGAAAGAAGACTACCGTATTGAAGATATGATGATCGTTATTGAAAGACATTTTAATCTTAAAAAGAAAACGACATTACAAGAAGTGTTTGCGGATTGCCAAACAAAATCTGAAATGATAACTTTATTTTTGGCAATGTTAGAGTTGATAAAATTACATCAAATCACAGTAGAACAAGACAGTAATTTTAGTCAAGTTATCTTAAGAAAGGAAGAGAAATGACTTATTTAGGCTCAATAGAAGCTCTTCTTTTTGTTGCAGGTGAAGATGGACTGAGTTTGCGTCAAATGGCAGAATTATTGTCTTTGACACCATCAGCATTAATACAGCAACTAGAAAAGTTGGCTAAACGATATGAAGAAGATGACGATTCTAGTCTATTATTGCTTGAGACAGCACAAACTTATAAATTGGTAACAAAGGATAGTTATATGACTTTGTTGAGAGATTATGCGAAGGCTCCTATTAATCAGAGTCTATCTCGGGCAAGTTTGGAAGTTCTATCTATTATTGCTTATAAACAACCTATTACTAGGATTGAAATTGATGATATTCGTGGCGTGAATTCCAGTGGAGCTATAACTAGACTGATAGCTTTTGGTTTAATTAAAGAGGCTGGAAAGAAAGAAGTGTTGGGACGTCCTAACCTTTATGAGACAACTAATTATTTCTTAGATTATATGGGAATTAATCAGTTAGATGACTTAATTGACGCCTCTTCAATTGAATTAGTTGACGAAGAAGTATCGTTATTTTCAATGGATTCAATTAATACAGAAGATAAGGAAAACAATGAGAATTAATAAATATATTGCGCATGCAGGGATTGCAAGTCGTAGAAAAGCTGAGGAATTAATCAAGCAAGGAATGGTCACGATTAATGGTCAAGTGGTTAATGAATTGGCGACCCAAGTAAAGGCTGGTGATCTGGTTGAAATTGAAGGAAGTCCAATTTACAACGAAGAGAAGGTATATTATCTCTTAAATAAACCACGTGGTGTTATTTCAAGTGTCTCAGATGACAAAGGACGTAAGACAGTTATTGACTTGTTGCCACAAGTCAAAGAACGGATATATCCTGTTGGTCGCTTGGATTGGGATACAACTGGACTTTTAATTTTGACTAATGATGGTGATTTTACTGATAAAATGATTCATCCTCGTAATGAAATTGATAAAGTTTATTTAGCACGTGTTAAAGGAATAGCTACTAAAGAAAACCTTCGACCATTAACGCGTGGCGTTGTTATCGATGGTAAGAAAACAAAACCTGCTCGCTATACTATCATAAAAGTGGATCATGAAAAAAATCGTTCAGTAGTTGAATTAACTATTCATGAAGGTCGTAATCATCAAGTTAAGAAAATGTTTGAACAAGTTGGGTTATTAGTGGACAAGCTATCTCGTACACAATTCGGTACCTTAGATTTAACGGGTCTCCGTCCTGGGGAAGCACGACGATTAAATAAAAAAGAAATTAGTCAGTTGCATAATGCGGCTATTAATAAATCTTAATGCTTAAATCTTTTTTGATTTTCTTGGTTCGCTTTTACCAAAAAAATATTTCTCCAGCTTTCCCAGCTAGCTGTCGTTATCGTCCAACTTGCTCTACGTATATGATAGAAGCTATTCAAAAACATGGTCTAAAAGGTGTTCTGATGGGGATTGCACGTATTTTGCGATGTCATCCCTTAGCCCACGGAGGAAATGATCCTGTCCCTGATCATTTTAGCTTAAGACGTAATAAAACGGATATATCAGATTGATATATCCGTTTTATTATTTGTAATTATAGTTTTGACCATGTTTTAGGAATAAACATCAATAAAACAGGGTATATTTCTAAACGTCCTGCTATCATAGCAAATGAAAGAAGGAGTTTTGAGAATGGACTAAAGAATGAGAAAGTTTCATTGCTACCTAAGAGTGGGCCTATGTTGTTAAAACATGAGGCTGCAGCACTGACAACAACCAAAAAATCATTAGTATCAAGCGTTAAAACAAGAACGAGTGCCATGAAGATAGCTAAATAGATAGTTAGATATTTTAAAACGCCATGTTGTGTATTTTTATCTAGAACGCTTTTATTAATGTGTAGTGACATGACTCTATTAGGATAGAGTGTAGACAATACTTGGTTACGTGCAATCTTTGCTAGGATTAAGCTACGCATGACTTTAAAGCCCCCAGCTGTAGAGCCAGCAGAACCACCGATAAACATCAAGAATAGCAAAATAACCTGTGAAAACAAAGGCCAACGAGTGATATCAGTCACGCCAAAACCAGTTGTCGTAATAATAGCTGATACTTCAAAGAAAATATGTTCGAGGCCTTGTCGAAAATTATCATACATACCGATGACGTTTAGAGCAATCATGAAAGTTGCTATTGCCACGATGCGGAGATAGGTTTTTAGTTCCTCATCACCAAAGAATGCTTTAATTTTTCGGAGTAAAAGAAGATAGTAAAGATTAAAGTTAACCCCGAAGATAAGCATACCAATAGAAACTAAGTTAGTTATCAGAGGACTATTATAATGGGCAATGCTATCATTGTAAACTGCAAAACCACCTGTACCTGCAGTTCCCATCGCTATGATAATACTATCAAAGAAAGGCATACCTGCAAAATATAATATTACTGCAAATACTGCAAACATAAGAAGATATAACAGATACAAAATTTGTGCAGTTTTTTTAAGTTTCGAGACAACTTTACCAAATACAGGTCCAGGAACTTCAGCTCTCATAACCTCTAAATGGCTATTTTTAGAATTTTCCATGATGGCAAGGGCAAATACTAAAACCCCCATTCCACCGATAAGATGGGTAAAACTACGCCAAAATAAGAGCGCGGGGGATAAGACACTGACGTCATCAAGAATAGTTGCTCCTGTTGTCGTAAAACCAGAAGATACTTCAAAGAAAGCATCGATAATATTAGGGATTTGTCCTGAAATAACAAATGGAAGGGCGCCAAAGAAGGACCAAAGTATCCAGCAGAGTGCAACAATTAACATGCCTTCCTTAGTGTAGATATGATAATTTTTAGGTTTAAAGAGAGAACCCAGTAATCCAAGGATGATTAGAATAATCATGGTAATGACTATACTCATCATGACACTTTGCGGTTCACGGTAAATAAGTCCAACAGTTAGAGGAATCGCTAGAAGAGCAGCTTCAATCATCAAAAGTTTTGAGAGGAGGAAACGAATCATACTTTTATTCATATTCCTACCTCGCTAACATATCACTAGTTCTAGTAATATTTTTTAATAAGGTGATAACAACGATACGATCACCCACTGTTAAAACATCCTCACCAGTTGGGAAAATCGTTTTATTATTGCGAATAATCGCTGCAATTAAAATATTTTGCTTTAATTTTAAAGATGCAAGACTACGATTTGCTAATTTGCTAGTTTCTTTTATTTCAAATTGTAAGGTTTCAATGCGATCGTTAGCAATATGATGCATAGCTTCTAGGTTGGAATCCTGAGCATTTACACGCCCGCGTACAAAGTGCATCACATGGTCTACGGCAATACGCTTGGGTGTGATAATGCTTGATAGTTGTTTATCGTCAATGATTTCTAGTAGGCTAGTTCGATTAACTTTGGTAATGTTTTTAGGAATACCGATACTTTCTAAGAACATTGAGGTAATGATATTTTCTTCATCAACACCAGTTAAAGTAGCAACTGCGTCAAAACTTGTAACGCTTTCTTCTAACAAAATATTTTTAGCAGTACCATCCCCATGAACGACAGGAACATTGGGAAATTCTTGACTAAAATATTCAGCTTGTTCTTGGTTGAGTTCAACTAGTTTGACGTGTGTATTGGTATTTTTAAGGATATTGAGTAGGTAGTAGGCGATGCGTCCTGCACCGATAACCATCAAGTTTTTGACAACTTTATTTTTAACGTAATTATGGAAAAGTATCATTTCAATACGGTTTCCAGTTACAAAGATTTTATCTTTGACTTGGATAGTTGCATCGCCATCAGGAATAATCAATTTGCCATCGCGTTCAATTGCGCAAATAACAATATTACCAAATTTTTTACGAATTTGACTCATTGAAGTATGACAGAGTTTATTTCCTTCTAAAATTTTAAATTCCATTAACATCACACGCCCGTTGGCGAAATGTTCAACTGAAGTTGCATTTGGAAATTCTATGGTATTAGCGATATATTGTGCTGCTAACAATTCAGGGTTGACAACTGAAGAGAAGCCAAGAAAGTTTTTATCTTTGAAGTAAGGATTAGAATACTCAGGATTACGCATGCGAACAACAGTCTCTTTTGCCCCCATTTTTTTGGCAAGAACTGCTGAAATCATATTAACTTCATCTCGATCAGTGATAGCGATAAAAATATCACAATTTTTGACTTCGGCTTGTTCTAAAATTTTATAGTTTGCCCCATTCCCAACAATTCCCATAATATCATGCTGTTTAGTGACACGTTTAAGGACGTTTTCTTTTTTCTCAATTAAAACAACATCGTGCTTTTCAGCAACAAGTGAGCGACAAAGTGCGGTTCCGACTTTACCTCCGCCGACAACAATTATTCTCATTTTTACCTCCAATAATAAACTCTATGATACCTTTTTTTTAGTAAAAATGCACGAGAATTATGGTTAAAAAACGTTTTCATCTTTCTGATAAGAGTAATATGATTCTCTTATCAGAATCTGGTGAAAAATAACACAGATAAACTTGTGACAAGCCCTAAATTAGGTTATAATTAACCTTTAAGCGTACAGTAGAAATGGAGATATTATGGAGAATCATAATTCTATTAAACAGACCTATGGATTAATGACTACAATTGCTATGATTGTAGGTGTAGTGATTGGTTCAGGCATTTATTTTAAAGTTGATGACATCCTTAAATTTACTGGTGGAGATGTCTTTTTAGGCATGGTAATTTTAGTACTAGGTTCTTTTTCGATTGTTTTTGGAAGTTTGTCAATTTCTGAGCTAGCTATTAGAACGAGTGAAAGTGGTGGTATTTTTTCTTACTACGAAAAATATGTTAGCCCAGCTTTAGCAGCAACTTTAGGCTTGTTTGCGTCTTTTTTGTATCTTCCAACTTTAACAGCAATCGTTTCATGGGTAGCTGCATTTTATACTTTAGGTGAATCATCAAGTTTGGAATCACAGATTATTTTAGCTGCTGTTTATATTTTAGCGCTTAGTCTCATGAATATCTTTGCTAAGCGTATTGCAGGGGGATTCCAATCTTTAACGACCTTTGTAAAAATGATTCCTTTAGTCCTAATTGCTTTAATTGGTGCTTTTTGGTCTGATAAAGCTCCACAACTTCCACAACATTTAACAGCTATTCAACCGTCAAATGTTGGATGGAGTTGGGTGTCAGGTCTGGTACCATTGTATTTTGCATATGATGGTTGGACAATTTTTGTTAGTATTGCACCAGAAGTCAAGAATCCCAAGAAGAATTTACCACTTGCCTTTGTCATTGGTCCAGCGCTTATCTTATTATCATATTTGGCATTTTTCTATGGTTTGACACAAATTTTAGGTGCTAGCTTTATTATGACAACCGGTAATGATGCTATTAATTATGCAGCTAACATTATTTTCGGTCCTAGTGTTGGGCGTTTATTATCTTTCATTGTTATTTTATCTGTATTAGGTGTTGCCAATGGACTTTTACTTGGGACGATGCGTCTACCTCAAGCTTTTGCGGAACGCGGATGGATCAAAAGTGAGAGGATGGCTAACATAAATTTGAAGTATCAAATGTCATTGCCAGCTAGTTTGACGGTGACGGCTGTAGCTATTTTTTGGCTTTTTGTTCACTTTATGGTTACAAAATTTAATTTATTGCCGGGTAGTGATATTAGTGAAATTGCTGTGGTGTTTAATAATACCAGTTTAATCATTCTTTATGTTTTAGTACTCAGCCTTTATCTCAAAAAAGATATTAAAAATAAATTTACCGGCTTAGTTTCACCGATTCTAGCAATTTTAGGCGGTTTGATCCTCTTTATCGGGAGTTTGTTAAGTAATTTCTTTACGGTTTTAATTTTCCAATGTTTTTGCTTATTATTCTGTTTGATTTGTCATTATATCTATCAAAAAAATAACCCAAAAACTCATGAATAGGTTGACTTTGTAGACTGAAGTGCTATAATAGTGTCAACGATTTGTTAGTTTAAATCAAACCTGTTATGATTTAAGCTAACAAACCACCATAAACCACATTGTTTGCTGAGATTGACTCCGAGCAGTGTGGTTTTTTTGCGAGTCAGAATGAGTTCTAGAAAGTGATGATGAGATGAATATTGAAACATTAACGCAGAAAAATCATCGTTCCGATAGTGGACGAAATCATATTGTTTTATTTGAACCACAGATTCCAGCAAATACTGGTAATATTGCTAGAACTTGTGCGGCAACAAATGCTCCTTTGCACATCATACGACCGATGGGATTTCCTATTGATGATAAAAAAATGAAACGAGCAGGACTGGATTACTGGAATAAGCTAGATGTTAGTTTCTATGATAGTTTGGAAGAATTTATGTTGTCATGTCGTGGGAAAGTTCACCTAATTAGCAAATTTGCTGACAAGGTTTACTCAGATGAAAATTATAATGATGATCAAGACCATTATTTTATGTTTGGTCGTGAAGATAAAGGATTGCCAGAAACTTTTATGCGCGAGCATGCCGAAAAGGCCTTACGAATTCCCATGAATGATGAGCATGTGCGTAGCTTGAATGTTTCAAACACTGTTTGTATGATTGTTTATGAAGCCCTTAGGCAGCAAAGTTTTCCTAATTTAGAATTAAGCCATACTTATGAAAATGATAAATTAAAATAATAAAGAAAGTGATCGTTTAAAATGGTCACTTTTATCTTTAGAATGTTAATTAGTATATAGTATCAAAAACAAATGGTAAAATAGTCACCAAGGCGACAAGGGATATTTTTAGCTGTAGAATAGTCAGGAGTAATTATGATTACATATGATTTCACAAGTTTACCAGAACGTTTTTCAAGTAATGCCATAAAATGGAAGGCGGTTCAAAAAGATCAAGAAATCCTTCCCCTTTGGATTGCGGATATGGATTTTCCTATCTTTCCAGAAATGTCGGAGGCTATTGAAGATTTTTCACACCAAATGGTTTTTGGCTATGATAGTCCTAAAGACAGTTTATACCAAGCTATCTCTAATTGGGAAGTGCAAGAACATGGTTATCAATTTGATAAAAAATCATTATTATTAATTGATGGGGTTATACCAGCGATTTCAGTTGCCATACAAGCCTTCACAAAGGAGGGAGATGCTGTTCTAATTAATACCCCAGTCTATCCGCCCTTTGCTAGAACTATAAAATACAATAATCGTCATTTAGTTTCAAATAGTTTACTTAATAATAATCAGTATTTTGAGATTGACGTTAAACAATTAGAAAAAGATATCATTGAAAATAATGTAAAGCTTTATATTTTTTGTAGTCCACATAATCCCGGTGGGCGTGTCTGGACAAAAGGAGAAATTCAAAAAATAGGAGATATCTGTAAACGGTATAATGTTATCCTAGTTTCTGACGAAATACATCAAGATTTGGTATTATTTGATAATGTACACCATAGCTTTAATACTGTTGATTCTACTTTTAAAGAATTGAGTGTTATTTTATCTAGTGCAACTAAAACGTTTAATATTGCAGGGACTAAAAATAGTTTTGCAATAATTGAAAATGAAAAGTTACGCTCTGATTTTAAGAAGAGGCAAATAGCTAACAATCAACAAGAAATTTCCTCATTGGGGTTATTAGCTACAGAAGTTGCCTTTACAAAAGGGAAACAATGGTTAAAGGCCCTAAAAATGGAGTTAGAAGGATCAATAGAATACCTTTATGAGCAATTAACGCAAAAAACTCATATCAAAGTGATGAAACCAGAGGGAACTTATCTTGTTTGGTTAGATTTTTCTGCTTATAATTTAACGCATTTAGAAATTCAAGAAAAACTTCGATATGATGCCAAATTAATATTAAATGATGGTTTAACTTTTGGAAAAGAAGGGAAAAAACATGCTAGAATCAATGTCGCAGCTCCTAGGTCTGTTATTGAGGAGGCAGTTTTGCGATTAGTGACAAACTTTAGAAAAAATGACTAGACTATAAAAAAAAGTCGCATGGAAAGGGTTTTTATGTTATAATACTTTGAATGTAAACAAGCGTTAGAATGTTTTTAATGCTCAAAATTAAATAGAAAGCGGTCATTATAATGGGAAAATTTCAAGTCATTTCACATCCACTTATTCAACATAAACTGTCAATCTTACGTCGCACTACAACATCTACTAAAGATTTTCGTGAGTTAGTTGATGAGATTGCGATGTTAATGGGCTATGAAGTGTCTCGTGATTTGCCTTTAGAAGATGTTGAAATCCAAACACCAGTAGCGACAACTGTACAAAAACAATTAGCTGGGAAAAAGTTAGCAATTGTTCCAATTTTACGCGCAGGTATTGGTATGGTTGATGGTTTCTTAAGCCTTGTGCCAGCTGCTAAAGTTGGTCATATCGGTATGTATCGTGATGAAGAGACTTTCCAACCAGTCGAATATTTAGTTAAGTTACCTGAAGATATTGATCAACGTCAGATTTTTGTAGTTGATCCAATGCTTGCTACAGGTGGGTCTGCTATTTTAGCAGTAGATTCTCTAAAAAAACGTGGCGCAGCTAGTATCAAATTCGTTTGTTTAGTAGCAGCTCCAGAAGGAGTGGCAGCACTTCAAGAAGCACATCCAGATGTAGATATTTATACCGCTGCTTTGGATGAAAAACTCAATGAACATGGCTACATTGTTCCTGGACTCGGAGATGCTGGTGATCGCTTATTTGGTACAAAATAAGATTTGAGATGAATAAGGCTTTTCTGAAGAACTCAGAAAGCCTTTTCTTAAAAAAGTTATTATTTGACCTTTGTTGACCAAATGATTATAATAGTGACAGTGATAAAAAGAAATGGAGAAAGATATGATTCCAGTAGTTATTGAACAAACAAGTCGTGGTGAACGCTCTTATGATATTTACTCACGTCTTTTAAAAGATCGTATTATTATGTTGACCGGCCAAGTTGAGGATAATATGGCCAATAGTATCATTGCACAGTTATTGTTTCTCGATGCACAAGATAATACAAAGGATATTTACCTTTATGTCAATACACCAGGTGGTTCAGTATCGGCTGGACTTGCTATTGTGGATACCATGAACTTTATTAAATCGGACGTACAGACGATTGTTATGGGGATGGCTGCTTCGATGGGAACCATTATTGCTTCGAGTGGTGCTAAAGGAAAACGTTTTATGTTACCGAATGCAGAATATATGATCCACCAACCAATGGGTGGAACAGGCGGAGGCACACAGCAATCTGATATGGCTATCGCTGCTGAGCATCTTTTAAAAACGCGTCATACTTTAGAAAAAATCTTAGCTGATAATTCTGGTCAATCTATTGAAAAAGTCCATGATGATGCAGAGCGTGATCGTTGGATGAGTGCTCAAGAAACACTTGATTATGGCTTTATTGATGCTATTATGGAAAATAATAATCTACAATAATAGATTTAAAAGAGTTGAGTTTATCAACTCTTTTTTTATTTGTTGGAATTATGTTATAATCTTAGTAATTACAGATATGACGCAGAAAGGAAAAAATTATTGAATAAACAAGAGCGTTTAGGAATGAGCGTTTATCTTTACTATAATCGTGACGCTCGTAAATTATATAAATACGGAGATGTTCATTATCATTCTCGTAGATTAAGATATCTAGTCATTTATGTTAATAAAGAGGATATTGTTAGCGTTAGTAAAGAGATAAAACATTTAAAATTTGTTAAGGATGTTCGGTTATCAGCAATTGATGATATTGATCAGGATTTTGTTGGAAACTTATATCGCTAAGATACTTATAGTAGTTATTAGAAAGAAGGAGTTCGGATGTCCTTCTTTTTTATTTAGTTTCTATAATTTTCAAAAAAATAATTTAAAAACTATTGACAATATTCTGATAATTCTGTATTATTTTAGTTACCATTTTCAAAAAAGGAGAAAAATATGGAAAAGAGACTTAGTTTAGGAGCTCTTGTTTTAGCTAGTACAGTTCTTTTAGCAGCATGTGGAAATGTCGGAGGAGGAGCATCTTCGACAGGAACAAAAATAGGGAAAGATATTAAGGTAGGGTATAACTGGGAATTATCAGGAAACGTTTCTTCGTATGGAAATTCAATGAAGAATGGAGCTGACTTAGCAGTAAAAGAAATTAATGCTGCTGGAGGGGTTGGCGGCAAGAAGTTAAAAGTCCTATCACAGGATAATAAATCAGAAAATGCAGAGGCAGCAACGGTTGCCACAAACTTGGTTACCAAAGGAGCTAATGTCATTATCGGACCAGCAACATCGGGTGCAGCTGCATCTTCAACTCCAAAAGTAAATGCAGCAGCAGTTCCAATGATTGCACCTGCTGCGACACAAGACAATTTAGTCTATGGTTCTGATGGAAAAACCTTAAATCAGTATTTCTTCCGAGCTACTTTTGTCGATAATTATCAAGGAAAGCTATTGTCTCAGTATGCTACAGACAACCTTAAAGCTAAAAAAGTTGTTCTATTTTATGATAATTCATCAGATTACTCAAAGGGGGTAGCAAAATCATTTAAGGAAAGTTATAGTGGAAAAATTGTTGATAGCATGACATTCTCCGCTGGTGATACTGATTTCCAAGCGTCATTGACTAAGTTGAAAGGGAAAGAATATGATGCTATTGTGATGCCAGGTTACTATACCGAGACAGGATTAATAGTTAAGCAAGCGCGTGATTTAGGTATCTCTAAACCGGTTCTTGGGCCTGATGGTTTTGATAGTCCGAAATTTGTGCAATCGGCAACACCTGTGGGAGCTTCAAACGTTTATTATTTGACAGGTTTCACTACACAAGGATCAACCAAAGCTAAAGCTTTCCATGATCATTACGTTAAGGCATATGGTGAAGAACCATCCATGTTCTCGGCTTTATCATACGATGCCGTGTATATGGCAGCTAAATCTGCTAAAGGAGCTAAAACTTCAATTGATCTTAAAAAAGCTTTAGCTAAGCTGAAAGATTTTAAAGGTGTGACAGGGAAAATGTCTATTGATAAAAATCATAATGTTGTTAAATCAGCTTACGTTGTCAAATTAGACGATGGAAAAACAAGTAGCGTTAACATTATTTCAGCAAAATAAGTATTCTCTAGAAAAATGGGAGTTTAATTTTCAGCTCCCCTTTTTTAAAAAGTAATTTTTCAGAATAATTCGACAATAATATATAATAGAAAGTATGGTTATAATATGCTTCAACAGCTCATTAATGGACTTATCTTAGGATCCATATATGCTTTACTTGCCTTAGGATATACTATGGTATATGGCATTATTAAGCTGATTAATTTTGCTCATGGGGACATCTATATGATGGGCGCTTTCATGGGCTATTATTTGATTAATCATCTTCATCTTAATTTTTTCCTAGCTTTATTAATTGCAATGCTGGGGTCTGCTTTCCTAGGTGCTGTAATTGAATATTTAGCTTATCGTCCACTGAGAAAATCAACTAGAATTGCCGCGTTAATTACAGCTATTGGTGTTTCTTTTCTTTTGGAGTACGGGATGGTATACCTTGTTGGAGCGGATACTAGGGCATTTCCGCAAGCCATTCATACTGTTAAATATAATTTAGGACCGATAACTATAACCAATGTTCAGCTCATCATTTTAGGTATTGCGCTATTACTAATGCTTACTTTACAGTTCATCGTTCAAAAAACTAAAATGGGGAAAGCTATGAGAGCTTTATCAGTGGATAGCGATGCCGCACAATTGATGGGAATTAATGTTAACCGTACCATTAGTTTTACATTTGCGCTGGGGTCTGCTTTAGCTGGAGCAGGTGGAGTACTGATTGGGCTTTATTATAATTCTGTTCAACCTCTTATGGGGGTAACTCCAGGGTTGAAAGCATTTGTTGCAGCTGTCTTAGGTGGTATTGGTATCATTCCGGGAGCGGCTATCGGTGGTTTTGTTATTGGCATTTTAGAAACTTTAGCGACTGCACTTGGTGTGTCAGATTTTCGAGATGGTATCGTTTATGCTATTTTAATTCTCATTTTCTTGATCCGTCCAGCAGGAATTCTTGGAAAAAATATTAAGGAGAAGGTCTAGGCATGAAAGAAAATATGAAATCAATTTTATCTTGGTTAGCTATAGTAGTGTTAGGTTATCTCTTGATTAGCGTGCTAATATCTATGGGTATATTTAACCTCTATCATATTCAAATTATTGAAACAATTGGGATTAATGTTATTTTAGCAGTTGGTTTGAACCTAATTGTAGGTTGTTCGGGACAGTTTTCACTAGGACATGCAGGTTTCATGGCTATTGGCGCTTATGCAGTTGCTATTATCGGCGTTAAAATGCCAACTTATGTAGGTTTTTTGATAGCTATACTTGTTGGAACTCTTGTTGCAGGAGGTATTGCCTTAGGTGTAGGAATTCCTACTTTGAGACTAAAAGGTGATTATTTAGCTATAGCTACTTTAGGTGTTGCTGAGATTATCCGTATTTTGTTGGTTAATGGAGGTGATATTACGAATGGTGCTGCGGGTATCATGGGGATTCCGCCTTTTACAACCTGGTCTTTAGTTTATGGGGTGGCAGTTGTGAGTCTTATCCTTGCAATGAATTTTTTGCGTAGTCCCTTAGGGCGTAATACAATTGCTATACGAGAAGATGAAATTGCAGCAGAGTCTATGGGTGTGGATACAACAAAAGTGAAAGTAATTGTTTTTATTTTTGGAGCTATTTTAGCTTCTATCGCTGGTAGTTTACAGGCTGGCTACGTTGGAACTGTTATGCCAAAAGACTTTTCATTTATGATGTCTGTCAATGTTTTAATTATTGTTGTTTTAGGTGGTTTAGGTTCAATGACAGGGACAGTTTTAGCAGCAATTTTATTAGGATTATTGAATATGTTACTACAAGACTACGCTTCTGTTCGAATGATTATCTATGCTTTAGCCCTGATTTTAATTATGATTTTTAGACCTAGCGGTTTATTAGGAACGAAAGAGTTAACTCTATCTCATCTATTTCGTAAGACGAGTAAGGGAGACATTTAGATGGCACTTCTTGAAGTAAAAAATTTAAGTAAACATTTCGGTGGCCTAACTGCTGTAGGTGATGTTTCGATGAAATTACATAAAGGTGAATTAATTGGCTTAATCGGCCCCAACGGTGCGGGTAAGACAACGCTTTTTAATCTCTTAACAGGAGTATACCTTCCTAGTAAAGGGACAATATCACTTGATGGTAAGATATTAAATGGGAGGAAACCAGCTAAAATAGCTTCTTTAGGTTTAGGTAGAACTTTTCAAAATATCCGACTTTTTAAAAATATGACTGTTTTAGACAATGTACTAGTAGGACTCAGTAATCATCACTTATCACATCCTATTGCTAGTTTTTTACGATTACCCAAATACTATCATAGTGAAAAAGCCTTAAGGAAAAAGGCACTAGAGCTATTAGAGATTTTTGGTTTGAAAGCATATCAAGATGCTCTTGCCAAGAACCTCCCTTATGGAAAACAACGGCGTTTAGAAATTGTTCGTGCTTTAGTAACAGAACCAAAAATATTGTTTTTGGATGAGCCCGCGGCAGGAATGAATCCTCAAGAAACTGCAGAATTGACGCAGTTAATTAGTCAAATAAAGAGTGATTTTGATATTACTATTATGCTGATTGAACATGATATGAACTTGGTTATGCAAGTAACAGAGAGAATTTATGTATTGGAATATGGTCGTCTGATTGCTCACGGGACACCTGAAGAAATTAAAAATAATAAACGTGTTATAGAAGCATACTTGGGGGGTGAGTTATAATGACCATGTTGAAAGTAGAAAATCTATCTATTCATTATGGTGTTATTCAAGCGGTGAATGATGTCTCGTTTGAAGTTAACCAAGGTGAGGTTATAACCTTAATTGGAGCCAATGGTGCAGGAAAGACATCAATTTTGAGGACAATTTCTGGTTTAGTAAGACCAAGTCAGGCTTCTATTTCTTTTATGGGGAAACCTATACATAAGTTAGCAGCTAGAAAAATTGTTGGCAATGGTTTAGCTCAGGTTCCAGAAGGGCGCCACGTTTTCTCAAGTTTGTCTGTTATGGAAAATTTAGAAATGGGAGCCTTTCTTCAAAAGGATCGTGAACAAAATCAAAAAATGTTAAAAAAAGTGTTTGATCGTTTTCCTCGCTTAGAAGAACGTAAAAACCAAGATGCAGCAACCTTATCAGGTGGTGAGCAGCAAATGCTCGCTATGGGGCGTGCATTGATGAGTCGTCCTAAATTATTACTTTTAGATGAACCGTCAATGGGCCTAGCTCCAATTTTTATTCAAGAAATTTTTAATATCATTGAAGACATCAAAAAACAAGGGACTACAGTTCTTTTAGTTGAACAAAATGCAAATAAAGCTCTGACAATTGCTGATAAAGCATATGTTCTAGAGACTGGGAAGGTTGTTTTATCAGGGACAGGTAAGGAATTACTAGTTTCAGATCAAGTTCGTAAAGCTTACTTAGGTGGATAATATTTAGAGGAGTCAGGTATGCCAGTGAAAGATTTTATGACAAAAAAATTAGTTTATGTCTCTCCAGACACTACAGTTGCAGAAGCTGCTGATTTATTGAGAGAACACCACTTAAGGCGTTTGCCAGTTGTTGAAAATGATCAGCTAGTGGGGTTAGTGACAGAAGGGACAATGGCAGAAGCACAACCTTCTAAAGCAACCAGTCTTTCTATATATGAGATGAACTATCTTCTTAATAAGACAAAAATTCGAGATATTATGATTAAAGATATTGTGACTGTTTCACAGTATGCTAGCCTTGAGGACGCTATTTATTTGATGATGTCTCGAAAGATCGGTGTTTTACCAGTAGTTGATAATGGACAACTTTATGGGATTGTCACGGATAGGGATGTTTTTAAAGCCTTTCTTGAAATTGCGGGGTATGGTCAAGAAGGTTATCGCTTGGTTATATTAGCTGATGAGGGGATAGGGGTACTATCAAAAGTCCTAAATCGTCTTTCTAGTGCAAATTTAAGTGTTAAACGTTTAGTCATTATTGAACGAAAAGCAGGTAAGAAAGCGGTCGAGATACAACTAGAAGGATACGCTGACAAGGATGTTTTAAAACAAGAACTAGTATTTGATGATGTTATTGTGGAAACTTTAGAAAAGACCGTGAAAAAACCACTTTCTTAAAAATATCAGACATGCACAATCAAGTTGTGGGTGTCTTTTTTTGATAAATTTTGATAGAATAGTAGTAATTATAAATAAAGGATGTACCATGAAAAAAGGACTAATGATTTCTTTTGAGGGCCCAGATGGTGCGGGTAAAACAACCGTTTTAGAAGCTGTTGTACCCTTGCTCAGAGAAAAATTATCACAAGATATTCTCACCACCAGAGAGCCTGGTGGCGTAACTATTTCAGAAGAAATTCGTCATATTATTTTAGATGTTAAACACACGCAAATGGATAAAAAAACAGAGCTATTGCTTTACATGGCTGCTCGACGCCAACATCTAGTGGAAAAGGTACTCCCAGCTCTAGAAGAAGGGAAAATAGTCCTAATGGATCGTTTTATTGATAGTTCTGTTGCCTATCAGGGATCAGGAAGAGGATTAGATAAGTCACATATAAAATGGCTTAATGACTATGCGACTGATAGTCATAAACCTGATTTAACTTTATATTTTGATGTTCCTTCTGAAGTAGGTTTAGAGCGTATTCAAAAAAGTGTTCAAAGGGAGATAAATCGTCTAGATCTCGAGCAATTAGATATGCATCAACGCGTCCGTCAAGGTTACCTTGAATTGGCAGATTTAGAGCCAAACCGCATTGTGACGATTGATGCCTCCCAACAGCTAGATGAAGTAATAGCTGAGACATTCTCTATTATTTTAGATCGTATCAACCAATGAATCAGGAAGTACAAAGGTCATGGATTTAAAGCGAACACAACCCAAATTGCTGGAAAAGTTTAATACTATTTTACAGTCAGATAGGATGAGTCATGCCTATCTTTTTTCGGGAAATTTTGCAAGTCTAGATATGGCACTTTATTTAGCACAAAGTCAGTTCTGTGAAAAGCGCCAGAGTGGTTTACCATGCCAAAAGTGTAGAGCTTGTCGTTTAATCGCTAATGGAGAATTTTCAGATGTTAAAATCATAGAACCACAGGGGCAACTTATTAAGACAGAGACTATAAAAGAGCTGACTAAAGATTTTTCAAGATCAGGTTTTGAAGGGAAATCACAGGTCTTTATCATCAAAGATTGCGAAAAAATGCATGTCAATGCAGCCAACAGCCTTTTGAAATTTATTGAAGAACCTCAAAGTTCATCTTATGTCATCTTATTGACTAATGATGAAAACAATGTTTTGCCAACAATTAAGAGTAGAACGCAAATTTTTCGTTTTCCAAAACAATTGGACATGTTGGTTCATCAAGCTGAACAAGCAGGATTGCTAAAATCACAAGCTAGCTTATTAGCTCAAGTAGCAGACGATCCTAAACATTTAGAAATATTGTTGGCTAACAAAAAGTTATTAGATTACTTGAATTTAAGTCAACAGTTTGTGACGACCTTGGCAAAAGATAGGCAAACTGCTTATTTAGAAGTATCTCGCTTGACATCGCAAGTTGTAGATAAAAATGATCAGGCATTTGTTTTTCAATGGCTGACAATAATGCTGGCTAAAGAAGGCCAACTTTATGATTTAGAAAATACTTATAGAGCTCAGCAAATGTGGAAGAGCAATGTTAGTTTTCAAAATAGTTTAGAGTATATGGTGCTTTCTTAGACAAATAATACGCGCAGAGAGGAAGAGTGAATGGATAAAAAAGACTTGTTTGATGCCTTTGATGATTTTTCACAAAATTTATTAGTTGGGTTGTCTGAAATTGAGACTATGAAAAAACAAATCCAAAAATTATTGGAGGAGAATACTGTTCTACGTATTGAAAATGGTAAACTTCGTGAGCGTCTGAGCGTTATTGAAGCAGAAACAG
The DNA here is from genome assembly GCF_003812445.1 of Streptococcus sp. FDAARGOS_522. Taxonomy (NCBI): domain Bacteria; kingdom Bacillati; phylum Bacillota; class Bacilli; order Lactobacillales; family Streptococcaceae; genus Streptococcus; species Streptococcus sp. FDAARGOS_522. The sequence goes on from NZ_CP033808.1 coordinate 2,080,271, forward strand.
AAACTGCAGTTAAAAATTCTAAACAAGGAAGAGAACTACTCGAAGGAATTTACAATGATGGCTTTCACATTTGTAATACTTTCTATGGTCAACGTCGTGAAAATGACGAAGAATGTGCTTTTTGTATTGAATTATTATATAGAGATTGATGGAAATGCAAGTTCAAAAAAGTTTTAAATCAAATACACATTACGGGACACTCTATCTAGTCCCAACTCCAATTGGTAATCTAGATGATATGACTTTTCGTGCCATTAGGATTTTAAGAGAAGTTGATTTTATTTGTGCAGAGGATACACGAAATACGGGACTTTTACTCAAGCACTTTGATATTACTACTAAACAAATTAGTTTTCACGAACACAATGCTTATGATAAAATCTCTGGGTTAATTGATTTGTTAAAAGAAGGGAGATCTTTAGCCCAAGTATCTGATGCAGGAATGCCCTCTATTTCTGACCCAGGACATGACCTTGTCAAGGCTGCTATTGAAGGGGATATCCCGGTCGTATCTATACCAGGAGCTAGCGCTGGTATTACTGCTCTCATCGCTTCAGGTTTAGCTCCACAACCTCATATTTTTTATGGCTTCTTACCGCGTAAGCAAGGTCAACAAATAACTTTTTTTGAAACAAAGAAAGATTACCCTGAAACACAAATCTTTTATGAGTCACCGTTTCGAGTCTCTGATACGCTAAAACACATGAAAGAGATTTATGGAGATCGCCAAGTTGTTTTAGTACGCGAATTGACGAAACTCTATGAAGAGTATCAAAGAGGAACCATTAGTCAACTTTTAGGGCATATTGAAAAGGTCCCTCTCAAAGGTGAATGCTTAATTATTGTTGATGGTAAGAGAGATACTGAGCGAGTGAAAGACAGTAGCCAACAAGATCCACTAGTATTAGTAAAAGAATATATCGCTAATGGCGATAAAACTAATCAAGCGATAAAAAAAGTAGCAAAAGAACTTAATCTCAATAGACAAGAACTCTACGCTAGTTTCCATGATTTATAAGTAATAATATAAAAAGGTTGCCAAAGAAAACTTTGGCAACCTTTTATAATCTCCGATTTACCTATTGGAATAAATAAGTAAGACACTTCCAATTTCCTTAAGATTTTTAATTTCAGCTCTTTTGAATACCATTGCAAATTGGATTTTATTTCTGAGAGCAGGTTATAAAAGATGGTATGCTCTTATTCCGGTTCTTTCAGGTTTTACAAAACATGAAAGAACTTAGTAGTAAATATACTAAAGAAACTTATAGTCCTGTTTCGAATTTTTTATTGAGTTATTCTAGTACCATGGGCTTGTCTAACCCCAGTTTCTTGGCAAATATATTGATAGTTTTCAGCAGTCACACCACCGCCAACCATAATTTCAATACGATTATTAGCATATTCAACTAGTGCTTTGATATGTTTGATATTTTCTATAATTGGTTCGCCATTAGATGAACCATGTAGGAGAATCCTTGTAAAGCCTAAAGCAACTAACTGATCTATTGCTTTTTTTTGGTCAGATTTCGGGATAACATCAAATGCCATATGAAAAACAAGTGGTAAACCTTGGGTAGCGGGTAGAAGTTGTTCAATGGCTTCAGTATCAATATGATTATTTGAAGTTAATATTCCCAAAACAAGAGCATCTGATTCTAACTCAACAGCACGTAGGATGTCCTCTTCCATAATACGTAATTCTAAATCATTGTATACAAAATTTCCTCCACGGGGACGAATCATAACAGCGACACTAATACCTTTTTCATGTAAATATTGATTAGCTTCTTTGATAACACCATAGCTAGGAGTAGTGCCTCCGACAGCAAGGTTATCACAAAGCTCGACACGTGAAATAATAGCTTTATCTAATCTGGTTAAGTCTGTTAAATTCTCTGCACAAAATTCCCTCAAAATCATAAATTACTCCTTTAAACTTGATTGTTCGCCTTTACCATTATATCACGAATAAAAAGCAAAATTAATCAAAAAAATCTTTACAATATTCAAAATACTGTGCTATAATCTTACACAATTATATGGAGGTGTTATATGACAATTTATAATTTTTCTGCAGGTCCTGCAGTCTTACCAAAACCAGTGCTTGTAAAAGCCCAATCTGAACTCCTTAATTATCAAGGGTCCAGTATGAGTGTTTTGGAGGTATCGCACCGCTCCAAAGAGTTTGATGATATTATCAAAGGTGCTGAGCGTTACTTAAGAGATTTGATGGGAATTCCGGATAATTATAAAGTAATCTTTTTACAAGGTGGTGCATCCTTACAGTTTAGTATGATTCCCTTGAATATTGCCAGAGGGCGTAAAGCTTACTATCATGTTGCTGGTTCGTGGGGGAAAAAAGCTTATACAGAGGCTGTAAAACTATCAAAAACAATTCCTTTTGAACCAATTCTATTAGCCTCATCAGAAGAATCAGTTTATGATTATATTCCAGAGTTTGATGAAAAAGAGATTGATCCTAAAGCTGCCTATGTTCATGTGACAACAAATAATACCATTGAAGGAACATCGCTTTATGATATTCCTAAAACTAATGGAGTGCCTGTTATTGCGGATATGTCTTCTAATATCTTAGCTGTAAAATATAAAGTAGAAGATTTTGCAATGATTTATGCAGGAGCTCAAAAAAATATTGGACCTGCTGGTGTAACGGTAGTTATTATCCGTGAAGATATGATTAATGAGGAACCAACTTTATCATCAATGTTGGATTATAAGATTCAGTCAGATGCTGGTTCTCTTTATAATACGCCGCCTGCTTACAGTATTTACATTGCTAAATTAGTCTTTGAATGGGTGAAAAGTCTAGGTGGTGTTGATGCTATGGAGAAAGCTAACCGTGAAAAATCAGGACTTCTCTATGATTATATTGATTCCTCAGAATTTTATAGTAATCCTGTCAGAGATAAAAAGAGTCGTTCTCTATGTAACATTCCTTTCATAACTATTAATAAAGATTTAGATGAAAAATTTGTAAAGGAAGCGACAGAACGTGGATTTAAAAATATTAAAGGACATCGTTCGGTAGGTGGTATGAGGGCTAGCCTTTATAATGCCTTTCCTAAACAAGGTGTCATCGAATTAATTGATTTTATGAAAACATTTGAAGCAGAAAATGCATAGTAAATGTTATCACGAAAGAAAATTAAACCGTTATTATAGTCTATAATATATAAAAGTGGGTAATATAATGCAAATCAGATTAGCTTTTCCAAATGAAATTGACCAAATTATGCTTCTTATTGAGGAAGCGCGTGCCGAAATTGCTAAAACAGGAAGTGATCAATGGCAAAAAGAAGATGGATACCCTAATCGTAACGATATTATTGATGATATCTTGAACGGTTATGCTTGGGTTGGTATTGAAGATGGGATGCTAGCGACTTATGCGGCTGTCATTGATGGTCATGAAGAGGTTTATGATGCTATTTATGAGGGAAAATGGCTCCATGATAACCATCGCTATCTAACATTTCATCGTATTGCTATTTCAAATCAATTTCGTGGTAGAGGACTAGCACAGACATTCCTTCAAGGGTTAATTGAAGGTCATAAAGGACCTGATTTTCGTTGCGATACTCATGAAAAAAATGTCACTATGCAGCATATTCTAAATAAATTAGGCTATCAATATTGTGGTAAAGTACCTCTAGATGGGGTACGATTGGCTTATCAGAAGATAAAAGAAAAGGGAGAAACGAGCATCTATCGTGAGATTGATGAAAGAAATCCCATGTAAGAAAAAAAGAAAGGGGTTATTTTAGTCAATGATGACTAAAGAGATAACCTTAGTGAAAAAGAATGGTTTTTAGTGTCAAAACATTTAATAATATTAATCAAATTGGTTTACAAGAGTTAGGGAATCGTTTCCAGATTGATGGGGATATGTCAGAAAATCCTGATGCCTATATTATTCGTAGTCAAAATTTGCATAATCAGGATTTCCCAAGTAACCTCAAAGCTATTGCTAGGGCGGGTGCAGGAACAAATAATATTCCTATTGAAGAGGCAAGTGCACAGGGAATAGTCGTCTTTAATACCCCAGGTGCAAATGCTAATGCTGTAAAAGAAGCAGTCATTGCTGCCTTATTGCTTTCAGCTCGTGATTATTTAGGAGCTAACCGATGGGTTAATACTCTAACTGGAACAGATATTCCCAAACAAATTGAAGCAGGAAAGAAAGCTTTTGCTGGTAATGAAATTGCAGGAAAAAAATTGGGAGTTATCGGCCTTGGTGCCATTGGAGCTAGAATTGCGAATGATGCTAGACGCTTAGGAATGACAGTTCTTGGTTATGATCCCTATGTTTCAATTGAAACAGCTTGGAATATTTCAAGCCATGTTCAAAGGGTTAAAGAGATTAAGGATATTTTTGAAACTTGTGACTATATCACAATTCATGTTCCCTTAACAAATGAAACTAAGCATACTTTTGATGCGGAAGCTTTTTCAATCATGAAAAAAGGAACTACGATTATCAACTTTGCTCGTGCAGAATTAGTCAATAACCAAGAGCTATTTGAAGCGATAGAAACTGGTGTTGTCAAGCGCTATATTACTGATTTTGGAGACAAAGAATTATTAAACCAAAAAGGAATTACAGTCTTTCCTCATGTAGGCGGATCAACAGATGAGGCAGAGCTAAATTGTGCTATTATGGCAAGTCAAACCATTCGTTGTTTTATGGAGACAGGAGAAATCACTAATTCAGTTAATTTCCCCAATGTACATCAAATTCAAACCGCACCATTTCGTATTACTTTAATTAACAAGAATGTTCCTAACATTGTGGCTAAAATTTCAACTGCTGTATCAGAGTTAGGTATAAATATTGATAACATTATTAACCGTTCAAAGGGTGACTATGCCTACACACTAATAGATTTAGATGAAACGGATAATAACAAGATTTCTACTTTAATTGAAGAATTTGAAGGTGATGAGAATATCGTCCGTGTACGTTTAATTGCAAAAAAACAATAAAGAACTAAAAAAAGTCATGAATTGCTTTTCATGGCTTTTTAAGTTATGCTTATCATATGTTATATCAAGAATTCTATCAGTCCCCTCTTGGAGAAATTCGCCTTCTAGCAGACAATCTAGGTTTATCAGGGCTTTATTTTGTTGGGCAAAAATATGATATGCTAGCAGTCAACCAAGAGGAAATTGTTAATATGTCAAATTCCTATACTTTACTTGGTAAGAAGTGGTTAGATGCTTATTTTTCACAGCAAAATTTACCTAGTATTCCATTATCATTGAGAGGGACAGCATTTCAGACGAGAGTATGGCAGGAATTACAGAAAATCCCTTTTGGAGATACAAAAACTTATGGAGAATTAGCGAAAGAGCTAAATTGTCAATCTGCACAGGCTGTTGGAGGAGCAATAGGTAAAAATCCTATTTCTCTAATCATACCTTGTCACCGTGTTTTAGGAAGATATGGTCAATTAACTGGTTATGCTGGTGGCTTAGAAAGAAAATCTTGGTTATTAGAATACGAAAAGGAGAAATAATATGTATACGTTTTATGAATACCCCAAATGTACCACTTGTCGTTCAGCAAAAAAAGAGTTAACTGAACTCGGCTTGACTTTTGAAGCGATTGATATAAAAAGCAATCCTCCCAAAGCTTCGTTATTAAAAGAATTGTTAGAGAATTCGCCTTATGACCTTAAAAAGTTTTTCAATACTTCAGGAAATTCTTACAGAGAATTAGGCTTAAAAGATAAATTTGATGATTTAACTCTTGACCAAGCTTTGGACTTATTGGCATCGGATGGGATGCTTATTAAGCGTCCATTGCTAGTTAAAGATAATAAAATTCTTCAGATTGGCTACCGTACTAAGTATAAAGACCTCAACTTAGTATAAAAAGATGATTGAGTTATAACTCAATCATCTTTTTTGGGGTTTATAGTTCAATCTCCAAAATAATTGGTGTATGATCTTGACGATCACCAGAATGAATCATTTCTGACTTGGTAATTTTATCTGCGACACGGTTACTTGTTAGCCAATAATCAATTCTCCACCCTGTATTGTTGATTTTGGATGTACGACTTCGTTGTGCCCACCAGCTATAAACATTTGGAACATCGCCATGAAGGTAACGAAAAGTATCTGTAAAACCTTTGGCTAGTAGATTTGTAAAGCCTTGGCGCTCTTCATCTGTGAATCCAGCAGAACGACGATTACTGCTAGGATTAGCTAGGTCTATTTCCTTGTGGGCTACGTTATAGTCACCTGTTGCTAGAACAGGTTTTTGACTATCCAATGTTGCTAAATACTCAGCATATTTAATATCCCATATTTGACGGTCAGCTAAGCGCTTTAGGCCATCACCTGCATTTGGAGTATAGACCTGTGTGATATAGCAGTTTTCCAATTCGAGAGTAATAATGCGACCTTCATTATCCATTGTAGTAGGAGCATCGATTTCAGGGAAGCTAACAATAGGATTTAACCCTTTACGATATAAGAACATTGTACCAGCATAGCCCTTACGAGCAGGTTCGACTGATGATCGCCAAACCAAATCATATTCTGGGAAGTAAGTTTCAAGTACTTCCAAATGTTTTTTAGTAGGTCCTTTGGCAGACAGTTTAGTTTCTTGAATCGCAATGATGTCGGCATCTTCAGCAACTAAAGTGTCAATAACTTGGCGTGACATTAAAGCACGTGTTGATTCACTTGTTAATGCCGCATTGAGGGAATCAATATTCCATGAAATGAGTTTCATAATAATATCCTTTTTTATTTAGTTTAATTCGCAATATATTATATCAAAATAGCAGGGGCGTTGCTATTTTACAGCTTTAGTGAGGTTTTGGTAATTTACCTTTCTCATTTTTAAGAATTTTTTCTGCGACATATTGGATAACTTCAGGATTATCAGGCAAGTCAGAATGTGTAGCATTATTACCAGTTACTGTTAGTTGGGTATAGTGTTTAGCGGTTTCTTGGAAAATATATTTACCAGTCTCCACACTAGCAAATGGAACAATTTTATCACCATCATATGAATTAGTTCCTGCCAAATTGTATACCATGAGACTTGATGGAATATTTCCTTTATTACTGATTAAATCTTTAAGCATTTGAGTATGATTTGAGGTGTTACTTTCTTCAAAGTTAAAAGGTGTTCCCATTGTTAACAATGATTTCATATCAAATTCATCAGAATCGTAATAATCTTCTAGGAAAATAGTCCATGATAAGCCACCATTTGAATGACCGATAGCGTTAAAACGTTTAAATTTATATTTCTTCTGAAGATCATTCATAGCAATCTGTAGCCATTTTGTTTGTTTTTTGATGTTACTATAACCATCTTCATTATTTTCAAATCCAATGACAATGTAGGGTTTGTGGTCATTGCCGCTAATTTGTCCATTGTAGATAATGCTATTGTCTTTTTTGACAGTTAACTTTAAAACGCTATGTTTTTCTCCCATTTGGTTGAGCTGTGCTAACATGCTGTTAAATCGTTCTTGAGTAGCACTGGATCCTGGAATTAAAATAGTAGGAGTCATTCGAGAGTTATAGAGTTTTATTTTGTGAGCTGTTACTTTATTGATATAGGACTTACCTAAGATAGTCATTCCTATAAGGATAATAATGACAAGTACAGGAGGAAGCCATCTAAGTAATTTTTTCATATTGCTCCTCCTTAGCGAAAGCGATTTTGACAAACGGACGATAAATAAAGAAGCCAACAACTAGAATAATTGCAGTGACTGGAAGGTAACGCCAATCCCCATTTGAAGCAAGAAAGCCAAATAGTAGACTAGGTGTACCACTTGGGACAGTATAAACTGCAGGGTCGACAAATTTTAGGTAGAGCATAAGAGCTCCAAAAGCCTCTGCAAAGATAGTTGTTAATACCATCGGAATGAATAATATTGGTTGTAAAATGACAGGTAGACCTACTAAAAATGGTAAATTTTGATCAAAAATAAGAGGAGTTAAGGTCAGTAATGTCAATTTATAGTAATTCTTCGATTGTAGTTTTCTACTTTCATATAAAACTGCTAAAAATAAGGATAATAGGATTCCAATACCGCCAAACATAGCAAAGCTATTTTTAACAGTATAAAAGGTATACAGATAAGGGATTTTATCTGTATGTTGGCTCAAGGCAGCATTTAAATTTTCGCTAACTACTGAAAAATAGGAGTACGGACGAAATAAAATATCTGGTACAAAAAGACCTGATAAGGTTAGAAAAATAGCTAAGATAGACCAAAGCATAATAGGAATTAATTGATGTGGCCCATCACCCAGCCATTGAGAAAAGTGATTTTGTATAAGGTATTCTAAATCAATATTAGGATAACGATATAAGATATGTGACAAAATAGAAGAGATTAATAGTAGTATAGCTAACATACTATACTGGAAAATATGATGGCGATTTTGAAGTAGTCGAGTTAAAAAGATAAAAAGATACGAAATCAAAGCCAGCATAAGCCAAATGGGTTGGCTAGGATAGTGATAATCTGTACCTGGAACAACTGAAGTTAGAAGCAACCAAACAGTGGCAAAGCCAAGTAAACTGGCAGAAAAACTTTCTTTAGTTTGGTTAGATAAGCCTCTCCATACTAAACTAGCCACAAAATAACTAGCCATAAAGTAGATTAGTAAATGAGATAAATCATAAAGAGTATTGGAAACCGTATATAACCACTCGTTTTTATAAATACTGGACTTTGTTGTTTGAGCTAAAAAAGAATCATCTGATATAACGAGTTTTTGAAGGATTTCAATCCAAGAAAAAATGAGAGCAAAAGGAAAGATATCTTTAAAACTTTTATAAATTAGATAACGGCAATGATGACATTTATAAATAGTGCTGTGCATAATCTGTACTGACCTCCTAATAGGTTGTATTTATTGTAACAAATGTTAAGAATGGTGCAAGTTTTTTGGTAGTAAAATTAAAAGTAACTAATTAAACTTCAAATTAAGGGTAAATGACTCATGAGATTTTCTTTATCCTTTCATAAAGTGAGATTGCTTCAATGCTGAGGCTATGATATACTAAAACTACATTTATCATTGCTTAATAATTTATTTAGAACTGTTAGGCTAGCTAGTGCTAATATTAATACTATTTTAAACCAATCTATTAGAAAAAAAGTGCTGAGCAAGATTGCCCAGTCTTATTTTTGTTTGCCATAAAGTTAGAGGAAAATATGTCTAAAAAGTCTCACCGTCAATATCAAATATATGAAGGGCTCAGGTGTGCGGTTGCACTCTGTTTTATTTCAGGTTATATCAATGCTTTCACTTATGTAACACAAGGAAAACGTTTTGCAGGTGTACAAACAGGGAATTTGTTATCTTTTGCTATTCACCTTAGTAATAAGCATTATAGTCAAGCGCTTGCTTTTTTGCTACCTATAATGGTTTTCATGTTAGGTCAATCGTTTACTTATTTCATGAATCGTTGGGCGAATAAACATCAACTGCATTGGTACCTATTATCTAGTTTTGCGTTGACACAGGTTGCTATAGTAACAATTATATTGACTCCTTTCTTACCATCGTCGTTTACTGTGGCAGGACTAGCCTTCTTTGCTTCAATACAAGTAGACACCTTTAAATCGCTCAGAGGAGCACCTTATGCTAATATGATGATGACTGGTAATATCAAGAATGCTGCTTATTTATTAACAAAGGGACTTTACGAAAAAAATTCTGATATTTTCTTAATTGCTAGAAATACGATTATTATTATTGGAGGATTTATCTTTGGTGTTGTTTGCTCGACTTATTTTTCAAGTAAACTGGGCGAATGGAGCTTATCATTAATATTAATTCCTCTTTTATATGTCAACTTGCTGTTAGGCCATGAATTTTATAACCTACAAGTAGAAAGGCACTCCTAATGTATGGCGTTTTATGTTGAAGAGCTATACTAAGGCTGATTGTTACAACAATACTTTGAAATATCATCTATATATATTTTATAGGATAATTATGTATGGGTTTAGAACATATTTATTACCTAACCAAAGATAAAAGTGAGTAGATTTCTACTCACTTTTATGATCTTAATTTTCGAGCTAATAAAGTCGCAAACTGTAATTTTAAGCGATTACCGTTTTCATCCACCCTGTGCAATTCACCTAAATTTTCATTATATTTGATGATTTCCCAGTCATTGTAATAAGATTTCAATTGTCCTTCTTTGAAGGTAAAAGGGAATGGAAGCGGGCAAGGATTTTCAGTGGTATCCATAGCAGAAACGATAAGATTGTATCCTCCAATCTGAGTATGTGATTGCATTTGTAAAATAATATCAGAAATGCAGTCGGGATTTAAAAACATAAATACCACAGTTGATAAAATTAAATCATAGTGCCCTTCAATAGTAGCAGTATTAATATCATACCATTTTATATTGTAAGGAAGCTCTTCTTCTAATGCCATATTTTCTAAAGCTACAAGGCTCTGTCCGTTTGAATCGACAGAAGTCACTTGATGTCCCAGCAGCGATAAATAAAGTGAGTTTCGCCCTTGACCACACCCAAGGTCTAATATATTACTCTTCTCAGATAAGAGAGGTGCACTGGCGATAACCTCAGAATGTGTGCGCGTGAGACCATATTTTTTATGGAAGTAATCTTCTTTTTGGCAGTAAAAAGTTAGATAGCAACTTAAGTCTGGACTATTTGGCGAAACTTTATGCCAGACTTGTGGATCAACAAAAGGAATATCACTACTAGCATCAAAAATATGCCGCGAGATTTCCTCTCCATCAGGAGATAACTGGTAAAATACTAAAGAACCACTTAGAATGGTTAGTTTTGCCCAGGTGCCTTCCTTAGTATTATGCTTTTCTAAAAATGCCTTTGGAATAGACTGTGCAGTCCAAACCGGCATAGTTTTGTAGGGGAGAAGTGTTTTTGTATTAATCATATATTAACCCTCTATGTTTAATACCTTTATTATAGCAAAAGTAGATATATTATTCAGAGATATATCCAGTTGAAAAAGATTTTATGTTATAATGTATCATGATAAAAAACACCTCTCATTAGGGTGGCTTATAGGAGAAATCATGACAGAAAAAAAATCATTTTACATTACTACCCCAATTTATTACCCATCAGGTAAATTGCACATCGGTTCTGCCTATACAACGATAGCATGTGATGTTTTGGCACGTTACAAACGCATGATGGGCTTTGATGTTCAGTATTTAACTGGTCTTGATGAGCATGGTCAGAAAATTCAGCAAAAAGCTGAAGAAGCAGGCATTACACCACAGGAATATGTTGATGGCATGGCTGAAAGTGTCAAAACATTATGGGAACTTCTAGATATTTCCTATGACAAATTCATCCGTACAACAGATACTTACCATGAAGAAGCGGTTGCTAAAATTTTTGAACAATTGTTGGCACAAGGGGACATCTATCTTGGTGAGTATACTGGATGGTATTCTGTTTCAGATGAAGAATTTTTTACTGAAAGCCAATTAGCAGAAGTTTATCGTGACGAAAACGGTAATATGATTGGTGGTGTTGCGCCATCTGGTCATGAAGTTGAAAAAGTTTCTGAAGAATCTTATTTCTTCCGCATGAGCAAATATGCAGATCGTTTAAAAGCATACTACGCTGAGCATCCAGAATTTATTCAGCCAGATGGTCGTATGAATGAAATGCTTAAAAACTTTATAGAACCAGGTTTAGAAGATTTAGCAGTGTCTCGTACAACTTACACATGGGGAGTTCAGGTACCATCAAATCCAAAACATGTTATTTATGTCTGGATTGATGCTTTGATGAACTATATTTCTGCTCTTGGTTATGGTTGGTCTGACGACCTCAGTCAATATCATAAATTTTGGCCAGCAGACATTCATATGATTGGTAAAGATATTCTTCGTTTCCACTCTATTTATTGGCCTATCATGTTAATGGCGCTGGATTTGCCATTACCAAAACGTCTAGTTGCTCATGGTTGGTTTGTGATGCAAGATGGTAAAATGTCTAAATCAAAAGGGAATGTCGTTTATCCAGAAATGTTAGTAGAGCGTTTTGGTCTTGATCCACTCCGTTATTATCTCATGCGTTCATTGCCTGTTGGTTCAGACGGAACTTTTACGCCAGAAGATTATGTTGGACGTATTAACTATGAACTTGCTAATGATTTAGGAAACCTTCTCAACCGCACTATTGCTATGGTTAACAAGTATTTCGATGGAGAAGTACCAAGATTTGCTGTTGCAACTGACTTTGATGCTGATTTAGCTTCTGTTGCGACAGATAGTATTGAAAACTATCATAAACAAATGGAAGCGGTGGATTTCCCACGTGCCCTTGAAGCTGTATGGAATCTTATTTCACGAACTAACAAATATATTGATGAAACAGCACCGTGGGTACTTGCAAAAGACGAAACCGATCGTGATAAGCTAGAAGCTGTAATGAGTCATTTAGCTGCTAGTCTACGTGTTGTTGCTCACCTCATTCAACCGTTCATGATGGAAACTTCCGATGCCATTATGGAACAACTTGGTTTAGGGACAACATTCGATCTTGAAAAATTGACTTTTGCTGGTCTACCAGAAGGTGTTCGAGTTGTTGCAAAAGGTTCACCAATTTTCCCAAGGTTGGATATGGAAGACGAAATTACTTATATCAAAGAACAAATGAATGCTGGAAAAGCACCAGTGGAAAAGGAGTGGGTTCCTGAAGAAGTTGAATTGACATCAAGCAAAGGTCAAATCAAGTTTGAGGATTTTGACGCTGTTGAAATCCGCGTTGCAGAAGTAATTGAAGTTGAGAAAGTGGAAGGTTCTGATAAACTTCTTCGTTTCCGTCTAGATGCTGGTGACGAGGGCCATCGTCAAATCTTATCAGGGATTGCAAAATTTTACCCAAATGAACAAGAGTTAGTAGGGAAAAAACTCCAAATTGTTGCTAACCTCAAACCACGTAAAATGATGAAAAAATATGTCAGTCAAGGCATGATTCTCTCAGCAGAACATGATGGTAAATTGACAGTGTTGACGGTCGATTCAGCAGTGGCAAATGGATCAATTATTGGTTAATCAAAAAGAGCATTATGCTCTTTTTTTGTTTTCAAGAAAAAAGTGACTGAATAGTTGGAAAATTATGAAAATGATCTAGAATTTATTTTTATTTTTGATATAATAAAAGACATCGATTCTAAGCATTTAGATAGAATTTGATAAGGAGAATTTATGGAAAGGGTGTAAATAGATTATTTACACTAATGGTTGCTTATGGTAAAAAAAGGCTTTTTAACGGGATTACTTTTATTTGGTATCTTCTTTGGTGCAGGGAACCTCATTTTTCCACCAGCATTAGGTGTAGCATCTGGACAAGATTTCTGGCCAGCGATTTTAGGATTTTGTTTGCCAGGAGTTGGATTAGCTATTATTACCCTCCTATTAGGCACACTAACTAATGGTGGTTATAAGACAGAGATGTCGGAAAAATTTAGTCCGTGGTTTTCTTTAACATTTTTAGTTATACTCTACCTAACTATTGGTCCACTTTTTGCTATTCCTAGAACAGCAACGGTTTCTTTTGAAATTGGGGTTGCTCCAATTGTAGGGCATGGTCCGATTGCTCTTTTGTGTTTTACAGCCTGTTTTTTTGCTGCAGCTTATTATCTCGCTATTAGACCAAATGGTATATTAGATAGTGTTGGGAAAATCTTAACACCTGTTTTTGCCTTTTTAATTCTCTCTTTGGTTGTCGTTGGAGCTATTGCTTATGGAAACTTGGAGAGTGCTAAGGCGAGCGCTGACTATGCAGGAAAAGCGTTTGGAAGTGGTGTCTTAGCAGGCTATAATACACTTGATGCACTTGCAGCAGTTGCTTTTTGTCTAGTAGCAACAGAAACGCTTAAAAAGTTTGGTTTTAAAACTAAAAAAGAATATTTATCAACCATTTGGATTGTTGGAATTGTTACTAGTTTAGCATTTAGTATTTTATATATTGGCTTAGGTTTTTTAGGGAATAAGTTTCCTGTCCCAGCTGATATTTTAGCTGACCCAAATGTTAATAAAGGAGCTTATGTATTATCACAAGCATCTTATAAATTATTTGGAAATTTTGGTCGTTATTTCTTGAGTATTATGGTAACATTGACATGCTTTACAACAACAGTTGGGCTTATTGTGTCAGTATCTGAATTTTTTGATAAGAACTTTCGTTTTGGGAATTATAAATTATTTGCTACTGTTTTTACTTTGATTGGCTTTTTAATTGCTAATCTTGGTTTAAATGCTGTAATTACTTTTTCAGTTCCTGTGCTAACTTTATTGTATCCGATTGTTATTGTTATTGTCTTAATTATTTTGATTAATAAGTGGTTGCCGCTTTCAAAAAAGGGAATGTCTTTGACAATTGGTCTTGTCACTTTAGTGTCGTTTGTTGAGGTTCTAGCGGGACAATGGCAAGAAAAAACATTAACTCAGTTAGTAGGATTCCTCCCCTTTCATACTATTTCAATGGGGTGGCTAGTTCCAATGTTGATTGGTCTAGTATTTTCTTTGGTGCTGTCAGATAAACAAAAAGGCCAAGCATTTGATTTAGAGAAATTTGAAGGATAGCACTATTTCAATTTTATAGATATGTCAAAAAGGTTAAAACTTAGTTTTAGCCTTTTTTTAGATCAGATTTTTTAAAATGATTTATAGATTGCAGTAAGGTGTGATTAAACTAAGATATAAACACTTTTTAAAAATTATTTTATAACAGCTGTGGATTGAAAATATACATTTTGCTTCTAGGTTTAAAGGAGCGTAACAATCATATTTATAGTATAAAAATAAAGTTTAAAATGCCTTCTTATAAAAAAATATACATTATATATTTTCCTGTTGACAAGGTGTATAATTTCTGATATATTTATTTTTGCTTAATTTATTGTTAATATTTATATATAAATTAATGTTTAATTAAATAGAGGTGAGTGATGAACGAAGTTCTTAGACAGGAAAAAAAATATTTAATATCACTTGAAGATTACTATCTTTTATCTAAGAAATTTTCCCAAGTAATGACGCTCGATTCGCATAGTTCAGACGATGGCTATACTATCCGTTCGCTATACTTTGATTCTTTAGAAGATGTTGATTGGCAAGAAAAGGAAGATGGTGTTGAGATACGAAGAAAGATTCGTTTGCGCAATTATGGTAGTCAAAGCAATTTTGCGAAATTAGAAATGAAACAAAAACAAGGTGCTAATCAAAAAAAGCGCTCTCTAAAATTAAGCAAGACAGATGCTCAAGCGCTGATTAATGGTAACAATAGTGTTTTATTAAATTATCCGGATACATTTGCTGCGGAGTGTTATTCAAGGATAACAACGCAACTTTATCAACCTAAAACGGTTATTGAGTACCAAAGAAAAGCTTTTGTTGCTAAGGAAAACAATATCCGAATCACCTTTGACCACCATATAATAGGTACAGAGGCTAGTTATGATATTTTCTCAGAGGATTTAAATCAAAATTATTTATTAGATCCTTACCTTGTTATTTTAGAAGTTAAATATAATGGATTTTTATTGTCTTATATTAAAGAACTCTTAGATTCGGTAGATAGAAGTGAACTTTCAGCGAGTAAGTATTGTTTAGGAAGAGCTGTTAGTAAACATTATCGTTTTTAGTGAAAAAGTATATACGTTAATTATTATTAAATGTGAGAGGATAACAAAAAATGAAAGACCTATTACGAAATAGTCTAGAGCAAAGTGGAAATTTAAGTTTTCAAGATATGATTTTACATATTCTTGTAGCAGCTTTATTGAGTGTAGTTATTTATGTTTCCTATGCTTATACGCATAGTGGAACTGCCTATAGTAAAAAGTTTAATGTTTCATTAATGACATTGACGGTCTTGACTGCAACAGTAATGACCGTTATTGGTAATAATGTAGCCTTGTCATTGGGTATGGTCGGTGCCTTGTCAGTTGTTCGTTTTAGGACAGCCATAAAAGATTCAAGAGATACAGTTTATATTTTTTGGACCATAGTTGTTGGTATCTGTTGTGGTGTCGGTGACTATGTGGTAGCGGCATTAGGAAGTAGCGTTATCTTTATCTTACTATGGGTTATGGGACGTGTTAAAAACGAGAATCGTATGTTATTGATTGTGAAGTGCGATAGAACACTAGAAGTTGATTTAGAAGGAATTTTCTTCCAATATTTTGACGGAAAAGCTGTTCAGCGTGTTAAAAATTCAACAACTAATACTATTGAAATGATTTTCGAAATCTCTAGAAAAGATTACGATAAGCAACACCATGTAGATAATCAGTTAACTGAAAAAGTGTACCAATTGGGAAATATTGATTATTTCAACATTGTTAGCCAAAGCGACGAAATCAATGGGTAGACTTATGAGAGGGAAGGTTATTTACGGCACAACCCTTATAGGTCTTTTTCTATTCTTATTTTTCTATTTTTGGATTCCTAAGCATCACATCGAAAGAATACATCATCATCGTATAAAGCAGGTAGATGCGAAGAGTGATTTAACAGGATTTAAAACCCATTTGCCCATTATCAGCATCGATACAAAGCAACAAGCTATTCCTCTTGTTACAAAAGAAGGTGGAAAATATGTCAAAGCTAGGGATAATATTAATGCTGATATCGAATTACGGGATTCTCCAAGTAGATCACATCATTTATCAGAAAAGCCGAGAATTAGGACAAAAGGGTTAATATCATATAGAGGAAATTCCTCTCGTTACTTTGATAAGAAGTCACTGAAAGTTAAGTTTGTCACTAATAAGTTAAAGGAAAAGAAGCATCGATTAGCAGGAATGCCTAAAGAATCGGAGTGGGTATTGCATGGTCCCTTTCTAGACAGAACATTATTAAGAAATTATCTGAGTTATAATATTGCTGGTGAGATTATGTCCTATGCCCCAAACGTTCGCTACTGTGAGTTATTTGTCAATGGTGAGTATCAGGGAGTATATCTAGCAGTTGAGAATATCGAACAAGGTGAGCAACGAGTTCCCATTGAAAAAAGTGATAAAAAGTTGCATAAAACACCTTATATCGTTGCTTGGGATCGTGAACATAAGGCAAAGCAAAAGTTAGATAACTATGTACATTATACACACCAGTCTGGTATCTCAGCTCTTGATGTGAAATATCCAGGTAAACAAAGATTGACATCAAAACAATTAGAGTTTATTAATAAGGACATCAATCATATTGAAAAAGTCCTTTATTCTTATGATTTTTCACAATATCCTAAATATATTGATAGAGAATCATTTGCAAATTATTTTGTCATCAATGAATTTTTTAGAAATGTGGATGCGGGTAAATTTTCAACCTATCTATATAAAGATCTTCGTGATAGAGCAAAACTAGTAGTTTGGGATTTTAATAATGCTTTTGATAATCAAATTGAAGGACGTGTTGATGAGGCAGATTTTACCTTGACGGATGCACCGTGGTTCAATATGCTCATTAAGGACAAAGCATTTATAGACCTGGTTGTTCATCGCTATAAAGAATTACGAAAGGGAGTTCTAGCGACAGAATATTTATCTAATTACATCGACGAGACAAGGCATTTTTTAGGTCCAGCTATTGATCGAAATTATAAAAAATGGGGCTATGTCTTTGATTTAAAGAATACTGATCCAAGGAATTATTTGATTCCTACTGAACGCAATGTGACAAGTTATCACAAATCAGTAGAACAATTAAAAGATTTTATCAAAAAGCGTGGCAGATGGATGGATAGAAATATTGAGACCTTGTATCAATATAGTGCACCATCGAAAAATACTAATACTTTACTGGAGTAGAACATTATGAAAAAATATCTAAGTATTGTAGCCCTTTTAACTATTTTGTTTAGCTCTATTTATTATTTGTATTACTTTGATGGTAGTTTGTATTTACCAAAGGGCTTATTAAAAGAAAATACAAGAACTAACTTTGTTGTTAAAGGTGATACTGTACTTCACAAGCCCACCAATAAACCTTTTGTTGTTAAAGGAGTAGACGTTGAGTCTTCCTTAGCGGGTTATCATCACAACGATTTTCCTATTACTCAAAAAACGTATCGTGAATGGTTCCATTTAATTTCCAACATGGGGGCAAATACTGTAAGAGTCAAGGTACCGATGAATGTTGCATTTTACGATGCCTTATATCACCACAACAAAGCATCAAAGAGGCCACTGTATTTGTTGCAAGGAATACGTATAGATTCTTATCGCAATAATGCTTCTATAACAGCTTTTAATGATAATTATAGGGGGTATTTAAAACGAGAAGCAAAAGGCGTTGTGGATATTCTCCATGGGCGTAAGCAAGTATGGAATACTGATTTTGGTAGCAGTCATTATCATTATGATCTTAGTCCTTGGGTACTTGGTTATGTCGTAGGGGATGATTGGAATAGTGGTACTGTCGCTTATACTAATCATCAAGAGAAAAAAACGCAATATAAAGGACGTTATTTTAAAACTTCTGTGGCAGCTAATCCATTTGAGGTCATGCTAGCTCAAGTAATGGATGAATTGACACATTATGAGACAGCTAAATATGGTTGGCAACATTTGATTAGTTTTTCAAACTCACCAACAACAGACCCTTTTCATTATCGAAAACCATTTGAGGCACAGGCTCCTAAATACGTACAACTAAATGTAGAAAATATTCAAGCTAATTCGAATGTTAAAGCAGGTATGTTTGCAGCATATAAAGCTATTGATTTCCATCCTCGATACAAGGATTATCTATTATTTGATAAAGAGAATATCAGTAAAGAAGATAGACAAAAGATTAAAGAACTTTCTTTGTCACAGGGATACGTTAAACTGCTAAATGCTTATCACAAAATCCCTGTTCTAGTCACGGGTTATGGCTACTCGACAGCGAGAGGTATTGCCCAAAAAGAAATTGATAAACGTCCTCTGCCGATTAATGAAAAAGAACAAGGTCAGCGTTTACTAGAAGATTATGAATCTTTTATATCATCCGGTAGTTTTGGAGCGACTATCAATGCATGGCAAGACGATTGGAATGCAAGTGTGTGGAATACATCCTTCGCCACAAATAAACATAGTCAATTCCTATGGGGGGATGCACAAGTATTTAATCAAGGTTATGGTTTATTAGGCTTTAAAAACGCAAAACATCATTATCAGGTTGATGGTAAAAGAGGCAAAGAAGAGTGGAAACATCCTCTGATGACTAGTGCAACAGGAGATGACTTATATGCTAGCAGTGATGAAAGCTATCTCTACCTTGCGATTAAAACAAAACCTGAAAAACTAAAAGAAAAACGATTATTACCAATAGATATTACACCAAAATCTGGTAGTAGAAAAATGAATGGTAGTAAGGTCACATTTTCTAAATCTAGTGACTTTGTATTGTCTATTGATCCAAATGGCAAGTCTGAATTATTTGTCCAAGAGCGCTATAACGCCTTAAAAGCGAACTATCTTCGACAGCTTAATGGTAAAGATTTTTATGCTTTCCCACCAAAGAAGAACAGTAGTAATTTTGAGCAGATAAATATGGTATTGAGAAATACAAAGATTGTTGAAGACATGGAAAAAGTAAAAGCAACAGAGAGGTTCTTACCAACTCATCCTACTGGTCTTCTCAAAACAGGAACAACTGATAGGCACCAAAAAACATTTGATTCACAAACAGATATTTCGTTTGGAAAGGACTTTATAGAGGTCAGAATTCCGTGGCAGTTGTTGAATTTTTCTGATCCATCATCTCAAAAAATTCACGATGATTACTTTAAACATTATGGTGTGAAGGAGTTAGAAATTGAGAGCATTGCTTTAGGATTAGGTGCTAATAGCAAAGAAAACACACTGATAAAGATGGCAGATTATCGTTTGAAAAATTGGGAGAGACCCGATACCAAAACCTTTTTAAAAGACTCCTATTATAGTATTAAGAAAGAATGGTCTAAAGAAAGAGAGAGAACATATGGTACATAACATTTTATATTTTTACATTTTGATTTGCTTAGCAATTATTGTTTTTAACATTCACTATATCTTAAGACAACGATTAGATAAGCTTAGTTGGCTTCGTATTCGGAAAAAGGATATAAATATCAAATAAAGGGGATTTTCTATGGCATTATTTTTTACCTTCCTAAAGGTATCTCAAGTCATTTTCTTAGTATTATTGATTGCCTATGCCAGCTTTTTAGTGATTTCATTAGTCATTGGAGGTGTTCATCTCTATGAAAAAAATGAGCGCAAAAAAAGTTTAACTAGAAATAAAGAAAAAATTCCAATTTCAATTATTGTACCAGCCTATAATGAATCAACAACCATTGTGAGTTCGATTGATTCGTTATTGCACCTTGATTATGAAGCATATGAAATTATCGTTGTGGATGACGGTTCCAGTGACAATACTTCAGATGTTCTCAAGGAAGAGTTTGCATTAATGAAAATCTCGAATACGATTGATTCAATTATTGCTACTCAAACTTGTAAAGATGTCTTTCAGAGACAGGTTGGTAAGGTTAAACTGACACTCATTGTTAAAGAAAATGGTGGCAAAGGGGATGCCTTAAATATGGGGATCAATGCTGCTAATTACGATTATTTTCTATGTCTAGATGCAGATTCTATGTTGCAGGTAGATTCTTTGAGTCAAATTAGCAAATCCATACAGGTAGATCCGACAGTTATAGCAGTGGGAGGGCTCGTCCAAGTTGCCCAAGGTGTTAAGATTGAGCAGGGGAAAGTAGCATCTTATCGTTTGCCTTGGAGAATTATTCCTTGTGCACAAGCACTTGAGTATGATTCATCATTTTTAGGAGC